>NZ_LFML01000023.1 GCF_001044425.1 Streptomyces roseus
CGCATCGGCGTCGGAGCCGGCCTCCGCGCCGGCGTCCGAGCCTGCCTCCGCGTCCGATTCCGCCCCGGGGCCCCGCCGGGCCGGTGCCCCCGCCGAAGCCCGGGGCCTCGACGCCGGATCGGCACCCGGCCGGACGGCTCCGGCGGACGGGCGCGCCGTACCCCGTGTCACCGACCGGGCCGTGTTCGAGCGGATGGCCGAGCGGGCCACCCGGCCCGCCGGGCTCGTACGCCGCGCCGCGGCCCGCTTGCTGGACACCCTCGTGTTCGCCGCGGTCGCGGCGGCCGCCGCCCGGCCCCTCCTCCCCGCGGCCACCGCCCACCTCGAAGCCAAGGTCGACGCCGCCAAGGGCAGCGGCAGGACCACCACCGTCTGGCTGTTCGACTCCACCATCGCCGGATACCTCGGCCTGGTCCTGGCCGCCGTACTCCTCTTCGGGGTCTTCTACGAGGCGCTCCCCACCGCCCGCTGGGGCCGCACCCCGGGCAAGAAGCTCCTGGGCGTCCGGGTCCTGTCCGCCGCCACCCTCCGCCCGCCCACGTTCGGCGCGGCCCTGCGCCGCTGGCTGGTGTACGTGCTCCTCGGGCTCCCCGGCAGCCTCTGGTGCCTCGGGGACCGCCCCCGCCGCCGGGGCTGGCACGACCGGGCGGCGGGCACGTACGTGGCCCGCTGACCCCCGGTCCGCGGGCCGCCGGGGCCCTCTTCCCCCGAACGGACGCCGTCCCGTTGCGGGGTGCGCGGAGCCGGGTTCGACTCGGGCCATGAGTACCGATCAGCCGCCGCCGGGCCGGCAGCCCGAGGACGACCCGTTCCTCAAGAAGCCCCAGGAGCCGACGCCTCCGTCGGGCGGTTCGCCGTACGACCGGCCCCCGGGCGGCCCGCCGCCCACCCCGCCGGGCGGTCCGTACGGCGGCGGGGGCGCGGGAGGCGGCGGCTACCCGCCTCCGCCGGGCGGCTACCCGCCTCCGCCCCCGCCTCCGCCCCCGGGAGGCCCGTACGGCGGCAGCGGCGGCTACGGCATGCCCGATCCGCTCGCCGGGATGCCCCCGCTGGCCGACTTCGGCAAGCGGCTGGGCGCCCGCATCATCGACGTGGTCATCGTGCTCATCCCGCTGTTCCTCATCCAGCTGGCCTTCGGCACGAAGAGGTACACGGTCGAGACGAACAAGGGCGAGGACGTCAGCGAGGTCTTCACCAAGTCGTACAGCGGCAGCGGCCTGGCGATGACGCTGATCTCGATCCTGTTCTTCGTGGGCTACGACTGGTGGTTCACGAGGAAGGACGGCCGCACGCTCGGCAAGAAGGCGCTCGGGCTGCGCGTGGCGATGCTCAACGACGGCAGCGTCCCGCAGTCGGGCGCCGCGCTCGGCCGGGCCGCGATGCTCTGGCTGCCGGCGCTCATCTGCTGCCCCTGCCTGTGGCAGATCGTGCTGATCGTCTCGATCCTCGTGGACAAGCCGTACAAGCAGGGCCTGCACGACAAAGTGGGCAAGACCGTGGTGGTCACCGCCTAGCGGCGCGGCGCACCCGCGGGAGCAGGGCCGGGTCCCGCTGCGGCGGGGCGGCGTACGGCTCAGTGGTGGACGGGCTGTTCGACGGCGGCCGTCCGGGGCTCAGGCACCCGGGCGGCCGCCGCCGCGTCCGCGGGCACCGGTCCGGGCGCGGTCCCGTGAGCGTTCGCGGGGGCGCCGGCGGGCGTGATTTCGGTAACACCGGGGGAAACACGGGGGGTGCGGGCATTGGCCCGGACCGTCCCGGCCGGGGCCGCATGGCGGCCGCGCCGGCGGGGGCTGGCCGCGGTGAGCGCGACGAGCAGTCCGAGGGCCAGGGCGGCGGTGGCGATGACGGCGATCCCGCGCCCCGTGCTCGTCTGTGAGAGCAGCAGCATGGCGATGGTGGACACGACGACGGTGGCGGACCCGTAGAACAACTGGGCGGCAGTCGGACGCGGCATGGCGGTATCCGTCCTCGAGGCGGGGAGGGGGAGTCGGCTCAACTAGGTCGCGCGTCAAGGGACTCTACGTCGGGGAATTCCCGGGCGGAACCGCCAGTAAGCGTGACCTAACCCACGGTGCCCGGCGCACGGGGGGCGTACGGGATCATTGCGCGTCACACGCCGGGGTGCAGGACGCGGCCTTCGTCCCATATGGCAGAGGAACGTCCGCATACCGGAACTACCTGACCGCATAGTGCAGTTGTAAGGAACAAGTCAAGGTCTGTCTTTTCCCTCGACTCTCCGGTCAAATGTCGTCACTTGAGACGCGCGCCGCGCGGAACCCCCCACTCCAACGGAGATGTTCCGACCTGTGTCGCGGCCGCGGGAGGGGAACGACATCAAGTGACCAGCAATTCCGCTAGCAGACGAGCGCTGCGCGCCGCAGCCGTCGGCGTGACACTGGCCGCCACCGCGGCTTCCGGCGCCTTCCTCGTCACGGCCCAGGCTTCCGAGGCGCCGTCGACCGCGCCCGCCGCGGAACGCCAGGACCCGACCTCCCCCGCGAAGGAGGCGGTCCAGCACAACCTGAAGGGCCCGTTCAGCGACCAGCAGGCGCAGGCCCGCGAAGCCGCCCTGGACCAGGTGCTGTCCGGCAAGAAGACCGTGGAGCAGCGAGGCGCCTCCAAGGTCGTCAAGCTCGACGACAGCAAGTACGTCGAGCTCGGCCGCGAGAAGACCGACAAGATCTTCACGATCCTCGTCGAGTTCGGCGACCAGGTCGACAACACGACCATGTTCGACCCGGACGGCCCCAACGGCCCCAAGCCGCCGGTCCCGAAGTACGGCGGCACCCCCGGTCCGCTGCACAACACCATCGCGCAGCCGGACCGCAAGGAAAACAACAGCACGGCCTGGCGCAAGGACTTCAGCCGCGACTACTTCCAGGACCTGTACTTCGGTACCGGCCAGGGCAAGGACTCGCTGAAGACCTACTACGAGAAGACCTCCTCGGGTCGCTACTCGGTCGACGGCCAGGTCGCCGACTGGGTCAAGATCCCGAACAACGAGGCCCGTTACGGCTCCAACTACTGCGGCCAGACCAACTGCGCCAACGTGTGGGACACCGTCCGCGACGGCGTCAACGCCTGGGTCGACGCCCAGAAGAAGGCCGGCAAGACCGACGCCGAGATCAAGGCCACGCTGGCGCAGTACGACCAGTGGGACCGCAACGACTACGACGGCGACGGCAACTTCAACGAGCCCGACGGCTACATCGACCACTTCCAGATCGTCCACGCGGGCGAGGACGAGTCGGCCGGCGGCGGCGTGCAGGGCACCAACGCCCTGTGGGCGCACCGCTGGTACGCCTACGGCACCGACGCGGGCAAGACCGGCCCGGCCAACAACAAGGCCGGCGGCACCCAGATCGGCGACACCGGCATCTGGGTCGGCGACTACACGATGCAGCCGGAGAACGGCGGCCTCGGCGTCTTCGCGCACGAGTACGGCCACGACCTCGGTCTGCCGGACCTCTACGACACCTCCGGTGGCGGCGAGAACTCGGTCGGTTTCTGGTCCCTGATGTCCGCCGGCTCCTGGCTCGGCGAGGGCAAGGACTCCATAGGCGACATGCCGGGCGACATGACCGCCTGGGACAAGCTGCAGCTGGGCTGGCTGAACTACGACACGGCCAAGGCCGCGACGAAGTCCACCCACAAGCTGGGTGTGTCGGAGTACAACACCAAGGACAAGCAGGCGCTGGTCGTCGAGCTGCCGAAGAAGCAGGTCAAGACCGACATCGTCGCTCCCGCCGAGGGCTCCTCGCAGTGGTGGAGCAACATGGGTGACGACCTCAAGAACACCCTCACCCGCACGGTCGACCTGACCGGCAAGTCCTCCGCCGCACTGGGCCTCAAGGGCTGGTGGGACATCGAGAAGGACTACGACTACCTCTACACCGAGGTGTCCACCGACGGCGGCGCCACCTGGACCGTCCTGAACGGCACCGCGGGCGGCAAGGCCATCCCGGCCGACGCCGCGGGCAACGCCGGTCTGACCGACGTCTCGGGCGGCTGGCAGGACCTGAAGTTCCCGCTCGACGCCTACGCCGGCAAGAAGATCGACCTCCGCTTCCGCTACCAGACGGACGGCGGCGCGGGCGGCAAGGGCTTCACCGCCGACGCCCTCGCGATCACCGCGGACGGCCAGACCCTGTTCACCGACGGCGCCGAGAACGGCGACAACGGCTGGACCGCCAAGGGCTTCTCCCGCCAGGGCTCCGGGTTCACCAAGGAGTACCCGCAGTACTACATCGCGGAGAACCGCCGCTACGTCTCGTACGACTCCACCCTCAAGGTGGGCCCGTACAACTTCGGCTGGGCCAACTCGAAGCCGGGCTGGGTCGAGCACTACCCGTACCAGGACGGCCTGCTGATCTGGCTCTGGGACAAGTCCCAGAAGGACAACAACACCAGCCAGCACCCGGGCTCGGGTCTGATCCTCCCGATCGACGCCAACGCCAAGCCGATGAAGTGGTCGGACGGCACCCTGCTGCGCAACAAGATCCAGCCGTACGACGCGACCTTCAGCGCGTACTCGACGGACGCGTTCACCCTGCACAAGAACGGTGAGTCGCTGTTCCTGAAGCCGAAGCCCGCGAACCTGGTCTTCGACGACCACAAGGGCAAGTACTACTACGACGAGAACCCGACCGGTTCGGTGAAGGTCGCTGACACCAACACCAAGATCAAGATCGCGAAGGAGACCTACGACGGTCTCCAGATGACGATCGAGGTCGGGCCCGCCGTCAAGTAACTCGGCAAACCCGCAGGTCAAAGCATGATCGGCCGTCGCCCCCTAGCGGGCGGCGGCCGATCGCGTTTAGATGCGGGTGCGAGTTTTTCTTATTGACGGGGGAGCTGAAGATCATGCCCGGTGGAGGTTTCGTCAGATTGCCAGGCGGCAGCGTGGTGGTCGCGCTCACGCTGCCGCGGCCCTGCGGCGAGGGCGGGAACGTCCGCGTCCTGGTGCACGCCGCGAACCGGGCCCGCGCCCTGACCAGGCTGCGGAACCTCGGCATGCGAGCGGTGTACCTGCGCGGCAACGCACAGCCGCCGACCCCCGACGAGGTCACGGCCGTCCTGCACCACCCGGACGGCCTGCTGTGGCGCGGCGCCCCGGACCGGGCGCAGGAGCTCTGGCACCCGATCCGCGCCCTCCTGGGCCGCTAGGGGCTCGCGACGCGGCCCCGTCGGCCCCTTCGGCCCCCTTCAGCGGCCCCTACCGCCCCTACGGCGTCTGGCGGGGGCTCTCGCCGACCAGCTTCACGCCGGCCGCGCGCAGCTCCTCCACCGCCCGGGAGGTCGTGTGGGGGGCCACGGCGGCCGTGAGGTCCAGCAGCACGCGCGTCGCGAAGCCCTCGCGCGCGGCGTCGAGGGCCGTGGCCCGTACGCAGTGGTCGGTGGCGATCCCGACGACGTCGACCTCGGTGACCTCGCGGTCGCGCAGCCACTGCGCGAGCCGGACGCCGTTCTCGTCGGCGCCCTCGAAACCGCTGTACGCGGCCTCGTACGCGCCCTTGTCGAAGACGGCGGCCACCGCTCCCGAGGCGACGGCCGGGGCGAAGTTCGGGTGGAAGCCGACGCCCTCGGTGCCGGCGACGCAGTGCACCGGCCAGGAGTTCTCGTAGTCCGGTTCGGCCGGGGGGTGCGCGAAGTGCGACCCGGGGTCGACGTGGTGGTCGCGGGTGGCGACCACGTGCCGGTAGCCGGCCGTGGCCTGGCCGACCAGCTCGGTGATCGCGGCGGCGACGTCGGCCCCGCCGGTGACCGCGAGGCTGCCGCCCTCGCAGAAGTCGTTCTGTACGTCGACGACGATCAGTGCGCGGTGCATGTCGCGTGTCCTTCGGTTGTCGTGGTTGCCGCTGCGCGGGCTCTTCCCCCGTCCCGCCCCTGCCCGAAACCGGGGGCGGCACCCAGGCCCCCGGCCCCCGCTGCGGCCTGGGCCCCCGGCCCCCCTCCGCACGCGGGGCCCGGCGCGGGGTTACGCGTACTCGGTCGGGATCACGGCCTCGCCGCGCGAGAGCTGCGTCGCGGAGAGCGGCAGGCTCGCGAGGGCCTCGCGGTGGCGGTCGCGCGCGGCCTCCAGGGACTCCCGCGCCACCACCTCTCCCGCCTTCACCAGCTGGACGGGGAGCTGCTCGTCCGCGAGCGCCGCCGGGACCGCGCCGGTGCCGACCACCTCGGCTTCCGCGACCCCGTCGGCGTCCTTGCGCCGCGCCGCCCACTTGCGGCCGCCGATCGAGGTCTTGCCGCCCGAGGACTTCTTCGCCACCGCCACCAGCGGGGCCTTCGGATCCGCCGAGGCGGCCCGCGCCACCAGCTTGTAGACCATCGAGCACGTCGGGTGGCCGCTGCCCGTCACCAGCTGCGTGCCGACGCCGTACGCGTCCACCGGAGCAGCCGCCAGCGAGGCGATCGCGTACTCGTCCAGGTCCGAGGTGACCACGATCTTCGTCGCCGTCGCCCCCAGCTCGTCGAGCTGCTGGCGCACCCGGTGCGCGACCAGCAGCAGGTCGCCGGAGTCGATCCGGACCGCTCCCAGCCCCGGGCCGGCGACCTCGACGGCCGTCCGTACGGCCTCGGCGACGTCGTACGTGTCCACCAGCAGGGTGGTCCCGCTGCCCAGCGAGGCCACCTGGGCCTGGAAGGCGTCCCGCTCGGTGTCGTGCACCAGCGTGAAGGCGTGCGCCGAGGTCCCGACCGTCGGGATCCCGTACCGGAAGCCGGCCGCCAGGTCCGAGGTGGAGGTGAAGCCGCCGACGTACGCGGCCCGCGAGGCGGCCACCGCGGCCAGCTCGTGCGTGCGCCGCGCGCCCATCTCGATCAGGGGCCGCCCGCCGGCCGCCGAGGCCATCCGGGAGGCGGCGGCCGCGATCGCCGAGTCGTGGTTCAGGATCGACAGGATCACGGTCTCCAGCAGCACGCACTCGGCGAAGCTGCCCTCGACGCGCAGGACCGGGGAGCCGGGGAAGTAGACCTCGCCCTCCGGGTAGCCCCAGATGTCGCCCGAGAAGCGGTACGAGGACAGCCAGTCCAGGGTCCGCATGTCGACGACGGCCCGCTCGCGCAGGAACTCCAGCACGGCGGCGTCGAAGCGGAAGTTCTCCACCGCGTCCAGGACGCGCCCGGTGCCCCCCACCACGCCGTAGCGGCGCCCCTCGGGCAGCCGCCGGGTGAAGACCTCGAAGACCGACCGGCGGTCGGCGGTGCCGTTCGCCAGGGCGGCCTGCAGCATCGTGAGCTCGTAATGATCCGTGAAGAGCGCTGTCGACGGCACGTCCACCGGCAGGCCCAGGTCCGCAGGGTTCATGTCACGGATGCTAGCGCACATTTCGTCAAAGTGACGAGATCTCGGGACCCGTTTGTGCGACGGGCCGGTCGCAGTGGCAGCATGGGACAAGTGAGTGTTGCTCCCATTGAGATCGAACGCACCGAGTCGGCCGAAGAGACCTTCGCGGTCCCCGAACCCGACGTTCCCTGGGTGACCCTGGTGCACAACGACCCGGTCAACCTCATGAGCTACGTGACGTACGTGTTCCAGGCGTACTTCGGCTACTCGAAGGACAAGGCGCACAAGCTGATGCTCGACGTCCACCACAAGGGGCGGGCGATCGTCTCCAGCGGCACCCGTGAGGAAATGGAGCGCGACGTGCAGGCCATGCACGGCTACGGCCTGTGGGCGACCCTCTCCCAGGACCGCATCTGATGGGGCGCTCCGCCGGAATGTTCGAAGCCCTGAAGGGCGGCGGCGCCGCCATCGCGCTGGACGAGGTCGAGGTCTCCATCCTGCGCTCGCTGGCCGTGCAACTGCTGGAGCTCATCGGTCCGGGCGCGCCCGAGCCCGACGAGGGCGCCGACCCGCTGGCCGCGCTGTTCGCGGAGAGCGGCCAAAAGCCCGTCGAGCGGCCGTCCGACCCCGCGCTGATGCGGCTGTTCCCCGACGCGTACGGCGGCCCCGGCCCCGAGGACCGCACGGTGGACCCGGCCGAGCTGGCCGCCCGGTCGGCGGAGTTCCGCCGGTTCACCGAGAACGACCTGCGCAGCCGCAAGCGGGAGGACGCCCTGGCCGTCGTACGGAGCCTGGACGGGCTCACGCCCGGCGGGGACGACGCGGCGGTGCTGGAGCTCACCGGAGAGCTTCCCCTGCGCTGGCTGGGTGCGCTCAACGACCTGCGCCTGACGATCGCCGCGCGGCTCGACATCACCGAGGACGACGAGAGCGCCATGCTCTTCCGGTTGCCGGACGACGATCCGCGCAAGCCGATGGTGATGGCGTACCTGTGGCTCGGCGGCCTCCAGGAGACGCTCATCGAAACGCTCTGAGAAACTCCGGCGACGCGCACACCGTTCGCTCAGCGGACGCTCAAATCCGGATAACGATCAGATCACCGCGATGCGGTGATCTGATGCGTTTCGGGTCCTGTGTCCCGAATTTCTTGTGCCACAGGTCACTTTTCCGTGCTCCGGCCACCCGTAAGCCCGTGATAAATCTTCACGACCGCCGCGGGGCGCCACCCATGTCCCCGGCCCGCTGGAACCGGCTGACCGCCGGGTGCAACTCCATCCGTATCCGGGGGGATCGAGGACCCGATCCGCTGCCTTCGAAGGCGCGGGTCGGCGTGGAGAAAGGCGCACCAAGACATGACCTCTGTGCAGGTCGAGCAGCACGACAAGACGCCCGGCGAGGGCGCCGCGGCCGAGGGTGGCGAGGGTTACCACCGCGCACTCGGAGCCCGCCAGATCCAGATGATCGCGATCGGCGGAGCCATCGGCACCGGCCTCTTCCTGGGCGCCGGCAAGGCGATCTCGAAGGCCGGTCCCAGCCTGATCCTGGCCTACGCCATCGCGGGCCTGGTCATCTTCTTCATCATGCGCGCCCTCGGCGAGCTGCTGATGTACCGCCCGGTCTCGGGCTCCTTCTCGGACTACGCCCGGGAGTTCCTCGGCCCCTTCTGGGGATACGCGACCGGCTGGACGTACTGGCTCTTCTGGGTGGTCACCGGCATCACCGAGGTGACCGCGGCGGCCAAGTACATGTCGTACTGGACCCACGACAGCTTCCCGCAGTGGGCCTACGCGCTGATCTTCACGGTCATCCTCTACGCCGCCAACCTGATCTCCGTGAAGCTCTTCGGCGAGCTGGAGTTCTGGTTCTCCATGGTCAAGGTCACCGCCATCGTCGGCATGATCCTGATCTGCGCCGGCATCCTCACCATCGGCTTCTCCGACGCCGCCGCGACCGCCTCCGTCTCCAACCTCTGGAGCGACCGCGGATTCTTCCCGAACGGCATCGGCGAGACGCTGATGACGCTCCAGATCGTCATGTTCGCCTTCCTGGCGGTCGAGCTGGTCGGCGTCACCGCCGGCGAGTCCAAGGACCCCGAGAAGACCCTGCCCAAGGCCATCAACACCGTGCCGTGGCGCATCGCCGTCTTCTACGTCGGCGCCCTCATCATGATCATGTCGGTCATCCCGTGGTCCAACTTCAAGGCGGGCGAGAGCCCGTTCGTGCTGGCCTTCGAGAAGATGGGCCTCGGCGTCGGCGCCGCGATCGTCAACTTCGTCGTGCTGACCGCCGCCCTGTCCTCCTGCAACTCGGGCATGTACTCCACCGGCCGCATGCTGCGCGACCTCGCGCTCAACGGCCAGGGCCCGAAGTTCTTCACCAAGCTCACCAAGAGCGGCACCCCGCTCGTGGGCACCACCTTCTCCGCCGCGCTGATGCTGGTGGGCGTCTGGATCAACTACGTCGCCCCGGGCAAGGCCTTCGACTACGTCGTCTCCTTCGCCACCATCTCCGGCATGTGGGCCTGGATCATGATCCTGGTCTGCCAGATCCGCTACCGCGCCAAGGCCGACCGCGGCGAGCTGCCGCAGTCCCCCTTCCGGGCCCCCGGCGCCCCCTGGAGCAGCTGGTTCGCCCTGCTGTTCATCGGCATGGTCATCGTGATGATGGGCATCGACAAGGACTCCCGCGTCTCGCTGTACTGCGCGCCGCTGTGGGGTCTGATCCTGGGTGTCTCGTACCTGGTGCTCAAGAAGCGCAACCCGGCCGGAGCCGCCTTCAACAAGGCCGGCGGGTCCGACAAGGCTGCCGAGCCGGTCGCCTGACCGGTCCTGTCCAGCATCCGGGCCCTCCTGTACCACACCTCGGTACGGGAGGGCCCGTCTGCTTATCCTGTCGACCATGCTGACCCTCACCCAGGCGCTGTACGACCAGATCGTCGAGCACGCCCGCAAGGACCACCCCGACGAGGCCTGCGGCGTCGTGGCCGGACCGGCCGGCACCGACCGCCCCGAGCGGTTCGTCCCGATGCTCAACGCGGCCCGCTCGCCCACGTTCTACGAGTTCGACTCGAAGGACCTGCTGAAGCTCTACCGCGAGCTCGACGACCGGGACGAGGAGCCCGTGATCGTCTACCACTCGCACACCGCGACCGAGGCCTACCCCTCCCGTACGGACGTCACGTACGCGAACGAGCCCGGCGCGCACTACGTCCTGGTCTCCACGGCCGACACCGACGGCCTCGGGGAGTTCCAGTTCCGCTCGTACCGGATCGTCGAAGGCGTCATCACGGAGGAAGAAGTGCAGGTCGTAACGGGCTACTGACCACGATGTGAGCGGTTTGCGTCCACGATGCGGGATCACACTCCAAACGGGGGACCGGGAATCGTTAACATGACCGCATGGTTCCCCACGACGTGAGCATCGAGACGCCCGGCAGGCTGCTGCTCGTGGCGCGGCTGCACGTCGACCTGTGCCGCCTCGCCAGCAGCATCTGTCCTGCCGCCTGAGCACCACAGCCCCTCGCGCGGGGGCCTTCGCGCCGCGCGCCCTTCACGCCCCTTACGCCTTTACTTCACCACTGGAGCCAGCCATGGCCATCGAGGTCCGCATCCCCACCATCCTCCGCACCTACACCGACGGCGAGAAGGCCGTCAGCGGTGAGGGCGCCACGCTGTCCGAGCTCTTCGCGGACCTGGAGACGCGCCACAAGGGCATTCGAGAGCGAATCGTCGAGGGCGCTGACGGCGGCAAGCTGCGCCGCTTCGTGAACGTCTACCTCAACGACGAGGACGTCCGCTTCCTGGACGGCATCTCCACCGCCCTCAAGGACGGCGACAGCGTCACCATCCTCCCGGCGGTCGCCGGCGGCTCCGTCTGATGCGCTACGACTCCCCGCTGGCCGCGGTCGGCAACACGCCGCTCGTTCGGCTGCCCCGGCTGTCGCCCTCGGACGACGTCCGCATCTGGGCCAAGCTGGAGGACCGGAACCCGACCGGCTCGATCAAGGACCGCCCCGCGCTCCACATGGTCGAGCAGGCCGAGAAGGACGGCCGGCTGACCCCCGGCTGCACGATCCTGGAGCCCACGTCCGGCAACACCGGCATCTCGCTGGCGATGGCGGCCAAGCTCAAGGGCTACCGGATCGTGTGCGTCATGCCGGAGAACACCTCGCAGGAGCGGCGTGACCTGCTGGCCATGTGGGGAGCCGAGATCATCTCGTCGCCGGCGGCGGGCGGATCGAACACCGCCGTCCGGGTGGCCAAGGAGCTGGCGGCCGAGCACCCCGACTGGGTGATGCTCTACCAGTACGGGAACCCCGACAACGCGGGCGCGCACTACGCCACGACGGGCCCCGAGATCCTGCGGGACCTCCCGACGATCACCCACTTCGTGGCGGGCCTGGGCACGACCGGCACCCTGATGGGCGCGGGCCGCTACCTGCGCGAGCACGTGCCGGGCGTACGGATCGTCGCGGCGGAGCCCCGCTACGACGACCTGGTCTACGGCCTGCGCAACCTCGACGAGGGCTTCGTCCCGGAGCTGTACGACGCCTCGGTCCTGACGACCCGCTTCTCGGTGGGCTCGGCGGACGCGGTGACGCGCACCCGCGAACTCCTCCAGCAGGAGGGCATCTTCGCGGGAGTCTCCACCGGCGCCGCCCTGCACGCGGCGATCGGCGTGGGCCGCAAGGCGGTCGCGGCGGGCGAGAGCGCGGACATCGTCTTCGTCGTGGCCGACGGCGGCTGGAAGTACCTCTCGACGGGCGTCTACACGGCGAAGACGACGGAAGAGGCCATCGAAACCCTCCAGGGCCAGCTCTGGGCGTAGCCGCGGCCCCGCGGCTCAGCCGCCCAGCAGCTCCGCGAGCACGGCGGCGTGGCTCGACGCCGGGTCCTTCACCGCGGTCAGGAGCGTGAGCGGCCCCGCTCCGGCCAGGCCGCGCAGCCGCTCCAGCTCGGCCGCGGCGCCCGGCTGCGCCAGCTCCGCCTCGTACCGGGCCCGGAACTCCCGTGCCGAGCCCCCGCCCCCGTGGAACCACTTCCGCAGTTCCCCGGACGGGGTCACCGCCTTCGGCCACTCGTCCACCGCGGCCGCCGCCTTCGCCAGGCCCCGCGGCCACAGCCGGTCCACCAGCACCCGTACGCCGTCCGCCGCCGGCTCCGGCGGATCGTAAACGCGCCGCACCCGAATCACCGGCCGCCGCCTCCCAGTCCCTTGACCTCGTCCCAGACCGCGGGATCCAGCACCCCGAGCCGGCCGGCGAACTCCCACACCGACACCTCCTCGGGCCGGTCCGCCTCCAGGAAGCCCGCCCGGCCCTGCGCCCCCACCGTCCCCGGCGGCAGCGGGATCACCCCGGCCCGCCGGTCGTCGTACTTCCCGGTGATCCACGCGACCCGCGCCCGGTGGACCCGTACGGAAGACACCGCCAGCACCAGGCACAGCCGCCCGTCCGCGAGGGCCCACAGCTCACCGGCCCGCGGCTGCGGAGCCGCGCCCGGCCCGTGCGGCGGCGCGGCCCGGGCGGCGCGCCCCGGCCGCCGCCCCGCGACCAGCACCACCAGCGCCACGGCCACCACCGCGGCCGCCGCGGGCCACCAGGACGTGTCCATATTCCGAAGGTAGTCGCGCCCCCACCCCCCGGCGCGGCAATGCACCGGCGGCGCACCGGCACGCCCGTGCCCACCGTCGCTCCCCCGGGTGACAGCACAGGTGATTCCCCCCACAACGGCCTGCCGCGGAGGAGCGACCGGACGTTTCGCGCCTTACGCTCGACCCACGCACGGCCCGCATTCCGTCCACGGACCGTCCCCGGAGGTTCTCGCTCCATGAAGCTCACCGTCGTCGGCTGCTCGGGGTCGTTCCCGTCCGCGGAATCGGCCTGTTCGAGCTACCTCGTCGAGGCCGACGGCTTCCGGCTGCTCCTCGACATGGGCAACGGCGCCCTGGGCGAGCTGCAGCGACACATCGGTCTCTACGACCTCGACGCGATCTTCCTGAGCCATCTGCACGCGGACCACTGCATCGACATGTGCGCGTACTTCGTCGCCCGCTTCTACCGCCACGAGGGCGGCCGCTGCGGCACGATTCCCGTCTACGGGCCCGAAGGCACCGAGAAGCGCCTGACGACCGCGTACGAGGACGTCCCCGACGAGCGCTCCATGAGCGAGGTCTTCGACTTCCGGACCCTGAAGTCCGGCAGCTTCCGGATCGGCCCGTTCACGGTCCGCACCGAGCGGGTCTGCCACCCCGTCGAGGCCTACGGCATCCGCGTCGAACACGGCGGCCGCTCCCTCACGTACTCCGGCGACACCGGGGTCTGCCCCGAACTGGGGATGCTGGCCGAGGGCACGGACCTGTTCCTGTGCGAGGCCTCCTTCACGCACGGCAAGGAGGACGTCCCCGACCTCCACCTCAACGGGCGGGAGGCCGGGCAGGTCGCGCACGGCGGCCGGGTCGGCCGGCTGGTCCTCACGCACGTCCCGCCGTGGACCGACGCCCGCCAGAACCTGGCCGACGCCCGCGCGGTCTTCGACGGCCCGGTGGACCTGGCGTACGCGGGCGCCGTCTACGAGATCTGAGCGAGGCCCCGCGGCTCCGCCCTCCGCCCCCGCGTACGAGGAAGCCCCCGCCCTCCCGGAAGAGGAGTGCGGGGGCTTCGCCGTACGCGGGTGTTCCTACTTGGCCTCGGCCTTCGCCAGCTCGGCGAGCTCCTCGTCGGACTCGCGGCCCGGCGTCGGGAGGTTGAACTTCGTGATCGCGAAGCGGAAGACCACGTAGTACACCGCCGCGAAGCACAGGCCCACGACCGCCAGGCCCAGCGGGTTGGTGGCCTTGCCCAGGTTCAGCAGGTAGTCGATGGCACCGGCGGAGAAGCCGAAGCCGTCCTTCATGCCCAGACCCCACGTCAGGGCCATGGAGACACCGGTCAGCACCGCGTGGATCGCGTACAGCACCGGGGCGATGAACATGAACGTGAACTCGATCGGCTCGGTGACACCGGTGACGAAGGAGGTCAGCGCGAGGGAGAACATCATGCCGCCGACGACCTTGCGGCGCTCGGGGCGGGCGCAGTGCACGATCGCGAGGCAGGCCGCCGGAAGGGCGAACATCATGATCGGGAAGAAGCCGGTCATGAACTGTCCGGCGGTCGGGTCGCCGGCCAGGAAGCGGGAGATGTCGCCGCTCTTGCCCTGGTACTCGCCGGCCTGGAACCACGGGAAGGAGTTCAGCAGGTGGTGCATGCCGACCGGGATCAGCGCACGGTTGGCGACACCGAAGATGCCCGCGCCGACCGCGCCGGAGCCGACCAGCCACTCACCGAAGCTGTGCAGACCCGTGCCGAGGACCGGCCAGATCAGGCCGAAGACGATGCCGATGACGAGACCCGCGAAGGCGGAGAGGATCGGGACGAGGCGGCGGCCGCCGAAGAAGCCCGCCCACTCGGGCAGCTTGGTCCGGTAGAACTTCTGGTAGATCAGGGCGACCACGATGCCCATGACGACACCGCCGAGGACCTTGGCGTCGACCGGGGCCTCGATCATGACGACCTTGCCGTCGACCGCCTTGGCGACCTTCGGCAGGTTCGAGTCGGTGAACGTGGCGAGCACGTTCTTGAAGACCAGGTAGCCGGTGACCGCGGCGAGCGCGGTCGAACCGTCGGACTTCTTGGCGAAGCCGATCGCGATGCCCACGGCGAAGAGCAGCGCCATGTTGTCGAGGATCGCGCCACCGCCGGCGGACATGTATCCGGCTATCTTGGTCAGGAACGTCGGCAGCGAGGGGTCGCCGAGCATGTCCTTGTCGCCGAGGCGGACGAGCAGCGCGGCGGCCGGGAGCACCGCAACGGGGAGCATGAGGCTCCGGCCGATGCGCTGCATGACGGCCATCACGCCCGCGCCCTTCTTCTTTTCCGCAGCGGTGGCTGTGGACATGAGGTTCCTCCAGAAGGCAAGGCGCCGCCCAGCGGGTGCAACGGGGGATGGCGGCGTCTCAAAACGGGGGTACGCGAGCTCCGGACCGGGCTTGCGTGGTCTACACCAATGGGTGGTGTAGACCAGTTGTAGCATGGTCGGGGATAGATAAGGAACCTTCGATTTCCTGTGGTCTACACCACACATGCGGAAGGCCCCTGGATCCGTGGATCCGGGGGCCTTCCGCGAGCGGGGTCCGTTACGCCTTCGTGTTCTCCGCCTCCATCGCCGCGATCTCCTCGTCCGACTCCCGGCCCGGGGTCGGCAGGTTGAACTTCGTGATCGCGAAGCGGAAGACCGCGTAGTACACGATCGCGAAACCCAGCCCGATCGGGATGATCAGCCACGGTTTGGTCGCCAGGCTCCAGTTGATGACGTAGTCGATCAGCCCCGCCGAGAAACTGAACCCGTCGTGGACCCCCAGCGCCCACGTCACCGCCATGGAAACGCCCGTCAGTACGGCGTGCACCACGTACAGCGCCGGCGCCACGAAGAGGAACGAGTACTCCAGCGGCTCCGTGATGCCCGTGACGAAGGACGTCAGGGCGACCGACAGCATCAGACCGCCGACCTCCTTGCGCCGCTGCGGCTTCGCGCAGTGCGTGATCGCCAGCGCCGCCGCCGGAAGCGCGAACATCATGATCGGGAAGAAGCCGGACAGGAACAGGCCGGCGTCCGGGTCGCCGTTCAGGAACATCGGGATGTCGCCGTGCACCGTCAGCCCGTCCGGCGTGGTGTAGCTGCCGAACTGGAACCACACCGGCACGTTCAGGAACTGGTGCAGGCCGATCACCAGCAGCGCCCGGTTCGCGATGCCGAAGATGCCGGAGCCCCAGGAGCCCAGGCCCACCATCCAGTCGGAGAAGCTCTCCAGCGCGTCGCCGACCGGCGGCCAGATCAGCAGGCAGAGCACGGCGAAGGCGATCGCCACGAACGTCATGATGATCGGGACCAGCCGGCGGCCGTTGAAGAAGCCGAGCCAGTCCACCAGCTTCACCCGGTGGTAGCGCTGCCAGAACCAGGCGGACAGCAGGCCCATCACGATGCCGCCGAAGACCCCCGGGTTCTGGAAGGTGTACTCGGCGAAGGTGAAGTCCGGCCCCAGGCAGCCGCCCCCGACGTCCCTCGTTCCGGCCGGGCAGCTCGTGGGGAAGACGCGCAGCACGCTCCGGTAGACGAGGAAACCGACCACCGCCGCCAGAGCCGTCGAGCCGTCCGCCTTCTTGGCCATGCCGATCGCGACGCCGACGCAGAAGAGGAGGGGCAGGCCCAGGTCCGCGTTGAGCAGCGCGGCGCCCGCGGCCGCCATCACCTTGGCGACGTTCGTCCAGTCCAGGCCGTCCTTGCCGAACATGTCCGGCTGGCCGAACCGGTTCAGGATGCCGGCCGCGGGCAGCACCGCGATCGGCAGCTGGAGGCTGCGGCCCATCTTCTGCAGCCCCTGGAACAGGCCGTTCCACCACTTCGGCTGCGGTGCGGCCGCGGCACTGCTCGCACTCATCGGCATCCTCCCTGAACGGCCCGTTTTTGGCAGGGGCAGCACGTGCGGCACACTGGTGTAGACCAGTTGCGGGGCAGGCTGCTGCTGATCGTCATGATTCGGCAGACCCCGGTCATGCGCTCGCGTAGATGGGCCAACCGTGCGTTACCGTGACGAAGCGAACCGCGCAGGTCGTTCTTCGTAGAACTCAGGGAGAAAACATGGCCACCAAGGCTGAGAAGATCGTCGCCGGGCTCGGCGGCATCGAGAACATCGAAGAGGTCGAGGGCTGCATCACCCGCCTGCGCACCGAGGTCGTCAACCCCGACCTCGTCGACGAGGTCGCCCTGAAGGCCGCCGGCGCCCACGGCGTCGTCAAGATGGGCACCGCGGTCCAGGTCGTCATCGGCACCGACGCCGACCCGATCGCCGCCGACATCGAAGACATGATGTGAGCTGAGCTCCCGCTCCCACCTCCGCCAGACCCCGTACCGGACCCACCCGGACGGGGTCTTCGCGTACCCGGCGCCCGCCCACCCGGCCACCCACTAGGCTCGGACGCATGTCTCGCATCGACGGCCGCACGCCCGAACAGCTCCGCCCGGTCACCATCGAACGGGGATGGAGCAAGCACGCCGAGGGCTCCGTCCTCATCTCCTTCGGTGACACCAAGGTCTTCTGCACCGCCTCCTTCACCGAAGGCGTCCCGCGCTGGCGCAAGGGGAGCGGCGAAGGCTGGGTCACCTCCGAGTACTCGATGCTGCCCCGCTCCACCAACACCCGCGGCGACCGCGAATCCGTACGCGGCAAGATCGGCGGCCGCACCCACGAGATCTCCCGCCTCATCGGCCGCTCCCTGCGCGCCGTCATCGACTACAAGGCGCTGGGCGAGAACACCATCGTCCTGGACTGCGACGTCCTCCAGGCCGACGGCGGCACCCGCACCGCCGCCATCACCGGCGCCTATGTGGCCCTGGCCGACGCCGTCGCCTGGGGCCAGCAGAAGAAGCTGATCAAGGCCGGCCGCAAGCCGCTCACCGGCACCGTCGCCGCCGTCAGCGTCGGCATCGTGGACGGGGTCCCGCTGCTCGACCTCTGCTACGAGGAGGACGTGCGCGCCGAGACCGACATGAACGTCGTCTGCACCGGCGACGGCCGCTTCGTCGAGGTCCAGGGCACCGCCGAGGGCGAGCCGTTCGACCGCAAGGAGCTCAACGCCCTCCTGGACCTGGCCGCCGGCGGCTGCGCCGACCTGGAGGCCATCCAGCTGGGCGCGCTCCAGCTCTGACCGGCAGGACGAAGGACAGAACCGCGGGGGCCGCCGACGCGTCCCCCTGAGTACGGGCGCACGGTGTCGAAGCCGTGCGCCCGTCCTCGTACCCGTACCTCCGTGCATCCGTACCGCTGTACCTCCGTACCTCCATGCATCCGTAGTCGACCACTGGGAGATCCGAACATGAACCCGAAGCACCGCATAGCGGCGGTCGTGCTCGCAGCGGCTCTCGCCGTACCGGCGCTGACGTCCTGTGACGCGATCTCGACGGCGATGGACTGCGCGAACACGGCCGTGGCCATCACCGACGGGGCCAACGACCTCCAGCAGGCCGTCTCCCAGGCCGGCAACAGCCCGCAGGACGCGCAGAACGCGCTCAACCAGATCGAGGCGAACCTCAAGAAGGTCGGCGACCAGACCGACAACGCCGACCTGAGCAAGGCCGTCTCCTCGATGACCACGGCGGTCAAGAACGTCCGCACGGCCATCGAGAACGGCAACACCACCCCCGACATCCAGCCGGTCGCCGACGCGGCGAAGGAACTGTCGAAGGTCTGCACCCCGGGCTGAGCCGTCACCCGCCCGGAGGGGGCCGGATAATGGTGGGCATGACCAGCCGCCTGATCCTCGCCACCCGCAACGCGGGCAAAATCGCCGAGCTCCACGCCATCCTGTCCGACGCCGGCCTGCCGCACGAGCTGGTCGGCGCGGACGCGTACCCGCAGATCCCGGACGTCAAGGAGACCGGCATCTCCTTCGCCGAGAACGCCCTCCTCAAGGCGCACGCCCTGGCGCAGGCCACCGGTCTGCCGGCGATCGCCGACGACTCGGGCCTGTGCGTGGACGTCCTGAACGGCGCGCCCGGCATCTTCTCGGCGCGGTGGGCGGGCAGGCACGGCGACGACCGGGCCAACCTGGACCTGCTGCTGGCCCAGCTCGGGGACATCGCCGACGAGCACCGCGGAGCCCACTTCGCGTGCGCGGCGGCCCTCGCCCTCCCGGACGGCACCGAACGCGTCGTGGAGGGCCGCCTCCTGGGCACCCTGCGCCACGCCCCGGCGGGCACGGGCGGCTTCGGCTACGACCCGATCCTCCAGGTCGAGGGCGACACCCGCACCTGCGCGGAACTCACCGCGGCGGAGAAGAACGCCATCTCCCACCGGGGCCAGGCCTTCAGGGCCCTGGTCCCCTTCATCCGCGCCCTGGTCGCCTGACCCCCCCCGACCACGCCGAAGGCCCCGTACGCGAGCACTCGCGTACGGGGCTTTCTCGGAGTGGGCCCGGTGGGACTCGAACCCACGACACACCGGACCTAAACCGGCGCCCTCTGGCCAGCTGGGGTACGGGCCCATCGCGGCTACTTTACTGTGCTCGTCCCCGTGTTGTGCCGGGAGATCGTTTCGCGAACGTTCCCGTCTGGCTGTGGCAGGAGGGGCACAGGTAGCGGAGGTTCGCACGGCGGTTGTCCAGCCGGTCGCCATTGATGTGATCGATTTCCAGAACGAGCCGCCTCCCTCGCCATGTCTCCCCGATTCCGCATGCGGCGCACACGTGCGGTACGTCGAGATCGTCAAGGGCGCGGCGCAGCACGGCGGTCTTCTCACGCCCCGAGCCGGTTTCGAGGCGTCGCAGGACGTCCGGTGCCGGCTTGCGGGCAGGTGAACGGCTTCCCGCGGCATGCCCCTGCCCGGTGAAGTGGTCCGTGGATATCCCGTACTCCTCGATGCTCCGCCTCGCCTTCGCGCGGGCCGATCCGCTGCGCTCGCCATGGCCCAGCGCGCGCATCACCCCCGCAATGCTTCGGGACTCGGCGACGGCGCGCGTGATCTCCTCACGCGGGAACAGCCGGTCTCCGCGGCGCACCTGAGTGGCGAAGTGCGAGGTGTCGATGCCGAATTCGTCGAGCTTCTTCCGGACGTGGCCGAACGCGCTGTCGTACGGCTCGATCCCCATGTGGGCGAACATGCCGGCGATGCTGTGCGAAGGTGCCGCTGCCTCCGTCAGCCGCTCCTTCGTGTAGACCTGCGGGATTCGGGTGGGGAGCGGCTCGTCGACGAAGTGCGACGTATCGATGCCGTAGTGGGCCAGCCGTTTGCGGAGGTAGGTGCGAAGGTCGCAGGTCGGCGGGGCACCTAGCCGGCGCATGAGATCCACGAGGCCGGTGGCGTCCGGCGCGCTCGCGGCGAGCAGCTCGCGTGTGTACCGCGGGTTCTTCATGCGGACCGCCGCCGCTTCCGCCCGCGGTAGGTGTCGGTCGTGGCATGGCAGTTGGGGCACATGAGCCGGAGATTTACGGGGCGGTTGTCCCACCAGTCGCCGTTGACGTGGTCGACCTCGTGGCGCAGCGGCTTGCCGTTCCACTCCACTCCGACGCCGCACTCCGCGCATTCCTCCGGCACCCCGGACGCGAGCAACGCCCTGCGCAGCCGTTCGCCCGGAACCCTTCCCTCTTCCGGTGCCCTCAGGTCGAGCGCGGGCCCCAGGGATCCCTTCGGGCGCCGCTTCCCCGCTGTCGTGAAGTGCGAGGTGTCGATGCCGAGTGCCGCTATCCGTCGGCCGATGTGGGTGTGGTTGCCTCCGACCTGGCTGATGCCCAGGCGGGAGATCACCTCCCGGACGGAGGCCGAGGCCGCGACCAGCTCGCGCAGCCGTTCCTCCGAGTGCCGCGCCCACTGAGCCGGGAAGTGCGAGAAGTCGATGCCCGCCTCCACCATCTTCGCGCGTACGTACCGCCTGGTGCCCGGTGTGGGATCGCCCCCGCACCAGCGCACCGCGTCGTGGAAGTTCGTCGTTGCCCGAGCCGCCTCCTCCAGCAGCTCCCGTGTGTAGCGCACCGCCATCGCCGCCCCCTTCGTCCGGCACCGTGTTCGTGCCCCGTACGGCCTAACGAGGCGATATGCGGGCGGTTACGTCCGGTGAGCGGAGCGGCCCGCACCGGGTGGGTGCGGGCCGCGGCTCGCGGAAGCGACGCGGCCTAGATGGCCAGGTCCTTGATGATCTTGGCTACGTGGCCCGTGGCCTTGACGTTGTAGAGGGCGCGTTCGACCTTGCCCTCCTCGTCCACGATCACCGTCGAGCGGATGACGCCGGTCACCGTCTTGCCGTACAGCTTCTTCTCGCCGTACGCGCCGTACGCCTCCAGGACCTGCTTCTCCGGGTCGCCGACCAGGGTGACCAACAGGTGCTCCTTCTCGCGGAACTTCGCCAGCTTCTCCGGCTTGTCCGGGGACACGCCGATCACGTCGTAGCCGGCCTCGGCCAGTACCGACAGGTTGTCCGTGAAATCGCAGGCCTGCTTCGTGCAGCCCGGGGTCAGCGCCGCCGGGTAGAAGTACACGATCACCTTGCGGCCCTTGTGGTCGGCGAGCGAGACCTCGTTGCCGTCCGCGTCGGGCAGGGTGAAGGCGGGGGCGGTGTCGCCCGGCTGGAGTCGCTCGCTCATGTCAACAGTCTCCTCGGGAGGGGATCGGTACGGTCCGAGACTAAGCTGACAGACTGTTCATGGTGGGCTACGCCCCCTACCCGACCGACCCGACGACGACGGAGGCAGCGCGGTGCCCGAAGCCAGGACCCCCGCACAGATCGAGGCGGACATCGTCCGCCGCCGCGAACAGCTCGCCGAGACGCTCGACGAGATCGGCGTGCGCGTGCACCCGCAGACGATCATCGGGGACGCGAAGGCCAGGGTCCTCTCGACGGTGGACCACACGGCCGGGCGCGCCGTCGTCGCCGTGAACCGGCTCGTGACGGACGTGCGCGACGGCCTGCGCCACGAGGACGGCACTCCGCGCTACGAGCGGATCGCGCCCGTCGCCCTGCTCGCGGTGGGTGTGATCGGCCTGCTCGTGGTCTCGGCGCGGCGCAAGCGCTGATGACCCTGCGGCGTACGGGCGGGGTGCGGGCGGGTAGGTTCGTGGCGTGAGCGAAGACACCAACACCACCACCCACGACAAGCTGCCCATCCGCATGCTGCACGACCGTGTGCTCGTGAAGTCCGACTCGCCGGAGGGCGAGCGGCGCTCGGGCGGCGGCATCCTGATCCCGGCGACCGCTGCCGTGGGCAAGCGGCTGGCCTGGGCCGAGGTGGTCGCTGTCGGGCAGAACGTGCGCAGTGTGGAGCCGGGTGACCGGGTGCTGTACGACCCGGAGGACCGGGCCGAGGTCGAGGTGCGGGGTGCCACGTACGTGCTGATGCGCGAGCGGGACCTGCACGCCGTGGCCGCGGAGCGGCTGGAGGGGTCCAAGGACTCCACCGGGCTCTACCTGTAGGCCACACCGAGCGGTAGGCGGGCGTCGCGAACGGAATGCGGGCGTCGAGGGGCCGGTGACCGGTGTCACCGGCCCTTTCGCATGGGCTTTGCTACGGTGGTGGGGAACCCCGACGAGACGCGCCGTACCGGGTAGCCGTGGCTGGACGACAAGACGACGCCCCCCGTTCGCTCTCGTTCCGGAGGTGCCTGTCATGGCCTGGGTTCTGCTTCTCGTCGCCGGTCTGCTCGAAGTCGGCTGGTCGATCGGCATGAAGTTCACGGAGGGCTTCACCCGGCTGTGGCCCAGCGTGTTCACCGGTGCCGGGATCATCGCCAGTATGGTGCTGCTCTCGTACGCCGCCAAGACGCTGCCCATCGGTACCGCCTACGGCGTGTGGGTGGGCATCGGCGCCGCGGGGGCCGCGGTGCTCGGCATGGCGGTGCTGGGGGAGCCCGTCACCGCCGCGCGGATCTTCTTCATCTGCCTGCTGCTGGTCGCCGTGGTGGGGCTGAAGGCGACCTCGGGTCACTGATCCCGGCCGCCCCTTCCCGCGGCGGCTACTCCAGGTACTGCGATGACGGGCGGCTGCGCAGGCCGCCCGTCACGCCGCCCAGGGCGCCCGCCGTCGAGCCCGTCGTGGTGCCCGCGGTGGTCCCCGCGCTCGTTCCGGCGGAGGTGCCGGAGTCGCTCTGACCTGCGGTGGTGTCCTCGTCCGGGGTCTGGCCCCCGGTGGTCTGGCCCTGGTTCTGCCCCTGGTTCTGGCCCTGGTTCTGCCCCTGGCTGCGGCCGCCCTGGTCCTGGCCGCCGGTGGGCGGCGTCGGCCGGCCCGGGCGGTTCGGCCGGCTCGGCGGGGCCGGGGACTGCGGGGTGTTCTCGTCCTGCGGCGGCTCCGGGCTGCTCGGGACGAACGGCGGCGGGGACGGGGCGGCGCCCGGCTGGAGATCGAGGTCGAAGTCCAGGGGGTCGCTGTTCTCCAGGGCCGCCTTCGTGTACTGCGCCCAGATCCGCGCCGGGTACCCGCCGCCCCCGATCCGGGCCTCGCCGAGCGCCCCGTACAGGGATTCCAGGGCCCCCGTGTCGGGGTCCTGGCCCATCATCGACACGACCGTGACCAGGTCCGGGGTGTACGCCGCGAACCAGGCGGAGCGGTCCAGTTCGGCGGTGCCCGTCTTGCCGGCGGCCGGGTGCCCGGCGGCGAGGGCTGCCGTACCGGTGCCGTTGTCGACGACGCTGACCAGCATGGACGTGGTGGTGTCGGCCGCTTCGCGGCTGACGGCCTGCCGGGGGGTGCGGTCGGGCAGGGGGACGTCGCCGTCGCCCTTCTCGATCTTCTCGACGAGGGTGTAGGGGGTGCGGCGGCCGTGGTCGGCGAGGGTCGCGTAGGCCTGGGTCATGTCCAGGACGCTGGCCTGCATGGTGCCCAGCGCCATGGCCGGCCCGGCGTCGAAGTTCGGGGTGTCCTCGGGGATGCCGAGGTCGATCGCGGTCTGCTTGACCTTGGCGGTGCCGACGTCGACGACCATCTGCGCGAAGACGGCGTTGACGGAGAGGTCGGTGGCGGTGTTGACGGTGATGTTCCCGTACGAGATCTGCCCCTCGTTCTCGGGGGCGTACGGGGTGCGGGTGCCGACCACGCGGCGCTTGTTGTCCCCGTTGTAGACGGTGTTGGGGGTGATCGGGCGGCCGTCCTGGGTGTGGGAGTCGTTCTGGACGGCGGAGGCGAACACGAACGGCTTGAAGGTGGAGGCCACCTGGTAGTCGTGCCGGGTCGCGTTGTTGACGTACTGCTTGGTGTAGTCGATGCCCCCGTACATGGCGACGACCTTGCCGGTCGCGGGGTCGATGGAGACCCCGCCGGCCCGCACGACCCGGTCGGCCGTGCGCTCCTTGGGGTCGAGCTTGCCGACCACCTTGTCGTCGACGGCCTCGACGAACGCGTTCTGCCGGCGCTTGTCGATGGTGGTGGTGATGCGGTAGCCGCCCTCGGCGAGGGTCTTCTCGTCGAGGATCTTGTGGTCGACGATGTAGTCCTTCACGGCCTCGACGAGATAGCCGCGCTGGCCCGAGAGTCCGGCGGCCGGGCGGACCTTGCCGGGTTCGGGGAAGCGGACGGCGGCCCGCTCGGCGGCCGGCAGCCACTGCTTCTTGACCATCCCGTCGAGTACGTAGTTCCAGCGGGCGAGGGCGCGCTCGCGGCTCTGGGGGTGGGCGACGACGTCGAAGGCGCTGGGGGAGTTGAGCAGGGTGGCGAGGTACGCGCCCTCGGCGGTGGTGAGTTTGTCGACGTCCTTGCCGTAGTAGGCCTGGGCGGCGGCCTGGATGCCGTACGCGTTGCGGCCGAAGTAGCTGGTGTTGAGGTAGCCCTCCAGGATGTAGTCCTTCGACTTCTCGCGGCCGAGCTTGATCGCGATGAAGAACTCCTTGACCTTGCGCTTGATGGTCTGTTCCTGGCCCAGGTAGTAGTTCTTGACGTACTGCTGGGTGATGGTGGAGCCGGACTGGGTGCCCTTGCCGGTCGCCGTGTTCCAGGCGGCGCGGATCATGGCCTTGGGGTCGACGGCCCGTTCGGAGTGGAAGTCCCGGTCCTCGGCGGCCAGTACGGCTTCCTGGACGGTGCGGGGGATCTGCGAGAGCGGGACGTTGACGCGGTTGACCTCGCCGTCGCGGGCGAGCTGGGAGCCGTCGGCGTACAGGTACAGGTTGGACTGGGCGGTCGCGGCGGCGTTGGCGGGCGGGATGTGGACCAGCAGGTAGCCGGCGACGAACGCGCCGACGATCAGCAGGCCGAGCAGGACGACGGTGGCCAGGACCATGCGCCAGGTGGGGACCAGGCGGCGCCAGCCGGTCCGCTTCCGTTTCCGCTCGGCCTTCTTGGCGGCCCTGCGGGCGCGCCGGTCGCCGGCCGGCGTCCGCGGGCCCGGGGGGTCCTGGGGTCCCTGTGCATCGTGGGGCGTCCGCGGCTGCCGGGGCCGGCGTGCCGGCGAGGATCCCGCCGGGGAGTCCGGGTCGCGAGGCGTCCAGCCCGGTGGTGGTGACTGGTCGCTCATCGCCAGGACTCCTCGACGCCGTACGAAATATCCACGTCTG
This sequence comes from Streptomyces roseus, assembly GCF_001044425.1. Lineage (GTDB taxonomy): Bacteria > Actinomycetota > Actinomycetes > Streptomycetales > Streptomycetaceae > Streptomyces > Streptomyces roseus. The sequence goes on from NZ_LFML01000023.1 coordinate 25,350, forward strand.
TACCCCATGCTGTCTACCCGATTGGCCGCTCGTTCCGCGTCGGACGGGCGTAAAGCGGTCGCGTGGATCGCCCCTCCGCACTAAGCTCGCGCGCTTTGGCCGACGTAGGAACGACCGGGAAAACGGAGGGATACGGTGCGCCAGGCAACGGCTCGCACCACCGCGGCCGCGGCGGCGGCCGCAGCGGCAGCCGCAGTGGCACGCGGAGCGCGGCTCTATCCGGCCGTCGCGGCCGGCGGGTTCCGGCGCTACGCCACCTACGGGACGGCGACGGCCGCTGGGGTGTTCACCAACACCGTCTTCGGCTTCGTCCTCGCGTACACGTACGTCGCGCTGTGGGACGAGCGGCCGGGGCTCGGCGGCTACGACCAGGCGCAGGCGCTGACATTCGTCTGGGTGAGCCAGTCGCTGCTCGCCGCGGGCGCGCTCATCGGCGGCGGGTTCCAGGAGGAGATGCAGGAGCGCATCCGTACGGGTGACATCGCCGTCGACCTGTACCGGCCGGCCGACCTCCAGCTGTGGTGGCTCGCCGCCGATCTGGGGAGGGCGGGCTTCCAGTTGTTGGGGCGCGGGGTCGTGCCCCTGCTGGCGGGGGCGCTGGCCTTCCGGCTGGCCCTGCCCGCCGACCCGGTGCGGTGGCTGCTGTTCGCCGTGTCGGTGCTGTTCGCGCTGCTGGTCAGCTTCGGGGTGCGGTACCTGCTGGGGCTGGCGGCGTTCTGGCTGATGGACGGGGCCGGGATCAACCTGGTGGCCGTCGTCGCCACGGTGTTCTTCTCCGGGATGCTGCTGCCGCTGACGGTGTTCCCGGGCGGGTTCGGGGAGTTCGTCCGCGTGCTGCCGTGGGCGGCGATGATCCAGGTGCCGCTGGACGTGCTGATGGGCGTGCACGCGGGCGCGGGGAGCGCGGTGCGGGCGCTGGGCTTCCAGTCGGCGTGGGCGCTCGTACTGCTGGGCGCGGGGCGGCTGTTGCAGTCGGCCGCGACACGGAAGGTGGTCGTCCAGGGTGGCTGAGGCAGAGGCGGTGGAGGCGGCCCTCGCTCGGGGGAGGTCCGCGGGACCGGCGGCTACCCGAAGGCGACCACCGGTCCCGGGCGCGCCGCCGGGGGACATGGCGCCGGTGGACGTGCCGGTACGGAACAGGGCCGTGGAGGGGCTGCGCGGCTACGGGCTGATCGTGGCGATGTGGGTCCGGTCGACGATGACGTACCGGACCTCGTTCTTCCTCTCCACCTTCGGGAACGCGGCGATCACCCTCCTCGACTTCGTGGCGATCTGGATCATGTTCTCGCACGTGGACGCGCTCGGCGGTTTCACGCTGCCCGAGATCGCCCTCCTGTACGGGTCCTCCTCGGCCTCCCTGGGCCTGGCGGACCTCCTCCTCGGCAATACGGACCGGATCGGCGTCCGGATCCGCGACGGCTCGCTCGACACCATGCTGGTGCGCCCGGTCCCGGTGCTCGCGCAGGTCGCCGCCGACCGCTTCGCGCTGCGCCGGCTGGGGCGGATCGGGCAGGGGCTGGCGGTGCTGTGCTGGGCGGTCTCGGAGCTGGGCGTGGCGTGGACGGCCGGGAAGGTGCTGCTGGTGCCCGTGATGGTGCTGGCCGGCGCGGCGATCTTCGGGGCGGTGATGGTGACCGGTGCGGCCTTCCAGTTCGTCGCCGGGGACGCGGCGGAGGTGCAGAACTCCTTCACGTACGGCGGGAACACGATGCTCCAGTACCCGCCGACGGTGTTCGCGAAGGACCTGCTGCGCGGGGTCACGTTCGTCGTGCCGCTGGCCTTCGTGAACTGGCTGCCTGCCCTGTACGTGCTGGGGCGGCCGTATCCGCTGGGGCTGCCGGGGTGGGTGGCGTTCGTGAGCCCGCTGGTGGCGGTGTTGGTGTTCGTACCCGCGTCGCTGGCGTGGCGCGCGGGACTGCGTTCGTACCGGAGTACGGGGAGCTGAGGGCGGTATGGGAAGCGATGCGCTGATCGAGCTGGACGGGGTCGAGAAGGTCTTCGGCGTACGGCGCCGGGTGGGTCTGATGCGGCGGGAGAAACGGCAGGTCAAGGCCGTGGACGGGATCAGCTTCGAGGTGGCGCGGGGGGAGGTGGTCGGCTACATCGGGCCCAATGGCGCCGGGAAGTCGACCACGATCAAGATGCTGACCGGCATCCTCACCCCGAGCGGTGGCCGGCTGCGGGTCGCGGGCATCGACCCGGCGCGGGAGCGAATGCGCCTGGCGCACCGGATCGGGGTGGTGTTCGGGCAGCGGACCACGCTGTGGTGGGACCTGCCGCTGAAGGACTCGTACGGGCTGATGCGGCGCCTGTACCGGATCCCCGAGGCGCGGTTCAAGGCGAACCTGGAGCGGTGCGTGGACCGCCTCGACCTGGCCGAGCTGCTGGACGTACCGGTGCGCCAGCTCTCGCTGGGGCAGCGGATGCGCGGGGACATCGCGGCGGCGCTGCTGCACGATCCGGACGTGCTGTACCTGGACGAGCCGACGATCGGGCTCGACGTGGTGAGCAAGGCGAAGGTACGGGCCTTCCTGCGACAGCTGAACGCGGAGCTCGGGACGACGGTGCTGCTCACGACGCACGACCTCCAGGACATCGAGCAGCTGTGCGAGCGGGTGATGGTCATCGATCACGGGCGGCTGATGTACGACGGGGCGCTGGCCGGTCTGCACGCCATGGGCGAGGGCGGCGGCGAGCGGACGCTGGTGGTGGATCTGGAGCGGGAGCTTCCGGAGATCAGCGTGGCGGGGGCGCGGGTGGTGAAGGTGGACGGGCCGCGGCAGTGGCTGGCGTTCCCGGCGGGGGCCTCGGCGGCCCCTTTGGTGGCGGAGGTGGCGGCGCGGTATCCGCTGCTGGACCTGTCGGTGCGGGAGCCGGACATCGAGGACGTGATCGCGAGGATGTACGCGGGGCGGGGGTGACGCGGGGACGTCC
>NZ_LFML01000162.1:0-7668 GCF_001044425.1 Streptomyces roseus
GAAGGCCGCGAGGTCCACGGGGATGCCGTGGGCGGCGAGGCGGGCGGCGAGGCGGGCGATGTCCGTCGCCCCCCGGGCGCCCCGCCGGTCGACCGACACCGCCAGGTGCGGCTCCCCGGCCAGGGTCTCGTGGATCCAGCGCGCGCAGGTGCTGCTGGGGCCGACCTCGATGAAGCAGCGGTACCCGTCGTCGTGGGCGCGCCGTACCAGCCGCGGGAAGTCCACGGTCTCGCGCAGCGTCACGGCGATGTTCCCCGCCACCGCGTCCGCGTCGAAGTCCGTGACCGGCGCGTAGTGGCGGCTGCTGTAGAGGACGAGGTCCCCCACGTCACCGGTCGGGTAGCGGTTGAGGTCGGCGAGGTCGGTCAGGACGCCGTCCACCACGGGGCAGTGCATGACGTGGTTGGCCGGCGAGCGGGCGCTGCGGCACGCCAGCTCTGCGATCAGGTCGCGGCACTGTCCGGGATCGCCCGCGACCACCGTCTCCTGCGGAGTGTTGACGTGGGTGATGAACACCCGCTCGTAGCGCGGCAGGGCCGCCCGTACGTCCTCGGCCGGCGCGAGCAGCACGTGCGTGGCCCATACCTGCGCGTCCGGGATCTCGTCGCCCAGGCCCCACAGCGCGCGCACGGTCCGCTTGGGTCCGCGCAGCATGTCGTCGAAGAGCGGCGAGGCACTGATCTTCTCGTCGCCGCGCGCGCTCTTCACCCAGCCGCCGGTGGCGAAGAGCATGCTGCTCTCCCCCAGGCTGTAGCCGAAGGCGCCGTCCACCGGCACGCCCAGCACCTCCCGCACCAGGTCGGTGGAGAGCAGGGCGTAGCTCGTGCCGGCCGCCAGCATCAGCGGGATGTCCTCGACCAGCGCGCCTTCGAGCCCCATCAGCTCGCGCCGGCCCAGCGGCTCGCGCGAACGGGGGTAGAGGGCCGCGCCGCGCAGGAGTTCGGCGGGGCGTTCGGCCTGGGCCTCGAAGCGGGGCAGCAGTCCGGGGAAGGCCCGGAACATCGAACGACCGAGCCCCAGGTACGAGTTGAAGGCCCCGGGGAAGACCAGGGCGACCTTGGCGCCGGGACCCAGGGGCCGCGCGGTGAAGCAGCTGCCCGAGGGGGAGGACCATTCGCCGCCCGACCGCCACACGCCGGGCAGGTCCTTCAGCGCCTGGTCGATCTGGCGTACGAGTCCGGCCGGGTCGTCGGCCACCAGCACGGCCTTGAAGTCGGCGGGCCGGTCGGCGAACTCCGCCCACCAGTCGGGGGTCGCCCCGCCGTCGGTGACCGCCGTGCGCAGCCGGGCCAGCCGCTCCAGCAGTCCGTCGAAGTCATCGGCGGCGACCGGTACGACCAGGCTCCCACCGGAGCGGCTCCAGTCGGCCTCGGTGATCTCGCCGCGGACCTGACCACCCGTGAGCACGAGGTGGGCGTGGCTGCCGGCCGTGCCGACGACGCTGACGGAGGCGGCGCGCCGGCCGTCGCGGTGGGCGCGCAGCCAGGGCCGGGAATCGGCGGCCAGGAAGAAGGCCGAGCCCTCGGGCGCGCCGGCCCAGGCCTTCTCCGGGGCAACGGGGAAGTAGGCGTGGTGCAGGCAGAGCGCGGCCCGGATGAGCCCGGCGAGCCCGGAGGCGCATCCCGTGTCGCCGACGGCCGCACGCACAGAGGACAGGGCCGTACGCAGCTCTCCGCCCGCCCGGTCCGCGGTCCAGACCCGGGCGAGGGCGTCGACCTCGGCCGCCTGACCGCCGCCGGCCTCCACCAGTTCGACGTCCGCCGGGCCCAGACCGGCCGCGGCGAGCGCGTCCTGGGCGGCCCGTTCCACGAGTTCGCCGCGCACGGCGGGGGTGACGTCCGGAGCGTGGTGCACGGCGATCGCCTCGACCGTGGCGTACACCCGCTGTCCCTGCGGTACCGCCTCCGGCCGGGTGACGACGACGGCGCCGGCGCCCTCGCCGAGGACTCGCAGCCCGTCACGGACGGTTCCCGGTTCGAGCAGCTCGCGCGCCAGGGTGTTCTCCGGTCCGGCGGCCAGGTCGACGGCGCCGACGAGCACGGCCTCGATGGTGGGGTCGAGCAGCAGCAGCCGGGCCACGTCAAGGGCTTCGACGCCGACCGCGCTGTCGGAGGACAGCGTGAAGGACGGGCCGGTGAGGTTCCACAGGGAGGAGACCCGGCTGGCCATGATGTTGCCGATGTAGCTGAGGACCTCGTTGGGCTCGATGGAGTCGTGGACGCCGTCGCGCGCGGCGCGGGTGAGGGCCGCCAGCTGCTCCGGGGAGGGCTCGACGCCCGCGGCCCGGCACCACTCGGCGAGCTTGCGGCCCAGTTCGTAGCGGGAGCCGTGGCCGTGCGCGCTGGGCTCCATCTCCATGCCGATGACCACGCCGATGCGGCGGGGGCCGGAGCCGGCCGCGGCGGCGCCGGGGCGCTTGCGCTCGTACCCGGCGTCGCGCAGCGCCTCGTCGGCGACGCGCATCATCAGCAGCTGCTGCTGGTTGAAGTGGTCGAGGTCCTTGGGCGGGATGCGGTACGAGGTGGTGTCGACCTCGAAGTCCTCGATGTAGGCGGCGCGGGGGGCCGCGCCGCCGCCGAGGCCGGCCCGGTCCAGGGGGCCGTTCTCGACGGTCTCGAAGCCGCGCCAGCGCTGTTCGGGCAGGTCCCTCACCGCGTCCAGCCCCTCGTACCCCGCGCGCTCGAAGGCGTCGAGGGTGGCGTGGGAGCCGAAGTGGGCGCCCATGCCGATGACGGCGAGCGGCGGCGGCTCGGCGGCCCCGGTCGCCGCGGTGGCCGCGGTGGCCGCGGCGGCCCCGGTGGCCGCGGCGGCCCCGGTGGCCGCGGTGGCCGCGGGCGACCCCGTCGCCCCGGCGGGTTCGGCGGCCCCGGCCTCCGGTGCCGACAGCACGACGTGGGCGTTCGTACCGCCGAATCCGAAGGCGGAGACACCCGCCCGGCGGGGGGCGCCGGGGGCCGGGTCGGGCCAGTCCACGGCCTCGCGCACGACCCGGTCGGCGATCGTCTCGGGCAGCGGGCGCTCCACGCCGATGGTCGGCGGTATGACGCCGTGCGACAGGGACAGCACGACCTTGAGGAGGCTGGACATGCCGGCCACCGTCAGCAGGTGGCCGATGTTGGCCTTGACCGACCCCAGCAGCGGGCCGCGGCCGAAGAAGGCCTCGGCCCCGGCCAGTTCGGTGGTGTCGCCGAGCGGGGTCCCGGTGGCGTGGCACTCCAGGTACTGGATCGCGGACGGGTCGACGCCCGCCTCGCGGTAGGCGAGGTCGTACGCGGCGAGCTGCCCGGCCTCGTTGGGCGCGAGGAGGTGCTTGCCGGGGCCGTCGTTGGTCAGGGCGAGGGCGTCGATGACGGCGTGGATGCGGTCGCCGTCGCGGCGTGCGTCGGCGAGCCGCTTGACCGCGATCATCGCGGCCCCCTGCCCGGTCACGATGCCTCGGGAGCGGGCGTCGAAGGGCTGGCTGAAGCCGTCCTGCGGGTAGGCCCTCAGGTCGGAGAAGGAGAGGTGGATCACGGTCGGATCGGGTGCGCAGACCCCGCCGGCGAGCATGAGGTCCGCGCGTCCGGTCTCCAGGTGCGCGCAGGCCAGCTTCAGCGCGTACAGGGCGGAGGAGCAGGCGGCGTCGAGGGTGAACCTCGGGCCCTCCAGACCGAGGGCGGCCGCCACGACGCGGGCCGGCATGCCGCCGGCCCAGAGGTTGTGCGCGGTGACCGCGCCGGGCTCGGGCGCGCCGCCGGACCGGGCCGCCTCGCCGGGGACGGGCAGTCCGGCGTCCGCGAGGCCCCGGGCCACGGCCGAGTCCCAGAACTCACCGGCGAACCGTCCGGAGGCCGGGGTGGGGAACGGGTAGTTCCCGAACACCACCCCGGTCCTCCGGCCTTGCCGGCCGGGCGCGGTCGGGGGATGTCCCGCGTCGGCCAGTGCGTCCCCGGCCACCCGGAGCGCCCAGTGGAACGAGCGGTCCAGGCCGGCCAGGTAGTCGGAAGGGAGGAGGTAGCCCTCCGGATCGAAGCCTTCGGCACCGGTGGAGTTCTCGTCGTACGTACGCAGGAATCCGCCCCGGGTGCAGTAGATGCGGTGCCTGTCCTGCGGGTCGGTCTCCCGGGTCTGCGGGGCGTGCCCGAAGATCCGGTCGTCCCCGTCGGTGCGCGAGTCCACGCCGCCGATCAGGTTGCGCCAGTAGGCGTCGGGTGTTCCCGCCCCCGGAAAGAGGCAGGCCAGGCCGACGATCGCGTACTTGCCCATGGTGGGGTCAGCCTCCGGGTGTCCGAATGGATCGGTTCGGGAGTCGGGTTCGGGGGTGGGGGTGGGGGTGGGGAGCCGGGATTCGGAGCCGGGGATCGGAGCGCGACCGGTCATCCCGTGGGCGCGGGTCCGGGCCCGGGCCCGGCAGGATCCGGGCCCGGACCCGCGTCCGAGGGGGTCAGACGGCGACGGGCGCGGTGCCGGTGCGCTCGATCGCCCCGAACTTGCCTTCCAGCTGCGGGTCTTCCACGAGCGAGACGCCGTCCAGGACCTGGAGCACGCGGCCCTCGCGGTCGAGGGCGGTGACCGAGCAGGAGACGCCGCCCGGTCCGGCGACCACGTTCTCCACGGCGATCAGGAACTCCTGGTCGGCGGGGAGCTCCGCGTGGAAGCGGACGCTCGCGACCTCCATCGGCAGGCAGGCCCGGTTGCGGAAGCGCCGCACCCACACCAGCGCGGACTGGAGCAGCAGATCGGCCAGGACGGGGCTGTGGAACCGCCCGTGGTACGCCCCGCGCGCCGGCCGCCCGTCGTCGAGGCGGGCGGCGAGCAGCAGCAGCCGCTCCTCGGAGACGAGGACCGAGCGCAGACCGCGGAGCGCGGGGCCGTGGAAGAGCGTGCCGTCCCGGTAGAAGGGGGCGGCGTCCGTGCGGGTCGCCTCACGGGCGGCACGGGCGAGGTCCGTACGGTCCGCGGGCGCGGTGTGCGCGACCGTGGCGAGCCTGGCTCCGTACGAAGGCCTGCTCTGTCCGGCGTCGTCCACCGCGGAGGCCAGCACCTCGACGGAGTCGGGGCGGGCGGCCGGTCCGGGCTCGATGAACAGTCTCAGCCGCGAGGCCGCCGGGCCTTCGGCCGCGTCCATCACCAGGCCCTTGAAGACCTTGAACGCGGACACCTCGGTCACCGGCTGCCCGGTCACCCGCTCCGTCGCGTTGACCAGCGCGCCCAGCGCGGCGGTGGCGGGCAGCACCCGCTTGCCGTCGATCGCGTGGTCGGCGAGCACGGGCTCGGCGGCGATGTCGGCGAGCGTACGGTCGATCAGCAGTGAGGCCGGGGCGTACGCGTCGGCCGCGGCCGGCGCGGAGAGCGGGGTCAGCGGGCCGGCGACGATGACCGTGTCCTGGCCGCGCGCGGCCGTGAACTGTTCGGCGAACATGCCGGCCCCGGTCGCGACCGGCACCAGCACCACACCGCGCGAGGCGAACATGGCGCGCAGGTCGTCGGTGACCATCCCGCCGTCCCACGCACCCCAGTTGACGGAGGTCACCCGGGCCGAGGGGAGCTCGTGCCGGAGGCGTACGGCGAGCCGGTTGAGGGCCTCGTTCGCCACGGCGTAGTCCGACTGGCCCCGGTTCCCGAAGAACCCGGCGACCGAGGAGAAGAACACCAGGTGGCGCAGGTCGGCCGTGCCGCGGAGGGCGTCCAGTACGTGGCCCAGGCCGACGATCTTCGTGCCGAGGACGCGCTCGATCTCCTCCGGCGTCTTGTCGCAGATCAGCCGGTCGGCCAGGACGCCCGCGCCGTGCACGACGCCGGTGACGCGCGCCGCGTACGGTGCGAGGGCGGCGCGGACCGCGGCGGCGTCGGTGATGTCGACCACCAGGTACTCGACGTCCGCGCCGGTCGCCCGCAGCCGGTCGAGGTTGTCCCGGACGTCACGGCTGCCGGTCACCTCGCGGTAGACCGCCTCCACGCCGCGCGGGGTGGGCTTCTCCCCCGCGCCGGTGATCCTCTTGACGATGGCGCCCTTGAGCGCCGCGCCCTCCAGGCCCCGCGCCCACTCGGGTTCGGCGCCCACCTGGCTGCGTCCGAGGAGGAGCAGACCCGCGGGACGGGCCTCCACGAGCGCCTGGAGGCAGTCCGCCGTGATGCCGCGGGCGCCTCCCGTGACGACGAGCAGGTCCTGTGCGCCGATCTCCGGTACGGCCGTCACGTGGCCGGCGGGCGGCTCGGCGGACGGTACGACGGTCCGTCGGCCCTCCGCGTCGTGGCCCACGTCGGCGGTGTCGGTCGACACGTCGTGGATCTCGTCCAGGAAGCGGGTCACGGCGGTGCGGTCGTCCAGGCCGGGGGCGAGGTCGACGGTCCGGGTGAACAGGGCCGGTACCTCGATGGCGAGGGTCTTGACGAGACCGCTCACGCCACCCAGCAGGGCCGCCCCGCCACCGCTGCCGCGGTAGCCGTTCGCCCCGTCCAGCCGGGTCACCGCGACGAACGCGGCCCTGCCGCCGGCCGCGGCCGCGGCCTTCAGGGGAGCCTGGGTCCGCTTGGCCACGAGGACGGTGTGCGCCAGGCGGCGGAACCCGTCGGCCCACTCCCGTCCGCCCTCGGCGGCCATCTGCACGACGAGGTCGAGCCGCTCGGCCGTGACGGCCGCGGCGAGTTCGTCCTCGTCCCAGGTACGGAGAGACCGGACGGAGTCGGCCCGTCCGGAGAACGCGGCGGCGCCGGGCAGTCCGAGGACGTCGACCTGCCAGCCGTCGGCGCCGAGTCCGTCGACCAGAGCGCGGGTCAGCTTCGAACCGTCGTCCAGGACGAGCGCGGTCCGGCGGTCGGCGTACGCTCCCACCACGCGGCAGGGCGCGGGCAGCTCGCGTACGGCCGCGAAGGTCCGTCCCACGCCGTTCGCCTCGGGGTACGTGACGACCAGGGGAGCCTCCGCTGCGGGAGCCGTCGCCGGGGCGGGGGCGGACGCCCCGGATGCCTCGGCGAGGAAGCCGGCGATGTCGTCCAGGGTCCGCAGCTCGGCCATGCGCTCCGGGTCCACGTCACCCGACACCGGGAAACGCTCCTGCAACGCACCCATGATCTGAACCCGCTTGATCGAATCGATACCGAGGTCCGCCTCGACATCCATACCGGGTTCCAGCATCTCCACCGGATACCCGGTCTTCTCCGCCACCACTTCGAGCAGCGCCTCCAGCACGGCTGCGTCGACCTCGGCGGACGGAACGGGAGCGGGAACCTCGGCCACCGGGACGGGAGCAGCGGCCGGGGCCGGGGTGGACGTGGACGACGCTTCGGCGAGGAAGCCGGCGATGTCGTCCAAGGTCCGCAGCTCGGCCATGCGCTCCGGGTCCACGTCACCCGACACCGGGAAACGCTCCTGCAACGCACCCATGATCTGAACCCGCTTGATCGAATCGATACCGAGGTCCGCCTCGACATCCATACCGGGTTCCAGCATCTCCACCGGATACCCGGTCTTCTCCGCCACCACTTCGAGCAGCGCCTCCAGCACGGCTGCGTCGACCTCGGCGGACGGAACGGGAGCGGGAACCTCGGCCACCGGGACGGGAGCAGCGGCCGGGGCCGGGGTGGACGTGGACGACGCTTCGGCGAGGAAGCCGGCGATGTCGTCCAGGGTCCGCAGCTCGGCCATGCGCTCCGGGTCCACGTCACCCGACACCGGGAAACGCTCCT
>NZ_LFML01000162.1:8115-43171 GCF_001044425.1 Streptomyces roseus
CCCGACGCCTCAGCCAGGAAGCCCGCGATGTCGTCCAAGGTCCGCAACTCGGCCATGCGCTCCGGATCCACGTCACCCGACACCGGGAAACGCTCCTGCAACGCACCCATGATCTGAACCCGCTTGATCGAATCGATACCGAGGTCCGCCTCGACATCCATACCGGGTTCCAGCATCTCCACCGGATAACCGGTCTTCTCCGCCACCACCTCCAGCAGCGCCTCCAGCACCGCCGGATCGACCCCGGCCGAAGCGGCAGGTGCGGCAGGGGCAGCAGGTGCGGCAGCGGGGACCTCGGCCACCGGAACCTCCGCCACCGCGGCGGGAGCAGGGGCGGGCGCCGGGGTCTTCGCCGGCTGCTGTCCGTCTCCCTTCAGCGCCTCGATCAGGAGCCGCGTCGCCCGGTCGTGCGCCGTCGTGATCGAGGCGCCGTGCTGCTCGATGAGGCGCAGCGCCGCGTTCGCGTCGGGGTGGGTGCCGGAGCGGACCGAGGCCTCCAGGGTCTCGACGGCCTCGCGGATCGTTGCGGCGTGCGCGTCGAGGATCTCGGCCTGGAGGCCGAGCCCTTCGCGGGCGATCTCGTCGAGACCCCCGGCCTCGGCGCCGGCCTCGACCGGTGCCGCCGCGGGCGCGGGCGGCGTGCTCGGCGCCGGAGCCAGAGCCGGAGCCGGACCCTGGCGGGACTCGGTTCCGGCCCGCGTGACGGGCTCGGCCAGGGACTCCCTGTACGCCGCGCGCCGGGCGTCGGTGACGTAGTTGATGCCGCGCAGCGGGATGGCCATGCCCTTGCCCGCCGGCGCCGTGACCACCTCGGCGGTGTGGTCGTCGATGCCCGAGACCGGGAGGCCGAGCACGGCCAGTTCGATCGCGGCGTACTTGAGCGCGATCTCGCTGTCCTTGGCCGGGCCGCCGTCGACGGCGATGGTCACGACGCCCTCACGGCCTTCGAGGACCTTGCCCACGAGGTCCGAGAGGACCCGCTTGGGTCCGAACTCGACGAAGACGCGGAAGCCGTCCGCGTACATCTCCTCGATGCGGTCGGCGAAGGCGACCGGACGCAGCAGCTGGTCGACGAGGGTGCGCCGGCCGGCCGCCGTGTCCGTGCCGTAGGACGCGCCCGGGGTGTTCGCGTACACGGGTATCCGGGGTGCGGCGAGGTCGACGCGTTCGACGGCCTCGCGGAAGGCTTCGGCCGCGTGGGCGACGAACCGGGTGTGGAACGCCGCCGAGACGGGGAGCCGCTTGGCGGGGACCTGTCCGCCGGAGGCGGCGTCCGCGACGAGACGGTCGATCTCGGCGGTCGGGCCGCCGACCACGATCTGGCCGGGCGCGTTGATGTTGCAGACGGACACGTCCCGGTAGCCGGCGATGAGGGCCTCGACGGCCTTCAGCTCGCCGCGCACCGCGGCCATGGCGCCGGGGTCGAAGTCGGCGGAGGCCTGTGCGGGCGGCGCCATCGCCAGTCCGCGGGCCCGGGCCAGCTCGGCGAATCCGGCGTCGTCCAGCGCTCCGGCCGCCCACAGGGCAGTCAGCTCGCCGAAGGAGTGGCCGATCACGCCCTCCGGGGCGAAGCCGAGCTCGCGGAACCAGGCGAACTGTCCGGCGGACAGGGCGCCGATCGCGGGCTGCGCGAACTCGGTGCGGCGCAGCGTCTCCTCCTGGGCCGTACGGGTGGCCTCGTCGAACGCGGGCGCCGGGAACACGACCCGGCCGAGAGTCCGGGCTCCGCCCGTGAGCCGGTTCGCCCGGTCGTACGCGGCGAGCACGGGCGGCACGGCGAGCGCGGCCCGGCGGCCCATGCCGGTGTACTGGCTGCCCTGGCCGGCGAAGACCGCGGCGGTCTTGGTACCGGCGGGGAGCGCGGAGCGGCGGTAGGTGATCCCCTTGGGGTGCTGCCAGGCCTCCGCGCCGGGCTTGGCGCGCAGCAGCCCTACGGCGGTGGAGCGCAGTGCGTCGAACTCCGCGTCCGAGCGGGCCGCGATGCCGATGCGGGCGTCGCCGGCGGGGATGCGGCCGAGGGGGTCGGGGGCGGCGCCCTGCTCCAGGCGGCGGGCGAGGGCCTCGGGGTCGGCCGCGTGCCACAGGCCGGTGCGGGCCACGGGGCCGAGCACCTTGCCGCCGGCGGCGTCGTACTCCTCCAGGACCATGTGGAAGTTGGTGCCGCCGAAGCCGAAGGAGGACACGGCCGCCCGGCGCTTGCCGCGGCCGGGGTCGGCGATCCAGGGGCGTGCCTGGGAGTTGACGTAGAAGGGGGTGTGCTCCGGGTCGACGGACTTGCTGGGCTTCTCGACGTTGATGGTGGGCGGCAGGACCTTCTGGTGCAGGGAGAGCGCGAGCTTGATCAGCCCGGCCGCGCCCGCGGCCGCCTTGGTGTGCCCGATCTGGGACTTGACGCTGCCGATGGCGGCGTAGCCGCGCTCGTCCTGCTCCTCGGCGACGAAGGATCCGAGGGCGGACAGCTCGGTGTGGTCCCCGACGGCGGTGCCCGTGCCGTGTGCCTCGAAGAGCTCGATGGATCCGGCGGCGACGTCCGCGTCCTCGTACGCCCGGCGCAGGGCGAGCTGCTGGCCCTGCGCGCGCGGGGCGTAGATGCTCTTGAAGCGGCCGTCGCTGGAGGTTCCGATGCCGCGCAGGACGGAGTAGATGCGGTCGCCGTCGCGCTCGGCGTCGGCGAGGCGCTTGAGGGCGAGCATGCCGATGCCCTCGCCGATCAGCGTTCCGTCGGCGGATTCGTCGAAGGGCCTGATCATCTGCGTCTTGGAGAAGGCCGGGGTCTTGCTGAAGCACATGTACATGAGGATCGTGTTCTCGGCGTCGCAGCCGCCGGTGATCATCAGGTCGGCGCGGCCCTCGACCAGCTCGCTCACGGCGAGCTTGACCGCCGCGAGGGCGCTGGCGCAGGCCGCGTCCACGGTGCAGTTGGTTCCGCCGAGGTCGAAGCGGTTGGCGATGCGTCCGGCGACGACGTTGCCGAGCATGCCGGGGAAGGAGTTCTCCTCCCACGGGATGTAGGCCTTCTTGAAGCGCTCGGCGACCTCGTCCGCCTCCGCCTCGCTGAGGCCGACGCTGCGGACGACCTCCTTCAGGATGGGGGTCTGCAGGCGTGCGGAGAGCGGCTGGGTCAGGGAGTTGGCGCCGGTGACGCCGAGGATGACGCCGGTGCGCGAGGGGTCGTACCAGCCGGAGTCCTCGGTGCCCGCGTCGCGCAGGACGTCGCGTGCGACGGTCAGCGAGAGGAGCTGGAGGATGTCGGTGACCTCCAGCGTGTTGGGCGGCAGGCCGAATTCCATCGGGTTGAAGGCGATCTCGGGCAGGAATCCGCCGCGCCGGGCGTACGTCTTGTCCTCGGCGGTGGGGTCCGGATCGTAATAGTCGTCGAGGTTCCAGTGGCCGGCCGGAACGTCTTCGATGCAGTCGTTTCCTTCGACGATGTTGTGCCAGAACTCGCGCAGGTTGCGGGACTGGGGGAACAGGCCGGCCAACCCGACGATGGCGATGGGTGTCTCGGCCAGACGTGAGTGGTGCACGACGGTCCTCTCGTTCGAGTGCGGCGGGTGGGCTGGGCCCCTGGATCGGGTGTTCAGACGACGGCCGAGCCGGCCAGCAGGCCGACGAGCGCGTTCACGGCCCCGGGGTCACGGAGCATCGTGTAGTGGTCGCCGGGGACGTCCACCTGCCGTACGGGATGGCTGCTCAGGCCGCTCCAGCCGAGGTCGCCCTCGGCGGGGAGCAGGGAGCGCTCCGGCTTGACGAGGGTGAGGGGCCGTTCCAGCGGGCCCGGCTCGTAGGGCGCGGTGCAGCGGTTGTTGCGGGACAGGCCACCCTGGTAGGCGGCGTACAGCTTGCGCAGTCCGGCGAGTTCCGTATCGGCCGGCAGGAGGCCCTGGGCGACGGCGGCGTCGAGGACCAGGTGCAGTCCGTCCTCGGGTACGGCGAGGGGCGGGATGCCGACGGTGAACGGGCTGCGGCGTTTGGCGCCGAGGTACATCGCGAACCAGTCGAGGAGCATCGCCGCGTCGAGCAGTTCGTCGGTGCGCTTGAAGGCGGGGACGGGTGCGATGCTGTCGAGCAGGACGAGGTCTCGCAGGAGCGCGCCCCGGCCGGTCGCGTCGAGGCGGGCGGCGATCTCGTAGGCGACGACTCCGCCGAAGGACCAGCCGGCGAGCGTGAACGGCCCGGTGTCGATCCGTGCCGCCGCCAGTTCGTCCAGGCAGCGGGCGGCCAGGTCCCCGATGGAGACGGCAGGCGCCCGCGGGTCGAGGGCGGCGGTGAGGAACTCGGGGACGTTGCCCAGGTCGAGCAGGTACAGGGCGGTGTCCGCGGGCAGCCGCGCGGCGAGCGTCTCCCACTCGGCGGCCGCGAGCGCGCCCGGGTGGACGGCGCAGATCCGCCGGCCGGCCGGGCCGTCCGCGTCCCGCAGGAGCCGCAGGACGGGACGGGCGGCGGTCGGGTCAGGCCGCGGCGACATTGCGCGCGCTCTCCTCGGCGATGTGCTCGGACAGCGCGGCGACGGTCGGGTGGTACCAGAGCGCGGTTGCCTCCAGCTCGAAGCCGAGCCATTTCTCCAGCTCGCCGGCGAGGATGAGGGCTTCGGTCGAGTCGAGGTCGAACTCGTCGAAGTAGCGGTCGACGTCGATGTCGGCGGGCTCGACGCCGAGCCGGACGGCGAGCTTCTCCACCAGCCAGGCCTGTGCTTCCGGTGCGGTGACGGTCTGCATGGGACTACCTCGATTCACTTCTTGACGGCGCGGGGGTTGATGTCGCGGTCGATGGACTCGGCGGCCTTGAGTCCGGAGACGAATCCGGCCTCGTGGGACCCGATCAGGTCGTGGCCGATCTTCGGGGAGTGGAAGTACGAGCCGGCGAGCTTGATCCGGCCGGTCTCGTTGACGTCGTAGATGGTGCGCTGCATCGTGCGGACGTCGAGGTCGATGATCGGGTGGGTGAAGGGCAGTTCGCGGATGACGAACTCGTCGCGCGGGACGATCGGGGAGTCGAGCGTGACGAAGTAGTCCTTGTTCGCGGTGAAGCCCTGGAGCGAGTTCATGTAGTACGCGACCCAGGTGCGGGTGCGGCCGCCGACCGTCTTGAGCCCGTAGTTCCAGCTCTGCCAGCGCTCGCGGTGGGGCGGCATGGCGGCCGGGTCGGTGTGCAGGACGGCGCTGGTGGAGCTGTAGCGGACCTTGCCCAGGATCTCGGCCTGGCGGGCGTTCGGCTGTTCCAGCATCGCGAGGGTCTGGTCGGCGTGGGAGGCGAGGACGGCGTAGTCGTAGCGCTCCTCGCCGTCGGCGGTGGCGACGACGACGCCGTCCGCCTCTTCGCGGACGCGGGTGACCGGGCTGGAGGTGCGCACCTTGCCGTTGATGCCGGCGACGACCCTGCGGACGTATTCGATGCTGCCGCCGGCGACGGTCTTCCAGGCGACGGTGCGTCCGCCGAGACCGCCGGGGTCGTGCGACATGAAGAAGGCGATGACGGTCGTCGCGGGCATTTCCCAGATGAGTTCGGCGGGGACCGACCAGACGGCGGTGGCGAGCAGCACCACGTAGCCGTACTTGAAGGCGTCGGAGTAGCCGCCCCGCCGCAGGTACTCGCCGAGCGCCATGTCGGTGCGCTTGCGCAGGAAGTCGCGCGGGGCCTCGCGGTGGAAGCGTTCGGCGTCCCGCCACAGGGTGAGGAAGTCGGCCGGGTAGCGCTGGGCGATCTCCTCCTCGGAGAGCTCGAATTCGGCCGTCCCGTAGTCGAGGCCGCGGTCGAGGTCGAAGAAGTCGAAGCCGCCCGTGTGGTCGAGCGAAGGGGCGCCGATCTCCTCGAAGAAGGCCGTGATCTGCGGGTACGTACGGGAGTTGAAGACCACGAAGGCGGTGTCGATGCCGATCGTGCGGCCGTCCTCCTCCTCGACCTCGACGGTCAGCGCGTGGCCGCCGGGCCGGTCGTCCTTCTCGTACACGGTGACTTCGACGTCGTCCGGCAGGTGGTGGGCGGCGGACAGTCCGGATATGCCGGCACCGACGACAGCGACTCGGGTGGTCATGGCAGGCAGCCCTTCGGCTCGAGCGTTGGTCATGGAACCGGTCGCGTGGTGCGACGGCGGCTGGAGCGCAGAGGGATGACACCTCTGGTGGGGGCGGGACTTCGTGCTGTCGCCCGCACGGCGACGGCGGTGGCGGGGAGCGAGACCCGGTGGGGTGCGAGACCCGGTGGTGGGGTGGTGTCGGCGGCGGCAGCGGTGGCGGGCCGGCACGGCTCGAAACGTAGGTCGGGCGCGGCACGGGGGTCAAACAGCGCATCGCGGATGCCCGGACGCCCATCGGAAAGGCCGATGCGGCGGGGGGCAGCTGTCCGGATCCGAACGTCCTTGCGCACAGGGCGGAATCGAGCCAACTGTTCCCACGATATGAAGTTCCTCCTTCCGTGGTGTCCGGATGCGCCGCGCGTCCGCCTCTAGTCAGAGGCGGGTCGTTCCGCCTTGGTCCTGCGTCGCATGCCGTAGTAGAGGAGAGAGCTCCATGCCCACCATTCCCTGGATGCCCGGGGCCGCCGCCGGAGCCGCGCCAGCCGACACCGGCCAGGCCGTGGTCATGGCGTCGAAGCTCCAGGTCACCTCCCTTCTCCACGTCCCGAAGTTCTTCCTGCTGTCGCTGGTGGTCTGGAAGCAGGTGCGGTCGGCGCCGGGGGTGATCGGTGCCTCGCTGCGGGCCGAACCGATGAAGAAGACCTTCTGGACCCTGTCCGCGTGGTCGGACCAGGAGTCCCTCGACCGGTTCTCCCGGTCCGACCCGCACGCCCGGATCGTCAGCCGGCTGCGGAAAGTGATGGACCGTTCGGTGTTCGTCTTCTATCCGGTCGACCGCGACGACCTGCCGGTGGCCTGGGACGACGCGGTGGCACGGCTGGCTGCGAAGGAGGGTGGCCGATGAGCACCACGGTGGGCCGGACGCCGGCCGGGACGCCTGCCGAGGCGCCTGCCGGGACGCCTGCGAAGCCGGTGATCGAGCACGGCAGGCTGGTGCTGGCCGTGGCCTGTCTGGGCCTGTTCATGTCCTTCATCGAGGTGACGGCCGCGATCTCGACCCTGCGCGCCCTCCAGGTGGACATGCAGGTGCCGCCCGCCGACCTGAGCTGGGTGTCGAGCACGTACACCCTGGTCGTGGCGGCCTGCGTGCTCTCGGGCGGGGCGCTCGGCGAACGCTTCGGCCGGCGCCGGGTGTTCGTCACCGGTGTGGTGGCGCTCGCCGCCGGTTCGCTCGTGGTCGCGACGGCGAGCGGTTTCGCGCAGGTACTGGTGGGGCGGGCGATCAGCGGGATCGGCGGCGCGCTGGTGCTGCCGACGTCGCTGGCCATCATCACCACGACCTTCTTCGTCGACCTGCCGCGCATGCTGCGCTACATCACCATCTGGGTGTCCATGTCCGGGGTGGGTCTCGCGGTCGGTCCGCTGCTCGGCGGCGCCCTGCTCGACCGTTTCGACTGGCCGGCCGTCTATCTCGTGAACACGCCGATCGCCGTGGCGACGGTGGCGCTGGCGCTGTACGCGGTGAAGGAGACCAAGGTCCCGGACCGGGCGCTCGACCTCGGCGGCCAGTTCCTGTCCGTCGTCGGCCTGGGCACCCTGGTGTACGGGATCGCCGTCGGCGGGCGGGCCGGGTACGACGACCCGGTGGTGGTGGGCTCGCTGGTGGTGGCGGCGGTGTCGCTGACCGCCCTGGTGCTGGTCGAGCGGCGGGCCCCGGTGCCGATGCTGGACGTCCGGATGATGGGCTCGCTGCGGGTCTCGGCCACGCTGGTGGTGTCGGCGAGCGCGCTGTTCACCTTCGTCGGCGTCATCTTCCTCGAAGTGATGTTCCTCCAGCGGGTCCAGGCGACCCCGCCGCTGGAGACGGGCCTGAAGCTGCTGCCCGCGATGGTCGCGTTCGTGCTGTCCACGCTGGTGGCGCAGCGGATCGCGACGAGGGTGGGGCCGGGCAGGCTGCTGGCCGCAGGGTCCGTGGTCACGGGCGCCGCCGCGGTCGTCCTGGTCGGGCAGCAGCCCGACAGCGCGTACGGGATCACGGCCCTGGGGCTGGCCCTGCTGGGTCTGGGCAGCGGTCTCGTCGTCGCGCCGTCGACGGCTGCCGCCTTCGCGGTGGTCCAGCCGGCGCAGATGGGCTCGGCCTCCAACGCGGTCACCGCCTTCCGGCAGGTCGGTTCGGTGCTCGCGACCGCGGTCCTGGGCTCGGTGCTCGCCGTACGGTTCATCGGCGAGCTCCCGGACCGGCTGGCAGCGGCGCACGTGCCCCAGCCGGTCGCGGCGGCGGTGGTCGAGGTGGCGCGCAGCGGCGGCAACGGCAGCGGCCGGTCCTCGGCCGCGGTGACGGAGGCCGTGGGCGCCGCGTTCAACGCGGGCATCGGTACCGGCATGTGGGTGGTGGCGGGGGTGTCCGCGCTGGCGGCCGTCCTGTCCCTGGCATTCCTCTCCCGGAAGGAAAAGGGCGCCGGCGCCTGAGCCCGGGAAAATGCCCGCAGCCAGGGAAAACCCCTGAGCACGGAAAAGCTCCAGAGCACGGGAAAGCTGCTCAGCCCGGGAAAGCGCCTGAGGTCGACAAAAGACCATCCGGACAGGCACCTGAAGGGCCTCGAAAAGATGCCTGCGGGGCGCGGGAAAGGCGCCTGAAGGCGCCGCCGGTAACGAACCCGGCCCCATCGTTGCGGCTGCGGCACGGATGACGTGCCGCAGCCGCCTTCGCCGTTCGGGGGCCGGTGTCCGGATCGGGATTCCAGAAGCCCGGATTCGGGAACGGCGATACGCCGCAGATTCCCCGCGGAAAACCCTTTGCCCGGCGCCCCGGAAATGGTGTCATTGATCCATCGCGGAAAGCACACCGCGGGAAACCGGAAACAGAAGGGAGGTGCAGAGAAATGGACATCGTCATCATCGAGGACCGTGAGGTCGTCGCTCACCACCCGAGCCTCTGACCACCGGCGCATTTCCGAGTTTCCGGAGGGAGGTAAGGAAATGGACATCGTCATCATCGAGGACCGCGAGGTCGTGGCTCACCACCCGAGCCTGTAGTGAGCCCCGGACCCTGACGTGAACGGGGTCCGCACGGAAAAAGCGTCCGGCTGCGAGACGGGCTATGTCCCGCAGTCGGACGCTGCGCTCCACCAAGCGACGTGCTGATTCCACCGTAAGCCCCGCAACGCGCCCAGGACACCGATGAGGAGATTCGATCATGAAGGTCCGCCGCCGGGAACACCTGGTCCTCAGCTGGCATCCGGACGGACTGCGCATGGGAATCCCCGGGCAGCGCCGCTGGATCGAAGTCACCCCTGATCTGCTCGCCCTCCTGACGGAGGCCGGCGACGGGGCCGACGTGCAGGAGCTCGCCGAACGCCACCCCGCCGAGGAGCGCGCCCGGGTGCACCAGGCCGTGGAAACCCTCACCGGCCTCGGCGTCCTGGTCCCGAACGAGGACGCGCCGCCGCTTCCCGAGCTGTGGGAGCGCTGGGGCGCCGTCACCGAGCGCTTCCACGACGAGGCCCGCAACGCCAACTACCTGGTCCACTCACCCCAGCGGGTCGAGCTCGTCGAGGAGATCACCTCCGAGGGCGGCGCGCCGGAGATCTTCAAGGAGTACCGGGACAAACCGGTGGTGATGCTGCCGCGCCGGCCGCTGCGCCTCGTCGCCCCGGTCGAGGACGTCTTCGCCACCCGGCGCACGCACCGCAAGTTCACCGGCGCCGCCGTCTCCCTGGATCAGCTCGGGACCCTGCTCTTCCACAGCTTCGCGCCGCACCGGTTCATCCACGGGGGCCCGTTCGGCCCCCAGCAGTGCCGGGTCAGCTCCTCCGCCGGCGGCCGCCACGAGGTCGAGGCGTACGTGGTGGTGTACGACGTCGAAGGCGTCCAGCCGGGCCTCTACCACTACGCGCCCGCCCGTCACGCCCTGGAACTGCTGGACCCCGATGCCCCGCGGGAGCGGATCGCGCAGCTGACGTACGAGCAGGAGCCCTCGTACGAGGGGGCGTTCACGATCTTCACCACGGCCGTCGCCAACCGGCTCGCCTGGAAGTACCGGCACCCGCGCGCGTACCGGCTGTGGATGTACGACGCCGGCCACTACGGCCAGACCTTCGCCCTGACCGCCACGGCGCTGGGCCTGGGCCCCTTCCAGACCGTCGCGTTCGCCGACGACGAGGTGGAGCGCTTCCTCGGGGTGGACCCCGCGGAGGAGTTCGCGGTGTACCTGCTCTCCGCCGGCGTCCCCGAGAACCCCGGGCCGCTGGTCCCGGCCGACTTCGCCTTCCCGCCCCCCTCGAAGGTCTGACGATGCGAACGGCAACCGCCCCCACGGCCACGACCGCACCCTGCGCGCCGCCGTCCGCCGCCCCCTCGGACGGCGGCGGCGCACTCGCCCCGCTCGTGGGCGACCCCGAGGAGTTCCTGCGCCGCCACTGGACGCGCACGCCCCTGCTGCGCAAGGCCGTCTCGCCCGACTCCTTCGGTGGTCTCCTCTCCCTGGCGGACCTCGCCGACCTCCTCACCACCCGGGCCCTGCGGCTGCCCCACGTCCGCCTGGTGCGCGACGGACAGCAGGTCGCCGAGAGCACGTACACCGGCGTCCGCCGCATCGGACACGGCACCGTGACCGACGCGATCGTCCCCGACAAGGTGCTCAGCCACTTCGGTCTCGGCGCGACCCTCGTCCTCGACGCCGTGGAGCTGCTCGTGCCCGCCGTCGGGGCGCTCTGCGACCGGCTCGCGGCCTCCCTGTCCTGCCCGGTGGACGCCGTCGCCTTCCTCACGCCGCCCGACCGCAAGGGCCTGGCCCCGCACATCGACGATGAGGACGTCTTCGTCCTCCAGCTGTCCGGCAGCAAGCGGTGGACCGTGCACGAGCAGTTGCGCCCGGTACCGCTCACCCCGGGCGCGCTGCCCCCTTCCGCACTCGGCCCCGTCGCGCTCACCCCGCTGCTGGAGCCCGGTGACCTCCTGTACGTCCCGCGCGGCACCCCGCACCACGCCGAGTCCACCGGCGGCCACTCCCTGCACCTCTCCCTCGCGGCCCGCCGGCCCACCCTCGGCGCCCTCACCGAGGACACCCTGCTCGCGGCGGTGCGCGCGGCGGGGCCCGACCGCGATCTGAACAGCCTCGACCCGGCCGAGGAGATCGGCGCCCTGGTACGCGCGCACGCCTCCGGCGCGCTCGAACGGCTGGACGCCGCGCCCGCCGCGGGCGGCGCCGGCGGCGCGCGGCGGGAGGGGGCCGCACTGGCCGGCGTACTGCGGGCGCTCGCGTCCCTCGCCGCTCCCGGCGCCCGCTACGCGGCGAGCGGCGACGTCGGCCTGACGTACGAGGACGACGGCTCGGTGGTGGCCGACTTCGGGCGCCTGCGCGCCCGGTTCCCGGCAGCCGCTCGCGTCCTCATGGAACGGCTCGCCTCCGGGGGCACCGTCGGCGCGCAGGAGTTCACCACCGACGGCGCGGCGGGCAGCGGCCCGGTGAGCCTGCTCCTGGTGCGCGGAGCCCTGCGCCTCGCACCCTGATCCGCACCCCGTCCCCCGCCCCCTGCCCTGCCCCGTGCTCTCCGTTGTTCTCCGTACCGGCGCGACGACCGAAGATCCGACCACCCGAAGGGAGCGGACCATGGCCCTGGAACGCTGCACCTCCGCATCACCCGACACCTTCCGCACCCGGATATTCGGCCGCCGGCACCTGCACAGCACGGCCGCCGAACTGCCCGCCGGCTTCGGCGACCTCTTCTCCCCCGAGGCCTTGGACGACGTACTGAGCGCGGGCCTGCGCACCTCGTCCATCCGGCTGCTGCGCGACAACGCCGAGGCGCCCGTCGCCCGGAGCGCCGCCGTCGAGGACGGCGACGCCCCGGGCTCGGCGCCGTTCGTCTCGACGGACACCGTGCGCGCCGCGCTCGCCTCCGGGCACACCCTGATCATCCGGTCCCTCCAGCGCTTCCACCCGCCGCTGCGGCGCTTCGCGCACCAGCTGTCGGCAGAGCTGGGCCATCCCGTCCGCATCAACGCCTTCGTCACCCCGCCGCACTCGCAGGGCGTCGACCTGCACTACGACACCGAGGACGTGCTCGTCCTCCAGATCACCGGGAGCAAGAGCTGGGAGCTGCGCACCCAGCCGTTCACCGATCCGCTGCCGGCGCACGCCTGGTTCCACTCCACGGACCGGCGGCGCAACGAGCTGCGCGCCGCGAGTGAGCCCCTCACCGAACTGGTGCTGCGCGAGGGCGACTCGCTGTACTTCCCGCGCGGCACCTTCCACTCACCGCGCACGCAGGAGGAGCTCTCCATGCACCTGACGATCGCCATCCCGCCGGTCACCCGGCACGACCTGCTGACCGAGCTCGTCAGCCGGGCCGTCCAGGACGACGCCTGGCTGCGCGCGACGGTCTCGCTCGACGACCTGGAGGGGGACGCGGAGCTGGCCCGTACCGTGCTCGCCGAGGCGGCGGAGCGGCTGGCCGCGTCCGCGAAGACCACCGACACCGCCGACGTGCTCTGGGCGGTGCGCTCCGGGGCCTTCAAGTCCGTCGTCCCCGAGCCCGTTCCCGTACTGCCGGGGCCGACGTCCGCGCCCTACCGGCTGCGCGACGGGGCGGTGTTCCGGGTGACGGAGGAACCGGACGGCACCGCGCTGCTGCGGACCGGCACCCGTACGGCGCGCGTGCCGGCGGCCGTCGCACCCGTCCTCGACTCCCTGCGCCGCGGCCCCGAGCTGAACTTCGGCGCCCTGGCCGAGGCCCTCGGCGTACCGGGGGCCACCGAGGTCTCACAGGCGCTGGTCGGCATCGGGCTGGTGACCCCGGCGGCCGCGGACCCGGCGGCGGACGCGTCGGCGGCGTCCGCGGCGGCGGACCCGGAAGGCGTCGCCGCATGAGCACCGAAGTGGCACCCGAACGGGCCGACACGAGCGCCGCCACCACCGCCGGCACCCTGCGCGCGCACCCGAGGTTCCTGCGGGTGTGGCTGGGCCAGGCCAGCGGAGCCGTCGGCGACCAACTGCTGCCGGTGGCCCTCAGCCTGTACGTCCTGCACTCGGGCGGCGGGGCCGGCGAGGTCGGCCTGGTGCTCGGCGGACGCGCCGTGTCGCTGGTGGTGTGCCTGCTGGCGGGCGGCGTACTCGCCGACCGCATGAAGCGCACCCGGATCCTCTTCGGCGCCGATCTGTTCCGAGCCGTCCTGATCCTGACGGCCGCCGCGCTGCTCCCCTGGCTGCCCGTCGCCTCGCTGCCCCTGCTGACGATGCTCATGGGTGCCGGGGAGGCGATGTCCCGACCGGCGGCCCGCTCCCTCATCCCCTCGCTGCTGCCCGACGCGCTGCTGGAACGCGGCAACGCGCTGGTCGCCGCCGCCCACCGGAGCTCCGCCGTTCTGGGCGCCCTGGTGGGCGTATCGCTGGTGGCCCTCGTGGGGGTGCGTACGGCGCTGGTCCTCGCCGGGCTGGTCTTCGCCCTGGGCGCGCTGACGGTGCTGAAGGTGCCCGAAGACGTGCCGTCCTCGGGTCCGGGACGCCGCTCGGTGCTCGCCGACGCGGCCCACGGGCTGCGGGCCATCCGGCGCAGGCCGTGGGCGACGGCCGTGATGTTCACGGTCTGCCTGCACCTGTTCGCCGGTTCCGCGACGGCCCTGACGCTGCTGCCGGTGGTCTCCCGCGAGCACTTCGGCGGGGACGTCGCCTACGGGGTGGTGCTGTCCGCGATGGCCATCGGCGCGCTCCCGGCGATCGTGGTCGCGGGGCGCTGGCGTCCCAAGGCCCCGGGCACGGTGGCGATGCTCGTACTCACCGGCTACGCCCTGGTCCCGCTCTCCCTGGTCGGCCCCTTCCCCCTGGCCGGGGTCGCCGCCTGTTTCGCCCTGGGCGGCTTCGTCGTGGAGATGTACTTCGTGTACTGGGCCTCCGCGCTCCAGCGGGCCTTCCCCTCCGACGTGCTGGGCAAGGTCTTCGCCCTGGACCAGCTCAGCGCCTACGCCCTCCTCCCCCTCGGCTACGTCCTGGTCGGCCCGGCCGTCGACGCCTTCGGCTCGGCCACCGTCCTGACCGGCGGAGGCATCCTGGTCATCGCGTCGAGCCTGTTGTGCCTGGCGGTGCCGGGGGTGGCCCGCCTCGGTGGCCTGGCCGGCGAGGAACTCCCCCGCTGACGGCGGCGCCTGGCCCGCCGGACCGGCGGGCCGGCGGGCCGGGCGCCGCGGGGGACTGCCCTCATACGGCTGCCCGGTCGTGCGGCCGGGCGACCGGTCATCCGTCCACGGCGGCTTCGGCCCGCTCGGCCCCCTCGGCGCCCTCGGGCTCCTCGGCCTCCCAGCGCAGCAGGTCGCCCGGCTGGCACCGGAGCACCTCGCACAGCGCGGCGAGCGTCGCGAAGCGCACCGCCTTGGCGCGGCCGTTCTTCAGTACGGCCAGGTTGGCGGGCGTGATCCCCACGCGGTCCGCGAGCTCGCCCACGGACATCTTCCGCCGGGCCAGCATCACGTCGATGTCGACGCTGATCGGCATCAGATCACCTCGTCCAACTCGGCCTGCATCTGCGCCGCTTCGACGTCGCGGGCGACGGCCTGCGCGAGCAGCGTCCGCAGGACGAGAACCATCAGGGCGACCCCCAGGATGGCCACGCCGATCCCGGCCATGATGACGCTGACGCCCGGGTCCTCCCGCTGCCCCGGCGCGTTGACGGCCGTGACCGCGAACCACACCAGGGCGGCCGAAACGATCGCGCCGATCATGACGTCCACGT
Source organism: Streptomyces roseus (assembly GCF_001044425.1). Lineage (GTDB taxonomy): Bacteria > Actinomycetota > Actinomycetes > Streptomycetales > Streptomycetaceae > Streptomyces > Streptomyces roseus. The sequence goes on from NZ_LFML01000162.1 coordinate 22,858, forward strand.
ACCGGAAGGCCGCGTGGGAGAACACGGTGCCGCGGCGCACCATCGTCACCAGCCGCCAGACGCAGGCCAGGGCGACCTGGGCCGACAGCATGCCCAGGATCGTGATCACGCGCAGCGGGGTCAAGGGCACCGACCCGTCCTCCGGATCGTTTCCGCCGACCAGCGCCCACACCATCCCCGCCTGCACGAACACGGTGCCGGCGAACACCACCACGAGCACCGCGCGCAGCGCCCCCACGGTCAGCTTTCCCATGACCCATCCCTCCATCGATTTACGATGGAAATCTATCGAGATTCGATAGCTTCGACAAGAGGCCGGGTCTCCCGGGCGCCCGCGCCCGGCCGGATCTGCGGGCGCTACGCCAGCGGTGGCGTCCAGCAGTCCGGGCCGCCGCCGCGCCAGTCGACCAGGGTGGGGTCCGTGAGGTCGAAGTCCTCGGCGTTCTCCATCCCCGTCGCCGCGAGGAAGACGGCTATGTCGCTGATCCGGTAGGCCGTGCCCAGGCTCCGCCCGTCGCACCGCACCCGGCGCCACCCTCGGTGGTCGGGCGGATGGACGACCAGCCGGGGGGCGGGGCCCGGCTCGCCGGGCCCGCGGTTGTTTCCGGGGCAGGCGCTCGTCATGCCGCCCTCGCCCAGGCCCGGGCTCCGGCGGCGCGGCGCAGCTCGGCCGGGCCTCCCGCCGTACGGGCCGGGCCCGACCAGTATGGGTGGGTGGAGATCGCGCACGACAGGGTGATCAGCCGGCGGCGGAGCGGGGTCGTGCCTGCGGTCGCGGGCCGGGCGGCCAGCATCCGGTACGTACGGAGCCAGTCGGCCTGGAGGCCCACCAGGTCGTCGGGGAAGGAGGTGCACTGCATCCACCAATTCAAGCACGTGTTCGATTTATGGTGCGAGTCCACCGCCCCGACGACCCCTCCGCCGTACCGGAGGGGTCGCCGCCTGCGCGGACATGTGACGGAGTAGCGGCCCTCACGTGTCCGGAGGGGATGCGCACGTGATCAGAATCTGGGCGGGCTCGGGCGCGGTCATGTGTACTGATCAGCCGCGGCCACGAACTGCGGCCGCCGTCGGCTTCGTTCCACATTCACGTTCATCACACGAGAGGCAAGCCATGGGTCATCCCACACCGCAGCGGATCGGTGTCGCGGCCGAGACGGGTCCCGGAGAGACACGCGTGGCGGCCACGCCGTCCACCGTGCGCCAGTTGGTCGCGCTGGGCTACGAGGTCGTCGTCGAGTCGGGGGCGGGTACGGCCTCCGGGTTCACCGACGACGCGTACGTCGCGCAGAGCGCGAAGGTCGGTGACGCCTGGAGCGCCGACATCGTGCTGAAGGTCAACGCGCCGTCCAGCGAGGAGATCGGGCGGCTGGCCGACGGCGCGACGCTGGTCAGCCTGATCGGACCGGCGCTCAATCCCGGCCTGGTCGCCGAGCTGGCGAGCCGTCCCATCACCGTGCTCGCCATGGACGCGGTGCCGCGGATCTCGCGAGCGCAGTCCCTGGACGTGCTCAGCTCCATGGCCAACATCGCCGGCTACCGCGCGGTCGTCGAGGCGGCGCACGCGTTCGGCCGGTTCTTCACCGGTCAGGTGACCGCGGCCGGGAAGGTGCCGCCCGCGAAGGTCCTCGTCGCGGGCGCCGGCGTGGCGGGGCTCGCCGCCATCGGCGCCGCCAGCAGCCTGGGCGCGATCGTACGCGCCACCGATCCGCGCCCCGAGGTGGCGGAGCAGGTCCGTTCCCTGGGCGGGGAGTTCCTCGCCGTCGAGGTGGAGCAGGCCGCCAGCACCGACGGGTACGCCAAGGCGACCTCGCAGGAGTACGACCGCCGCGCGGCGGAGATCTACAGCGAGCAGGCAGCCGACGTCGACATCGTCATCACCACCGCGCTGATCCCCGGAAGGCCCGCGCCGAAGCTGCTCACCGCGCAGGACGTCGCGAGCATGCGGCCCGGAAGCGTGATCGTCGACATGGCCGCGTCGCAGGGCGGCAACGTCGCCGGCACGGTCGCCGGAGAGGTGGTCGTCACCGCCAACGGCGTGACGATCATCGGCTACACCGACCTGCCCGCCCGGCTCCCGGCCCAGGCCTCGCAGCTGTACGGGACGAACCTCGTCAACCTGATGAAGCTGCTCACCCCGGCCAAGGACGGCCGGCACGTGATCGACTTCGAGGACGTCGTGCAGCGGTCCATGACGGTGGTGCGCGACGGGGAGACGACCTGGCCGCCGCCTCCGGTGCAGGTCTCCGCCGCCCCCGCGCAGGCGCAGGCGCCCGTGGCAGCGAAGCCGGTCGTAGCGGAGAAGAAGCCGATGTCGGCCGCGGCGAAGTACGTGCTCGCCGCCACCGGGATGGCGGCGCTCTTCCTCCTGACCGCCTTCTCCCCGTCCCAGCTGATCGGCAACTTCACCGTCTTCGTGCTCGCGATCGTCATCGGCTACTACGTCATCGGCAAGGTGCACCACGCCCTGCACACGCCACTGATGTCGGTCACGAACGCCATTTCCGGGATCGTCGTCGTGGGCGCCCTCCTCCAGATCGCCCACACGGACACCACGATCACCGTGCTGTCGTCCGTCGCGATCCTGCTGGCCAGCATCAACATCTTCGGCGGATTCGCGGTCACCCGCCGCATGCTCGCCATGTTCTCGAGAGGCTGATCCCCCTATGACTGCCGCCACGGCCGCGCAGGCCGCCTACATCGTCGCCGCGCTCCTGTTCATCCTCAGCCTCGCCGGGCTCTCCAAACACGAGAGCTCCCGCTCGGGTCTCGTCTTCGGCGCCTCCGGAATGGTGATCGCCCTCGCCGCCACCATCGGCCTGGCCTCGCGCAGCATCACCGCGACCGGCCTGACCCTGCTCGTCGTCGCCATGCTGATCGGCGCGGGGGTCGGGTTCTGGCGTGCCAAGGCCGTCGAGATGACCGGCATGCCCGAGCTCATCGCCCTCCTGCACAGCTTCGTCGGCCTGGCCGCCGTACTCGTCGGCTGGAACGGCTACTTCGAGGTCGAGGCGGACGGACCCGGGCACGCCGCGGTGGCCCAGGACCTGCTCGGCATCCACCACGCCGAGGTGTTCATCGGCGTGTTCATCGGCGCCGTCACCTTCAGCGGTTCGATCATCGCCTACCTGAAGCTCTCGGCGCGCATCAAGTCGAGCCCGCTGGTGCTGCCCGGCAAGAACCTGATCAACCTCGGGGCCCTCGCCGCGTTCGCGGTCCTCACGGTCTTCTTCGTCATGAGCCCGAGCCTCGGTCTGCTCATCGCGGTCACCGCGGTGGCGCTCGCCCTCGGCCTGCACCTGGTCGCCTCGATCGGCGGCGGCGACATGCCGGTCGTCGTGTCGATGCTCAACAGCTATTCCGGCTGGGCCGCGGCGGCGTCCGGGTTCCTGCTCAACAACAACCTGCTCATCGTCACCGGAGCGCTGGTCGGCTCCTCCGGCGCGTACCTCTCGTACATCATGTGCCAGGCCATGAACCGCTCGTTCATCTCCGTGATCGCGGGCGGCTTCGGTGTGGAGGCCGCCGCGAGCGACGACACCGACCTCGGCGAGCACCGCGAGATCACCGCCGAGGCCACCGCCGAACTGCTCGTGAACGCCTCGTCCGTCGTGATCGCCCCCGGGTACGGGATGGCCGTCGCGCAGGCCCAGTACCCGGTCGCCGAGCTCACCCGCAGGCTGCGTGACCGGGGGGTGGACGTGCGCTTCGGGATCCACCCCGTGGCCGGACGACTGCCGGGGCACATGAACGTGCTGCTGGCGGAGGCGAAGGTGCCGTACGACATCGTCCTGGAGATGGACGAGATCAACGACGAGCTCTCCGACACCACGGTCGTCCTCGTCATCGGCGCCAACGACACCGTCAACCCGGCCGCCGCGGAGGACCCCGCCAGCCCGATCGCCGGCATGCCGGTCCTGCGGGTGTGGGAGGCGCAGAACGTCGTCGTCTTCAAGCGCTCGATGGCGACCGGATACGCGGGGGTGCAGAACCCCCTCTTCTTCCGTGACAACACCCAGATGCTCTTCGGTGACGCCAAGCAGCGGATGGAGGACATCCTCGGGGCGCTCGGATCCGACGCCGCGGCCCCGTCGCACCGCACGCCCGTCGGGGCCGCTCGTACGGTGTGACATGCGTGAGGGGGCCGCGGCTGCGGCCCCCTCAGGGCCGCTGGTGGGCGCGGGACTCCGCGGTGGTCTTGAGGTCCTTCAGCCATCCTTCGAGGCCCTGGCGGAGGAGGGCGGTCGCGGCGGGGACGTCCGCGTCGACCTGGGGGCCGGGGTGGGTCTCCTCGGTGGTGACCCTGACCCCGTGCGGGGTCCGGGTGAAGTTCCATACGTGGACGCCGTCGATGTGCAGCCCCTCGCCGGTCGCGGGGCCCGTCCAGCGCAGGCAGGAGTGGCGGCGGAGCTGCTCGACGGTCGAGGTGATCTCCAGACGGGTGGCCGGAGTCGGGTTGGGCGGTACCGGGACGCTCCAGCGGAAGGCCGCACCCGGGCGGAGGGGGCCGCGGTCGAGGCGTTCCGCGGTCGTCACGGGCGCCTGCCAGGACGGCCAGCGCTCGACGTCGGTCTGGAGCTTCCAGACCGTGTCCAGCGGTGCGTCGATGAGGATTTCGGCCCGGTACCGGACCCGGGCGCCCGGGTCCACGCCCGCCCCCCGGCAGGTCAGGGACGGGGTGGGGCGGGGGCCGGGAAGGGTGGCCGCGCCGGCGGGCGACGCGGTGGCCGCGAGGAGGCCGGCGACGAGCGGGAGCGCGAACAGGGCGGCGGGGACGAGGGGTCGGCGGACGGCGGACATGGGGGTCTCCTCTGGCGTCGGGCACGGGAACAGAAGCGGGAAGCGGGCGGCGCACACAGCCGCCCGCTAGAAGCGTTCGCTATCGCTAGAGGGTATAACCATCGCCGCGTGATGGGCAATGCCCGGCGTGAGACCCTGTCACCGCCGCGATCGCCGCGGCCAGTTCGGGGGCGTGTGCGGCGAAGGGGCCGAGGTCCGTGGCGCGGGCGTACGCCGGGTGGTCGCGGTGGGCCGCCAGGCGGGCCAGGGCGCGGGCGCCGTGGTACGCCGACGGGCCCGCGGGGGCGGGCGGGGGCCCCGGCGGTGCGCCGGCGGCGACGGCCGGCAGGCTCTCCTCGAACAGGGCCTGGCAGGCGCGCACGCCGTGGAGCATGACCTGGAAGTGGCGGGCGTCGGGGGCGACCGGGAAGCGGCGTACGGCCAGGACGCGGCCGGTGTCGATGCCCGCGTCCACCTCGTGGAGGGTGGCGCCGTACTCGCGCTCGCCGTTCAGGAGGGCGAAGAGGACGGCGATGGAGGGCAGTCCGCGGTGGCGGGGCAGGAGGCCGTTGTGGACGTTGAGGATGCGCAGGCCCCGGGAGAGGAGGGGTGCGCGGAAGATCCTGCGGTTGTTCAGGGACCAGACGATGCCGTCCGTGCACGTGTCGACGAGGGCGTCGGCGTGGGCGTTGACGTCGGCGGGGGCGATGGCCTCGGCGGGGGCGTCGGCCTCGGCGGCGGGGAGGTGCAGGTGCGGGGCGCCGCCGACCGTCGCGTCCTGCGGATCCGCGGAGCAGACGAGGTCCACGGAGTGGCCGTGTGCCGCGGCGTGTGCGACGGCCCGGCGCAGGAGTGCGCCGTCTCCGACGAAGATCATGCGGGGAGCTCCTCTCGGACGGCGGTGAGGTGGGCGCAGACCTGTTCGAGCGTCAGGTTCCGTACGAGGCAGTCGAGACCGGCCATGAAACGGCGGGCCTGGGCCGGTTCCAGCAGGTCCTCCGAGACCGCGGTGAGCATCTCCACCAGGGCGAGGGAGTCTCCGCCCAGGGCCTGGAAGTCGGAATCCGCGGACAGCCGGGCGGTGTCCACCGCGAGGATCGCGGACCAGTGGGCGGCCACCCGCGCCAGGAGAGGGGCGGGAGCGTGCTCGGCCGGGCCGTGGGCGGGGGCGTTGGCCGGGGCGGAAACCGGGGTGTCCGCGGCGGCGAACGGGTCGGGCAGCGCGTCGAGGTCGGCCTTGCCGCCGACCGTGCCGGGGATGGCGTCCACGCTGATGATGTGGGCCGGGACCATCGCGGCGGGCAGCCGAGCGGTGAGCGCGGAGCGCAGGGCTGCGGCGTCGTACGGGACGCCCGCGCCGGGCACCACGTACGCGCACAGCACCGGCGCGGCGGTGTGCGGGCGGCGCCGGACGGCCACCACGGCGCGGCTCACCCCGGGCCGGGCTTCGAGCGCCGCGACGATCTCCGCGGGCTCGATGCGGTGCCCGGCGATCTTCAGCCGGCCGTCGAGGCGCCCGGCGAACTCCACCGCCCCGCCCGGCAGTCGGCGGCCGAGGTCGCCCGTGCGGTAGCTGCGGGTGCCGTCCTCGTGCTCGGTGAACGGGGAGGGCCGGCCGTCCGGCGGGCCGAGGTAGCCGCGGGCCACCTGGGAGCCGGTGACGACGATCTCCCCCGTACGGCCGACGTCCTCGGCGCCGGTCCCGATGCGCTCGCCGTCCTCGGTGACGAGGTCGACGCGGGCGTGGGGGCCGGGGGTGCCGATGGGCAGGGTCGCGGAGCCGGTCGGGTGCGCGTCGTCGACGACGTGGGCGAGACAGGCGACGGTCGTCTCGGTGGGCCCGTAGCCGTTGATGATCCGGCAGTCGGGGCCGAAGGCGGTACGGGCGGCGCGCACGGCGGCCGGGGTCAGCGGTTCGCCGCCGAGCAGCAGGGTGCGTACGCCACCGGCGCCCGCCCCCGCGTCCGCACCCGTACCTGCACCCGCGTCGGTCAGCAGGGGCAGGTGGGAGGGGGTGAGGGCGAGGGTGTCGGCCCGGTGGTCGGTGACGAGCCGGCGCAGGGTGGCGGGCGAGGGCGCGTCGGGCGCGAGGACGACCGTACCGCCGGCCAGGAGGGGCAGGAAGAGGGGGAAGCAGGAGATGTCGAAGCCGTAGGAGGAGGCGAAGCCGAAGCGGGTCCGGGCGTCCACGCGGCAGACGCGGGTCATCCAGTCGACGAAGCCGGCGAGGCCGCGGTGTTCGATCTGGACGCCCTTGGGACGGCCCGTGGAGCCGGAAGTGTGGATGACGTACGCGAGGTCCCCGGGAGCGGGGACCGGCAGCCCCGGGTGGGGCTGCGGCGGACCGGTGACGAGGTCCTCGGCCGCGACCAGCGGGCAGGGGGCGAGTGCGGCGAGGTCCTCGGCGAGGTGGCCCCGGGTCAGGCAGAGCCGGGCTCCGCAGGCGCGCAGGATCTCGGCGGTCCGCGCGGCGGGGTGGGCGGGGTCCAGCGGCACGTAGGCGGCGCCCGCCTTGAGGATGCCCCAGAGGGCGCAGATCCCCTCCGGGGTGCGGTCGACGACCAGGCCGACGAGGTCCTCGCGTCCGACGCCGCGGCGCAGCAGTGCGGCGGCCACGGTGTCGGAGCGGTGGTCCAGTTCGGCGTACGTGACCACCCCGCCGGGCCCGTCGAGCGCGGCCGCGCCGGGTGTAAGGGCGGCCTGGGCGCGCAGCAGTTCCACGACGGTGGCGTCCGGCGCGGGCGGGGACGGGCAGCGGGACGGGGACGGGGGCTGCGATGCGGGCGCGGGCTGCGGGGCGGTGGCGGGGGTGGCGGCGGACGGGAGGCGGGTCAGGATCTCGTCCAGCAGCCGCGTGGCGCGTTCGGCCAGGTCGGGGCCGCCCCGGACGCCCATCGTGAGTTCCGTGGCGGTGTCGGTCTCGGTGGCGACCATCGAGACGGGGACCAGCGGAGCGTGCACGGGCAGGGCGTACAGGGTCGTCGCCGTGAATCCCCCGCCGGAGAACTCGGCCGGGTCCAGGCGCCCGAGATGGGAGACGACCGCGGAGGCGAGGTGGCGGTCGGCCCGTACGGTGCCCGCCTGGGCGGCCCGCAGCAGGAGGCGGGTGGCGGTCGGCGGCAGCGGCAGGAGGGCCGACTCGAAGCCCTCGGCGAGCTCCTGGCCGTCGGCGAGGGCGCGGAGCAGGGTGGCCTGTGCCGCCGGCCACTCCTGTCCGGGGGCCAGGTCAAGGAACAGCGGCAGGGTGAGGTTTCCGGTCGCGGCGGTGCCGGGGCGGTGGCGCCGCAGGTCGACCGGGATCATGACCCGCGTACCGCCGCGGCCCGCGCCGCCGAGGCGGGCGGCGGAGCGGGCGCCGGTCGCCGCCGCGCTGTCGGTGAGGGCCTGGGCCAGGCGTGCCGTGAGGGCCGGGTGGTGGGTGGGGAGGGTGCGGCGGAGCCAGAGGGTGCGTTCGGGGCCCCGCGGCCGGGGGCCCAGGGGGGACGGGTGCGCCGGTGCGAGGGCGGGGCGCCGGGCGGTGGCGCCCAGGCGGCGGAGCAGGGCGCGGTCGGTGTCCCGGGCGAGGGCGGGGGTGCCGGGTTCGCCGCGCAGAGCGCGGAAGACCTCCCGTACCCAGGTCAGGGCGCCGTGACCGTCCATCAGGGCGTGCGAGGCGCTGAATACGAGCGTGGCCGTGCCGGCGCCGGGGATCACCAGGACCTCGCAGCCCGGCGGGGCGTCGCGGTGCGGGGTGCCCGTGAGGAGTGCCGCCGTGGCCGGGTGCGACACGTCGAGGCACCCGGTGGCGGGAGCCGCGTACCGGAGCGCGGGCAGCGGGCCCCCGGCGGTCCAGACGGCTCCGCGTCGTACCAGGCGGGAGCCGGGGCAGGTTTCGGCGGCCCGGGCGATCGCCGCCCGCAGGGCGGCCGGTCCGGGGGCGGCGCGGCCTTCCACGACGATGCGCAGGGCCATGTCTCCGCGGGCGTGCCCGGCGGCCAGGTAGAGGTGTTCCGTGGGCGATACCGGGCGCCGGTAGGGGAGGTGCGGGGGTGTGATCGTGTGCGGGGGTGTCATCGTCGCGTGGTTCCTCGGTCGGTGCGGGTGCGGGTGCGGGTGCGGGCGCCGGAACCGGTGCCGGTGCCGGCCGGCCGTGTCCAGGCCCCGGCGCCGCCGTTGGCGTGGATCCAGCGGAGCAGGCCGTTCACGCCGTCCTCCTGCGTGCGCGGCGGGTCATAGCCGAGGTCGCGGCGGGCGGCGCCCGTGTCGTACGTGGCGGAGCGGGTGAGGAGGGCCGTCATGTAGCGGCTCAGCGGGGGCGGGCTCGTGGCGGCCGAAGGGTGGAGGCGCCATGCCGTCTCGACGGCCGCGGCGAGGACGCGGGTGGCGACGAGGGGGACGCGGGGGTGCGGCGGCGGGCAGTCCAGGAGGGCGCCGACGCGGGTGAGGAAGGCCCACAGGTCCGTCTCCTCCGCGTCCGCCACGAAGTACGCCTTGCCGCCGACGCGTTCGGCGGGGGCGGCGATCGCGCGCAGGCAGGCGTCGACGGCGTTGTCGACGTGGCACAGCGAGACCCGTACCCGTTTGCCGCCGGACAGGTCGGGCAGCCGGCCCGCCCGCATCGAGGCGATCATGCGGGGCAGGAAGCCCGCGTGGTCGCGGGGGCCCCAGATGCCGCGCGGGCGCAGGGCGCAGGTGGTGAAGTGCGGGGTGTTCGAGGCCAGTACGTACTGCTCGGCGACGGCCTTCGTCTCGCAATAGTGGTTGAAGAAACGGGTGGGGTACGGGGTGCTCTCGTCGATGCCGAAGCGGTCGCCTTCGCGCAGGTGCATGAGGGCGCTGGGGCTGCTGATGAAGACGAAGCGGGTGGCGCCCGCCGCGCGGGCCGCCGTCAGGAGCCGCTGCGTGCCGGTGACGTTGGCTTCCTCGAACCGGGCGCGGCTGCCGTGGTCGACGACGCGGGCGGCGCTGTGCAGGACGGCATCGCAGCCGAGGGCCGCCCGGGCCAGGGAGGCGGTGTCGGCGAGGTCTCCGGGTACGAGTTCGAGTCCCGGTCCGAGGGAGCTCAGGCGGGCGGTGTCGCTGCCCGGCCGGACCAGGGCGCGGACCCGGTGGCCGTCGCGCAGGCAGCCGTCGGCGAGGTGGCCGCCGAGGAAGCCGGTGGCGCCGGTGATCAGGATGTTCACAGCGCCCGCCACCAGGTCGCGCCGTAGAGCATGGTCCGTGCGGCGGTGGCGGCGCCGCCGTGGCCCGCGGCCCTGCCCCGGGGCAGGGCGAGGGGTATCTGCGCGGCGTGCACCGGGATGCTGAGGAAGGCGTCGGTCCACCAGAGCAGGCGCAGAAGCGGTACGTCGGGGACGTCGGCGACGGCCGCCCAGAGCGCGCCGCCGAGCAGGTACGCCCAGCCCGCGAGCGGTACGAGCCGGGCCGCGCGGGCCCGCGAGAACGGGGGCGGGGGCGGGGCGAGGCGCCGCTGCGCCCAGCGGGCCAGCTGCTCGCGGCCGATCTTCGCGTTGTGGCGGACGTCCACCGGGAAGGCGGGGTGGTGCAGGAACTCCTCCAGCCCCCGGGTGGGGGCGTGTTCGGCGGCCAGGGCGCGCAGTTCGGCCACCAGGTCCCGCCAGGCGGGGCCGCCGGCCGGGACGGCGGTCTCGACGCAGACGACGGGGCGTTGGGCGCCGGCCGGGCCGATGCCCACGAGGGCGCTGCGGCGCACCAGCGGATGGGCGTTGAAGACGCCCTCGCAGCGCACCGTGTACAGGTCCCGGCCCGCGGCGCGCACCCGTTGGGAGGTGCGGCCGCAGAACCAGAGCCGGCCGCGGTCGTCGAGGTAGCCGAGGTCGCCGGTGCGGTGCCAGGTGAGGGCGGCGGCGCCGGGCCGGCTCTCGTACACCTTGTGCAGGGCGTCGGAGTGGGGCGCCCGGTGGTAGCGGGGGCTGACGGATTCGCCCTGGACGAGGATCTCGCCGACGTCGCCGGCGGGCAGGGCGCTGCCTGGGTGGAGGCGGGCGAGCGGGCCGTCGGTCACGGGGACGATGAGAACGCGGGTGCCGGGGACGGGGCGGCCGATACAGGTACCGGCGCCGCGGGCGCTGCCGTCGGAGGTCTCGGCGAGGATCTCCTCGGATTCGATCGAGGTGATCGGCAGGACCTCGGTGGCCCCGTACGTGGCGTGCACGGACGCCTTCCCGTCGAGGACGGTGCGCAGGGCGGCGACGACGGAGTCGGGGACGGGCGCGCCGCCGGAGACGACGCAGCGCAGGTCGGGCAGGGTGCGGCCCAGGGTGGTGAGGTGGTCGGCGAGGTTCCGCAGGAGGGCGGGCGAGGCGAACATGGTGGTCGCGCCGAATCGTTCCAGCGCGTCCACGAGCAGGGCGGGGTCGGCCCGGGCCACCTTGGCCGGTGCGAGCGGGGCGAGCACGGTGGTGGAGCCGTAGACGAGGTCGAGGATGCCGTAGAACGGCAGGGTGACCAGTGAGGTGTCGTCGCGGGTGCGGCCGTGGGCGGCCTCGATCTGGCGGGCGATGGAGAGCGCCATGCGGTGGGTGTACTCGACGCCCTTGGCGGGGCCGGTGCTTCCGGTGGTGAACCCGATCATCAGGAGGTCGTCGCCGCCGACCTCGGCGGCGGGGGTCCTCGGTCCACCGCTGGTGCGGAGCGCGGCGAGGGTGCGGCCGCCCCAGAGCCGGCGTCGGCCGAGGGTGACGGGGATGCGCACGCCGCCGAAGGTGCGCCGGCCGAGGACCCGTACGAGGTGGGCGAGCGGCGGCCCGATGAACGCCTCGGCGCCGACGGCGCGGTAGCAGTGGAGCATCCGGCGCACGCCCATGCCGGGGTCGACGACGACGGGGACGGCACCGAGGCGGAACAGCGCGAAGGCGAGGGCGAAGAGTTCGGGGCCGGGGGTGGCCATCAGTACGGTCTTGGTCCCGCGGGTGATCCCGGCGCGGGCGAGTCCGTGGGCGATCTCCTCGACCGTGTCCTGTAACTCCCCGTACGTGACTTCGCGGTAGCGCGGGCCGCCGCCGGGCTCGCGGCCGTCGGGGTGGATGACGGCCGGCTTGTGCGGGAAGGCGGCGGCGTTGCGCTCCAGGCAGTCGGCCAGGCTGCGTGCGGAGTCCGGGGTGGGTGCGGTGGGTGTGGTCGGTGCCGCCGGTGCGGTCGGTGCCGCCGGTGCGGAACCGGGAACGGTGCTGGTGGTCGTGCTCTTGGTCGTACGCGTGCTCATGGCTCTGCGTCACCAGCCTTCGGGGCGGTAGGAGACGCAGGCGGCGCTGGGGCCGGCGCCCGCGGCGACGAGGAGCAGCCGGTCGCGGCCCCGGGGACGCGGGGCGGCCACGGCCCGGAGGTAGCCGAGGATCGGGGCCGCGGTGTGCGGCTCGCCCTCGTCCCGGGCGCGTTCCCCGGCACCCGGGCCGACCACCAGGGTGCGGTCCAGGTCGATGCCGTGCTCGCGGGCGTACCCGGCGGTGCAGGCGGCGGCGAGGGCGGCGCGCCGCGCGCCGTGTCCCTCCGTACGGCGGACCGTGATCCGGGAGCGGCCGTCGCCGCCCGTGGCCGCGGTGTCGAGGTACCCCTCGGTGTCGGAGGGACCGTCGCCCGCGTACGAGGAGACGGGGCCGAATCCGGCGCCGGGTGCGGCGCTGCGCTGGAGGAGGAGGGCGCCGCCCAGGTCCGCGTACGGGTAGTCGGGGTCGCGGCGGGCGTCGCCACCGGGGTGGACGTCCGCGGCCGTGATCAGTACGCGTTCGGCGCCGGCGGTGTCCAGGAGGCTCTGGGCGAGCTGCACGGCGTTGAGGACCCCGCAGGCGCCGTTCATGAGGTCGAAGGAGAAGCCGGATGCGGGGGCCGGATCGGCCGTGTAGTCCAGGTTGACGCCGACCTCCTTCTGGACCAGGGCCGCGAGGGCGGGTTCGAAGGTGTTGGACTCCCGGTAGACGCCGACGTTGATGAGGACGCCGACGGATGACGGGGAGACCTGTGCCCGCGCCAGGCAGGCGCGGGCGGCGCGGCTCGCGAGTTCGACGGCGGAGGCGGGGCCCGTGCCGTGGTGCGTGGTGGTGCGGGCCGCGGCGATGACCATTCCCATGGTTCAGACCCCCATGTTCGTGATCGTGGCCGACAGGGCGCCGGTCACCACGCCGGAGGCGGCGGGAACCATCAGGAACCGGGATCCGGCGCGGGCGGTGCCGGCCCGCAGGTGCTCGCGCAGCGTCAGGAAGTGGGAGGTGGTGGCGGTGTTGCCGTACTTCTCTACGGTCGCGAGGGAGGTGGGCATCGGGGCCTCGAACTCCGCCTCGGCGGTCTGGTTCACGTAGTCGATGAACCGGGTGCCGACCTGGTGCTGGATGACGTAGTCGAACGCCTCGTCGGTGAATTCCCGGCCCTGCTTGGCCAGGAGGTCCCGGTGGAAGCGCGGCCAGAGTTTGAGCCGGTCGCGGTCGTGCATCTTCTTGTTGTCCGTGTAGAGGGCGATGCCCTGACCGCGCTCGCTCGGCATGCCCATGCACAGGTGCGCGTACGCGGAGCAGGTCATCAGCTCGATGTAGTGGATGCGGTCGGCCTCGTCGGTCGAGGCGTCCAGGACGACGGCGGCCGCCGAGTCGCCGACGGAGAGCGAGGCGAACTGCGGGTCGTAGGAGTCGGTGATCTCGCGGGCCGCCGTCTGGGCGACCGCGGTGGCCTGTTCGCCGCTGACGACGAGGCCGTTGCGCACGGCGCCGGAGCGGATCATGCGGTCGAGCAGGTGGACGCCGGTCATCATGCCGGCGCAGGCGTTGGACACGTCGAAGTGGACGGCCCGGCGCGCGCCCAGCTCGCGCGCGAGCACCGCGGCGAAGGACGGCTCGAAGGTGAAGCGGCCGCCATCCGTGAACCGGGTGATGGAGGCCGATATGACGACGTCGAGGTCGGCGGCCTCGTAGCGGGAGGCGGTGAGGCAGTCCCGCGCGGCGGCCAGGGCCATCGAGAAGGAGTTCTCCGCTGCTGCCGGGTCCGGGTCGCATACGCGGCGTTCGGCGATTCCGGTGATCCGCCGGAGGTCCGCGTCACGGACGGCGGACATGCCCTCGGTCAGCTCGCGGTTGGTCATCACGGTCTCGGGGAGGTGGGCCCCCAGGGCCTCCAACCGGCTGTGGCGATCCAGTGTGCTGGTGTTCATGCTTCGCGTTCTCCATGGATATCCCCGTTACAGAAAGCGAAGTTACCGTAGCGTAGGGATCAGTTCACATGTCCCGCAAAGGGACTTGAACGGTGCAGATGGGTCGATTACCAGCCAGGCACCCCATGGACCACATTTCGCCAGTACCCGGACCTGGCCCCTCCCGCCACTCCGATCTCCGGCCGGAACATCACACTGGGTGCGCGAAAGCTGTCCGGAAGCACTCGGTCCGCTCGGCCGTCCGGTTGCCGGGCACGCGCCTCGGGTGAACTCGAACGACATTTTCCGTAGGTTTGTGCAACCCGATGGTCAAAAAACGCATCCAAACAGGGGAACCCACTCCCCTGACCCCATCCGATCTGCCCGCCCGAGGGCAGCCGCACTGTTCGGAGCGAAGTTCGTGCACGAGTACCCGCAGCCGCAGCCGCAGCAGCCCAGGCGACGATCCCGCAAGAAGGTGTGGATCGGCTCCGCGGTGGCCGTGGCCCTGCTCGCCGGTGCCGGTGCCGGATTGGTCTACTGGACCACGGACTGGTTCGACGGGAACGGGGAGGCCGTCAGCTACGCGAAGCCCTCCGCCGGAGCGGACGAGGGCCAGACCGACGGCAAGGGCACCGGGGCCGGCGGCGTGCAGCAGCCCGCCGCGCCGAGCACGGACCCGGACGTGTCCCTCCCCACCGGCCCGGTCACCGAGTTCAAGCAGACGGTCAAGCTGGAGGACGGCACCCGGATCTCCAAGGCCAAGGTGAAGGGCGCCAAGTCCGGCTTCGAGGGCAGCGTCTGGGTGTGGACGCCCAAGGAGTACGACCGTCCGGAGTACGCGAAGAGCGCCTTCCCGGTCATGATCGCGCTGCCCGGAGGCAACGGGAACGCCGACAACTACTGGGCGACCATGCCGCAGCTGGGCCTCCAGAAGGCGGTCGCCGAGGGCGCTGCGGCCGGCAAGAGCCTCCCGTTCATCCTGGTCATGCCGATCCTGAACCCCGACGCCAGGTACTACTACGACGGCTCCGACATCCCCGGCCAGGCCAAGATGGGCACCTGGATCGGCGAGGACGTGCCCGACCTCGCGCGCGCCAACTTCCGTACGTACAAGTCCCGCGACGGCTGGGCCTTCATGGGCAACTCCTCCGGCGCCTTCGTCGGCCTCAAGCAGCTGCTGCAGAAGCCGGACCGCTTCCGGGCCGTCATGGCCAACGGCGGCGAGATCGTCCCGGACTCCCCGCTCTGGAAGGGCCACCAGGCGGAGATGGACGCGAACAACCCCGAGAAGATCGCCCCGAAGCTGATCGGCGACAAGGGCCCCGAGGTGAACGTCTTCTTCCAGTACGGCACCAAGGAGGGCGGCCGCGACCGGATGGAGAAGTTCCAGCAGCAGTTCGGCCAGGGCCCGATCAAGGTCACGATCCACGAGATCCAGGGCGGCGACCACAACGGCTGGGACTACGTCCGGGGCATGAAGGACGGACAGTTGGAGGAGCTCAGCAAGGTGATGAAGGGCCCGAAGCCGCAGTAGGGGAACCGTCGTCACCGCGGACCGCCGGGCCGGGGGGCCGCCGGGGCGCGTGGCTCCGGGCCGCGTGGCCGCCCGGGTACTTTCGGCTCGGGCCCCGGGCGGTTTCCGCGACGAAAGTTGATCGTGCGGTCCTCCTCCGTACGGACGAGGACGGCGGTACGGGTCGCTAGCGTGGACCGCATGACCAGTGAGGCGGGGGACGGTGCGGACGGGCACCGGTGGGGGCGGACGGCGGCGGGGATCGCGGCGGGGGTGCTCGCCGCGGCCGGCGTGCGCGCGGTGTTCTGGCGGCTGGGCCTGCACCCGGGGTTCGGTGCGGCCTGGCTGTCCGGCAAGATCGCCGTGAAGGTCGGCTTCTTCGTGGCCGCCGGAGGCCTGGCCGGTGTGAGCCTGTGGTGGCAGGGGCGCCGCGGCGCGCGTTCCCCCGGGCCGGAGGAGAAGGACTGAGGCCCGGGCGCGGACCGTCCTGCGAGCCGTCGCCGACCCGGCGGCGATCCGGCGGGACCGGGGTCAGGCAGTGGCCGCGTGGCGGTCGAGGGCCGCGAGTACGTGGTCGCGCGTCGCGGCGCCGCCCAGATGGCCCGCGTCCTCGACGACGACGAGCTCGGCACCGGGCCAGGCGCGGGCGAGTTCCCACGCGGTGCCGAGGGGCCCGGCCATGTCGAGTCGGCCGTGGATCAGAACACCCGGAATACCGGCCAGCCGGCCCGCGTCGCGCAGGAGCGCACCCTCCTCTAACCAGGCGCCGTGGGAGAAGTAGTGGGAGCAGATGCGCACCAGTGCGAGCCGAGCGGCGGGCGGCCGGTCCCCGTACGGGGCGGAGGCGCCCTTCGTCTCGCCGGACAGGACCGCGTCCTCCCACGCGCACCAGTCGGCCGCCGCCTTCTCCCATACGGCGACGTCCGGGTGCTCCATCAGGCGGGCGTACGCTCCGACGACGTCGCCGTCGCGCGGGGTGCCGGGGACGCCCGCGAGGAAGCGTTCCCACTGCTCGGGGAAGAACCGGCCGGCGCCGCGATAGAGCCAGTCGATCTCCGAACGGCGGGTGGTGGTGACGCCGGAGATGACGATCCCGGAGACCGCCCGGGGGTGCTGCTCGGCGTAGGCCAGGATGAGGGTCGAACCCCAGGAACCCCCGTACAGCAGCCAGCGGTCGATGCCCAGGTGCCGGCGCAGCCGTTCCATGTCGGCGACGAGGTGCCCGGTGGTGTTGTGCCGCATGGCGGCCTCGGAGTCGCTTGCGTGGGGCGTGCTGCGACCGCAGCCGCGCTGGTCGAACAGGACGACCCGGTACCGGTCCGGGTCGAAGTACCGGCGTGCACCGGGGTGGCAGCCTGATCCCGGCCCGCCGTGAACGACGAGGGCGGGCTTGCCCTCCGGATTGCCGCACACCTCCCAGTACACGTGGTGGCCGTCGCCGACGTCGAGCATGCCCCCGTCGTACGGCTCGATCGGCGGATACAGCTCGCTCATGGCCGGCTCCCCTCACCTCGAATGCAACGGCGCTGTTACATTCTGCCGTGTGGCCATCCCTCCCGACGTCCCTGCGCACCCCGGCCCTGTTCCCGGCCCCGGCCCCGAGTTGCTGGGGACGCGGCTGCGTCATCTGCTGGAGCTGTTGGACGGTGACGTCGCGTCCGTCTACGCGGACCTCGGGCTGGACGGGTTCCGCCCCCGCTTCGCGCCGGTCGTCCGTGTTCTGGCCGCCTCGGGCCCGAGTTCCATCCGGGAGCTGGCCCGGGCCACCGGTGTGACCCACTCCGCGGCGAGCCAGACCGTGGCCCGGATGGCCGGGGAGGCCCTCGTCTCCTTCGCTCCCGGCGCGGACGCGCGGACGCGCATCGTCCGCCTGACACCGAAGGCCGAGTCGCTGCTGCCGGTGCTGGACGCCGAATGGGCCGCCACCACGGCCGCCACCACGCGGCTGGAGGCGGAGCTCTCGTTTCCGTTGAGCCGGCTCGTCGGCGAGGCCGTCGAAGCGCTGCGCCGGCGGCCGATGCGCCTGAGGATCACGGACGCCGCCCCGCACCTCGGAAGCCCGGGCGAGGACCTGTCTGTGTAACAGGAATGTATGAGCGGGCGGTCGGCGGGAACGGTTCACCGGGTCGGAAGGGTCCTGGTGCTTGGAAACGCCCGCTGGTACCGACCGCGACTCGTGTCGACCCGTACCGCGCGGGCTGCGCCCCCGACTGATACCGAGGAAGAGACGATGCGCGTTCACAAGCTCACCTTCGCGGCCCTGGCCGTCGCCGCGAGTCTCTCGCTCACGGCCTGCCAGAACGGCGACGGCGGCACGGAGCAGGGCGGCCCGTCGTCCGCTTCCACCCCCTCTTCCGCCTCCTCGCCGTCCTCCCCGAGCGGTGGTCCGAGCTCGGGGAGCGCGGACCAGGGGGGTGGCAAGGACTCCGCCGGGAAGGGCACGGCGGGACAGGGCGCCGCCGCCGGTTCCGGTTCCGGTTCGGGCGGGAGCGGCACGTCCGGCAAGTGCCGTACCGACGAACTGGCGATCACGGCCGTGGACAGCACCATCGGCGGGGACGCCGAAGGAACCGTCGCGGTGACGCTGAAGAACCGCGGCAGCCGGGAGTGCGCGATCTCCGGGTACGCGGGCGTCGACCTGAAGACCAACTCGGGTTCGCTGTCCGCGAAGCGCACCGGGCAGCAAACCGGGCCGGGCGTGCTGAAGCCCGGGAAGTCGGTGTCCTTCGGCATCAACTACCCGCTCAACACGTCGGGCGGCTCCGGCGTCCGCGTCACGGGACTGGTGGTCACCCCGCCCGACGAGACGAAGTCGGTCACCCTGGAGTGGCCGGGCGCCGCCACGCTGCCCGTCACGGAGGGCGGCGGTTCCCCGGTCAAGGTCGGCCCGATCGGAAGCGCCGGTCAGGGCGAATGACCCCGTCACACAGCGGTCCGGGCCGCCCCCCGGGCGGTCCGCCGGTGACGGTCACCCGGCGCGGCGGGCGACCGTAGACCGGCGCGGCGGGCGACCGCGCGTCGCGTCCCGGTTCAGCTGTGCCGGGCGGCGGGGTCCGGGACGGACGCCCGGCGGGCGTGCAGCACGTGCGCGTCCAGGGGCAGGGGGCTGTGGCCGACGAGTTGCAGACCGGCGTCGGCGAGCAGGCGTGCGTAGTGGTCGGCGCGGCGTTCGCGGCCTCCGACGTTGCACAGCATGTGCAGGTCCCAGGCGGTGGCCAGCGAGGGGGAACCGTCGGCGGGCAGCAGGCGTTCCACGATCAGCAGGTCCGCGTGGGCGGGCATCGCGGCGGCCAGATGGCGCAGGATCTCGCGGCAGCGGTCGTCGTCCCAGTCATGCAGGACGCGGGAGAGGACGTAGACGTCGCCGCCGGGCGGTACGTCGGCGAAGTCGCCGGCGCGGTAGTCGCAGCGCGCACCGCAGCCCGCGGCGTCGAGCAGGCGGCGGGCGGCCTCGACGGCGTGCGGGCGTTCGAGGAGGATGCCGCGCAGGCGCGGGTGCGCGGTGAGGATCCGGCCGAGGAGTTCCCCGTTCCCCCCGGCGACGTCGACGACGGTCCTGGGTCCGGGCGCCGCGGCCGCGGCCGTGACGACCGGGTGCTCGGGGAGCGGCTGGAACATCCGTGAACTGGCGGCCATGGACCGGTCGAAGAGGTCGGCCAGTTCGGGGTCGCGGGCGAAGTGGTCGAAGTGGTTCTCGCCGAAGAGGTGGTCGAAGGCCGGCCCTCCGGTCCGTACGGCGTGGTCGAGTTCGCCGAACGACCGGTAGAAGGGGCCGCCGTACATGAGGGCCAGCGGCCGCATCGATCCGGGCGCGTCCGCGCGGAGCAGGGCGCCGAGTTCGGTGAGGCGGAATCCCTCCTCCTGGTCGGGGGCGGGGGTGACGGCGCCGAGCATGGCCAGGTAGCGCAGGAGCGTGGCGAGACCGCGGGGGTGCGCGCCGGTCAGCAGGGCGAGGTCCTCGGCGCTGTGCGCGGTACGGGTGTCCATGGCGTCGGGCAGGCCCAGTCGGGCGAACACGGCGAACGCCTGCGTCGTCCACGCGCCGGTGAGGAGCTGAAGGAGCGTTTCGGCGGGGGGTCGCGCACTGCTGACGGGGTGGTCCAGGTGGGCGGCGAGGGCGGCCCGGTGGTCGCCGCGGGCGTAGAGCTCCAGGCGCCGGTAGCCGCAGGCCGGATCGGCGGGGGTGGTGAAGTACAGGACGGTGCCGTCCTCGTGCGGGTTGTAGCCGCCACCGTCGGGGCGCGCGCCGTGGCGGACGAGGATCGCGCACAGGCCGCGCAGTGCGAGCGGGTCCGAGTGCTCGATCTCGAAGGCGAGGTGCGCCTCGTGCCGGCGGGTGCGTTCGTAGGCGGCGATCCGCTCCAGGCCCGAGTGCGGGGGCACGGTCAGGGCGAACACCTCGACGGCGCGGCGCTCGCCCGCGCAGCCGTGCACCTGGGGGCGCAGGATCCTCACGTCGAGCTCGGCCGGGTCGCGCCGGTGGCGTCGGGCGAGGCGCTCGCGGACCACCACGCTGGGGTGGGAGGGGGTGTCCGGGGCCAGCCCGCAGTCGGCGAGCTGGGCGCGCAGGGCGTCCGCGTCCGGCGGGAAGAGCAGCAGCCCCGCGTGGGCGAACCGGCAGTGCCCGGCGAGCGCCCGCAGGTCCGGTCCGCCGAGTCCGGGCAGGAGGAGGGGCAGCAGGGCGGCGCTGTCGTGCTCGCGGACGAACCCGGCTGCCGCGCGCAGGCGGGCCGTGTCGTCGTCCAGGAGCGTCGTTTCGTCGGGGAGCGTCGTCGTCATCGTGGGCGTTTCCTCGGGCCGGTACGGGGCGGAGCAGGGCAGGGCGAAGCGGGGCGGGGCGCTGCATGGTGAAGGCGGACGGGACGCGGGGCGGGGGGTGAGCCGGGGGCGGGGCGGGGGGCGGG
>NZ_LFML01000024.1 GCF_001044425.1 Streptomyces roseus
CCCACCCCGCCCCGATGATCCCGCCCCCCGAAGCCCCCGCCCCGCCCCCTACCCCGCCCGCCAGAACTGGGACAGCGCCGCCTCCTTGTACGGGGCCGGGCTCACGCTCAGGTCTCCCGCGAAGGGGCGGTCCAGGGCCATCACCAGCAGCAGGCTGAAGCCGATCAGGCCCGCCACCGCCGAGACGAACAGCAGCTGCATCTTCAGGCTGCGCAGCCCGAACAGGAACGTGAGCGGCAGGATCACCAGGGCGCCCCCGTACACCAGCACCTGGAGCAGCACCGGCAGGGACGTCTCCGCCATCGTGATGCGGGCCCGGCGCTGCGCCGCGACGTCGTTGAGGCGGCCCACCGCCTCCTCGTAGAAGGTCTGGTCGCGGGTTCCGGAGGGCTCGTACGCCTGGAAGGCCCGGTACAGCCCGTGCGTCTGCTCGGCGGTCGCGTCGTAGCTGGGGCGGCCGTCCCGCATCATCGGCCACTGGACCTCCACGACGGCGTGGACGTAGGCGCCACCGCCTGCTCCACGCGGGCGCGTTCGGCCGGCGGGAAGGTCTCGGCGCTGCGCACGACCAGGGCCAGGTCGGTGGCCTCGGTGGCCACGACGGTCTGGGTGCTCTCCAACTGGGTCCAGAGCGTGACGACGACGAAGGCGAGGATGATTCCGTAGATCGCGCCGAACATGCCGAGGGCCACGCCGACCATCTCGTTGTGCTCGCCGCCGGCCAGGTGCGGGAAGCGGCGGCGGGCGGCCAGGCTGCCGAACACGGCGAGGGCGACGAAGCCGCCGACGAGGAGGATGCCGAGGGTGAACGTGCTGAAGGTGTTGAGCAACCACAGGATCATGGCCTGCTCAACGACCGACTCCCCCTGAGGGACCGCCCGGAGGCCCGCCGCCCGGTCGCCGCGTCAGCGTACCGACGGTGCCTTCGGCAGCCCGTCGAGAGCGCCGCCCGCGCCCGCGAGGGAGCTGTCGGTGGCGTGGGTGGCGGTGCCGGCCGCGGAGGTGGTCACGGCCAGGGCCGTCTTCGTGTCCTCCACCGCCTGGGCCGGGTGGTTGGCGATGTCGGTGATGCGCTTGGTGACGGGCTGCCCCTCGATGGTGGGGCCCGTCGTGTCGGCGTGGGCGGCGAGGGGGGTCAGGGCGAGGGCGGCGCTGCTGGTGAGGACCAGGGCGGCGAGGCGGCGCTTCATGGGGCTCATGGGGTTCATGCCGTACCCAACGACCCGCCGCCACCCAGGGTCACCGCCGGGCCCTCCTTGGGGTGACGGCCGGTGCGGCCGGTGCGGCCGGTGCGGCCCGTGCGGCCGGTGTGGGGTCCGCGGCCCGGATCGGGGGGATCGGTCCGGGCCGCGGGGGGACTTCTCCAGTGTGCGGCGGGATCAGTCCTCGACCACCAGGGCCGGAGTGGACTTCGTCAGGATGTCGCCGCGGAAGAAGGCCGGGCTGCGGCGCTCGGTGACCAGCATGATCACCAGACCGAGGGCCAGCAGGCCCACGCCGATGACGAAGACGCTGCCGACGCCGAGGACGGTGGAGCCCGAGCCGTACGACGGGTTCCACATGTCGACCAGGGTCTTGAGGAAGACGGCGGCGAGCAGCAGCCCGCCGAGGACCGGGAAGACGCCCTTGAAGAACAGGTCGCGCGCGGAGCGGCGCAGCTCGCCGCGGAAGTACCAGGCGCAGGCGAAGGCGGTGAGCGAGTAGTAGAAGCAGATCATCAGGCCGAGCGCGAAGATCGTGTCGGTCAGGACGTTCTCGCTGACGAGGGTCATCACGGTGTAGAACGCGCCGGTCGCGACGCCCGCCATGACGGTGGCGCGGCCAGGGGTCTTGAAGCGCGGGTGGACCTTCGCGTAGGAGGCGGGCAGGGCCTCGTAGGTGGACATGGCCAGGACGGTGCGGGCGACCGGGATGAAGGTGGTCTGGAGCGAGGCGGTCGCCGAGGCGAGGACCGCGACGAAGAGCAGGATGCCGAGCATCGGGCCCATGACCGGGCCGGCGAGGGCGGCGAAGACGTTGCCGGAGGTCTCCGGGTTGCCGAGGCCGAGGCCGGCGGCGCCGGAGCCGACGGCCATCTGGGCGGCGATGCCGGTGGCCAGGTAGGAGCCGACCAGGACGACCATCGCGATGAGCGAGGCGCGGCCGGGGGTCTTGGCGGAGCCGGTGGTCTCCTCGTTGGTGGCCAGGCACGCGTCCCAGCCCCAGTACATGAAGATCGAGAGGGAGAGTCCGGCGGTGAAGGCGCCCATGGACTCGACCGCGAAGGGGTTCATCCACTGCCAGGAGAAGTCCAGGCCGGTGTCGAAGGTGCCGGCCGAGGCCTTCTGGAAGGCCATCGCGACGAAGATGGCGAGGACCGCGAGCTGGAGTCCGACGAGGGTGTACTGGACGCCCTTGGTGGCGGTCATGCCGCGGTAGCTGATGGCGGTCGCCGCGGCGATCAGGGTGAGGCAGGTGGCGATGTGGACGAGCTTGTCGTCGTCCAGGGCGGCGATCGAGGGATTCCCGGTGATCTCTCCGGCCAGCAGCCAGAAGTACGAGGTGGCCACGCCCGCCAGGTTGGAGAGCACGATGATCGTGGCGATCACCAGGCCCCAGCCGCACATCCAGCCGATCCGCGGGCCGAAGGCCTTCACGGTCCAGGTGAAGGAGGTGCCGCAGTCCGGTACGGCCTTGTTGAGCTCGCGGTACGCGAAGGCGACGAGGAGCATCGGCAGGAAGCCGGCCAGGAAGACCGCCGGCATCTGGACGCCGACCTCGCCGGCGGTGGAGCCGAGGGTCGAGGTCAGGCAGTAGACGGGGGCGACGGTGGAGATGCCGATGACGGCACTGCCCACCAGGCCCACGGAGCCCTTGCCGAGGCCTTTGCCGCGTACGTCGCCCTCGGGGGCGACGGCGCTCTCCGTGTCTGCGACCCGAGGCCGTACGTCCAGCTGTGTCATGGGTCAGGACGTTAGAGGCTGCGTTTTCCATATCCGGAGGGATTGACTCCGACCCGCTACCGGCGGAAACACCTTGGATTCCAGAGCCACCTCGGTTCATCATCATGTAATGCAAGGTTCACATCCGGAGCCGCCCCCTGGACGCCAGGGAGCGAACACCTCGTTCCGGAATGCGGAAACCGCAGCAGTACCCCTTTTGTGCCGCTTTGAACTTTCCCGTGTGACCCGCGTCTCACGTCGCCCAGACGATCGACTGCATCTCGCTGTACGCGTGCAGCGCGTACGATCCCACGTCCCGCCCGACGCCCGAGCGCTTGAAGCCGCCGAACGGGGCCTCCATGTTCCGGCCGATCGTGTTCACGCCGACCCCGCCCGCCCGCAGCCGCCGCGCCACCCGGAAGGCGCGCGCCGCGTCCCCGGACCACACGTAGCTCAGCAGCCCGAAATCGCTGTCGTTGGCGAGGCGGACCGCCTCCTCCTCGTCCCCGTCAAAGGGCACGACCACGACCACCGGCCCGAAGATCTCCTCCCGGACCACCCGCATGTCGTTCGTGCAGTCCACCAGCAGCGTCGGCGCCACGTAGAAACCGCGGCCGTCCCCGACGACCGGCCGCTCGCCGCCGTACGCGATCCGCGCGCCCTCCTTGCGGCCGAGCTCGACGTACGACTCCACCCGGTCCCGGTGCGCCGCAGAGATCACCGGGCCCACCACCGTCCCCGCCGCCGCCGGATCGCCGACCTTCATGAAGGCCAGGTAGCCGCTCAGCTTCTCCACCAGCCGCTCGTACACCGACCGGTGCACGATCACCCGGGTCGGAGCGGTGCAGATCTGACCGGAGTAGAAGGAGAAGGTGGTGCCGATGCCCGTCACCGCCGCGTCCAGGTCGGCGTCGCCGAAGACGATCGCCGCGCCCTTGCCGCCGAGCTCCATCAGCTGCCGTTTCATCGAGCGGCCGCAGACCTCCGCGATGCGCTGCCCGACGCCCGTGGAGCCGGTGAACGAGACCATGTCCACGTACGGGGAGTCCACCGCGGCCTCGCCTACCTCGACCGACGCACCGCAGACCACGTTGACCACCCCGGCCGGGGCGCCCGCCTCGTGCAGGGCCTCGGCCATCTTGAACACCGACAGCGGATCCTGCGGGGCCGGCTTCACCACCACCGTGTTGCCCATGGCCAGCGCCGGGGCCACCTTGCCCGCCGGATTGGCCCACGGGTTGTTGTAGGAAGTGATGCAGGTGACCACACCGACCGGCTGGCGCACCTCCAGCGCCCCCAGGACGCTCGCCCTCCCCATCGGCCCGGCCTCGGTGACCTGCGGGGGCAGCCCGCGCTCCACCGGTTCCAGGGCGCCCTTCGCGTACCGCCGAAAGCGCGCGACCCCGACCCCGACCTGCATCCCGCGCGCGATCCCCGTCGGCGCGCCCGTCTCGGCGCGGGCGAGGGCCGACCACGGCTCGTACTCGCGCTGCATGATGTCCGCGGCCCGGTCCAGGACGGCCGCCCGCTCCTCGGGACTCGTACGGGACCAGGTCCCGAAGGCCTCCGCCGCCGCGCGCGCCGCCTCCTCGACTTGGGCGCGCGAGGCCTCGGGCGCGAGCCCGACCACCGATTCGTCGGCCGGGTTGACCACCTCGTAGTGGCCGGCGTCCGGCTCGACCCACTCGCCGCCGATGTACAGCTTCTGCCGTGCGGGCCCGTTCTCCGGCGTGCTCATCGCGTGCTCACCGTCCTCGTGTCGCGGCCGGAGCGGAGCACGATCCCGGGGACCGCCCCCGTGACCTCGTCGTCGCGGACGGTCTCCACGCCGTTGACCCGCACGGACACGATGCCGATCGCGCGGGCGTCCAGGCGCGGGCTGTCGCCCGGCAGGTCGTGGACGAGGGTGGCCGGGGCCGCCTCGATCCGCTCCGGGTCGAAGAGGACGAGGTCGGCGTGGAAGCCCTCGGCGATCCGGCCGCGCCCGCGCAGCCCGAACAGCTGCGCCGGGTCGTCGGTGAGCATCTTCACCGCCTGCTCCAGCGGCACCAGCTTGCGCCCGCGCAGGCAGTCCCCGAGGAAGCGGGTCGTGTACGGGGCCCCGCACATGCGGTCCAGGTGCGCGCCCGCGTCGGAGCCGCCGAGCATGACGTCCTCGTGCTGCCAGGTCTCGGCGCGCAGGGCCCAGCTCGCCGGGTCGTTGTCGGTGGGCATCGGCCAGAGCACCGTGCGCAGGTCGTCGTTGGCGCAGATCTCCACCAGGCACTGGAAGGGGTCCTGGCCGCGTTCGGCGGCGATGTCGTTGACGACGCGGCCCGACAGGCCCTCGTTCTCCTTGCTGTACGTGTCCCCGATGACGTAGCGGCCGAAGTCCGCCAGGCGCCGGAAGACCCCGGCCTCCTTGCTGTCGGCGCGGCGCAGCATCTGCGCCCGTACGCCGGCGTCGCGCAGCTTCGCGATCCGCTCGGGCACGGGCAGGCCGAGGACCTCGCCCCAGCCCGGGATCAGGTTGAGCGCGCAGAAGGTGCCGAGCGACATGTTCATGGGGGTGAGGATCGGCATGGTCAGCGCGACGATGCGGCCGCCGGCCTTGCGGGCGCGCTCGCTCGGTACGAGCTGGCGCGGGACCCGTTCGGGGACGGCGGCGTCGATGGTGAGGACGTTCCAGTTCAGGGGGCGGCCGGCGGCGGCGCTCATGTCGACGAAGAGGTCGATCTCCTCGTCGGCGAACTGGTCGAGGCAGCCCGCCACGATCGCTTCGAGCTGGGTGCCCTCGTGTTCGGAGACGGCCTTCGACAGCGCGAGCAACTCGGCGGGCTTCGCGTGGCGGGAGGCGACGGGGGCGCCGTCCCCGTCGGAGTGGGTGGCGGACTGGGTGGTGGACAGGCCCCAGGCGCCGGCGTTCATGGCGTCGTGGAAGAGGTCGAGCATCTGCTGCATCTGCTCGGGGGTGGGCTGTCCGCCGACGGCGTCCGCGCCCATGACGTGGCGGCGCAGCGCGCAGTGGCCGACCATGAAGCCGGCGTTGACCGCGATCCGGCCCTCCAGGGCGTCGAGGTACTCGCCGAAGCCGGACCAGGTCCAGTCGACGCCCTCCTCCAGGGCCTTGAGGGCCATGCCCTCGACCTTGCTCATCATGCGCCGGGTGTAGTCGGCGTCCTCGGGCCGGTCGGGGTGGAGCGGGGCGAGCGTGAACCCGCAGTTGCCGCCGGCGACGGTCGTGACGCCGTGGTTCATGGAGGGGGTCGCGTACGGGTCCCAGAAGAGCTGGGCGTCGTAGTGCGTGTGGGGGTCGACGAAGCCGGGGCACAGGACGAGCCCGGTGGCGTCCTCGGTGGTCCGGGCCTCCTCCGTGACCGTGCCGGGCGCGCCGATGACGGCGATCCGCCCGTCGCGCAGGCCGACGTCCGCCACGCGGGCGGGGGCGCCGGTGCCGTCGACGACGGTGGCTGACTTGATCAGGTGGTCGAGCATGACGTCCCCTCTGCCGGTGTTCGTGTCGCTGGCCCTCGTCCGGAGGCCGCGCCGCCCGCCCGGGGACGGCCGCGCGCCCCGGACGTCCGCGCGCCCCGGCCGGAGGCCGTGCCGGGCCGGCCGCGGCCTCGGCATGACCTCCGGCCGGGGCCGGTGCGGGGCGGCGGTCCGGGAAGACGCCGCCCCCGTACTGCCCGCCGGGTCAGGCGGATTCGCGGAACCGCGTGGTGCGGTGGACCGGGTCGGTGTCGATCTTCGGGATCACGTGCTCGCCGATGAGCTTGACGGTGTTCATCGTGTCCTCGTACGAGACGCCGGTCGGCAGGCCGAACGACAGCTGGTCCGCTCCCGCCTGCTCCCAGCGCTTGCACTGGGCGAGCACCTCGGAGGGGTCCCCGCAGATCAGCAGTTCCTCGGCGATCAGCAGCTCGATGATCTCCGCGTTGTACTCGGGCAGCGTCTCGGGCCACTGCGGGATCGCCTCGGGCCGCGGGAAGGTGTCGTGGTAGCGGAAGACCAGCGACTGGAAGCGGTTCATGTTCGCGTTGACCGCGATCTCCACCGCCTTGTCGTGCGTCTCGGCGCAGATGGCGGTGGAGGTGACCATCACGTTGTCGTTGACGAACGCGCCGATGGCCTTGGCCTCCTGGACGGCCGTCTTGTACTGCTCCAGCACCCACTCCATGTCGGAGACCTTCTGGACGCTGAAGCCGAGGACGCCGAGGCCCTTCTTCGCGGCCATCGCGTACGAGGAGGGGGAGCCGGCCGCGTACCACATGGCCGGGTGGGCCTTCCCGTAGGGCTTGGGGAAGATCTTCCGCGGCGGCAGCGACCAGTGCTTGCCCTGGAACCCCTCGTACTCCTCCTGGAGGAACATCTTGGGGAACTCGGCGATGGTCTCTTCCCAGATCTCCTTGGTGTGGTTCATGTCGGTGATGCCGGGCAGGAAACCGAGGATCTCGTGGCTGCCCGCGCCGCGGCCGGTGCCGAACTCGAAGCGGCCCTTGGAGAGGTGGTCGAGCATCGCGACCTTCTCGGCCACCTTGACGGGGTGGTTGACCGGGGCGAGCGGGTTGAAGATGCCGGAGCCGAGGTGGATGCGCTCGGTGGCGTGGGCGAGGTAGGCGAGGAAGACCTCGTTCGCCGAGAGGTGCGAGTACTCCTCCAGGAAGTGGTGCTCGGAGGCCCAGGCGTACTTGAAGCCGGACTTGTCGGCCTGGATGACGTACTCGGTCTCCTCGATCAGCGCCTTGTGCTCCGCCTCGGGGTCGACCTTGGACCGCGCCTCAGGCACGTATCCCTGCACGAAGAGCCCGAATTCCAAGGGGGTTCACCGTCCTTTGATTTCTGACGTGTCGTCAGATTTGATGGGTCGACTGTTCCATCGGGGGAGCGGGAGCGTCAATACCTGACACTTCATCAGATGCGGCTCGGAAGCCGGTCACATGATGCTGACGCCCGCCATCCAGCCGCCGTCGATGACGAAGGGCTGGCCGGTGATGTACGAGGAGTCCTCACTGCTCAGGAACAGGGCCAGCCTGGCGATCTCGTCCGCCCGGCCCACCCGGCCCATCGGCACGACCCGCCCGTAGAGCTCCGCCATCGCCTCCCGGGCCTCGTCGCTCATGTTGGCCGGGTCCAGCAGGCCGGGGTTGGCCATCGGAGTGTCCACCGCGCCCGGGCACATCGCGTTGACCCTGATGCCCTTGGCGGCCAGCTCCAGGGCGGCCACCCGGGTCAGGCCGACGATCGCGGCCTTGGTCGCCGCGTAGGCGCCCACGTACGCCATGCCCGTCAGGCCCGTGTACGAGGAGGTGTTGACGATGGTGCCGCCGCCGGCCGCCTCGATCTCGGGGGCGAAGGCCTTGATGCCGAGGAAGGTGCCCACCTGGTTGACCCGGATCAGCTGCTCGAACTCCTCCAGCGGGGTGGAGACCAGCGCGTTGAAGCGCAGGATGCCGGCGTTGTTGACCAGGCCGCTGACCGGCCCGAAGGCCTCCTTGGCGATGGCGACGGCGGCGGCCCAGTCCTCCTCCCGGCTCACGTCGAGCCGTACGTACCGTGCGCGGTCCTCGCCCGCCTCCTCGGATATCTCCTTGGCCACGGCGGCGCCCTGCTCGTCCAGCACGTCGCACAGGAGCACCCTGGCCCCCTCGGCGGCGAACAGCCGGGCCTCCTGCTCGCCCTGGCCGCGCGCCGCGCCCGTGATGACGACGGTGCGCCCGTCCAGCTTGCCCATGCCGTACTCCCGGTCGTCGAGGTGTTCAGTCGTTGAGGAGGGGGCCGACTTCGGCCCCGAACGCGGTGATCTGGTCGGTCAGTTCGGCGCGGTCACGACTGCGGAAGCGGACCTGGATCTGGTCCACGCCGAGGGCCTTGTACGCGCGCAGCGACTCGGCGAGCGCCCCGGCCTTTCCGGTGAGGGTGCGCCGGCCGGTGTCCCAGCCGGGCTCGCCGACGTACAGCGCCTCGGTGATCGCCCCGAACTCGAAGGGGCCGTCGACCCCGGCCGCCGCGCGGAGCTCCTTGATCCGGGCGATCTGCGCGGGCAGCGCCTCGCGCGGGTCGCCCTGCGGGAGCCAGCCGTCACCGCGCACGGCGGCCCGGCGGACGGCGGCGGGCGAGGAGCCGCCGACCCAGACGGGGATGCGGGCCTGGGCGGGCCGGGGCAGCTGGCCGAGGTCCCTGAAGGAGAACAGCTCGCCCTCGAACTCCGGGTACTCCTCGGGCCCGAGGGCGGCCCGCAGCGCGTCCAGGGTCTCGTCGAGGACGGCTCCGCGGCGAGCGAAGTCGACGCCGAGGGCCTCGAACTCCTCCCGCACGTGGCCCGCGCCGACGCCGAGGACGAGCCGGCCGCCGGAGAGGTGGTCGACGGTGGCGTACTGCTTGGCGCTGATGAGCGGGTGGCGCAGGCCGAGGATCGCGACGTGGCTGAGCAGCCGCACGTGCGCGGTGATCCCGGCGAGGAAGGAGAGGGTGGCCACCGGGTCGTACCAGATGGTGCTCATGGGACCCGCGAGGCGGCGCGGGATGGCGACGTGGTCACAGGTGGCGAGGTACCCGAAGCCGGCCCGGTCGGCGGCCCGCGCCACCTCGGCGAGGTCGGCGGCGGTCGCCGACGCCTCCCATTGCTCGGCGTAGATGGTGCTCTGCGACTGGATCGGGAGCTGCATCCCGTAGACCAGCCGGCCTTCCGCAAACACGCGCGCCATGCCGCCTCCGCTTCGTCGTCCACGTTCACCGGCGGCGGCTGCTGCGGGACCCGCCGGTGCCGGGGGCCATCGTCGTAGCTGACGGTGCGTCAGGCAAGGGGTCCCGACGAATCACCCGGGCGGACTTCGGGCGCCCCTCACCGTGCGGCGGGCACGCGCACGAGCAGTGCGCGGGGGCTTCTTCCGGAGGCGGACTGCCCTTAGGGTGCCGCGGATGGATCTCTTTCTGACGCTGGTCAGCGGAGTGGCGTGGACCGTCGTGTACGTGGAGGCGATCCGGGTCGGGCTGCGGGACCGGACGTACGCGATGCCGGTGGCGGCGCTCGCGCTGAACTTCGCGTGGGAGGCGACCTACGCGGTGGGCGAGTTCCGCTCCGGGGTCTCCGCCCAGGGCGTGGTCAACGTCGTGTGGGCCCTCGCCGACGTCGCCATCATCTGGACCTACCTGCGCTTCGGGCGCGCCGAGCTGCCCGGGTTCGTGACGCGGCCCCTGTTCGCGGCGTGGAGCGCGCTCGTCTTCGGCAGCGGCTTCGCCGTGCAGTGGCTCTTCCTCGCGCACTTCGGGACGCACGACGCGACCCGGTACGCGGCGTTCCTGCAGAACCTGCTGATGTCCGGGCTGTTCATCGCCCTCTACGCCGACCGGCGCGGACCGCGCGGGCAGTCCCTGGTCATCGCCGTCGCCAAATGGCTCGGGACGCTCGCCCCGACCCTGCTCTTCGGGGTGATCGAGGACTCACCGTTCATCCTCGGGCTCGGGGTGCTGTGCAGCGTCTTCGACCTGACGTACATCGGGCTGCTGCTGCGGGAGCGGCGGGTGGCCGCCGCTCCCGTCCTCGGGCCCGCCGCCGAGCGGGCGCTCTGACCGTCAGAAGCCGGCCGGGCCCATCACGACGACCGGCTTCGCCGCCGGGTCCAGGGTGGTCAGCAGCTTCTTCATGGCTTCCTTCGAGATGCCGATGCAGCCTTGCGAGGGGCCGTTGTGGTCGACGTGGAGCCAGATGCCGCCGCCCTTGTCCTCGCCCTCCGGCTTGACCAGGTCCAGCGGGGAGAACCCCTTGCGGCGGTTGTAGTCGATCGCGATGACGTACTCGAAGGCGCCCGCGAGGGACTCGCCGTTCACGCCCCGGCCGGTGGGGACGAAGAGCCGGTTGTGGTCGTACGGGAACTTCGTGCCCGGCGGCTTCTCCAGCAGACCGCCGGCGTCGCCCAGGGTGAACACGCCCACGGGGGTGGTCAGGTCCCCGTCCTCGCGTTCGCCGGAGTTCCAGCCGCTGGCGCCGTTGTGCGCGGGCCAGCTCTCGGTGGTCCGGGTCCAGTCGGCGCCGGCCGCCGGGCGGCTGTAGAGGGTGGCCGTGGACTCCGAGGAGTCCCTCGCCTTGCCTTCGACGAGGAGGAGCTGACGGGCGTCGGCGGGGATCCGCGCCCGGGTCTCGTCGCTGACCTCGGGCAGGCCGTCGTGGGGATCGGAGGCGGCGGGGGAGGCCGGGGTTGCGGGTGTTCCCGGTGCGCCCGGGGCGCCGGGTGCGCCCGGGGCGCCGCGCGTCCCTCGGGTGGTGTGCGTTGCCCCGCCGGCGGGGGCGGCGTCGGAACCGGCGGCATCGGAGGCGGTGCCCGAGGACGGCGTACGGACGGCCGGGCCCCCCGGGCGGTCCCCGGTCCGGGCCTGGGCGGTGCGGTCGGACCCGTCCTCCTGGACCGTGTAGACCCAGCCGGCTCCGAAGGCCAGCAGGCCCACGGCGGCGGCGAGCGCGACGCGCCCGGGCGTGCGGAGGCCGCGGAGCGTACGGAACGGGAGGGGACTGCGGGAGCCGGCGCGGGGGTGCTTGCTCATGTGACCGACGTTACACATGCGATCATCAGGATTGCTGAGGCGACGCCGTCCGGTGCGGCGCAGGTGTGACCGGAAAGCGCACTCGGACCGTCAGACCGCCGCCCGGTCCCCGGTTGGCCCGCACCACCAGCTTCGCGCCGTGGGCCCGCGCGATCGAGGCCACGATCGAGAGCCCCAGCCCGGCGCCCTCCCCCGCCGTGTGCTGCCGTTCGGCGCGCCGCCGGAACGGTTCCAGCAGCCGCGGCACGTCGGCGGGGTCGATCACCGGCCCGGTGTTGGACACCGTCAGCGCCCCGTCGGCGGAGGTCCGCACGCTGATCCGCCCGCCCGGCCTGTTGTGCCGCACGGCGTTGGCCAGCAGGTTCCGCACCAGGTGCCCCAGCAGGGCCCGGTCGCCGACCACGCTCAGCGGCTCGAGGCCGCGTACGAGGGTCGGGCCGCCCTCCGGGGCCCCGCCGCCGGTCAGGCCCGTAGCCGTGGGCTCGGGCCCGGTGGGCGCGGACTCGGCGGGCGACCGACCGGTGGGTGCGGACTCGGCGGGCGACCGGCCGGTGAGCAGCTCGGTGAGGGCGGACTCGGTCAGCGCCGACTCCGTGAGCGCCGCCAGGTCCACCGGGGCCGTGGTCTCCAGGCCCTCCTCGGAAGCGGCGAGCAGCAGCAGCGATTCGACGAGGTGCTCGCCGGACTCCGCGACGCCGATCAGCTTGGACCGGATCCTGGCCACCTTCTCCGGGGGCGGATCGCCGGCCAGCCCGATCTCGGCGGCCGCCCGCTGCACGGCCAGCGGGGTGCGCAGCTCGTGGGCGGCGTTGGCGGCGAACCGGCGCTGCGCGCCGACCAGGCCCTCCATCCGGTCGAGCATCCCGTCGAAGGTGTCGGCCAGCCGCTTGAGTTCACCCGGCGGGGCCTTGAGGCCGATCCGCTCGTGCAGGTTCTCCCCCGAAAGGCGGCGGGCCGTCTCGGTGATGACGCCCACCGGCCGCAGGACGCGGCCCGCCATCCACCAGGCCAGCCAGATCGACAGTACGGCGAACACGGCGAGGGCGATGAGCGAGACGACCAGCAGTTCGTGGAGGGTGGCGCTCTCGACGGCGGTGGAGAGGTTGCGGGTCGCGGCCCAGGTACGGAGCTGCTCCTGCGTGGGTACGGCGGCGCCGGGCGGGAGCCGCTGGGCGGGGACCGCCTTGAGCGGTTGGCCCTCGACTGCGGCGCGCTCGAAGGCGGTGCCCGGGACGGCCGTGGTGACGGCTCCGCTGATGCGGGTGTAGAGGCCGCCCCGCAGCAGGATGTTGATCAGGGCGATGAGGCCGCCGCCGGCGAGGACGAGCAGGGAGCCGTAGAGCGCGGTGAGACGGGCGCGCTCGGAATGGAGCACTGCTCTCATCGTGGATCGGTGTCCGCAGCGGCGCTCGGCCCGGTGTGCGGGCCCGCGATCCGGTAGCCCGCCCCCGGCACCGTCTCGATCAGCTGCGGCTCGCCCAGCTTCGCCCGCAGCTTGCTGAGGGTCACCCGTACGGCATTGGTGCTGTACGAGGTGTCCTCCTCCCACACCTGCTCGATCAGGTCGTCGTTGCCGAGCACCGCGCCCTCCGCCCGCAGCAGCGCCTCCAGCACCGCGAACTCCTTGCGCGACAGCGCCAGCCGGTGCCCGTCGCGGCTCGCGCTGCGCCGGGCGGTGTCCACGCAGATCCCGCGCCGCTCCAGTACCGGCGGCAGGGCCGGCCGGGTGCGCCGCCCCAGCGCCAGGACGCGGGCGAGGAGCTCGTCGTAGGCGAAGGGCTTGGTGAGGTAGTCGTCGGCGCCGAGCCCGAGCCCCTCCACCCGCTCCCGTACCGTCCCGGAGGCGGTCAGCATCAGGACGCGGGTCAGCAGCCGCTCGCGCACCACCTGGCGGCAGACCTCGTCCCCGTGCAAGCCGGGCAGATCGCGGTCGAGGACGAGGACGTCGTACTCGCCCAGGCGCAGGCGGCGCAGGGCCTCCAGGCCGTCGCCCGCCTCGTCGACGGCCAGCGCGTCGCGGCGCAGCCCGTCGGCGATCATCTCCCGGAGGAATTCCTCGTCCTCCACCACCAGAACTCGCATGCCGCCCTCTCTACCGGAATCCCGTATTTCCTCGTCGTAAGCAAGATCGGAGAGAGAAGCGAAACCCGCACCGGGTGCAGGGTCGGGCGCATGAATCGATCCATGACCATGACCACGGCCGCGGCGCTCACCGGCCTGACCCTCTTCGTCACCGCCTGCACCGGCGGCGCCGGCTCGGACGGGAAGGACGCCAGGGACGGCAAGGACGGGAAGAAGGGCGGCGCGTCCACGAACGCGTCGAGCGGCGGCGGCACCGGGAAGGCCGGCGGCGCCGACGCCGACAAGGCGCTCAAGACGCGCAAGTGCCTGCGCGAGCACGGCCTGGACGTGCCCGACCCGGCGCCCGGCCAGGACCCGCGCGGCATGACCCTGGGCTCGGGCGGCGAGGACCCGGAGGCCGTGAAGAAGGCCTTCGACGCGTGCGGGCTCCAGGCGCCGGGCAGCGGCCAGGTGTCGCAGGAGGACAAAGACAAGGCCCTGAAGTGGGCCAAGTGCATGCGGGACAACGGTGTGAACGTCCCGGACCCGACCTTCAACGGGAGCGCGATGAGCGCGACCCGGATACCGGAGGGCCAGGAGCAGGCCTTCCAGGACGCCCAGAAGAAGTGCGAAGCCGCGTGAGGCGGCGCGGCAAGTGGCTGCTGGGCTCGCTGGCCGTCGTACTCGGCGTCTCGGGCGGCGGGTACGCGGTGAC
Organism: Streptomyces roseus; assembly: GCF_001044425.1. Lineage (GTDB taxonomy): Bacteria > Actinomycetota > Actinomycetes > Streptomycetales > Streptomycetaceae > Streptomyces > Streptomyces roseus. Next base: position 14,218 of record NZ_LFML01000024.1, read on the forward strand.
GGCGGCCCAGCCGCGGCCGGACTCCGGCGCCGCGCGGGAGGGGCGCGCGGACGGGCTGCCGCAGGCCACGGCCCCGGTCACCCGCGGGGACCTCAGCTCGGGTCTGACCGTCGAGGGCACGCTCGGCTACGCGCAGGAGCGCAAGCTGGCCGCGGCCGGTCCGGGCGTACTGACCTGGGCCGCGGGCGCCGGTACGGCGGTCGAGCGGGACGGGAGGCTGTACGAGGTCAACGGCAAGCCGGTGCGGCTCATGTACGGCAGCACGCCCGTGTACCGGCAGATGAAGACCGGGGACAAGGGCGAGGACGTCAAGCAGCTCAAGCGGAACCTCCAGGCCCTCGGGTACGGAACCGGACTCGACCCGGAGGACGGCACCTTCACCGCGGGTACGGCGACCGCGGTCAAGCGCTGGCAGAAGGCGCACAAGGCGGCGCAGACGGGCGAGGTCGGCAAGGAGGACATCGCCTTCGCGAGCGGGCCGCAGCGGGTGCAGAGGAACGACGCGGCGGTCGGCGACGAGCCGGCGCCGGGCAAGCCGGTGATGACCCTGACCAGGACCGAGCGGATGGTCCGCTTCCAGCTGGACGTGGCCAAGGCGGGCGCGGCGAAGACGGGCGACAAGGTGACCGTGAACCTGCCGGGCGGCGGGACGGCCACCGGGAAGATCGACTCGGTGGGGAGCACGGCCAACCCGGACGACCCGAACGGCGGTGGCGGCGGGAGCGGCGGAAGCGGGGGCGGCGGGGGCGGGAAGCCGAAGGTCGAGGTGGACGTGTCCCTGGACAACGCCTCCGAGATCAAGGGCCCGGACCGGTCCCCGGTCTCCGTCCGCCTCACCGGCGAGACCCGCAAGGGCGTCCTCTCCGTACCGGTCAACTCGCTCCTCGCCCTGTCCGGCGGGGGCTTCGGCGTGCAGGTCGCCGAGGGCGGCGCGGCCCGCGACGTCCCGGTCGAGCTCGGCATGTTCGGCCAGGGCCGCGTCGAGGTCAGGGGGGACGCCCTCAAGGAGGGCATGCGGGTGGGGATCCCCAAGCCATGACGACGGCCACCGTGAACACGGCAGAACACCGGCACGCGCGCGCCGTCGTGGAGCTGGCGGGAGTCACCAAGGAGTACCCCGGCGGGGTCAAGGCGCTGCGCGGCGTGGACCTGACCGTCCTGGAGGGCGAACTCCTCGCCATCGTCGGCCCGTCCGGCTCCGGCAAGTCCACCCTGCTGCACATCGTCGGCACCCTCGACCGGCCGAGCACCGGAGAGGTCGCCATCGCCGGGCACGACATCGCGAAGCTGTCCGACCGCGCCCTGTCGGCGCTGCGCTCGCGCCACGTCGGGTTCGTCTTCCAGTCCTTCCACCTCGTACCGGGCATCAGCGCGCGGGCGAACGTCGCCGAGGGACTGCTGTACTCGGGCCTCTCGCGCGCCGAGCGCGGCCGCCGCGCGGCGCGGGCCCTGGAGCGGGTGGGCCTCGGGGACCGGATGGAGCACCGGCCGCACGAGCTGTCCGGCGGACAGAAGCAGCGCGTGGCGATCGCCCGGGCGGTGGCCGGGGAACCGGACCTGCTGCTGGCCGACGAGCCGACGGGCGCGCTGGACTCGGCGTCGGGGCACTCGGTGATCGAGCTGCTGCACGAGCTGAACGCGGACGGCGCCACCATCGCCGTGATCACCCACGACCACGAGATCGCGGCGAGCCTGCCGCGGCAGGTGCGGATCCGGGACGGGGAGATCGTGGCGGACGTCTGGAACACGGCAGGGGTGAACGCACCATGAGGGCCTCGCGAAGGCTGACCCCGGCCCGGCTCGGGCCGCGCGACGTCCTGCACGTCGGCTCGGCGGGGCTGCGCTCGCGCCCGATGCGGGTGTTCCTTTCCGCGCTCGGGATCGCGATCGGCATCGCGACGATGATCGCGGTGGTCGGGGTGTCCTCGTCCAGCCAGGCCGAACTGCTGCGGGAGCTCGACAAGCTCGGTACGAACATGCTGGTGGCGACGCCGGGCCAGTCGATGTTCTCGGGGCAGGACACGAAGCTGCCGAAGGAGGCCCCGGGCATGGTCTCCCGCATCGGGGGCGTCCAGTCGGTGGGGACGACGGGCGACGTCGCCCAGTCCGTACGGCGCTCCGAGAACATCCCGAAGGAGGAGACGGGCGGCATCGGCCTGAAGGCGGCGAAGGACGACCTGTTGGGGGTGCTGCGCGCCAGGATGCAGAAGGGCGCGTGGCTGAACGGGGCCACCGGGCGCTACCCGTCGGTGGTGCTCGGCAACGTGTCGGCGGAGCGGCTGGGCATCACGGAGCCCGGGCAGCAAGTGTTCATCGGCGGGCGGTACTTCACGGTCGTCGGCATCATGGACCCGATCCCGCTGGCCCCGGAGATCGAACGCGCGGCGCTGATCGGCTGGGAGGCGGCGGAGCAGCTGCTCGGCTTCGACGGCCATCCGACGGCGATCTACGAGCGCTCGGCGGACGACCGCGTCGGGGCGGTGCGCGAGCTGATCGCCCCGACGGCCAATCCTCAGTCGCCGAGCACGGTGTCGGTGTCGGACCCGTCGGCGGCGCTCCAGGCGAAGGCGGCGACGGAAGGCGCGTTCAGCACCCTGCTCCTGGGGTTGGGCGGGATCGCCCTGCTGGTGGGCGGGGTCGGGGTGGCGAACACCATGATCATCTCGGTCCTGGAGCGCCGCCACGAGATCGGGCTGCGGCGTTCGCTGGGCGCGACCAGGGGGCAGGTCCGCATCCAGTTCGTGACGGAGTCCCTGCTCCTGTCGGGCCTGGGCGGCCTGGCCGGCATCGCCCTCGGGGCGGCGGCCACGGCGGCGTACGCCCACGCGGGCGGCCTTCCCTGGGTGGTCCCCCTCTGGGCGGTGACGGGCGGCTTCGCCTCGACGC
>NZ_LFML01000025.1 GCF_001044425.1 Streptomyces roseus
TGCTGCTGGTACTGCCCTTCCGATCGGTACGGCTGGTGCTGTCCGTCGGGTGAGTACGACATGTGCGGTTGCTCTCCGGCTGGTGCTGTGAACGGCGCGGGCGGCTCGACGTCGGCCGGAGCCGCGTACGCAGGCGCCGGGGGAGTGTCGGCAGGGGTGCCGAAGGGGGCCGGTGCCGGGAAGGGCGACGGCACGCCCGCGCCGTCCGAGGGGGTGCGCGGGGCCGGCGGGGCGATCCGCATCGTCGGGGGCGAGGCGACGTCCGACGGACGGTGGGGCTCGAAACCGCTGCCCTCGGGGAGCTCCGGTACGGGTGTGGCCGGGGCCGCACCCTGCGTGTACCAGGCCGGCGGGGTGTAGTCGATGGTGAACTCGCCCGTCACCTCGGGCTCCGCGTCGGACTGATCGTCCGTCGGGACGTCCCACGTCCCGCCGCGCCTCTCGTTCCGATCGCCGCTCACTGGTCCTCCTGGTCTGTCGAACACTGGTCCGGCGCCCACCTCCACGCCGCGCCCACGCTCAGCCTAATCGTGCGCGCAGACACCGGTGTCCGCCCCCGTGGGACGGGCCGCGGGCCCGGGCCCCGCGGGCCGGCGCCGCGGCTCCGCCCTTCCCGTCCTGCCTACAGGGTGGCCGTCTCCTGAGCAACCGTCACCGGCTTCGGCCGGCGGGTCCGGCTGCCGCTCAGTCGATGCGCCGGGCCGGGCCCAGGAGCCCGGTTTCGGCCTCCGTGCCCTGGGTCATCACGAACTGGCGGTCCCGGGGCGTGCACCACAGGGTGACCCCGTCGCCCAGCGTCGGCAGCGAGTCCACCGCCGCCCGCGTCAGGTTCATCAGCCGGCCGAGCTGCTCCGCCTCGTCGGGGGAGACCCGCTGGACGCCCACCAGCGAGGAGTTCTGCAGCAGCCGCGGCGCGGTCGGGCTCAGGTACGGCAACAAGGTCAGCACCGACTGCCAGGGTCCCGCCACCACGCGCCCGCGCGGCGGCCGCATCCCGCAGTCCCGGATCACCAGCACCGGACTGCCCGCCGACGCGCCCTGCGGGGGCACCCGTCCGACCTCGTGCAGGGTCACGCACTGCTGCCCGCCGCCCGCGGCCTGGGCCAGCCCCGACCACACCTGCCCGCGACCGGTCTCCACCGCCACGCGCGCCCCCGTGGCCGCCGCGCGCAGCGCGAGCACCTGGGCCGTCCACAGGCCGCCGATCAGCGTCACCTCGTAGGGCGTCGCGCGGTTGACGCCGAGCACCGCCGGGCGCCCCTCGGCGTCCACGCCGATGACCACCCCGTCGTCGCCGACGGGCAGTGCCAGCGCGTCCAGCTCCGCCGCCGGGACCGTGTGCCGTTCCCGGCGCGGGCCGATCAGACCGAAGCCGCCCCTCATCGCGCCCCTCCCAGCGGCAGCGAGGCCAGCAGCCCCGGCACCTGTTCACGGTCGAGCCGGACCAGCCCGGTGCGCACGCCGCGCGCCGTCCGTTCCAGTTCACGGCGGGCCGCCACGAGCTCCTCGTCACTGCGCCCCGTGACCCGTACGTGGCCCGTCAGCGTCACGCTCTGGCGCTCCGCCGGAGCCATCGTCAGGCTGAAGTTCGTCGCCAGCGCCGGCAGCGAGGTCAGCAGCGCCACGAACTGCGGCAGCGAAGCCGCCCCGCTGCCGCCGAGCTGCGGCCAGCGGCCTATCCAGTACGTCGTGTGCCGGCGGTCGTCGCAGCGCCAGGTCCGCGCCGTCTCCTCCGTCCGCCGGCCGGTGCTCGCCGAGCGCCCCGCCTGCGTGATCGCCATCGGGTTCGCGCACGAGGACGTGGCCAGCGCGCCCGTCAGCTCCTGCTCGGTGAGGACGGTGGCCCGGAAACCGGCCCCGGTCAGCCGGCTCGCCAACTGGTCGGCCGCCCGCACCACACAGCGCTGCGCGCCCGCGAGCCCGCCGCCGCGCGCGGTGACCGCCTCGGGGCACAGTTCCGGGTCCAGCTTGAGCGCGATCCAGGTCAGCCGCACCGCCGGGGTGCCCGTGGCGGCCTGGAGCGGCGCGTAGTTGCGGGTGGCCATCGACTGGGCCGGCAGGTGGGGCGCCGGTGCGGGCTGCGTGTGCTGCACCAGCTGCGCCGACTCCAGCCGGATGCCGTCGACTTCGAGGATGTCCCGTACGAGAGCGAGGGGCAGCGGCCGCGCACCGCGGTCGGGCCGCAGCGCGGTGGCGTCCATGTCCACCTGGACGACGGCCGTCAGGAACGTCCCGTCGCCGACCATCCCGACGGGCCGCCGGTCGCGGTCGCTGAACGTGAGGGTCCGCAGCGCCGGATCGGCCTCGACCAGTGGCGCCAGCCCGGGCTCGGTACCCGCGGGGACCGTGAAGGAGGCGGCCCGGCGGCGGCGCGCGCGCAGTTCGAGGGCGCCGCCGAGCCACTCGGGCAGGGAGCGCTGGTGGCGGCGTACGACGGCGAGGACCACCAGGGCGAGCGCCAGGACACCGGCGGGCACCAGCAGCATCGGATCCACGACCCAGGCCACCAGCAGGGCGGCCACGGCGATCTGGAGCAGTACGAGCTGTTGCAATCGGAACGGGCCGAAACGTCCCGGGCTCGACTTCGGATGCGGCGTCACCCCGCCGCGTGCGGATGCGGGTGCACCCGTCTGCGGCTGCGTCGCGGTGGCCATCACGCGCCCACCTCCCCTTTCTCCCCCAGCTACCGCTGGGAGGTGCCCCCGGGGCCGTACCCCGTGAGTGCCGGAGCCGGACGCTGCCCGCCGCATGACCCCGGAATCTCCCCAATCCACCCCAACAAGCCCTGATGCCCCGACGGCCCGTGAATTCGCGCGGTCCGGAAGGCAGGAAGCGGCGGCCTCACCCTACCCGGCCCGATCCCGCCCTCCGCCAAGAGGCATAGTAGGTGCCCGGTCCGACAATCGAGGCCCGGGGACCGTACTCACCGACCGGGCCGTGCGGGGAGAAGCAGGCGGTCATGGCATCACGACGTGATGAACTCAACGCGTACACCTTTGCGAAGCGGCGCACGGTGGCCGCGTTCCTCCAGCCTTCCGCCACGGGCTCCGAGGAAGGCGCGCCGCGGCCGCTGCGCGCGGTCCTGCCCGGGGTGGTGACGGGGGCGCTCGTCCTCGCCGCGTTCGGTGCCTGGGGGATGTTCAAGCCGCAGGCCCCCAAGGGCTGGGACGAGGCCGGTACGAAGGTCATCGTCGGCAAGCAGTCGACGACCCGGTACGTGGTGCTGACGACGAAGGTGAACGGCAAGGACCAGACCCGGCTGCACCCGGTCCTCAACCTCGCCTCGGCCCGACTCCTGCTGGATCCGCAGAAGTTCAAGGTCATCCAGATCGACGACAAGGTGCTGGACGCGGGCAGGCCGCCGCGCGGGCCCATCATCGGCATCCCGTACGCGCCCGACCGGCTTCCGGCCCCGCAGGACGCGGGCAAGGCCAAGCGGTGGGCCGTCTGCCAGGCACCCGGGGGCAACGGCAAGACCGTGCAGACCGCGACCTTCGTCCTCGCCGACCGCGAGGCGGGGCTGATGGACGACGCGCGCAAGCTCGGCGACACCCAGATGCTGTACGTGCAGAGCACCGGCGGGGCCAAGGAGCGCTACCTGGTCGACGCCTCGGGGACGAAGTACAAGTTCCCCGAAGGCGGCGCGGACGCGGGCAAGATGACCAACGCGCTGGTCGGCAGCACCGGCGCCACCCCGCAGCAGGTCACCGAGTCATGGCTGGCCACCCTCAACTCCGGTGAGGACCTGGCCTTCCCGCAACTGCCCGTCCCGGCGGGCACGAAGGCCGACGTCCAGGGCCTGACCACCGCCGACAACAAGGTCGGAATGGTACTGAAGGCACAGACCGGCTCCGGTGCGCAGCACTACGTCGTGCTGCCGGGGAAGGTCGCCCCGGTCTCCGACTTCGTGGCGTGGCTGCTGATCTCGGCGCCCGCGACCGACGGCCTCAACATGCACGGCAAGCCCCACGAGGTGGACCTCCAGTCCCTCAACCCGGACGCCACGGCGTTCAAGGGCGAGGCCAGGTGGCCGCAGAAGAAGTCCGACCGGATCAACATGACGTCCGCCGCCGGGGCCGGTGCCCAGGGCGGCGCCCGCGACACCGTGTGCAACGTGCTGCGCTCGGTCGACGGGCAGGGCGGCCAGACGCTCAGCACGTGGGCCGGCACCGGGTTCCCCATCGACATCACCGCCAGCGGCACCAGCGCGTACGTCACCCCGGGCTCGGGACTGCTCTACACGCAGGTCCAGGGCCGGCAGACCACGGCGGGCGGCGCCCTGTTCCTGGTCACCGACACGGGGCTGCGGTACGCGGTGCAGGCCAACGGGGACAGCGACGCCGAGAAGTCGAAGATCGGCGCCCCCGACCAGCAGAACGGCCAGGCGACCTCGGACGGGCGCCCCGAGGCCAGCCAGGCGCAGATCCGGCTCGGCTACGGGACGGTCACCCCGGCACTGGTGCCCATCGCGTGGTCGGAGTTCCTCTCCAAGGGGCCGCGCCTGGACACCAACTCCGCCCGTCAACCCCAGGGTTCGTGAGGAAGACGCCGATGCCCCAGTCGATGCCCCAGCCGGTGCCCCGGTCGACGCCGAGGCCGAGGGCGGCCTCCCCGTACGCGCGCGGCGCGCTCGTCACCGCCGCCCTCGCCGTCGCCGCCCTGTCCGGTACGGCCGCGGCCGCCGCCGCGGCTCCGCACCCGGGGCCGCCGCGCGTCCCGGCCGCCGCCCCCCTGCACCTCGCGGGCGCCGGCGAGTGCACCTTCCCCATGAAGAAGCAGATCGCCGACCGGCCCTGGGCCCTTCAGCGGCTGCTGCTCGACGCGCTCTGGGCGCGGACCAAGGGCAAGGACAAGAGCGGCAAGCCCGTCCGCGTCGCGGTCATCGACACCGGCGTCGACCGGGCGAACCCGCAGCTCAGCGGGGCCATCGACGTGGGCGCCGGCAAGGACTTCATCGACCCCAAGGGTGACGGCACCACCGATACGGTCGGCCACGGCACCAAGGTCGCCGGGCTGATCGCGGCCCGCCCGCAGCAGGGCACCGGCTTCGTGGGCCTCGCCCCCGAATCCGTGATCATCCCGATCCGTCAGAACGACGGTCAGGGCAAGGGCAACGCCCTCTCGCTCGGCCAGGCGATCGACCACGCGGTGTCCAAGGGCGCGCAGGTGATCAACATCTCCCAGGACACCGACGTCCCCCTGACCGCCGACTCCGATCTGGCCAAGGCCGTCCAGCGGGCCGTCGACGCCAAGGTGGTGGTCGTGGCCTCCGCGGGCAACGACGGCATGACCGGCGAGAAGCGCAAGACCTACCCGGCGGCCTTCCCCGGCGTCCTCGCCGTGGCCTCCTCGGACCGCAACAACGAGCGGGCCGCGTTCTCCCAGCCCGGCGACTTCATCGGGGTCGCCGCGCCCGGCGTGGACATGGTCTCCACCGTCCCCGGCTTCGGCCAGTGCATCGACAACGGCACCAGCTTCTCGGCGCCCTACGTCGCCGGGGTCGCGGCCCTGCTGCGCGCCGAGCACGAGGACTGGACCCCGCAGCAGATCGTCTGGCAGATCCAGGGCACCGCCGAGCGCTCGGTCAACGGCCGTGACGACTACGTCGGTTGGGGCGTGGTCGACCCGGTCCGCGCCGTCAGCCAGGACCACGAGGTCCCCACGGCGCCGGTCCCGGACCCCGGCCCGCCCCCGGCGGCCGCGCCCGAGGCGGCGGCGCTGCGGAGTACCGAGACGGCTCAGGAACGCCAGGAGCGGTTCGGCACGTACGCTCTCGGCATCGCGGGGGTGCTGATCGCGGTCATCGCGGGCACGGCGACGGTGGTGCGCGACGCCCGCAAGCGCCGCGGCCGTTTGCAGTGAACCGTCACAGTTCGTCAACGGTAGCGGCCCACCGGTGTTGGGGCTGTCAGGTGAACTGGCTAGAGTGACACCAGGCTTCACGAATGTGATCGGGGGATCGCGTGAGGTGGAGGGGATTTCCGGCGGTGCGTGGCTCAGACCCGCGCCCGGAAGCTCCCTTCCGCTGCGCAATCCGCCGGTTCTGCCGGCGAATTGAGAAGTGAGGAGCTTCGGATGAGCAATTTCGGACTCGCAGACGATCCGATCGTCCAGGCGAAGAACAAGATCGAGACGACGGCCCGCGCCGTCACCACCCAGTCCCGAGAGCTGGCCGACATCCTCGCCACGGTGAGCGCCGGCTGGACCGGTGTGGGTGCCTCGGGCTTCGTCTCCGCCCAGACGGTCGTCAACGAGGACCACGACGAGATCCGTCGTCTGCTCGGAGTGCTGCACAACGCGGTCGCGCAGACCAAGAACCTCAGCAACGCGCAGGACGACGACGTGCGCGCGGCGTTCAAGACGGTGCAGGCCGGCGCCGGCCAGGGCGGCTCGGGCCTCAACGGCATCTGACCTGCCGCCCAGGTCTCGCGGCGTCACGTCGCTCCCACTCAACTCAGCGTGAAGGAGAACAACATGTCCGGTGACAGCGGGCACACCCGGGTCCGGTACGAGAGCGTCCAGGAGATGGCGAACCGCATCCGCGTCGTCTCCAAGAAGATCATGACGGACCTGGAGGAGATGGACCAGGCCCTCAAGGTCGTCACGGACACCTGGGACGGTGAGGCGCACCAGGCGTACGTCACCCTCCAGGGGAAGTACAAGGGCAAGGCCGACCACATGCACAAGCAGCTGGAGCAGGTCGCCAAGCTCATCGAGCAGGGCAAGGGCGACTACCGCGCCACCGACGTGAAGGCCTCGCGCCTGTTCACCGAGGCCTACTGAGCCCGGCAGGCCACATGCGAAGAGGGGCGCGCCCGGACCGGGCGCGCCCCTCTTCGCCGTGTACGGGACCTCAGCGCGGACCGCGGTCGAGGTCGAACTCCCCGTCCCTGGCCCCGAGTACGAAGGCCTCCCACTCGGCCGCCGTGTAGCGCAGGACGGTGTCCCGGTCGAGCGAGGACCGCATGGCCACCGCGCCCTCGGGCAGTCGCGCGATCTCGACCCGCTCCTCGTCGGGGCTGGACCCCGGAGGGCCCTCCCACTCCACGCCGCTGATGTCGAGCGCGTACAGCTCGTCCTTCTCCTGCTGGGTGCCCATGTGCGGCCCTTCCCTCGGCGGTGCGGTGCTCCCGCGGTCTTCCCACCCGATTATCGACGCTGCCCCGCGGCCGGGGGCGCGTTTCCCGCCGATCACGCGAAAGCGGGGCCCGCTCCCGCGGGCCCCGCTTCCACGTCTGTGCTCCTCGCGCGCTCCTACACGTCCGCCAGGCGGCCCAGCTGGACCAGGGAGGTGCCGCGCTTGCGCGAGGAGAAGTACGCGCGGCCCGGGGGCATCGGGCGGGGACGCACGTTGCCGATCAGGTCTCCCTCGGACGGGTCGCCCGACAGGACCACGCCCTGAGCGCCGAGCTCCTTGAAGCGCTGCATGAACGGCTCGTACATCGAACGCGAGGCGCCCGCCGAGTTGCGCGCGATGATGAAGCGGACACCCGTGTCCCGGGCGAAGGGCAGGTACTCCACCAGCGGGGCCAGCGGATTGCCCTGGCTGGTCGCCACCAGGTCGTAGTCGTCGATCACGATGAACACGTCCGGGCCCGTCCACCAGCTGCGGTCGCGCAGCTGCTGCGGAGTGACGTCGGTCGGCGGCTGCCGGCGCGAGAACACGCCGCCCAGCGCCTCCATGTGCGTCTGCAGCGAGCTCGCCATCGGCGCGTACTCCAGCAGGTGCTCCTCCGGCAGCGCCCCGAGCAGGCTGCGCCGGTAGTCGCCGACGACGAGGCGGGCCTGATCCGGGGTGTAGCGCTCCGCGATCTGCCGGCAGATCAGCCGCAGCAGGTTCGTCTTGCCGGACTCGCTCTCGCCGAACACCAGGAAGAACGGATCGCTCTCGAAGTCGACGAACACCGGCTCCAGGTCCGTCTCGTCGATGCCGATGGCCACCCCGCGGCCGGGCTGGTCCCCGCCCCGGGGCAGCTGCTCCGCGTGCAGCAGCCGCGGCAGCAGCCGTACGCCGGGAGCCGGGGCCCCGGCCCAGTTCTGCTTCACCGCCGACACGAACGCGGCCGTGGCCTGCGACAGCTCCTCCGGGTCGTGCGCTCCGTCGATCCGCGGCAGCGCGCCCAGGAAGTGCAGCTTCTCCGCGACCTGGCCGCGGCCCGGCATCCCCGTCGGCACGTTCGCCGCGACCTTGCGGTCGAACTCGGAGTCCATGACGTCGCCGAGGCGCAGCTCCAGCCGGTTCAGCATCTGGTCCTTGAGCGCGGCCCGCACCTCCATGTACCGCGCCGCGGTGATCACCACGTGGATGCCGTAGCCGAGCCCCCGCGAGGCGATGTCCGTGACCACCGGCTCCAGGCCCTCGTACTCGGTACGGAAGCCGCCCCAGCCGTCGATGACGAGGAACACGTCGCCCCACGGCTCGCCGGGCAGCTCGCCCGCCGCGCGCCGGCGCCGGTACGTGCCGATCGAGTCGATGTTGTTCGAGCGGAAGAACTCCTCGCGGCGGTTGAGGATGCCCCCCACCTCCGCGACCGTGCGCCGCACCCGCTCCGGGTCCAGGCGCGAGGCGATCCCGCCCACGTGCGGCAGCTCGGCGATCGAGGACATGCTGCCGCCGCCGAAGTCCAGCCCGTAGAACTGCACCTCGCGCGGGGTGTGCGTCAGCGCGAACGAGGAGATCAGCGTCCGCATCAGCGTCGACTTGCCCGACTGCGGACCGCCGACCACCATCATGTGGCCCGCCGCGCCCGAGAAGTCCCGGTACAGGACCTCGCGCCGCTGCTCGAACGGCTTGTCGATCAGGCCGAGCGGTACGACGAGCCCGCCGGGCCGCGTGTACCCCTCCGCGTGCAGCCCCCGCTCCGCCGAAGGCGCCAGCGCCGGCAGCAGCTGGTCCAGCGGCGGGGCCTGGTCCAGCGGCGGCAGCCACACCTGGTGCGCCGGCACCCCCTGGCCCTCCAGCCGGCTCACGATCACGTCCAGCACCGTGTCCGCGAGGGCGTCGTCCTCCCGCTGCGACTGCGCCGCCAGGTAGGCCGGGTCCGGGGCCGCGTACACGACCGGCACCGGCGTGGCCGTGAACAGCGCGGGCCGCCGCTCCACCGGGAACAGCCCGACCGACAGGTCCGGACCGCCCGAGCGGTAGGTGCCCGAGACGTACGCCGCCTTGAAGCGCGTCATCTCGTCCGTGCCGAACTTCAGGTAGCCCGAACCCGGCACCGAGGGCAGGTGGTAGGCGTCCGGCACGCCGATCGCGGTCCGCGACTCCGCCGCCGAGAAGGTCCGCAGACCGATCCGGTACGACAGGTACGTGTCCAGCCCGCGCAGCTTGCCCTCCTCCAGGCGCTGCGAGGCCAGCAGCAGGTGCACGCCCAGCGAACGGCCGATGCGGCCGATCTGGATGAACATGTCGATGAAGTCGGGCTTCGCGGTCAGCAGCTCGCTGAACTCGTCGATGACCAGCACCAGCGAGGCCAGCGGCTCCAGCGGGGCACCCGCCGCGCGCGCCTTCTCGTAGTCGTGGATGTTCGCGTAGTTGCCCGCCGAGCGCAGCAGCTCCTGCCGGCGCTGCAGCTCGCCGCGGATCGAGTCGCCCATGCGGTCCACGAGCGTCAGGTCGTCGGCCAGGTTGGTGATGACCGCGGCCACGTGCGGCATCTGCCCCATGCCCGTGAAGGTCGCACCGCCCTTGAAGTCGGCGAGGACGAAGTTCAGCGTCTCCGAGGTGTGCGTGACCGCGAGACCCAGCACCAGCGTGCGCAGCAGCTCCGACTTTCCGGAACCCGTCGCACCCACGCACAGGCCGTGCGGGCCCATGCCCTCCTGCGCCGCCTCCTTCAGGTCCAGCATGACCGGCGCGCCGTCCTCGCCGACGCCGATCGGCACGCGCAGCCGCTCGCCGACCGAGCGCGGCCGCCAGGTCCGCGCCACGTCGATGGAGGCCGCGTCGCCCAGGTTCAGCAGGTCCGTGAAGTCCAGGTTCGCCAGCAGCGGTTCGTCGTCGTCCCCGCCGCCCGTGCGCAGCGGCGCCAGCTGGCGGGCGAGGGCCTCCGCGGCCGGCAGCGACAGCGTGTCCGGTACGCCCTCGTACGCGATGCCCGCGCCCGACTCCAGCCGCAGCCGGCCCGGCCGCACCACGACCGACAGCCCGCCGCGCGGCTCGTCCAGCTCACCCGCGACCACCTCGACGATGGTCACGCCCTGGAGCCCCTCGGCCGCGGCGAACGCCGAGTCGGGCGGCACCAGACCGCCGCGCGAGTTCGCGTCCAGTACGACGACCAGGTGCGGCTGGTCCAGCACCGGGGACACGTCCCGGCTGAACCGCGGCCGCCCCTCCAGCCGCGGCGCCAGCAGCCCCTCCAGCTCGGTCAGGTCATCGCTGAACAGCCGCTTCGTACCGGCCCCGTCGACCTGCCCCGGCACCTGCGTGTGCGGCAGCCACTTCGTCCAGTCCCAGGACGGCACCGCCCCGGGCGCCGCCACCACGGCCACCACCAGGTCCTCGGGGGAGTGCAGCGTCGCCAGCTGCGCCACCAGCGCCCGCGCCGCCCCGCGCGCCGACTCCGGCTCGCCGGACACCGTCACGTGGTAGAACGCCCGCAGCGACACCGCCACCGGCAGTCCGTCCAGCGAGGAGTGCACCTTCAGGAAGCGCTGCATCGCGCCCGCCGTCAACGGCTCCAGCTCGTCCACCGGCGCCGTGTCCGGCGCCACCAGCGGGGTCGCCAGGCGCTGCGCGCCAAGCCCCAGCCGCGCCTGGCCGAAGTCCTCGTCGCCGACGCGCCGCTCCCACAGCCGCGAGCCCTCCGCCACCACCGACCACAACTGCTCCGGCGCCGGGTGCAGATACAGCTGCGCGTCGCGCTGCGCGCGGGCGGTCCTGCGGACCTGACGGCGGGTCTGCGCGAGGTACTTCAGGTAGTCCCGCCGGACGTCGGCCATTTGCCCCTGCGTACCGCGCCGGTGGCGCACCAGCTGGGCCAGGACCATGCCCACCGTGGACACCAGCATCAGCACGCCCATGATGCGCATGAAGGGCGCCGCGCCCGGCATGAAGAAGAAGACGACCGACGAGCCCATGCCGAGCATCGGCAGGAGCTGCATCAGCATGCCCTCCTGCTGCCCGCGCGGAAGCTCCGGCGGAGCCTCCAGTCTCAGCTCGTCCGAAGGGACTTCGGGCGGCAGGGACCGCGGCGGGCGTTTGACGACGATCTGACTCACCGGAGCATCAATCCCTCGAAAACGGACGGGACGTCGCAACCGGCGCCCCCAAGTCCCGGGCGCGAAGGGGCTCTCCCCTGCGCGACGGTGATCCTACTTGCCGACAGTCACTCATACGCCCGGTAGGGTGGCCCGCGCAGCATGCGCATCCGCGAATCCACGGCGAATCCAAGGCGGCGGTGCATGCACCCGCTTCGCCAACCAGGGGGGTCACACAGGTGAGTACGGCCGCAACGACGGGCTTCTGCAGGGTCACCGTCGTGGCTCCCGACAGCCGCATCGACGTCGCCCTCCCCGAGGACATCGCCGTCGCCGACGTCTACCCGGAGCTGCTGCGCCTCACCGGCCAGACCCAGCCCGTCGGCGCCCCCACCGGCTTCCACCTGGTCCGCCGCGACGGCACCGTACTCGACGGCGCCCGCACCCTCGCCGCCCAGCAGGTCCTCGACGGCGAGGTGCTGAGCCTGCGCCCGTTCGCCGACTCGCTGCCGCCCGCCGTCTTCGACGACGTCTCCGACGCCGTCGCCTCCGCCGTCGTGCGCGACCGCCACCGCTGGAGCGACGACATGCTGCGCGGCGCGGGCCTGATCGGCGCCGCCCTGCTGCTCGTCCTGCTCGGCTTCGTCCTCTGGTACGCCGACCCGGTCCGCCACGACATGCACGGCCTGCCCGGCATCATCGCCGGCGCCGCGGGCGTGCTCCTGACCGCCGCCGCCGGCGTCCGCGCCCGGGTCTACCGCGACCGCGGCTCCGCCGTAGCCCTCGGCCTCGGCGCTCTCCCGCACCTGCTGATCGCCGGCTCCGGCATCATCGCCGCCGCGGCCGGCGAGGGACCCGGCAAGCTCCAGTTCCTCCTCGGCTGCGTCTGCGTCCTCGTCGCCTCCGTCGCCCTGGTCGCGCTCACCCCGAACGGGGACGCCCCCTTCGTCGCGGCCACCTTCCTCGCCGCCACCGGGACCCTGGCCACCTTCCTCGCCATCGTCACCGGTGCCTCCGCCACCGCGACCGCGGCCGTCTGCGCCCCCGTCGCCATCGGACTCGTCGCCTTCCTGCCGGGCCTGTCCGCCCGCTTCGCCCGGCTGCCCGTCGGGTACGCCGCCCCGCAGAGCGCCACCGACGAGTACGTCGACCACGCGGGGACCCCCGACCGCTACGAGGCGGAGGCCTACGGCGACCCCTCCGGCGGCGAGCAGCACGACCCGGGCGCCCCCCTCGACGCCGAGGCCATCGCCGCCCAGGCCCGCCGCGGCCACGAGATGCTGCTCGGCCTGGTCGGCGGCTGCGCCGCGGTCGCCGTCGGCTCCGCCGCCGTCCTCGGCTTCTCCGACAACACCTGGGGCCGCCTGCTCGCCCTCGCCACCGGGCTGGCCATGCTCCTGCGCGCCCGGCTCTTCCGCTACACCTCGCAGGTCGTGTGCACCCTGGTCGCCGGCCTGGCCGCCGTCGCCCTGCTGATCCTGGGCCTGGCCCTGCACCCGCCGGCCGACCTGGTCCGCGAGCTCGTCCAGTACCACGACCGCGCCGGCCTGGACCTCCGTACGATCTGGCTCTCCGCGGCCGTCGCCGCCGGCGCCGCGCTCCTCGCGGGAATCGCGCTTGTCATCCCGCGCAAGGGTCTGTCACCCTTCTGGGGACGGCTGCTCGACCTCACCGAGGCGGCAGTACTGCTCAGTCTCGTTCCGCTGGCCCTCGCCGTGCTGGACGTGTACGCCCGGGCCCGCGCTCTCACCAGCTGAGACAGGGCCCTCGCGGCAGCCTGGTACGCTGTGTGACGGCCGTTTGTGTACGCGCCTCCGGACTTCCTCTGGAGGCTGCGCTCAGCGGACCCCGCCTCCCGAGTTACGGAAGATCCCCAGAGAATTCGACCTGGGGCACTCGGTGGCCACGAAGACCCATACGAGGAGTACGCGTGTCGCTCGACGCCGCTACGAAGAAGCAGATCATCGCCGAGTTTGGTGCCAAGGAGGGCGACACCGGCTCCCCCGAGGTCCAGGTCGCCATGCTCTCCAAGCGCATCACGGACCTGACCGAGCACCTCAAGACCCACAAGCACGACCACCACTCCCGTCGTGGTCTGCTGATCCTGGTCGGCCAGCGTCGCCGCCTGCTGCAGTACCTGGCCAAGAAGGACATCCAGCGCTTCCGCGCGCTGGTCGAGCGCCTCGGCATCCGCCGCGGTGCGGCCGGCGTCAAGTAAAGACGCTGTGAAGGGAGCGGTTCCCACACCTCGGGGGCCGCTCCCTTTGCCGTTCGTGCCTCCGCTCTACGTGCGGGACGTACCGGACGCTTTGTAGTCTGGACACGACGTGCACGGCGAAGCACGTGCACAACTGAAGAGGAGGAGCGCCCTCCCAGGCCGCCGGTCCTCGGTAGTGGTACCCGGAAAGCCCCACGGGCACCGAACCGGGTACTTCGATCGAAGACCGGCCCGCACGCAAGGAGCGCTTCTCCGCACCGTCCGCAGCCACACGGGCAGCGGACGGAGACGACGAAAATGGAGAAAACGCTAGTGGAGAACGAGACCCACTACGCCGAGGCCGTCATTGACAACGGTTCCTTCGGCACCCGCACCATCCGCTTCGAGACGGGCCGTCTGGCCCGCCAGGCCGCCGGCTCCGCCGTTGCCTACCTGGACGACGACACGATGGTGCTTTCCGCCACCACCGCGTCGAAGAAGCCCAAGGACCAGCTCGACTTCTTCCCCCTGACGGTGGACGTCGAGGAGCGCCAGTACGCGGCCGGCAAGATCCCCGGATCCTTCTTCCGCCGCGAGGGCCGCCCCTCCGAGGACGCGATCCTCACCTGCCGCCTGATCGACCGCCCGCTGCGCCCGTCCTTCAAGAAGGGCCTGCGCAACGAGATCCAGGTCGTCGCCACCGTCATGGCGCTCAACCCGGACCACCTGTACGACGTCATCGCGATCAACGCCGCGTCCGCGTCCACGCAGCTGGCCGGCCTGCCCTTCTCCGGCCCGATCGGCGGCGTCCGCGTCGCGCTGATCCGCGGCCAGTGGGTGGCCTTCCCGACGCACACCGAGCTCGAGGACGCCGTCTTCGACATGGTCGTCGCGGGCCGCGTCCTGGAGGACGGCGACGTCGCGATCATGATGGTCGAGGCCGAGGCCACCGAGAAGACCATCGCCCTGGTCAAGGGCGGCGCCGAGGCGCCGACCGAGGAGATCGTGGCCGCCGGCCTCGACGCCTCGAAGCCCTTCATCAAGGCCCTCTGCAAGGCCCAGGCGGACCTGGCGGCCAAGGCCGCCAAGCCCGAGGGCGAGTTCCCGGTCTTCCTGGACTACCAGGACGACGTGTACGAGGCCCTCGCGGCCGCCGTCAAGGGCGACCTCGCCAAGGCGCTGACCATCGCGGGCAAGCAGGACCGCGAGGCCGAGCTCGACCGCGTCAAGGACATCGCCGCCGAGAAGCTCCTCCCGGCGTTCGAGGGCCGCGAGAAGGAGATCTCCGCCGCCTACCGCAGCCTGACCAAGGCCCTGGTGCGCGAGCGCGTCATCAAGGACAAGGTCCGCATCGACGGCCGCGGGATCACGGACATCCGTACCCTCGCCGCCGAGGTCGAGGCCATCCCGCGCGTGCACGGCTCGGCGCTGTTCGAGCGTGGCGAGACCCAGATCCTGGGCGTCACCACCCTCAACATGCTCCGCATGGAGCAGCAGCTGGACACCCTCTCCCCGGTGACCCGCAAGCGCTACATGCACAACTACAACTTCCCGCCGTACTCCGTCGGTGAGACCGGCCGCGTGGGCTCGCCCAAGCGCCGCGAGATCGGCCACGGCGCGCTCGCCGAGCGCGCGATCGTGCCGGTCCTCCCGACCCGCGAGGAGTTCCCGTACGCGATCCGCCAGGTGTCCGAGGCCCTCGGCTCCAACGGTTCGACGTCCATGGGGTCGGTCTGCGCCTCCACCATGTCGCTGCTGAACGCCGGTGTGCCGCTCAAGGCCCCCGTCGCCGGTATCGCCATGGGCCTGATCTCCCAGGAGATCGACGGCAAGACCCACTACGTCGCCCTCACCGACATCCTCGGTGCGGAGGACGCCTTCGGCGACATGGACTTCAAGGTCGCCGGCACCAAGGAGTTCGTGACCGCGCTCCAGCTGGACACCAAGCTGGACGGCATCCCGGCCTCCGTCCTGGCCGCGGCCCTCAAGCAGGCCCGCGACGCGCGCCTCCACATCCTCGACGTGATGATGGAAGCGATCGACACGCCGGACGAGATGTCCCCGAACGCCCCGCGGATCATCACCGTCAAGATCCCGGTGGACAAGATCGGTGAGGTCATCGGCCCCAAGGGCAAGATGATCAACCAGATCCAGGAGGACACCGGCGCCGAGATCACGATCGAGGACGACGGCACCATCTACATCGGTGCCGCCGACGGCCCGGCCGCCGAGGCCGCCCGCGCCACGATCAACGGCATCGCCAACCCGACCATGCCGGAGGTCGGCGAGCGCTACCTGGGTACGGTCGTCAAGACCACCACCTTCGGTGCCTTCGTCTCCCTGCTCCCGGGCAAGGACGGCCTGCTGCACATCTCGCAGATCCGCAAGCTCGCCGGTGGCAAGCGCGTGGAGAACGTCGAGGACGTGCTCGCGGTCGGTACCAAGGTCCAGGTGGAGATCGCCGAGATCGACCAGCGCGGCAAGCTCTCCCTGATCCCCGTGATCGACGGCGAGGCCGCCGGTGACGACGCTGACAAGGACGACTCCGACAAGTGACGTCGCGTAGTTCCCGTGTGACGGCCCGCCCCTCTTCGGAGGGGCGGGCCGTCGCCCGTACCCAAACCCTCCTCAAGGGGCAGAACGGCATCGGCACCGTCCGGCGCACCGTCCTCCCCGGCGGACTGCGCATCGTCACGGAGACGCTGCCCTCGGTCCGCTCCGCCACCTTCGGCATCTGGGCGCACGTGGGCTCCCGGGACGAGACGCCCACGCTCAACGGTGCCACGCACTACCTGGAACACCTCCTCTTCAAGGGCACCCACCAGCGCAGCGCCCTCGACATCTCCTCCGCGATCGACGCGGTCGGCGGCGAGATGAACGCCTTCACGGCGAAGGAGTACACCTGCTACTACGCGCGGGTGCTCGACACCGACCTGCCGCTGGCGATCGACGTCGTCTGCGACATGCTCACCGGCTCGCTCATCCGCCAGGAGGACGTCGACGCCGAGCGCGGGGTCATCCTCGAAGAGATCGCGATGACCGAGGACGACCCGGGCGACTGCGTACACGACCTGTTCGCGCAGACCATGTACGGGGACACCCCCCTCGGCCGCCCGGTCCTCGGCACCGTCGACACGATCAACGCCCTCGGCGCCGACCGGATCCGCCGGTTCTACAAGAAGCACTACGACCCCCGCCACCTGGTCGTGGCCGCGGCCGGCAACGTCGACCACGACAAGGTCGTGCGCCAGGTCCGCGCGGCCTTCGAGAAGGCCGGCTCCCTCGCGAACACCGACGCCGAGCCGATCGGCCCGCGCACCGGCAGCAAGCGGATCCGCACCTCCGGCCGCGTCGAGCTGATCGGCCGCAAGACCGAGCAGGCCCACGTGGTCCTCGGCATGCCCGGTCTCGCCCGCACCGACGAGCGCCGCTGGGCGCTCGGCGTGCTGAACACCGCCCTCGGCGGAGGCATGTCCTCCCGCCTCTTCCAGGAGGTCCGCGAGAAGCGCGGCCTGGCCTACAGCGTGTACTCGTACACCTCGGGCTTCGCCGACACCGGGCTCTTCGGCGTGTACGCGGGCTGCCGCCCCAACCAGGTCCACGACGTACTGCGGATCTGCCGCGGTGAGCTCGACAAGGTCGTCTCCGAGGGACTCACCGACGAGGAGATCAAGCGGGCCATCGGCCAACTGTCGGGCTCCACCGTCCTCGGCCTGGAGGACACCGGCGCGATCATGAACCGCATCGGCAAGAGCGAGCTCTGCTGGGGCGACCAGATGTCCGTCGACGACATGCTGGCCAAGATCGCGTCCGTCACCCCGGACGACGTACGCGCCGTCGCCGCCGACGTACTGGCCCAGCGGCCGTCGCTCGCGGTGATCGGCCCGCTGAAGGAGAAGCAGGCCGCCCGCCTCGGCGAAGCGGTGGCCTGAGACCCTGACACCCCGGGGCCGGGCACAGGCCGCCGCCGGCCGGTGCCCGGCCCGTACGACAGGAAGCGAAGAAGCATGAGCAGCAAGCTGCGGGTAGCGGTTCTCGGCGCCCAGGGGCGCATCGGCTCCGAAGCGGTCAAGGCCGTCGAGGCCGCCGAGGACATGGAGCTGGTGGCCGCCCTCGGGCGCGGCGACAAACTGGAGACGCTGGCCGAGGCCGGCGCCCAGGTCGCGGTCGAGCTCACCACCCCCGCGTCGGTCATGAGGAACCTCGACTTCCTCATCGGCCACGGCATCCACGCGGTCGTCGGCACCACCGGCTGGAACGAGGAGCGCCTCGCCCAGCTGGACACCTGGCTGGCCGGCTCCCCGCAGACCGGTGTGCTCATCGCCCCGAACTTCTCCATCGGCGCCGTGCTGACGATGAAGTTCGCCGCCCAGGCCGCCCGCTACTTCGAGTCCGTCGAGGTCGTCGAGCTCCACCACCCCCACAAGGTCGACGCCCCCTCCGGCACCGCCACCCGCACGGCCCAGCTCATCGCGGCCGCCCGCGCCGAGGCCGGCTGCGCCCCGCAGCCCGACGCCACCGCCACCGCCCTCGACGGGGCGCGCGGCGCGAACGTCGACGGGGTCCCCGTGCACGCCATCCGCCTGCGCGGCCTGCTGGCCCACCAGGAGGTGCTCCTCGGCGGCGAGGGCGAAACCCTGACGATCCGTCACGACTCCCTGCACCACAGCAGCTTCATGCCGGGCATCCTGCTCGGCGCGCGCCGCGTCGTGCAGCACCCGGGCCTCACGTTCGGCCTGGAAAACTTCCTCGACCTCGGCTGATGAGCAGGCAGTAGTACCCATGCGCGCGAAGATCACTTACTTCCTCACGGCCGCCGTCCTGGTCGTCTACTTCGTCCTGGTCGGCAGCCGGGGCCTGCTGCTGATCCGGCAGGGCACCGCACTGACCGTCGTCTTCGGCGCCGCGGTGCTGATCCTGCCGGTCATCGGCGTCTGGTTCCTCTGGAAGAACACGCAGTTCGTGACCAGGGCCAACCAGCTCGCCACCGAGCTGGAGGCCGAGGGCGGGCTGCCCGTCGACGAGCTGGAGCGGGACCGGTACGGCCGGATCCTGCGCGACTCCGCCGACGAGGTCTTCGCGCGCCGCAAGGCCGAGACGGAGGACGCGCCGGGGGACTGGCGCAGCTGGTTCCGCCTCGCCGTGGCCTACCACGACGCCCGGGACACGCCGCGGGCCCGCAAGGCCATGCAGCGCGCCATCGCCCTGCACGGAGGCGCGCGCCGCCAGGCGGCCGGCCAGGGCTCCTGAGCCGGCGGAGGGACCCGGAAACCGGCGCAGAGACCCCGAAACCCCGGAAGCCCGCACGGGCCGCGTGAGCGGATCCGTACGGGCTTCCGGGACCTTCGGGGCGCCGGCGTCAGGCGGGCACGGCCTGGTACTCCTCGGCCCAGGCCTCGACCGTGTCGGCGGCCCGGTCGAAGGCCTCGCCGCGCGAGAGGAAATCGGCGTTGTGGTCGGTCAGCAGCACCGGCAGCTCCGCGCCGCCGCGCCCGGCCGCCTTCAGGGCCTGGCCCTGGACGGTCCGCGGCAGCCCCAGCCAGCGCACCGGCTGCTGGACCGTGCGGATCTCGGTGATCTCGTCCCAGGCGATCGAGCGGGTCCGGAGGAAGGACACCCGGCGCAGCCCCGAGGGGCTCACCCAGACGCCCGTCCGCAGGATCCGCAGCGCCGAACCGATCACGCCGAGCGCGGCGGCCAGGCAGACGAGGGCGCCGGTCCAGGTGCCGGCGAACGCGATGATCATCGTGGCGAACAACATGAACGCGGCCAGCAGCAGGAGTACGGCGGCGCCGGCCACCCGCCAGGGCCCCGGCCGGTACGGACGGCGCCAGCGGTCGGGATCGGCATGGGCGAGGACGTCGTCGCCCGCGCCGTCTTCGTGCGCGTCCAACGCGCGGTCGGCCGTCAGGAAGGGCAGGGGCACGGCTGTACCTCACTCACATGCACGTTCGGTTGGGCTTGACCGTGAGGCTACCGTCCCTCGGAGGCCTGTGACTGCTGCGACTTGGCGGGCGCCTGGTGGGGCTGGAGCGCCGGCAGGCCGAAGAGCAGGGAGCCGACGAGCCCGGCCACCACGGTCAGCCCGACCAGACTACGGGCGGCCATCTGGGCCGTGCCCAGACGCTCGCGCGGCGGTGGAGTGACATTGCTGCGGAAGCGGTCGGCCTCGGCGACGAAGGCGAACGGGACGGGCTCGCTCCGGCGGAACATAGAGCGACTCTCCTCACGGTCAGGGCCCGGGGGCGGCGGTGACGGGTACGTGTGTCCTGCACTGGGAAAGACGTACGAACCGCCCCATCGGTGCCGGAATTCGGGACATTGACCAAATT
Organism: Streptomyces roseus; assembly: GCF_001044425.1. Taxonomy (GTDB): domain Bacteria; phylum Actinomycetota; class Actinomycetes; order Streptomycetales; family Streptomycetaceae; genus Streptomyces; species Streptomyces roseus. The sequence goes on from NZ_LFML01000025.1 coordinate 19,729, forward strand.
TTCTGGCCGGGCGTCAGCTGAAGGGGTGAGCGATCCGCCGTCCGTGACGGCGGGAGAGCCGCACGGGGAGCCGCCGGCTTCGCCGTAGAGTGGGCGCGCCCCAAGAGATCGTTCGGAAGGACCCCGGTGAGCGAGAACGCCGCTTCAGACCTGAAACCCAGCTTCCGCAGTGATGTGACGGTGGAGTTGGTGAAGCACTCCGCCGCCGACTCCGACGTACTGTGGGCCGCCCGTGTCTCCACGGCCGGCGAGCAGTCGCTGGAAGAGCTCCAGAAGGACCCGGAGCGCTCCAAGGGCCTCATCAACTACCTGATGCGCGACCGCCACGGCAGCCCGTTCGAGCACAACTCGATGACCTTCTTCGTCAGCGCCCCGATCTTCGTCTTCCGTGAGTTCATGCGGCACCGCGTCGGCTGGTCGTACAACGAGGAATCGGGCCGCTACAGGGAGCTGGAGCCGGTCTTCTACGTCCCGGACGCCGAGCGGAAGCTGGTCCAGGAGGGCCGCCCGGGCAAGTACGTCTTCGTCGAGGGCACCGCGGCCCAGCAGGAGCTGACGGGCCGGGTCATGGAGGACTCGTACCGTCAGGCCTACGAGGCCTACCAGGAGATGCTGGCGGCGGGCGTGGCCCGCGAGGTTGCCCGTTCGGTCCTGCCGGTCGGACTTTTCTCCTCGATGTACGCCACCTGCAACGCGCGCTCGCTCATGCACTTCCTCGGCCTGCGCACGCAGCACGAGCTCGCGACCACCCCGTCCTTCCCGCAGCGGGAGATCGAGATGGTCGGCGAGAAGATGGAGCGGCACTGGGCCTCGCTCATGCCGCTCACGTACGCCGCGTACAACGCCAACGGCAGGGTCGCCCCGTAAGGGCCGGTACGACTCGATGGGGACGGATGAGCCCGTGGCGTACAGATGTGCAGAGTCAAGTCCGAAGTGTCCGTATTGCCACGTTTCGTAAAGTTCATCTAGGCTGATCAAACGGACCCGGCACTGCTTGAACCCCCGAGCAGGCAGTGCCGGGATCCAACAACCTCCCGGGCCCGTGCCGGGAGCCACACCCTCTTGACGTCCCCCGAGGGGACAACGTGAGCATGGCAGCGAGTAGCGTGTTACCCATGGCTCCGATCTCGACTCCGCAGACCCCCTTCGGGCGGGTCCTCACCGCCATGATCACGCCGTTCACGGCGGATGGCGCACTCGACCTCGACGGCGCGCAGCGGCTCGCCGTCCACCTGGTGGACGCAGGCAACGACGGCCTGGTCGTCAACGGGACCACCGGTGAGTCCCCCACCACCACCGACGCGGAGAAAAACGACCTCGTACGAGCCGTCCTGGAAGCCGTCGGCGACCGGGCCCACGTCGTCGCCGGCATCGGCACCAACGACACCCGGCACACCCTTGAGCTCGCCCGCCAGGCCGAGCGCACCGGCGCCCACGGCCTGCTCGCGGTGACCCCGTACTACAGCAAGCCGCCGCAGGAGGGCCTCTACCGGCACTTCACGGCGATCGCCGACGCCACCGAGCTCCCGGTGATGCTCTACGACATCCCCGGCCGCAGCGGCGTCCCGATCGACACCGAAACCCTGGTGCGGCTCGCCGAGCACCCCCGGATCGTGGCCAACAAGGACGCCAAGGGCGACCTCGGCCGCGCCAGCTGGGCCATCGCGCAGAGCGGGCTCGCCTGGTACTCCGGTGACGACATGCTGAACCTGCCGCTGCTGTCCGTCGGCGCCGTCGGGTTCGTCTCCGTGGTCGGCCACGTCGTCAGCCCCGAGCTCCGCGCGATGCTCGAAGCCCACCTGGGCGGCGACGTCCAGAAGGCCACCGAGATCCACCAGAAGCTGCTGCCCGTCTTCACCGGAATGTTCCGCACCCAGGGTGTGATCACCACCAAGGGCGCACTGAACCTCCAGGGCCTGCCCGCGGGCCCGCTCCGCCTCCCGCTGGTCGACCTGACGGCCGAAGAGACGGCCCGGCTCAAGCTCGATCTCGCCGCCGGCGGGGTACAGCTCTGACAACGGACTTCACAACTGAATAAGCAGGACGAACACAACAGACGAATGCAAGCGCACGAATGACATGCACACCACGCGCCTTACGACGAGGCGCCTGGCGTGTGTGGTGAGGAGATACTTTTGAGCCATCCGCACCCTGAACTCGGTCCGCCGCCGAAGCTGCCGAAGGGCGGCCTCCGAGTCACCCCGCTGGGCGGTCTCGGCGAGATCGGCCGCAACATGACCGTCTTCGAGTTCGACGGCCGCCTTCTGATCGTCGACTGCGGCGTTCTCTTCCCCGAGGAGGAGCAGCCGGGCATCGACCTGATCCTGCCGGACTTCTCGTCCATCCGGGACCGGCTCGACGACGTCGAGGGCATCGTCCTGACGCACGGCCACGAGGACCACATCGGCGCCGTCCCGTACCTCCTCCGGGAGAAGCCGGACATCCCGCTGATCGGCTCCAAGCTGACGCTGGCCCTCATCGAGGCCAAGCTCCAGGAGCACCGCATCCGCCCCTACACCCTTGAGGTGAAGGAAGGCGAGCGCGAGAACCTCGGCCCCTTCGACTGCGAGTTCATCGCGGTCAACCACTCCATCCCGGACGCCCTCGCGGTGGCCATCCGCACGGGCGCGGGCATGGTCGTCGCCACCGGCGACTTCAAGATGGACCAGCTGCCGCTGGACAACCGCCTCACCGACCTGCACGCCTTCGCGCGTCTGAGCGAAGAGGGCATCGACCTCCTCCTCTCGGACTCGACGAACGCCGAGGTCCCGGGGTTCGTCCCGCCGGAGCGCGACATCTCCAACGCCATCCGCGGCGTCTTCGCGGGTGCCCAGAAGCGGATCATCGTGGCGTCCTTCGCCAGCCACGTGCACCGCATCCAGCAGATCCTCGACGCCGCCCACGAGTACGGCCGCCGGGTCGCCTTCGTCGGCCGCTCGATGGTCCGCAACATGGGCATCGCCCGCGACCTGGGCTACCTGCGCGTCCCGGCCGGCCTCGTCGTCGACGTCAAGACCCTCGACGACCTGCCGGACGACGAGGTCGTGCTGGTCTGCACGGGCTCCCAGGGCGAGCCGATGGCGGCCCTGTCCCGCATGGCCAACCGCGACCACCAGATCCGGATCGTCCCCGGCGACACCGTGATCCTGGCGTCGTCGCTGATCCCGGGCAATGAGAACGCGGTCTACCGCGTGATCAACGGCCTGACCCGCTGGGGCGCCAACGTCGTGCACAAGGGCAACGCCAAGGTGCACGTCTCCGGCCACGCCTCCGCCGGCGAGCTGCTGTACTTCTACAACATCTGCAAGCCGCGGAACCTCATGCCGGTCCACGGCGAATGGCGCCACCTGCGCGCCAACGCCGAGCTCGGTGCCATGACGGGCGTCCCGAAGGACCGCATCGTCATCGCCGAGGACGGCGTGGTCGTCGACCTGATCGACGGCAAGGCCCGGATCTCCGGCAAGGTCCAGGCGGGGTACGTGTACGTGGACGGCCTGTCGGTCGGCGACGTCACCGAGTCCTCGCTGAAGGACCGCCGGATCCTCGGCGAAGAGGGCATCATCTCGGTCTACGTCGTGGTGGACAGCACCACCGGCAAGGTCGTCAGCGGCCCGAACATCCAGGCCCGCGGCTCCGGCATCGAGGACTCGGCTTTCACGTCGGTCCTGCCGAAGATCGAGGAAGCCATCGCCCGCGCCGCCGCCGACGGCGTCGCGGAGCCGCACCAGATCCAGCAGCTCATCCGCCGGACCATGGGCAAGTGGGTCTCGGACGGCTACCGCCGCCGCCCGATGATCCTGCCGGTCGTCGTCGAGGTCTGAGCCTCGCCGTAGCGCCGTGACCGGAGCGGGGCAACCGGATTTGCATCCGGGGGCCCCGCTCCAGTACGTTTACGTCTCCACCTCGCACAACACCCGGGCACACACGTGTGCCTGTACGTGTCATGCGCGAGCGGGTGGGATTCAAGGCCTAGGGAAACCTGATAACGTCTGATCCGCCCGAAAGGGAAAGGCCCTCCAACGGCCACCGAATGCAATTCCACTCCGGAAACGGAGCGGAAAGGATCTGGTAAGGTTGGAACCGCTGGAAAGGGAAAGCGCGAAAGCGAAGAACCTGGAAAGCAGGCGGGACTGACTCTGATAGAGTCGGAAACGCAAGAACGAAAGCCCGGAGGAAAACCCGAGAGGGTGAGTACGAAGGAAGCGTCCGTTCCTTGAGAACTCAACAGCGTGCCAAAAATCAACGCCAGAAGTTGATACCCCGTCC
>NZ_LFML01000026.1 GCF_001044425.1 Streptomyces roseus
TCTCCCGCCGGCGGCCCGGCCGCCGGGTGGTGCTGCGTGTGAGTGTGGGTGTGCGCGTGCTCGGTCATGGGTTCCTCTTCCCGTACGGCTGCTCAGGCGCGGTCGGCGACGACCCAGGAGGCGGTCGCCACGACGGCCGCGGCACCGAGGACGGCCGGCCAGGCCCCGACCTTCTTGGCCAGCGGGTGCGCGCCCGCGAAGCCGGCGAGGTACAGGGCTCCCAGCCCGGCCGCCGCGGGGGTGCCGCCGCGGCGGTGCCATTCGCGTCCCGCGGCCAGCCCGGCGGCGCCGAGCACGACGCCGCCCAGGGGGCGCTTCTTGGTCCACCGGGCGACGGCGTACCCGCCGACCAGTCCGGCGGCCGCCACTGCGGAACTCGGTACGCGCGCCATGCCCAACTCCTTCACATCATCTGATCTCACTGGTATTACCACGAGGCTAACGGGGCTTCGGGGCTTCGGGGCCTCGGGGCTTCGGGCCCATGGGCCCACGGGGCTAACGCGGAGGCCTGACCACCCGGCGCGCGCCCAGCGCCCCAAGCACCAGCACCGCTCCACCGATCACACCGTCCGGTACCGCGTCCTTGACGGCCCGCGGCAGCAGCGCCACCACGCCCAGGACGAGCAGGAAGGCGAGCACGCACCGGCCGGCCGCCCGAATCAGTCTGTCCACGGGCTGCTCAACGCGGCGCGGCGGTCGCCGACACGGAAGCGGGAGAGGGGATTTGTCGCACACTCGCCGGATCCGTGCGATACGTGCCTTCCGGAACCCGACCGGCATAAATTGTCTCTCCCTCCCCAAAGGGGAAAACGGGAAGAAGAATGAGGAGCTCGGACATCGTGATCTGCTACGGACAGGCCGTCCTCGACCTCGCGGACGAACTGGTCGACGCCTATGCCGACGTCTTCTCCGCCCCACCGTGGAACGAGGATGCAGAAACCATTCGGCAGTTCTCGGTCCGCCTCCAGGCCGACAGCCGGCGCCGAGGTTTCCGTACGGCCCTCGCCCAGTCCGCGGCCGGCATCGACGGCTTCGCGACGGGCTGGATCACCCCCGCGGCCTTCCCCAAGGACCGCGGTTACGCCCAGGTCGCGGCCCAGCTCGGCCCGGCGCGGGTACGGGAACTGCTGACGGGGGCGCTGGAGATAGACGAGCTCGCCGTACGCCCGTACGCGCGCGGCCGCGGCACCGGCCGGGCCCTGCTCACCGAGATCACGGCCGACGCCCCGGACGGTCGGGCCTGGCTGCTGACCTCCCGGCTGGCCACCGACACCGTGGCCACGTACCGCCGCCTCGGGTGGCACGAGGTCGCGCCCCGCACGGACACCCGGACGGGCGTGATCGTCTTCCTCTCCCCGGACCACCCGGGCCGCTGACGGGCTCCCCGGACGGGGTGTCGGCGCCCCGGGACAGGGCATATCGCCCGCATGATCACCACACGTCGGACGACGACGCAGCAGCACGAGCACGAGCAGCAGCGGGGGCAGGGATACGGGCAGGCGCCCAAGCGGCGGCCGGCGCACCGGGAACCGAACCGGGCGGCGGCGCAGACGGCGCGCCGGCAGCTCAACCTGGCCACCCGCCACCAGCTCGCCGCCTCCGGGATCCCCGAGGGCACGATCACCTCCCGCACCCGCCCGGGCGGCCCCTGGCAACGCTTGCTGCCCCGGGTCTACCTCCTCCAGACCGGCCCACCGGACCACCGCCAACGCGCCCTCGCCACCGTCCTGTACGCCGCCGAGCCCGACGCGGATCCGCTCTCCGGAGCCACGGCCGCCCTCACCGGCGGCGCCGCCCTGGCGCTCCTCGGCATCCGCGACGCCCCGCACACCCCGGCCGACGTCCTGATCCGCGCCCCGCGCCGGCTCGCCGGCACCCCGCAGGTCCGCCCACTGGCCACAGCGCGCTGGCCGCGCACCATCGCGGTGTCCGGCATCCCGTGCACCCGGCCCGTGCGCGCGGCGGCGGACTTCGCCTCCCGGGCCGGCGACCCGGCGCGGATCCGCTCGACGCTGGCCCACGTGGTCCAGGCCGGCTGGTGCCACCCGCAGGACCTGCACGCCGAGCTCCGCGCCGCCCGGCTCCTGACCCGCCCGGAGATCCGCGCCGCCGCGTCGGAACTCGTCGTCGGGGTCCGCTCGATCGCCGAGGCCCTGGCCCGGGACACCCTGACGGCGACGGACCTCCCGACCCCGCTGTGGAATGCCCGCCTGTACACCCCGGACGGCGCCTTCCTGGCGAGCCCGGACGCGTACTGGCCGGACGAGGGCGTGGCCCTGGAGATCGACTCGGCGGAGTACCACTACACGCGCGACGCCTGGCAGGCCACCCTCCACCGCCGCCTGCGCCTGGAGTCCCACGGCATCCTGGTGGTCAGCGCGACCCCGTCGATGATCCGCGACACCCCAGAGGAGGTGACGGCAGCCCTCCGCACCCTCCTCACCCTCACGACGCCCCGCCGCACCCCACCCACGGCCCAAGCCCGAGGCCACGTCCAGTTGGAACTGCCCGTGGCGTGACAATGAGGGGGTGGACCCCCTGGAGAGCACTCCCGCAGTACGCGCGCGCATGAGCAGGCAGAAGAGCAGGAACACCGGCATCGAGATGGCCCTGCGCAGCGCCCTGCACGCTGCGGGGCTGCGCTACCGAGTGCACCGCCGTCCGGTGAAGGGGGTGCGCCGTGAGGCCGACATCATCTTCGGCCCGGCGCGCGTGGCGGTCTTCGTGGACGGCTGTTTCTGGCACGGATGCCCGGAGCACGCGACATGGCCCCGCCGCAACGCGGAGTTCTGGCGCGCGAAGATCGAGGGGAACCGCGCCCGCGACCGGGACACGGACCGCCGACTCGCCGAGTGCGGCTGGCTGGCGGTCCGCGTCTGGGAACACGAGACGGTGGACGCGGCGGCGGCGCGCGTGGACGCCATCGTCCGAGCGCGCCGCCGGGTGGCCGCCGCCAAGACGATCGGGTCGGTTGTCACCGTGCCTTGAGCGCGCCCGGCAACCCGTCGGGGCAGCGCCCCGTTCGCGATCAGAGGGTGGAGCCGTGGCACTCCGCGTAGGGCTTGCCCGAGGTGCACCAGCAGGGGGTGTTGGGGGTGGGGGGCCAGGGGGTGGCTTTGCCTCGGGCCGCCAGGGTCGTGGCGTACTCCGGGAGGAGTGAGGGGGAGGCCGGGGAGGTCTTCTCCGATGCCGCGAAGGCTTCGTACGAGGGGACGCTCGCCGTCACGATGCCGAGGTTCGTCGTGCCCGAGGCCGCCAGGGCGCGCAGCGAGGACTCGATGTGCGCGAGGTGCGCCGCGTGCGAGGGGTACTCCGCCGCCAGGGTCGGGTACGAGGTGAGGAGCTCGGCCAGTTCGCGGGCGGGCCAGTGCAGGATCGCCACCGGGAACGGGCGGGAGAGGGCGGCGCGGCGGTCGCCCAGTTCCGCGCGGAGGCGGGCGATCTCGGCGCGCAGCTCGGCCGGGTCGTCGGAGCCGAGGGCCCAGATGCGCTTCGGGTCGTGCAGCTCGTCCAGCGGGATCGGGCCGATGTGGCGGGTGTCGGCGACCATGTCCCACTCGTCGTGCGGCAGTCCCAGGAGGCGGCGGACGCGGTGCCGGCCCGTCAGGAGGGCCGTGGTGGCCTGGGTCAGCGGCGCGTTCTCCGCGATGAGGAGGGTGGCGGCCTCGGTGAAGCACTCCTCCGAGGCGGTCAACTCGTCGTGCGTCTCCAGGGTTTCCGCGATGACCTCCCAGGGCGCCGGATCCGCGGGCGCCGCCGCGCGGATGCCCTGGATGAGGGCGCGGGCCTCCGCCTCGTGGCCGTACTCCCACAGGTTCGCCGCCTGGAGCGCCTTGATCAGGTACGGATCGGCGGGTGAGGAGGCGAGGAGTTGGTCGTACAGCGCGCTGGCGCGGTCCCGGGCGTCGCCCAGTTCGAGGTGGGCCGCGGCCTGGAGGAGCAGGGGCTCCTGGTCCTCGGGGTAACGGGTCGCCGTGCGGATGAGGCGCTCGGCTTCGGCGATGTGCTCGGCAGGCGTGTCAGGGCGCATGGTTCACACCGTACTGCCCTGGTCTGTTGCCGGGGGAGGTCTTATGGTGCGGCCCGTGCGGGATCACATGCGTGTGGTGGTGCAGCGGGGCGGCCGGCGCGGGCGGCGGGCCGGTCTCGCCGGGGTGCTGTGGGGCGCCGCCGAACTGGCCGTCACCGTGGGCGTGGTGGTGTTGCTGCTGGTGGTGCACCTGGTGTGGTGGACCAATCGGCAGGCCCTCGCCGGCGCCCATGAGGAGGTCCGGGAGCTGGAGAGGCGATGGACCGCCCCTGCCGGTCCCGAGCCGGATGCCGAGGCCGGTGCCGGGGCCGGTGCGGGGGTCGGTCCCGATGCCGGTGCGGGTGCCGGTGACGGTGTCGGTGCCTCTGCGGAGCCGCTGCCTTCCGGGGCGGCTCCCGGTTCCGCCTCCCGGACGCCGGCGCCCGCGAAGGAGTCCGCGTACGGGGTCCTGCGGATCCCGCGGCTCGGGGTCGTCGTGCCCGTCGCGCAGGGCGTCGACAAGCGGACCGTGCTGGACAAGGGGTACGCGGGGCACTACCCGGGCACCGCGCAGCCCGGGGCGCAGGGGAACTTCGCCCTCGCCGGGCACCGCAACACCCACGGCGAGCCGTTCCGGTACATCAACCGCCTGCGGGCCGGGGACGAGCTGATCGTCGACGTACGGGGGCGGCGGTACACCTACGTCGTGGGCAGGACGCTGGCGGAGACCAGCGAGCGGGACGCCGGGGTGATCGCGCCGGTGCCGCGCAGTACGGTCCGGCCTGAGTACGGGTACGACGAACCCGGCGCGTACATCACGCTCACCACCTGCACGCCCGAGTACACCTCCCGATATCGGCTGGTGGTCTGGGGAACCTTGAAGAAGTAGAGCGCGTTCTTGGTTGTGGTGAGTGCGGAACTGATCTCGGGAGGGGGCTCGGCAATGGCGCGTATCGGTCGTGGGCGGCTGCTGATGGCCCTGCTCCTGTTCGCCGGGGTCGTCGGACTCCTCGGGCTGTTCGCGGGGGAGGGCGGGCTGGGCGCCGTGGTCGTCGCCCTCGCCGCCACCGTCGCCGTGGGCGCCGCCGCCCTGGCCGCCCGGCTCGTACGGCCCGTGCCGCCCCACCGCATACGCACCGCGATACGCGATCGCGAGCAGCGCACGGCGTTCCTGCCGCAGCGCGATCCCGATGCCTCGGGCCGGTCTCGGCCCAGGGCGCCCGGTCGTCTCGTCCTGACGGCCGCGTAGGGGCACCTCTTCACCCTCATCCCTTCTGTTCGTCGTCGTGCCCCTCGTGGTCGTCGCGCCGAAAAGCACCTCTTTCGACGTTGACGAGACCCCCCGGAGGGTCCGCGTGTCCGTTTTCACCCATCTTGTTGGAGAGCTGAGCCGGCTTCTGGAGCCCGTGCTCGCCGAGTCCGCGACCGCCGCCGCGATCGTGCTGTTCACCGTGCTCGTACGGCTCGCCCTGCATCCGCTGAACAGGGCCGCCCTCCGCGGTGCGACCCCGGTGGCCGGCCTGCTGCCCGTGCTGCTCCAGCTCCCGGTGTTCTTCCTCATGTACCGGGCCTTCACCTCAGGCGAGCTGCTCGACCACCGGCTGTTCGCCGCGCCGCTCGGGGCGAAGTGGGCCGACGCCCTCGGGGCGGGCGGTCTCCTCGGGGCGCAGGGGCTGGTGTTCCTGGGGCTGTTCGCGGCCATCGCGGCGGTCGCCGCCTGGAGTGCCGTACGGGGGCGGCGGGCCGCGGCCGAAGCGCCCGTCCCGGCCGCCGCCGCCCAGGTGAGCGCCGAGCAGCAGGAGGCGCTGCGCAAGCTGGGCGGCGTACTGCCGCTGCTGTCGTTCGGGACGCTGATCACCGCGGCGCTGGTGCCACTGGCGGCGGGGCTGTACCTGGTGACCACCACCGCGTGTTCCGTGGCGGAACGGGCCTGGCTCCAGCACCGCCGGCGTTCCAGTCTGTGAACAGGGTCTTGCGGATTGGCCGGGCATCTTGGAGGATCAGCCAATTCTCCGATGGCCGCAACCCATCGGCAGGCCCAGGGCTCGCCCATGGGCCGACCACCCACGACCACGGGAGAATGCCCATGAAGCTGCTGCGTGTCGGACCGGTCGGGGCCGAGCGCCCCGCGCTGCTCGACCAGGACGGGACCCTGCGGGACCTGTCCGGCCTGATCACGGATGTGGACGGCGCCCTGCTCGCCGACGACTCCGTGCTCTCCCGGGTACGGGACGCGGCGGCGTCCGGCGAGCTTCCCGTCCTGGACGCGGAAGGCCTGCGGACCGGCGCGCCGGTCGGCCGGATCGGCAAGATCGTGGGCATCGGGCTGAACTACTTCGGGCACGCCGCCGAGATCGGCGCGGAGCCGCCGGCGGAGCCCATCCTCTTCCTCAAGGCCGCGGACACCGTGGTCGGCCCGGACGACACCGTGCTGATCCCGCGCGGCAGCGTGAAGACCGACTGGGAGGCCGAGCTCGGCGTTGTCATCGGCAGCACCGCCCGCTACCTGTCCTCCGCCGCGGAGGGCCTGGCCCACGTGGGTGGGTACACCCTGGTCAACGACGTATCGGAGCGCGAGTTCCAGATCGAGCGCGGCGGCACCTGGGACAAGGGCAAGAACTGCGAGACGTTCACCCCGCTCGGCCCCTGGCTGCTCACCGCCGACGAGGTCGCGGACCCGCAGGCCCTGGACGTGAAGCTCTGGGTCAACGGAGAGCTCAAGCAGGACGGCAACACCGCCGACCAGATCTTCCCGGTCGGCGAGGTCGTGCGGTACCTGAGCCAGTTCATGACGCTCCACCCCGGCGACGTCATCGTCACCGGCACCCCGGCGGGCGTGGCCATGGGCCGGCCGGAGCCGAAGCCGTACCTGCGCGCCGGTGACGTCGTAGAGCTGGAGATCGACGGCCTCGGCCGCCAGCGCCAGGAGTTCAAGAGCGCGTAGGGCCGGACCGGACGCGGACGAGGGCCACCCGGGCGGCCGCACGCCCGGGCGGCCACCCCGCCGGCGCTGCCCGAGCCGGCGCTGCCCGAGCCGGCGCGGCCGCGGCCGCCCCGGCCGGCGCAACCGGTGCGGTCAGGACGCGGCCGCATCCAGCTCCACGGTCACCCCGTCCCGGGAGGAGATCCGCGCCGCCTCCAGCACCGCCAGGCATCGCGCCGCCTCGTGCGCGGTGACCGGCGCCGGGCCGCCCTCGCGCAGCGCCGCCGCCACCGCCGCGTAGTACGCCGGGTAGTCCCCCCGAACGGTCGGCACCGGGGCTCCGCCACCAGTCAGCGGGGACTCGCCGGAGCCCACCCGCCCCCACAGGTGCTCGGGCTCCTCGCCCCACGGGGTGTCCCCGGCGCCCGGCCGCTGCCCCTCGCGCAGGGCTGCCTCCTGGGGGTCGAGCCCGTACTTGACGTAGCCCGCGCGCGAGCCCAGGACGCGGAAGCGCGGACCGAGCTGCGCGGTGGTCGCGCTGACGTGGAAGTGGGAGCGGACCCCGTTCGCGTGCGTGAGCGCGATGAAGGTGTCGTCGTCCGCCTCGGCGCCGGGGCGGCGCACGTCGGCCTCCGCGTAGACGCGCACGGCCGGCCCGAACAGCACCAGTGCCTGGTCGACGACGTGGCTGCCGAGGTCGTACAGCAGGCCGCCGATCTCCTCCGGCGCGCCGGACTCGCGCCAGCCGCCCTTGAGCTGCGGGCGCCAGCGCTCGAAACGGGACTCGAAGCGCTGGATCTCGCCGAGCTCGCCGTCGGCGATGAGGCGGCGCAGCGTCAGGAAGTCGTTGTCCCAGCGGCGGTTCTGGAACACCGACAGGAAGGTGCCGGTCTTGTCGGCGAGGTCGGCCAGCTCCCGGGCCTCGGCGGCGGTGGCGGCCAGCGGCTTGTCCACGACGACCGGGACGCCGGCGTGCAGCGCGGCCGTCGCGAGCGGGACGTGGGTCTTGTTGGGGGAGGCGATGACGACCAGGTCCAGGGCCGGGGTGAGGTCCCAGAGTTCCTGCGCGGTGTCGACGATCCGGACGTCCGGGTACGCCTCGCGCGCCTGGGCCTGCCGGCCCGGGTCGGAGGTGACGATCGTGTCGAGGACGAGCCCGTCGGTGGCCGTGACGAGCGGAGCGTGGAAGACGGAGCCCGCGAGTCCGTAGCCGATGAGGCCGACGCGGAGCGGGGAGTTCGACCGCGTGGGGTTCGACCGGGTCGGGGCGGCGGAAGGGGAGGCGGAGGGGGAGGCGTTCATGCATCCACTTTGGCAACACTGTTGCTTAAGTGCAAGGAGGGTGGACAATGGTGAGGTGGACTGGCGTAGCGGAAGTCATGGGAGCGGCGCGAACCTACCCGCGCTGCGGGGCCACAACGACGCGCTCGTACTCGCCCTGCTCCGCGAGGCGGGTTTCGAGGGCCTGGGCCGCACCGAACTCGCCGCCCTCACGCGCCTCACCCCGCAGGCCGTCAGCAAGATCACGGGGCGGCTGCGCGCGGAGGGGCTCGTCGCCGACGCCGGGCGCGGCGCGTCCACCGGGGGCAAGCCGCGGACGCTGCTCCAGCTGGCCGCCGGCGCCCGGCACGCCGTCGGGGTGCACGCCGACCGCGACGAACTGCGGGCGGTACGGGTGGACATGCTGGGCACGGTCGTCGAGCGGTTCCACGGCCCGCTGGACTTCGCAGCAGGACCGGACGCCGTCGCGGACGAGGTCGCACGGGCCGTGGACCGGCTCTGCGGGAACGCGGGCGCCGGGTCCCTGCTGGGCGTGGGTGTCGCCGCGCCGGGACCGCTCGACTGGCGGGCGGGCGTACTGGGCCGGGTGACGGGGTACCCCGAGTGGGAAGGCTTCCCGCTGCGGCAGGCGGTGGCGGACCGGCTCGGTCCCGACGCCCCGCCGGTCCTGCTGGACAAGGACACCAACGCGGGGGTCGCGGTCCCCGGCCGCCGGGCCGCCGGAAACTCCCTGTACCTGCACCTCGGCACCGGCCTGGGGGCCGGCCTGCGGCTGCGGGGCGAGGTCTTCCGCGGGGAACGTTCCGCGGCGGGGGAGTTCGGGCACCAGGTCCTGATGCTTGACGGTCCGCCCTGCCGCTGCGGAGGCCGCGGCTGCGCGGAGGTGCTCTGCCTGGGCGCGGTCGCCCGCGGGGACCTGCGGGAGGCGGCGCGGATCCTGGGCGAGGGCGCCGCGAACGTGGTCGCGCTCCTGGACGTGGACCGGGTGTGGCTGGGGGGACGGGTGGTGGGCTCCGCACCGGAGGTCTTCACGACGGGCGTCCGCCGCGTCCTGGAGGCCCGTACCCTGGGCGGCCCGGTTCCGGAGGTCGCCGCGTCCGAGGACGGTGTCGCCGAGGGGGCGGCGGAGCTGGCCCTGGCCCCGCTCTTCGGCCGCGTGGGCTGAGGGCTCCGCCGGGCCGCGCCGTATCCGGGGGCCCCGAGTCGGCTGCGCGGGGCACCCCCGGCGCGGCCGGATGGGGCCGGCGGGGGCTACGTTGCCCGTATGGAGCTCTTTTCGCGTTCTTGGCAGGCCTTGCTGGAGGCCGTCGACGGCGTCGCGGATGCGGACTTCGAGCGGGACAGCGGGTGTCGGGGGTGGCTCGTCCGGGATCTGGTCTGCCACCTCGTCATCGACGCCCAGGACGTCCTGATCACGCTCGTCACCCCCGCCGAGGGGCAGGTGACCGCCGACGCCGCGACCTACTGGGAGGTCGCCGGTCGCGAACCGGCTGGTGAGGATCCGCTCGACGCGCTCGTCGTGCGGCTGGCCGCCGCGTACGGGGACCCGGGGCTGCTCAGGTTCCACCTCGACGACGTCGGCTCCGCCGCAGGGCGCGCCGCGGAGCTCGCCGACCCCGCCCTGCGCGTGCGCACCCAGGACAAGGTCCTCACCGTCGCCGACTACCTCACCGCGTACGTCCTCGAATGGACCCTCCACCACCTGGACCTGATCGCCCGTCTTCCCGACGCGCCCCCGCCGCCCCCGGAGGGCCTGGCCCGCTCCCGCGCGCTGCTCGAACAGATCGCGGGCTCCGCCTTCCCCGCGTCGTTCACCGACCGGGACGCCCTCCTCGTGGGCACCGGACGCCGGGCGCCGACCCCCGCCGAACAGGCCGGACTCGGGATCCTCGGCGCGCGGCTGCCCCTCGTCCTCGGCTGATCCGATCAGGCGTAAGGCGGGAGCCGGCAGGCGTGGCGGGGGGAGGGGGGTCCCGGGGCGTGGCAGGGTGCCGGGAGGCCGGGGTGATTGTCGCCTCGTCCGACGATCTGAACCGGCCGGCCGCCCCGGCCGCCCGTCCGCCGTCCACCCCCACCCCGTCCGGCGAGCAGCGAAGCGAAGGTCTTCCATGCGACTGCGCAAAGCCCTTGCCCTCTGTGCCGTCCCCGCCCTCCCCGCCCTCGCCGCCGTCGCGCTCTGCGCACCGCCCGCGAGCGCCGACGTCGGCAACGGCGGCGGCGCCCGCCCCGCGCCCGCACTGCCGTCCCGGATCGAGGCCACCTGCGGCGACGGGAAGAGCAGCGCCTTCCCCATCGGCGCGCGGATCCGCGGCGGACCGGCGGTGTACCGCACCGGCGGCGGGCCGCAGACCTGGTACCTGGACCTCACCAACACCACGAACTCCGAATGCACCGCCATCCACCCCGTCGTGGTGTTCACGGACAAGGCCCACGCCCTGCTCCCCGCCCACTTCCGGATGGAGTTCCAGGCTCCCGGCGCCACCTTCCCCGTCACCCTGGAGCGCAGCGACCGCGACGAGGTCATCGCCGTCTTCGACGGGGGCGAGGCCTTCTCCGGCTTCGCGGTCCGGGCCGGCGGCTCCCTGACCGTCAAGGTCAGCCTGGCCTTCGCCCCCGGCACCCCCGCCGGCGAGGTCCTCGCCGACGCCGCGCTCGTGCAGCGCAAGGCCGACGACGGCGACTGGGTCGGCGAGGCCGGCGGCTACCGGTTCTCCATCGAGGGACCGGAGGGCGAGCGCGGCGAGGCCGGTTCCCTCGCCGACACCGGCCCCCGCAACCGGCTCTACGGCATCGGCGGTGCCGCCTCGCTCGCCGCCGGCGCGGGGCTCCTGCTGGCCGCCCGCCGCCTGCGCGCCCGCGGCGGTCCGCCCGCCGCCGACACCCCCCGCACTCCTGGTACTCCGGCGCGCTGATCTCCGTACACCCGGCGCGCGTACAGTCCCAGGGTGGAAGAACAGAACCTGCCCCACCGCCCCGGCTCGCCCGTCCGTTCCGGCATCCCGGAGCACGGGCGCATCCCCAAGTACTACGCCGTCAAGGCCCTCATCGCGGACCTTCTCGACGACCTCGGCGAGGGCGGCCTGCTGCCCACCGAGCGGGATCTCGCCGAGCGGTACGAAGTGTCGCGCGAGACCGTGCGCCAGGCCCTGCGCGAGCTGCTGCTGGAAGGCCGGCTCCGCCGCTCGGGCCGCGGCACCGTCGTCGCAGGCCCGAAGCTGGAACAGCCCCTCTCCCTCGCCAGCTACACGGAGGGCGTACGCCGCCAGGGCCGGCGCCCCGGCCGCAACCTCATCGGCCTGGAGCAGTTCCCCTGCCCGCCCGAGCTGGCCCCCGGCATCGGCGCCGTGCCCGGCGAGCCCGTCTGGCACCTGGAGCGCATCCTGCTCGCCGACGACGAGCGCGTCGGCCTGGAGAGCACGTACGTCCGGGTGGCGCGGGCGCCCCGCCTCGACAGCGAGTTCCAGCCCGACTCCTCCTTCTACGGATACCTCCTCGACCGGCTCGGGATCTCCTTCGGGGACGCCGACGAGAAGCTGGAGACCGTCCTCGCCACCCCCCGCGAGGCCCTCCTGATCGGCACCCCGCCGGCCCTCCCGATGCTGCTCATCCACCGCTTCTCGCGGGACCGGGAGGGGCGTCCGCTGGAACGCGTGCGTTCGCTCTACCGTGGGGACCGGTTCAGCTTCACGACCCACCTGCGGCCGCAGTAGCGCCGCGCGGATCGGTGCAAGGCGGTGAAAAGGGACGTACATGGGTCACGGTGAGGTAACGGGTCTAGTCCAAGAGTCGAGGGCTGTTCACCGTCCCGTTGCCGCCGCGACCTTCCCGGTCCACGGCGCGCGGCCACCGTGGGGCCCGTGAGAGTCATAGTCGTCGGAGGCGGCGTGGTCGGCACCATGCACGCCTGGCAAGCAGTCGAACGCGGCCACGAGGTCGTCCAGATCGAGCGAGAGGCGGAGGCCCGGGGCGCGTCGCTGCGCAATTTCGGCCAGATCTGGGTCAGTGGACGGGCCGGGGGCGAGGAGCTCGACACCGCCCTGCGGGCCCGCGAGCTCTGGGAGCGCATCGGCGCGCAGGTGCCCGGCCTGGGCTTCCGCGCGATCGGCTCCCTCACCCCGGTCCGCAACGCCCGCGAGTACGCGGTCGCCGAGGCGGCCGCCGCCCGCCCCGACGCCGCCGCCCGGGGCTACGAACTGGTCACCGCCGCGCGGGCGCGGGAGATCAACCCCGCCCTGCGGGGCGCCTTCGAGGCCGCCCTGTGGTGCGAGCGGGACGCGGCCGTCGAGCCGCGCACCGCCCAGCTCCACCTGCGCGAGGCCCTCGGGGCGAGCGGCCGCTACACCTTCCTGCCCGGACGGGAGGTGCGCGAGGTCGTCGGCGACGGCGCCGTCCGCGACGACCACGGTGACGTCCACCGGGGCGACGCCGTCGTCCTCGCCACCGGCGCCTGGCTGTCCGGCATGGTCCGCGAGCTGGTCCCCGACCTGCCCGTGCGCCGCGTCCGGCTCCAGATGATGCAGACCGCCCCGCTCGGCGAGGCGCTCACCACCTCCGTCGCGGACGCCGACAGCTTCCGCTACTACCCCGCCTACAAGAGCGGGGCCCTCGACCTCCTCAACGCCGAGCAGGCGCAGGCCCCGGTCGCGGCCGCGCACAGGATGCAGCTGCTGATGGTGCAGCGCCGCGACGGCGGACTGACCATCGGCGACACCCACGAGTACGAGCACCCCTTCGCGTTCGACACCCTCGAAGACCCGTACGAGCACCTCGCCGGAGTCGTCGAATCCTTCCTGGGCCGCCCGCTGCCGAAGATCCGGCACCGCTGGGCGGGCGTGTACGCGCAATGCACCGACACCACCCGCGTCGTCCACCGCCAGCAGGTGGCCGACGGCGTGTGGCTGGTGACGGGACCCGGCGGCCGCGGGATGACCTGCTCGCCCGCCATAGCCGAGACCACCGCGAACGAACTGGGCTGGTAAGGAACATGAGCAACGTGAGCAATCCGAGCAAGGTGAGCGACCCGGGCCCCACCCCCCGCAACGGGTCCGGCGCGCTGATCGTCCTCGACATGGCCGGCACCACCGTCGCCGACGGCGGCCTCGTCGAGCGCGCCTTCGAGCTCGCCGCCGAGCGCATCGGCGTCGAGCCGGGAACCGCCGAACACGAGGCCAAGCTCCAGTACGTCCGCGACACCATGGGCGAGTCGAAGATCTCCGTCTTCCGCCACCTCTTCGGCACCGAGGAGATGGCCCAGCGCGCCAACTCCGCCTTCGAGGACGCGTACGGAGAGCTGGTCGACGGCGGGCTCATCGCCCCCGTCCCCGGCGCCCGTCGGACCATCGAGAAGCTCCGCGCCGACGGCCGCACCGTCGTCCTCACCACCGGCTTCGCCCGCGTCACCCAGGACGCCATCCTCGACGCCCTCGGCTGGCAGGGCCTGGCCGACCTCACCCTCTGCCCCGCCGACGCGGGCGGCCGCGGCCGCCCCCACCCGGACATGGTGCTCGCCGCCTTCCTGCGCACCGGAGCCGCCGACGACGTGCGCGACGTCGTGGTCGCGGGCGACACCGCGTACGACATGCTCTGCGGGCGCCGCTCCGGCGCCGGGACCGTGGCGGGCGTCCTGACTGGCGCCCACGACCGCGCGACACTGACCGGGCACGGCGCGACCCACGTCATCGAGTCGATCGCCGACCTGCCCTCCCTCCTGCCGGAGTCGGCGTGAGCGGCATCCGCTTCGAGGGGGTCAGCGTCGCCTACGGCGCCCACACCGTCCTGGACCGCCTCGACCTGACCGTCGAGCCCGGCGAGGTCATGGCGCTGCTCGGCCCCTCCGGCTCGGGCAAGACCACGGCGCTGCGCGCGGTCGCCGGCTTCGTGCGGCCGGCCGCGGGGCGCGTGCTGATCGGCGGCCGGGACGTCACCGCGCTCCCGCCGCACAAGCGCGGCATCGGCATGGTCGTCCAGCAGTACGCGCTCTTCCCGCACATGCGGGTCGCGGACAACGTGGCCTTCGGCCTCAAGGCGCAGAAGGCCCCCAAGGCCGAGATACCCGGGCGCGTCGCCGAGGCACTGGAGATGACCGGCATGGCGGCGTACGCCGACCGCTACCCGCGCGAGCTCTCCGGCGGGCAGCAGCAGCGCGTCGCCATCGCCCGCGCGCTGGCGATCCGCCCCGGGGTGCTCCTCCTCGACGAGCCGCTGTCCGCGCTCGACGCGCAGCTGCGCTCCGGGATGCTCGCCGAACTGGCCCGGCTGCACCGCGAACTGCCCGACGTGTCGATCCTCTACGTCACCCACGACCAGGTGGAGGCGCTCACGCTCGCCGACCGGATCGCGGTCATGGACCAGGCCCGGCTCCAGGACTGCGGCACTCCGCAGGAGCTGTACCGGGCCCCGCGCACCGAGTTCACCGCCTCCTTCGTCGGCAACGCGAACCTGATCCCGGTGACCGTCGCCGAGTCCGGGGCGACCTTCGCGGGGCGGCCCCTGGAGCTCGACCGCGGACGGGCCGTCCCCGGCGCGGAAGCGACCCTGTGCGTACGGCCGCACCTGCTCGGCCTCGGCGCCGGCCCCAACGCGCTCAGCGGCACGATCACCGAGGTCCAGTGGCGCGGCTCCACGCACCGGCTGTACGTGGACGTCGAGGGCCACCGGATCAAGGCGGACCTGCCGGAGCTGCGCGAGACCCCGGCGCTGGGCGACCAGGTCACCCTGCACTTCGAGCCGCGGGACGCGGTCCTGCTGTCGGCGGGGGTCACCGATGGCTGAGGTCCCCGCACCCGTCGCCACGACCCTCCCGCACCGGAGCCGGACCGGGCGCCAGGGCGTACGGGGCTCCGCGCCGAGCGGACCCCCCGGTCCGCCGGGCGCGCCCGCGGGCGCCCCCGCGGCCCACGGTGCGCGCGCACCGCGCGAAGTGCCCGGCTGGCTGTGGTCCCTGCCGCCCGTCGCCGCGCTCGCGCTGGTCTTCCTCTACCCGCTCGCCTTGGTCGTCCAGCAGTCCTTCAGCCCCGAGAACGGCGGCGGCGCCTTCGACGCGTACGCCTCCGTCTTCCGCTCGCACTCCTTTCGCGAGGCGCTCGGGACCACGGTCTGGCTGGCCGCCGGAGCCACCGCCGGCTGCCTCGTCCTCGGCTTCGTACTCGCGCTGATCATCGCCTTCGTCCCCTTCCCCGGGGCCAAGGGCGTCGCGAAGTTCATCGACGTCTTCCTCTCCTTCCCCTCCTTCCTCATCACCCTCGCCCTCCTGTTCATCTACGGCACCGTCGGCATGGCCAACGGGCTCTGGACCGGTGTGAGCGGCAGCACCGAGGGGCCTTTCCACTTCCTCACCACCCCCTGGGGCGTGCTGCTCGCGGAGATCACGTACTTCACGCCGTTCGTGATGCGCCCGCTGCTCGCCGCCTTCTCCCAACTGGACACCGCCCAGTTGGAGGTGGCCTCCTCGCTCGGCGCCAAGCCCGCCCGGATCGTCCGGCGCGTGATCCTCCCCGAGTCCCTCCCGGCGCTCGCCGCCGGCGGCAGCCTCGTCCTGGTCATGTGCCTCAACGAGTTCGGGATCGTGCTGTTCACCGGGGCCAAGGACGTCACCACGCTCCCGATGCTCGTCTACGGCAAGGCGATCCTGGAGTCGGACTACGCGGCCGCCTGTGTGGTCGCCGTCGTCAACATCGCGATCTCCGTCGGCCTGTTCGGCCTCTACCGGGTGGTGAGCAAGCGTGCTGGTGCATAGCAAGACCGGCCGCTGGGCCGCCTGGTGCCTGTTCGGCCTCCTCTTCCTGCCCCTCTTCGCCCTGCCCCTGCTCGTCGTGGTGACCGCGTCGTTCTCCACCCACTGGTCGGGAGCCTTCCCCTCCGGTCCGACGACGGAGAACTACGCCGCCGCCGTGCGGGGCGAATCCCTGCGGGCGCTGACCACCTCGCTGGTGACCGCCCTCGTCGCGAGTCTGCTCGCGCTCACCACCGGCACCTGGGCGGCGCTGGCCGCGGCGCGGCTGAAGCGGCGCGGGAAGCGGTCCATGGACGCCCTGTTCATGCTGCCGGTCGCCGTGCCCTCCGTGGTCGTGGGCCTCGCCGTCCTGGTCGCGTTCAGCAAGCCGCCGGTGCTGCTCAACGGCACCAGCTCAATCGTGGTCCTGGCGCACACGATTCTTGTCACGGCGTTTGCCCACCAGTCGGTTTCGGCCGCCATCGTTCGTCTCGACCCCGCGTACGAACAGGCGGCGGCCTCCCTGGGCGCCCGTCCCGCGTACGTGCTGTGGCGGGTCAAGCTCCCCCTCCTGCTGCCGTCGCTGACGGCGGCCGCCGGACTCTGCTTCGCCCTGTCCATGGGCGAGCTGAGCGCCACGATGATGCTCTACCCGCCGGACTGGATGCCCCTCCCGGTCCGGATCTTCACGGCCACCGACCGCGGTTCGCTCTTCGCAGGGTCCGCCGTCGCCGTGGTCCTGATGGCCACCACCCTGCTGGTCCTCCTGGCCGTCTCCCGCGTCCGCACCAGAGCCACGTACCGCTGACTCCCTTCCCCCCGTAAGGAAGTTCCTCCACATGTCCGCACACCGCATGCTCCCGCGCGTCACCGCCGCCGTCACCGGCAGCCTCGCCCTCGCCGCCGGCCTCACCGCCTGCGGCGGTGCGAGCACCTCCGCCGACTCCAAGGGCGGCGAAAAGATCGTCACCGTGTACAGCGCCGACGGCCTCAAGAGCGAGAAGGGCGACGGCTGGTACGACAAGGTCTTCGCCGAGTTCACGAAGAAGACCGGCATCGAGGTCAAGTACGTCGAGGGCGGTTCGGGCGAGATGGTGCAGCGCGCCGTCCGCGAGAAGACCAACACCCAGGCCGACGTGATCGTCACCCTCCCGCCGTTCATCCAGCAGGCGGACGGCAAGGGCCTCCTCCAGGCCTACAAGCCGCAGGGCTCCGACAAGGTCAACGGCGCCGACAAGGCCGCCGACGGCAAGTGGACCTCGGTCGTCAACAACTACTTCGGCTTCGTCCACAACAAGAAGGAGCTCACCGAGGCGCCCAAGACCTGGGAAGAGCTGCTGGACGGCAAGTACAAGGGCAAGCTCCAGTACTCCACCCCCGGCGTCGCGGGCGACGGCACCGCCGTCCTCGTCAAGGCCATGCACGACTTCGGCGGCAAGGAGCCGGCGCTGGAGTACCTGAAGAAGCTCCAGGCCAACAACGTCGGCCCGTCCTCCTCCACCAGCAAGCTGGCGCCGAAGACCGACAAGGGCGAGCTGCTCGTCGCCAACGGCGACGTCCAGATGAACTTCGCGCAGTCCAAGTCCATGCCGAACCTGGGCATCTGGTTCCCGGCGAAGGACGGCGGCAGGCCCACCACCTTCGCCCTGCCGTACGCGGCCGGTCTGGTGGACAGGGCCCCGCACACCGAGAACGGCAAGAAGCTCCTCGACTTCATGCTCGGCGAGGAGGCCCAGAAGCTGGTCAGCGAGGTCGGCGGCGGCTTCCCCGCGCGCACCGACGTCAAGCCGACCGACGCCAACGCCGTGGAGCTCACCAAGCTGATGACCGGCGTCGAGATCTTCGAGCCGGACTGGTCGGACATCGACAAGAACCTGGCGACCTACGTCGACGCGTGGAAGTCGGCCACCGGAAGCTGATTGGTCGCCTCCCGGTCACCCCCGACCAGGAAAGTGACGCTTGCATAACGGGTCTGGACCGAAGCCCGCACCTTCGGTCCGGACCCCGCGCCCGTCCACCGCGCCTTCCCCACGATTACTCCCGGAGGAGTACGTGCCCACTGTCCTGTCCGGACGCGCCCTCGCCGTGACCGCCACCGCCACGGCCCTGCTCGCCACCGCCCTCGGCGCGCACACCGCCACCGCCGAGACGGCCACCGCGACCACCGACAAGGTCCTCGTCATCGGCATCGACGGCACGGTCCTGGACCGCGTCAAGGCCGCCGACGCGCCCAACCTGCAAGGCCTGATGGCCCAGGGCCTGACCGCGAGGAGCACCCTCTACGCGAACCCGATGGCCGCCACCTCCTCGGGCCCCGGCTGGTCCACCATCGCCACCGGCGTGTGGCCCGACAAGCACGGCGTGAAGGACAACACCTTCACCGGCAAGAACTACACGGCCTACCCCGACTTCCTGACCCGCATCGAGAACGCCAAGCCGTCGCTGAACACCTACGCGGCCGCCGATTGGGAGCCCCTCACCTCCACCGACGCGGGCGGCCCGGTCTTCTCCGCCAAGGTCGACAAGCGCCTGTCGCTCAAGGGCGACCGCGACGGCTACGGCACCGAGGACCCCAAGATCGCCGCCGCGGCCTCCGCCGAGCTGCAGGGCCAGAACCCGGACGCCGCGTTCGTGTACTTCGGCCAGGTCGACGGCGCCGGGCACGCGTACGGCGCCGCCAGCCGGCAGTACCTCGACGCGATCGGCCGCGTCGACGTGATGGTCGGCCAGCTCCTCACCGCCGTCCGAAACCGCCCCACGTACGCCCAGGAGAACTGGAAGATCCTGGTCACCACCGACCACGGGCACACCGACGCGGGCGGCCACGGCGGCTCCACCCCGCAGGAGCGCGGCACCTTCGTCATCGCCAGGGGCGCGGGCATCCCGGCCGGTTCGGTCCGCACCGACGTCAAGCTCGTCGACGTGGCCGCCACCGCGATGGCACAGGTCGGCGTGGACCCCGGCTCGGCGATCGACGGCATCCCGCTGAACGCCCCCGGCGACAACGACCCCTTCGACACCCTGCGCCCCAATCTCCAGGGCCGCGTGGACGAGACGGGCATCCCGGCGGGCGTGAAGGGCTTCACGCACACCCCGCCGGCCGGCTGGTCCATCGACAACTCCAAGATGGGCACCGGCGGTGTCACCGAATGGGCCGGCTGGGCGTTCGCGACCGACGAGTTCTGGAGTCAGTCCCAGCGCGACCAGTGGCGCGAGCTGAACGTCCGCTCCCGCGACGTGTTCGCCGTCGCCGACTCCGACGAGTGGGACGACAAGGCCCACACCGGCTCGTACGACTCCACCCTCGTCACCCCCACGTGGGCGGTGACGGGCGGCACGGTGAAGAACCTGACCTTCCGGACCCACTACCGCCACGAGGC
This sequence comes from Streptomyces roseus, assembly GCF_001044425.1. Classification (GTDB taxonomy): domain Bacteria; phylum Actinomycetota; class Actinomycetes; order Streptomycetales; family Streptomycetaceae; genus Streptomyces; species Streptomyces roseus. Next base: position 19,305 of record NZ_LFML01000026.1, read on the forward strand.
CGGCCAGAGCGCCCAGGTCCTGGTCTCCTACAACGGCGGCACACCGGCCCTCGTCAAGAGCTACACCGCCGACGCCGTCGCCAAGACGGAGTCCCTGGCCCTCCAGGTCCCGGCCGGAGCCACCGACGTCCAGGTCCGCTTCCGCTACGCCGGCACCAACAACTGGTACTGGACCGTCGACGACGTCAAGCTCGGCTGATCGACGCACGCCGGGCAGGGGTCCGGGCCGTGGACGCCCTCGTCGTCCGCGGCCCGGCCCCGATAGGGTGGTAGAGACCACAGGCCAAAGGTCAGCGGTCGCAGGTCAGAGATACGGCCACCGAGAGCGGAGAACAGTCCCGTGGCAGAGCGCAAGCCGATCGAATCCTGGCTCACCGACATGGACGGGGTCCTCATCCACGAGGGAACCCCGATCCCGGGTGCCGATGCCTTCATCAAGCGGCTGCGCGACTCCGGCAAGCCCTTCCTGGTCCTGACCAACAACTCCATCTACACCCCGCGCGACCTCCAGGCCCGCCTCTCCCGCATGGGCCTCCACGTCCCCGTCGAGAACATCTGGACCTCGGCGCTCGCCACCGCGAAGTTCCTCGACGACCAGCGCCCGGGCGGCACCGCGTACGTCATCGGCGAGGCGGGTCTGACCACCGCCCTGCACGACATCGGCTACATCCTGACCGACCACGAGCCCGACTACGTGGTCCTCGGCGAGACCCGCACCTACAGCTTCGAGGCGATGACGAAGGCGGTCCGCCTGATCAACGCGGGCGCCCGCTTCATCTGCACCAACCCCGACGAGACCGGCCCCTCCACCGAGGGCCCGCTGCCCGCCACCGGCGCCGTCGCCGCACTGATCACCAAGGCGACCGGCAAGCAGCCGTACTTCGCCGGCAAGCCCAACCCGCTGATGATGCGGACCGGCCTGAACGCCATCGGCGCGCACTCCGAGAGCAGCGCGATGATCGGCGACCGCATGGACACCGACGTCCTGGCCGGGCTGGAAGCCGGGATGCAGACCTTCCTCGTGCTGACCGGACTGACCTCCTCCGAGGACACCGAGAAGTTCCCGTACCGGCCGACCAAGATCGTCGACTCGATCGCCGATCTGGTCGATCTCGTCTGATCCGAACGGGTCAAGCGCGCGGCGCTCCGGATGCGGAGCGCCGCCGGGCGCGTGAACCTCATTGATGAGGAGGTTCACCATGCGCAGTGCTCTGATCGCTCTCCGTGTCACCGGGGCGGCCGTCGCCCTGACGGCGCTCACCGCCGTGTCCGCCCCCGCCGCCCTGGCGGCGGGCGAGGAGAAAGGCGGCAGCGTCTCGGTCGATCCGCGCCAGGCCGAACCGGGGGCGCAGGTCAAGCTGCGCGTCCACGGCTGTGAGGACAGATGGGCGAGCGCCAAGTCCGCCGTGTTCGTCTCGGAGGTCCACCTGTCCTCCGGCCGGGACGGGGACAAGTCGCTCTGGGGTGACGCGATGATCAGCTCGCACGCCCAGCCCGGCTGGCACCCCATCCAGGTGAAGTGCGACGGGGGCGAGGACCGGATCCGCGGCACCGTCGAGGTGGTCCGCCGCCGCGACGACCGCGAGAAGGACCGCGAGAAGGAGCGCGAGAAGGACCACGAGAAGGAACGCGAGCGGCCGGACCCGCAGCGGACGCCCGTCTGGCCCGTCCATGCGGGCGGCGGCGGGATGTCCGCCGAGCTCGCGGCGACGGACCGGGCGGTACGGGCGGCGCAGGCGGCCCGCGACGAGGCCGCGTCCCGGGCACAGGACCAGGCCGCGGCAACGAAGGAGAGCCACGGCGGCGAGGGCCCCGGCCTCCCGCAGACCGTGATCGGCGCCGTGCTCGCCGCCACGGCCACCCTGGCCGTCGCCTTCCGGGCGCTGACCCTGCGCCGGCGCCGCAGCGGCGAGTGAGGGCGCCGCGGTGACGGACTCGGGGGAGCCGAGGTCCTCGGGCGGCGGGCGGCTGCTGACCTTCGCCGCGTGGTCCGTTCTGGTGCTCGGCCTGTGGCTGTGGGGCCGCGAGATCACCGGCGTCCCGCCGAGCCCGTCGGGGCTGGCCGGCGGTTCGGCGCTCCCGGTCCCGGGGCTGCCCGCGGCGCGCGCCCCGCTGGCGGCTTCGGTGCCCGCGCGGGTTGACGTACCGGCGATGGGCATCCGGGCGCCGGTGATCTCGCGGGGCCTCGACGCGCAGGGCGCGATCGAGCCGCCGCCGTACGAGAGCCCCGGCACGGTGGGCTGGTGGGGCGGCGGGGTCAAGCCGGGCGAGGCCGGGGCCGCACTGCTGGTCGGACACGTGGACACGGCGTCGAAGCCGGCGGTGTTCTACGGGCTGAGCTCGGCCAAGCCGGGCGGCACGGTGCGGGTGGTCCGGACGGACGGCTCGGTCGCCGAGTTCACGATCGAGGACGTACGGGTCTACGAGCGGGCGCGCTTCGACGCGCACCGGGCGTACGGCCAGCGGATCAAGGGCCGGGCGGAGCTGCGGCTGGTGACCTGCGGGGGTACCTACGACAAGGTGGCCAAGGAGTACACGGCGAACGTGGTCGTGTCGGCCTACCTGACGGGAGGGACCCGTCCCGGCACGCCGGCGTGAACCGGACGCGGTGGATACGGGCCGGTCCGGCCGGATGCGGTCGGATGTGAGCGGCACGACGAAGAAACCCCCCGCAGCTTTCGCTGCGGGGGGCTTCTCCTCGTCTGTGCGCCGCCAGGGACTCGAACCCCGGACCCGCTGATTAAGAGTCAGCTGCTCTAACCAACTGAGCTAGCGGCGCCTGCTGACAGAGAAAACTCTACCCCACCTCCAGTGGTGCTCGTGACCAGCCGCGCCCGCCTTGTCCGATTAACCCATGTTTGGGGGGTTTATCGTGCACGATATGTCTGGGCCGAGCCGAATCTGATGCCCCGACAGATCCAGGGCCCGCCTGATCAGCGACGAGCAGGGGAGTGGACGGAACCGCATGACGATCCAGCCTCCGATGCATGTGCAGATGCCTGCACCGACGATGCCGGCAGCGATGCCGATGCCGATGGCCGTCTTCGAGGAGTACGAGCCCCCCGGCGACTGCGTATGCCTGGGCTGCGCGCAGCGCCGGCGCGCCCTCGCCCGCGCGCGGGCCATACCGCTCCGGGACGGCGGCCACCCGGCCGCCCGCGGGGTCCGCCGGGCGCTGGTACTGGCCACCGCGGCGGGCGTGGTCCTGGGCGGAGGCGGGTCGGCGGCGCTGGCGGCGGCCGGCCCCGTCCCCGGCCCGGGGCCGGTCTCGCTCGACACCCCCGGCGGCTCCCCGCAGGGCGGCCGGTCCCCGCTGCACGGACGCCCGGCCGTGGCGAGGCCGGCGGGTGCGCCGGGGGCGCCGTCGGCCGTCAAGCGGATCGACCGGGCGTCGATCATCACGCGGGCCAAGGTGTGGCTGGACGCGAAGGTCCCGTACAGCATGTCCACGTACTGGTCCGACGGCTACCGGCAGGACTGCTCCGGCTACGTCTCGATGGCCTGGAACCTTGGTACGAACGAGTGGACCGGCAGCCTCGACAAATTCGCCACCAAGATCACCAAAGAGCAGCTGCTGCCGGGGGACATGCTGCTCTTCCACAACCCCTCGGACCCGACGAACGGCTCGCACGTGGTGCTCTTCGGGGGGTGGGTGGACGAGACGCGCACGCACTACGTCGCGTACGAGCAGACCCGTCCGAACACGCGGAAGGGGGCGACGCCGTACGGGTACTGGAACAACGCGACGAAGTACGTCCCGTACCGCTTCAACGGGGTGACGAGCGGCCTCGCCGAGGACCCGGCGGCGACCGACCCGAAGCCGGCGGTGCCGACGGCCTTCCCCGGGGCCACGCAGTTCGGGCCGGGCGCGAACAACGAACACGTCGCGCAGCTGGGCCGGATGCTGATCGAGCGGGGCGGGCGGCGCTTCTACCCCAAGGGCGCGAACACCGCGTGGAGCGACGCGGACCGGCTGGCCACGCAGGCCTTCCAGAGCGCGCAGGGCTGGACGGGCGCCGACGCCGACGGCATCCCGGGTACGCACACCTGGCAGCTGCTGGTCGAACACAAGGGCAACGACATCCGTCCCACGGCGGAGGGCGCCCCGGGATCTCCGCCGAGACCGGGGCTGCCGGGCAGGCCGGGGGTTCCGGCGAAGCCGGGACAGCAGGGCAAGCCCGGGCTGCCGGGCAAGCCGGGGATCCCGGCGAAGCCGGGACGTGTCGGGGTGCCGGGCGCCGCTTCCGGGACGGCCGGCAGGCAGCCCGGGGTGCCGGGCTATCCGGGGCCGTCGGTGTTCCGCCCCGGGTCCTCGAACCCGTTCATCACCGCCCTCGGCCGCCAACTGGTGAAGAAGGGCTTCGGCAAGAACTACCCGTCCGGTCCGGGGCCCCGCTGGAGCGAGGCCGACCGTCGCAGTGTCGAGGCCTTCCAGCGCGCCCAGGGCTGGCGCGGGGCCGAGGCCGACGGCTACCCGGGCCCGGAAACCTGGCGCCGGCTGTTCGCATGACGGAGGCAACGATGTACCCCACGAGCACCACCTCGACGACGGGCACCTTCCGCGTTCCGCCGGCGCCCCCGCAGGCCGCGGCGGTCCGGGCCACGGGCGACCTGTGCGCCCCGGCCCTCCGACCCCGTCCGGAGGCCGGCCCGCCGCCCTCCGGCGACCTGCCCGTGAGCACGCTCCCGAACGGGCCCGGGAGCGGGTCGGAGCAGGGTCCGGAGTCAGAGCAGAAGCCGGAGTCGGAGCCGGCGCCGGAGCGCGCGGCGGTGGCCGCGGCCGACGGGACCCCGGCGCCGGACCCGGCCCAGCCGGTGGCCGCGGCCGTGATTCCGGCGCCCGTCGAGGCTCCGGCCGAGAGCCGGGCCGTGGCCGCGCGAACGGCCCGGTCCGGTTCGCGGGCCGACGCTTCGGGCGGGGCGCCGGCTCCGGCGCCG
>NZ_LFML01000027.1 GCF_001044425.1 Streptomyces roseus
GTACGGGCGGCCCGACCCCGTCCGCGGGCCGCGCGGGGCGGACCGCCGCCGTGGCGCCGGGGCCTGCTCTCGGCGCGGTCGTCGGGCAGGGTCACGATCGGCCTCCTACGGGTCATGCCGACGCCGGGGCGGGGGCGGGGGCCGGGTGCGGGGCCGGGGTGGGCGGGGTGGCGGGGCGGGCCGAGGCGGCGACCGCCCACAAGGTCCAGACCACGGCGACCGCTGCGCGGAACCAAGCCGGGCTCAGGGGGGTCCAGGGGATCATCAGGATCGATTTGTCGAAGGCGTCGAGGAGGGTGAGGGCTGCCAGGAGCAGGGTGAGCCGTGCCGGCCAGGGGCGGGTGGCCCGCAGGACGAGGCCCGCGCCCGTCCACCACAGGCCCAGCAGGAGCAGCGCCACGGCCGGTACGGCGGTGTCCACGAGCGGCGTCGTGGAGCCCGCCACGTCCAGGGCCAGCCCGGCCAGGCCCAGCAGCGAGGCCGCCGTCCCCAGGCGCGACCCGCGCAGCCGGCGCCACCACAGCACCCCGCCGACCAGGAGCAGCACCGCCGCCACCGCAAGCGCGATCTGCGTCTCCACCCGCTCGGGGCCGCGCGCCCCGTACCAGTCGCAGCCCGCCGGCAGCTTGCGCGCCTGGACGCTGTAGTCGGCGCAGACGAGGAGCTGGGCCAGCTTCACCGGTTCGCCGACCAGCCGGGAGGAGGCGCCGGACACCGCGCCTCGGCGGTCCCCGCAGTGCGGGAGCACGCCCGGGGTGGACCCGTCCGGTCCGGGCTGCCAGCAGTTCCCGCTGCCCTGCCCGTCCCACCACACGTCCATCCCGTTGGGGCGGGAGGCCCCGGACTTGTCCTTGCCGAGGATGTTGGCGGCGTAGCGGTTGTGGTGGGAGGTGTCCGTCTGCTTCGACCACTCCTCCTCGCCCCGGATGAACGCGGGGACCGCCGAGAGGAAGAAGCCCGCGCGCCGGTGCCCGTACACCCAGTTGTTCTCGTACACGTTCCAGTTGCCGCCCGCCGTGATGATCCCCGTGCCCGGGGGCATGGAGATCTGCGGGCAGACCACCCCCTGCTCGTAGCCGCGTTCGATCGGCGGCTTGGCGCAGGTGCCGTCGGCGACGTACCCGTAGTAGTCGGCGTTGTTGTCGTGGATCAGGTTCCGCTCGAACTTGGCGTGGTTCTGCGGGAGCCCGGGGTGTCCGGGGAAGGCGCTGTCCATCGAGGCGCCGCCCATGTTCGCGTCGAACTCGTTGTCGTGGACCCAGACGGAGTCCCCCGCGGTCCCCGAGTAGCCGACCATGTTGTGGTGGCTGTGGCAGCCGGTGATCTCGATCGAGTAGCGCGGGACCTCGTAGCCCCGGCCGTCGTTGATGTTCGAGGCGCTGCCCGGGTAGATGCCGGAGTCGCCGTTGCCGTACGACTCGCAGTTCTTGTACAGCCCGTGGTCGCTGGCGAAGGTCAGGAAGCCGTACTCGTCGTTCCAGCGGGTCAGGACGTCGTCGATGACGAACCCGTCGCCCGCGAGGACGTACAGCGAGTTGAAGGTGGTCCGCTGCGCCGTGAAGTTGCGGAAGTAGATGCCGTCCGACTTGTCGGCGCGGATGGCGTTCAGCTTCTGGTACTTGGCGTCGATGACGACGTCCTGCCGGCTCGCGCCCGTTCCCTCGATCTGAAGGTCCTTCTTGCCGAGGATCGCGACGAGGTTCTGGTTGTGGCGGCACCGCACCTGCTGCTCGTACGACAGGATCTGGTAGCCCAGCGCGGAGTCGGGGGCCTTCAGCGCGGCGCACTCCCCCGCGGGCTTCGGCAGCGAGGGCTCCTCCTCGTACAGGCCGGGGAGGATCGCGATGTTCATTCCGGGCCGGTCCACGGCGTCGACGGCTTCCTGGAGGTGCCGGTAGCCGTTCTTCTCGCACCGCTCGTACAGGGCGAGGTTGCGTCGGCGCAGCTCCGGCGGGAAGGCGGCCGTCCGGCGCTCGAAGGCGGGCCGGTCGGTCTTGCAGACCAGGAGGTCGGGCTCGGCCTCGCGGTACCGCGGTACGGACCCGGAGCCGTCCGGCAGGGTCACGGGGCGCTCCTCGTGCGCCCGGGCGGCGGGCGCGGCGGCGAGGAGTGAGAGGAGCGCGAGGAGGGCGGCGAGGAGCACCGCCGGCACGGCAGGGAACCTGCGGGTCCACGACATGCGCGTGAGAGTAGAGCAATGTTCATCTTTTCGGATCCCCTTCGACCGCGCGAAATCGGGAGTGCGGAGTCGAAGCCGCCATTGACGGGCGGGGCGCGGAATCCTACTGTCGGCCATAGGATTCCTTCGACCGTCACAGAGCGGGAGCACCCATGAGCGAGCAGGCCGAGCAGGCGAGGAAGACGGCGGAGGCATTGGAGTACCTCACCGGCTTCGGCAACGAGCACAGCTCGGAGGCCGTCCCCGGCGCCCTGCCGTCCGGCCGCAACTCGCCCCAGCGCGCGCCCCTCGGCCTCTACGCGGAGCAGCTCAGCGGCAGCGCCTTCACCGAGCCCCGCAAGCACAACCGCCGCTCGTGGCTCTACCGGATCCGCCCCTCCGCGGCCCACCCGCCCTTCACCCGGACGGACAACGGCGCCCTGCGCTCCGCGCCCTTCACCGGGGCCCCCGCGGACCCCAACCGGCTCCGCTGGAACCCGCTGCCCGACGCCGCCCCCGGCACCGACTTCCTGGCCGGGCTGTGGACCCTGGGCGGCAACGGCGACGCCACCCAGCGCACCGGCATGGCCATCCACCTCTACCGCGCCAACACCTCCATGACCGACCGGGTGTTCAGCGACTCCGACGGCGAGCTGCTGATCGTCCCCGAGCGCGGCGGCCTGCTGCTGCGCACCGAGCTCGGCCTGCTCAGCGCGGGCCCCGGCGAGGTGGCCCTGATCCCGCGCGGCGTGCGCTTCCGCGTCGAGCTGCTGGACGAGGACGCCCGCGGGTACGTCTGCGAGAACTACGGCCGCCCCTTCGAGCTGCCCGACCTCGGCCCGATCGGCGCCAACGGTCTCGCCGCCGCGCGCGACTTCCGGGCCCCGGTGGCCGCGTACGAGGACGTCGAGCGCCCGACCGAGGTGGTCAACAAGTTCTGCGGCAACCTCTGGTCCGCCACCTACGACCACTCCCCGCTGGACGTGGTCGCCTGGTACGGCACGCACACCCCCTACGTGTACGACCTGCGCCGCTTCAACGTCATCGGCTCGATCAGCTACGACCACCCCGACCCGTCGATCTTCACCGTGCTGACCTCCCCCTCCGACACCCCGGGGCTGGCGGGCGTGGACTTCGTGGTGTTCGCCCCGCGCTGGCTGGTCGGCGAGGACACCTTCCGCCCGCCGTACTTCCACCGGAACGTCATGAGCGAGTACATGGGCCTGATCGAGGGCGCCTACGACGCCAAGGCCGAGGGCTTCGTCCCCGGCGGCGGCTCGCTGCACAACATGATGTCCGCGCACGGTCCGGACCGGGAGACCTTCGACCGGGCGAGCGCCGCCGAGCTGAAGCCGCAGAAGATCGACGACGGCCTGGCCTTCATGTTCGAGACGCGCTGGCCGATCACCACCACCCCCCAGGCGGCCGGCGCCGACCACCTCCAGCGCGGATATGACGACGTCTGGCAGGGGCTCCAGCGCCACTTCCGCGCCTAATATCTCAAGGCGCGCCAGGCGCGCGCCCCGCACCACGCGCCGAGCGCCGCGCGCCCCACGCCCCGTCCGTACGGAGAACCACCCGTGACCGCCTTCGCCCCCGACTCGCTCGTGCTCAACCGGAAACTGCCCCTCTGGTACCAGGTGTCGCAGTCGCTGCGCGCCTCGATACTGGGGCGCACCCCGGACGCCTCGCTGCGCCTGCCCACCGAGGAGCAGCTCGCCGAGCACTACGGGGTGAGCGTGCTGACCATGCGCCAGGCGCTCAAGGAGCTGGAGGGCGAGGGGCTGATCAGCCGCCACCGGCGGCGCGGCACGTTCATCGAGCCGGGTGCGCGGCGCGGGGCGCCGGTACGGCTGCTGGGCTCGGTCGACGCGATCGTGGCGCAGCAATCAGGCGATCGTACGACGATTCTCGGCCATGCGCGTACGGCCGTGTCCGGGGAGCTGCTGGAGCACTTCCCGGATACGGCCGAGGTGGTCACCTACCGCCGGCTGCGCCACGACGGGGAGAGCGGCGAGCCGACGAACTGGGCGGAGAACGCGGTCCGCCCGGAGCTCGCGGACTCCGTGGACCTGGCCGACCTGGCGCGCTGGCCGATGACCAAGGTGCTACGTGACGTGGTGGGCGTGAAGATCAGCCGGATCACGGACACGGTCGAGGCGCGGCTCGCCGACCCGGAGACGGCCGAGCTGCTCCAGGTACCGCTGCTCAGCCCGATCCTGCACTACACGGGCGTGACGTACGACGAGGACGGGAGGGTCGTGGACGTGGCGCGGATCCGCTATCGCGGTGACCGGTTCTCGTTCACGGTGACGGTCGACGCCACCTGAGCGACGGCCGCGACGGCCTACTCCTCGTCCGCGCTGCGCTCGCCCTCGGCCTGCGACGGCGTGGTCCGCGTCGCGTCGGGGTGGTGGTGCTGCATCTTCTCCTTCTCGTCCATGTCCTCGTCGAGCCGCTCACCCTCGGCCTGAGACGGAGTCGTGTATTCGTCGTATTGACTCATGTCAGCTCCTTGGCATCGGCACATAGCCACACATAGGGAGCGTAGCTCTTCGGTCCCGCCCCAGCCCGGCCGCCGCCTCCCGTCGCTACCATCTGCCGGGTGAGCGAAGACGTACCGCTGCTGGACGACCTGATGCCCTGGGCCGTGGGCGCCCTGCGGCTGGGCCGGGCCTGGGTGGCGGCCCCCGACCCCGCGTCCCTGCGCGACCGCTGGGCGGCCCTGACCGGCGCCGAAGGCACCGAGCGGGACCGGCTGTTCCGCCCGACGAGGAGCCGTACGCCCACCACCGGCGCGGCCGCCCTGCCCGGGCAGCGCGCGCCGTCGACCGCCCGTTTCGCCGACGCGCCGGGCCCCTGTCCGGAGCCCGTACGGGTGCTGCGCGATCCCTTCGACGAGCAGTGGCTGCTGCCCGACCAGCGGCTCATCGACCTGGCCCGCCCCGAGCTGTGGCGGGTCCTGGACGAGCACCAGCTCTTCGCCGTCGAGACCCCGGAACTGCTGGTCACCGCCCGTCTGCCGGTCGGCCGGCTGGGCCGGATCCGCCCCCTCCACCGGCGCCCCGGCGGCGCCGAGCCCAATCTCGCGCCGGGGCTGCTGCCCCTGCTGGGCGAGCGCTACGGCGGCTGGGTGACCCCGCAGGACGTCCTGTGCTGGATCCTGGCGGCGGGCCGCCCCGGCCCCCGGGGGTACGAGGTCCCGCTCACCGCTGACCCGGGCCGCTGGCGGGCCGGGCTGGAGCTCGGGCACCGGCTGCTCGCCGTCCAGCTGCGCGGCGGCCCCGGCGCCGAGCCGCCCCGGCTGCCCGGCGGGCGGCGCCCGTACGTCCGCTCGGCGGTCCAGGCCTGGCCGCAGGGGCTCGCGTACGACCCGGAGACCGAGACCCTGAGCCTCGGGACCGGAACGGTCTCCCCCGTGCCGCCGGGGGCCTGGGAGTACGAGTTCCAGGGCGGCATCCGGGTCCTGGAGGCCTGGTTCGCGGCCCGCACCGCCCACCGGGACCCCGGGGCGGACGGGCTGGAGGCGCTCGGGCCGGCCCGGTGGCCGCAGTCTTGGACCTCGGAGCTGCTGGCCCTGGTGACCACCCTGGCGCTGCTGGCCGATCTGGCCCCGGAGCGGGCCGCGTTCTCGCCCGGACCGCTGCTGCCGGCCGCCGAGGTGGCGGCGGCCGGGGTGCTGCCGCCACCGCGCTGGTCACGCCGCCCGGCCTCCGTGCTGGACCACCACGAGGAGGGCCCGGGCGGCCAGTTCGCCCTGCTCTGACGGATCCCGGCGCGGGGGCCTGGTGACAGAGGGGGGTGCGAGCAGGTAGGCAGGCTCCATGACTGCCGACTCGCCCGAGCCCGTACCCGCGCCCGTACCCGTGCACCCCGCGAGCCCCCTGGACCCGCCGCCCCTCGACGGGGTGACCGTCGTCGCCGTCGAACAGGCCGTCTCGGCCCCCTTCGCCACCCGTCAGCTCGCCGACCTCGGCGCCCGGGTGATCAAGGTCGAGCGGCCCGACGGCGGCGATTTCGCGCGGGCCTACGACACCGCAGCGCACGGTCTCGCCTCGCATTTCGTCTGGGCCAACCGCGGCAAGGAGTCGATCGCCCTCGATCTGAAGGACCCGCGCGGGCTGGAGGTCCTGCACGGGCTGCTCGACGGGGCGGACGTGTTCGTACAGAACCTCGCCCAGGGCGCCGCCGCCCGGCTCGGGATCGACGCGGTCGCGCTGTGCGCGCGCTACCCGCGCCTGGTCGCCGTCGACATCTCCGGGTACGGGGCGACGGGCCCGTACGCCCACAAGCGCGCCTACGACATGCTCGTGCAGTGCGAGGCGGGGCTGGTCTCGGTGACCGGCACCCCGGAGCGGCCCGTCAAGGCGGGCATTCCGGCCGCGGACATCGCGGCGGCCATGTACGCCTTCTCCGGGGTCCTCGCGGCCCTGCTGCGCCGCGGGGCCACCGGGCGCGGGGGCCCGGTCGAGGTCTCGATGCTCGACGCGCTGGCAGAGTGGATGGGCCATCCCCTGCACCACACGATGCACGGCGGGGAGCAGCCCGTCCGCACGGGCCTGGCGCACGCCGTCATCGCCCCCTACGACGCCTACCCGACGGCGGACGGGGACCGGGTGCTGCTGTCGGTGCAGAACGATCGCGAGTGGCGGCGGCTGGCCGAACAGGTGCTGGAGCGGCCCGAGTTGGCCGAGGATCCGGCGTACGCGACGAACGCGGCCCGCACCCGGGGCCGGGAGAAGACCGACGCGGTGGTCGCCGAGGCGCTGGCCGGACTGGGCGCGGACGAGGCGATCGGGCGGCTGGAGGCGGCGGGCATCGCCTGCGCACGGCTGAACTCGGTGGCGCAGCTGGCGCGGCACCCCCAGCTCGCGGCGCGGGACCGCTGGCGCGAGGTGGGATCACCGGTGGGTCCGCTGCGGGCGCTGCTGCCGCCGATCGGACTGCCGGGGGGCGCGGCACCGCACATGGGTGCGGTGCCCGCGCTCGGCGAACACACCGAGGCCCTGCTGCGCGCCCTGGGGATGACGGGCGCGCAGATCACGACACTGCGCCGGGATGGTGTGGTTGCGTAGGGCCGGGGCGAAACCAATGACGGTCGGGGACGTTGTTACGAACGGCGGCTGCCGAAGAGCGTGCGACGCAGGCGGCGCAGCGGCGCGAAGAGCGAGACGCGCGCGCTCCGGCTCCGCAGGCGGTGCGTGTGGTCGCGGGACGTCAGTTCGCGCATGAGCAGCGTCGCCTCGGCCACGTCGCGGTGGGGGACGGCGGGTCCGCCCAGCACGGCGAGGTGGCGGTCGAGGCGCGAACTCGTCGCACCGCTGCCGCAGGTGATGGCAGGCACGCGAGGCGGCCTGCTGCGCATTGCTATCTGTTCCATGATCTCTCCCCACCCGTACGAGGGCACCCGGCCCGGGCAGGGTAACCCTATCGCCCCCGCGTCGTGCTCGGGTATCCCGGTGGTGTGAATTACCCCTATGGGGCTGGGGAGTTGACGGTTACTCAGCGGAGTCGTCCGTCACTCTCCGCAAGGAGCCGCCGACTGCGAGGGGCCGCCCCGGCGGAGTTCACGCGGTCCCCCGCGGTGGATCCGCGGCCCCCCGCCCCGCCCCCACCCCGGCCCCGCGCCACCCCCGTGACGGGCCCGCGCGCGAGTCGCCGCGCGGACCGGGGCCGCGGCGTGCCTCCTGCGCTAACTTGGAGTGACCGCCCGCCGACACACGGACACGCCTGGGGGCTCGCGTGAGTGACAACATGGGTGAACCGGGCGGGGAATCCGCCCCGGGCCGTGTCATCGCGGGCCGCTACCTCCTCCTCGACCAGCTGGGGCGCGGCGGCATGGGCACCGTGTGGCGGGCCCGCGACGAGGTGCTGGGCCGCGAGGTGGCCGTCAAGGAGGTACGTCCCCCGGCCGGACTGGACGGCGCCGAGATCGGGCGGATGTACCGGCGGCTCGAACGCGAGGCCTGGGCCGCGGCCCGCGTCTCGCACCGCGGGGTGGTCACGGTCTACGACGTGGCCACCGAGGACGGCCGGCCCTGGATCGTGATGGAGCTCGTCCGCGGGCTCTCGCTGGCCGACGTGCTGGAGGCCGACGGGCCGCTCACCCCGCAGCGGGCCGCGCACTTCGGGGAGCAGGTGCTGGCCGCGCTGCGCTCCGCGCACGAGGCCGGGGTGCTGCACCGGGACGTCAAGCCCGCCAACGTGCTCATCGGCAACGACGGCCGGGTGGTGCTGAGCGACTTCGGGATCGCCAGCCTGGAGGGCTCCTCCGCGATCACGATGACGGGCGAGGTGGTGGGCTCCCCCGAGTACCTCGCTCCGGAGCGGGCGCTCGGGCGCGACCCGGGCCCCGAGTCGGACCTGTGGTCGCTCGGGGTGATGCTGTACGCCGCCGTCGAGGGGGTCACGCCCTTCCGGCACGACACCCCGCTGTCCACGCTGCGGGCGGTGGTGGACGACGAACTGCCCCCGCCGCACCGGGCCGGCCCGCTGACGCCCGTACTGGAGGGGCTGCTGCGCAAGGATCCGGCGGAGCGGCTGCCCGCGGCGGAGGCGGCCCGCATGCTGCGGATCGTCGGGGCGGGCGGGATCCTGCGGGGCTCCGGCGGCGCGGTGTCGGGTCCGGACTCCCCGACGGCCACGGCCCACCACCACGGCGGCGGTGCGGACGGGGCGACCCCGCCGATGCCCGTGCCGAGGGCGGCGCCTTCTCAGGGGCCCGCTCCGGCCCGGCACGGCGGTCCCGGCGGCCCCGGCGGCGGGGCACCGGCGCGCGAGGGGCGGGCCGGGGCGGTGCTGACCGCCGGGATCGTGGTGCTGCTGCTGGCCGTCGCGTTCCTGGGGTGGCTGCTGCTCAAGGACCGCGGGGAGCGGGGCGGGAGCGGGAGCACCGGGGGCACCGGCGCCACCGCGCCGGCCGGCGCCTCCCGGGAACCGGCCTGGAGCGCCTCCGCGTCGCAGCAGCCGTCCCCGTCCCCCTCCCCTTCGGCCTCGCCGTCCGCTTCGCCGTCGGCCGCGCCCGCGCGGCGGTTCGCCGTGGCGGTGCGCGCCGTACGCAAGGACTACCGCGGGACGTGCCCGCCGCCCGAGGAACTGGCGCCGGCCTTCACGGCGACGGTCGAGGCGGACCGTACGCCCGCCGAGCTGGAGTACCGCTGGGCGACGCGCAGCGGGGTCACCTCCGAGCCGGGCTGGCAGTCCGTCACGTACGAGGAGGGCGGCTCCCGGAGCCGGCAGCTGGACCACACCGAGCTCACGTACTACCCGAACACGACCTTCGCGGACGCGGTCCGGCTGGAGCTGCGCGGGGCCGAGCCGGCGGCCTCGGAGTGGGTGGACTTCTCTGTCACCTGCGAGGACGGAGGAGGGGAGGGGGAGAGCCCGTCGGCCGGTGCCTCCCCCTCCCCCGGTACGAGCGCCACGCCGGCCCCGGTGACGGCGGGACCGGTGTCCGGGGGCTCCGGGTCGCCGCAGGCACCGTCCCCGGAGGCACCTGCCCCGGACCCGGCGCCGGAGGCGGGGGCGGCCGGCCCGGAAACGGCCGCCTCCTGACCGCTCGCGGATCCGGTGGTCGATCTGCGCGCCGGTCTGCTCGCCGATCCGCTCGCGGATCCGGTTGCCGGACGCGCGAGCGGATCCGCCGCGGGCCGATCAGGCGGCGTTGGTGAACGCGGGCAGGTAGCCGCCGGACTGTCCGGCGGCGGTGGGGTGGTACGACTCGCCGATGTTGAGCCAGTTGACGCTGTGCAGCCACGCGTCGCCGGAGCAGATCTCGTGGCCGGTGAAGGCGCCGGCGACCGAGGCGAAGGTGAACCCGTGGTTGGCGGCGCGTTTGGCGATGGCGGCGTTCAGGTAGTCGGCGGCGCCGTTGATGGCGGAGCGCTCGCCTTCCGTGAGCCCGGTGACGCAGGTGCCGTTCAGCTTGTAGAAGCGGGGATAGCCGAGGACGACGACGTGGGCGCCGGGCGCCCGGCCGTGGATCGCGTCGTAGACCTGGTCGAGTTGGCCGGGGAGGGTGGAGTCGACGTACGCCTTGGCCTGGTTGACGCGGTTGACGCAGGTGGACTCGGACTGGAGCACACAGGTCGTCATGACGTCGGAGAATCCGGCGTCGTTGCCGCCGATGGTGATGCTGACCAGGTCGGTTCCGGAGTTGAGCGGGGAGAGCTGGCCGGAGAGAACGTCACCCGTACGGGCGCCGGAGCAGGCGGCGAAGGAGAAGGTCTGCGGGGCGTGTGCGGCGGCCCACAGGGCGGGGTAGGCGCGGGTGGTGCGCTTGCAGTCGCCGCTCCCGCTGTCGTAGTTGCCGGCGCCGACGCCGGAGGAGTACGAGTCGCCGAGGGCGACGTAGCCGAAGTCGGCCGTGGCGGCGGCCGCCTGTCCCGCGCCGAACAGGGCGGCGCCCGCGGCGAGTAACAGGGAGGAGGTCAGGGCGGCGAAGCGCGACGTCTTCATGCTCATGTGTGCGGCTCCTTGTGGGGGGAGGTGCGCGGGGGTTACTCGGGAGTTGCGCCTGAGTCCGTGGTACTGGGAGCCGAGCCTGGCCGGAAGTGTTCATGCCAAGAATTTTCAGCGCGGAGTTGTGCCCCGAACCTTCACCACCGGTGCGTTTGAAGAGGGAACCCGGCCACCCGATCCGGCGAAACACGGGTGCACGAGGCCACTTCGTGCCGGATCATGGGCGCCATGCCAGCCAACCCGCATGACGCGCTGCCGATCCGGCTCAATGTCGACGACAGCGATTCACCGTCTGACGTCGTGGACGCGCTGTTCCTCGGCCGGTTCGCGTCCGGCGAGCAGCCGTACTCGCACAGCGTCACGATCGAGCGGGTGAAGGCGGAGGCGACCCTGCTGCCGCCCGAGGCCACGGTGCTGCGCTCCGCGCGCGACTCCGACCGCAGCGCCACGCTCGCCGAGGGCGAGGGCTGGACGATGCTCGTCTCCCGCTGGAGCCGCGGGGCGGACGTGACGGTGACGGCGGTCAGCGACGAACTGGCCTCCAGCGTCCTCGGCGAGGCCACGGAGGGGGTGCAGGACGAGCCCGAACCGCAGCCTTCGAGCGTCACGATGGGCTTCTGGTACGTCTCCCCGCGCCGCGGCCCGTACCGGACGACCCGCCAGATCTCGGCCGGGACCTGGGCGGAGGTGCGGCCCAACTACACGGCGCCGGTCGCCGGGGCGATGGACCGGCTGATGAAGGTGACCCCGGACGACATCGCGGGCCGGCTGCTCCTGCTGCACGGGCCGCCGGGCACGGGCAAGACCTCGGCGCTGCGGACGCTGGCCCGCTCGTGGCGCGACTGGTGCCAGGTGGACTGCGTCCTGGACCCGGAGCGGCTGTTCAACGACGTGGGCTACCTGATGGACATCGCGATCGGCGAGGACGAGGGCACCGCGAAGGGCCGCTGGCGGCTGCTGCTCCTGGAGGACTGCGACGAGCTCATCCGCGGCGAGGCCCGGCACACGGCCGGCCAGGCCCTGTCGCGGCTGCTGAACCTGACGGACGGTCTGCTGGGCCAGGGTCGCAACGTCCTGGTCGGGGTCACCACGAACGAGGACCTGGAGCGGCTCCACCCGGCGGTGGTCCGGCCGGGCCGCTGCCTGGCCCGCATCGAGGTCGGCCGACTGACGCACGGCGAGGCCGTGGACTGGCTGGGCACGGACGAGGGCATCTCGCGCGAGGGCGCCAGCCTGGCCGAACTGTTCGCGCTGCGGCGGGGGGCCGGCCCCTCGTCGCTGCTGCCGCCGCAGGGCCAGCACGGTGCGGAGCCGGGCCTGTACCTGTGACCGCCCCGGCGGGCGGGGCGCGTACGGATGGCGCCCGCGCGCCGAAGACAATGGGCGGCGGACCCGGCCGAAGCGGCCGGGGACACCCACCGAGCAGGAGAGTGCACGTGCCCGAGCCGGCGCAGGAGAATCCGTACCCCGACAGCCACGTCCTCGGCGAGGGCCCAGAGCCGCACCCGCAGCTGGCGCCGGTGCTGCCCCTCCTCGGGCGCTGGCACGGCCGCGGCCTCGGTGAGTACCCGACCCTGGAGGAGGGGTTCGCGTACGAGCAGGAGATCACCTTCAGCCACGACGGCCGGCCGTTCCTGCGCTACGAGTCGCGGGCCTGGCTGGTCGACGGGTCCGGGACGGCGCTGCGCCCCTCGGGGCGGGAGTCCGGGTGGTGGCGGGTCCTGCCCGACGCCTCGCTGGAGGTCGTCCTCGCGCACCCGACCGGCATCGTGGAGACGTACGTCGGCCGGGTGTCCGGGACGCAGATCGAGATCGCCACCGAGACCGTGGCGCGCACCCCCAAGGCCAAGGAGGTCACCGCCATGCGGCGCCGGTACGCCTTCGGCGGTGGGGAGCTGACGATCGAGCAGGACATGGCGGCGATGGGCCGCCCCCTGCACCACCACCTCCGGGCGCACTTGCTCCGGCGGAAGGGCTAGAGGTCTCCCCGAAGTCCCGCCCGCGGGACAGGCGGGTCTTCGCGGACAGCCCTGGGCGGCCTAGCGGCCGTAGCGGGCGCGCAGGGCGTCCAGGGCGGCCGCCGTCGCCTCGTCGAAGCCGAGGCCCAGCCGCTGCGCGCGCTCCGCGTAGGCCTGCGCGGCGGAGGCCGCCTCGCGGGCGGCCCCGTCGCCGGCCGCCGCGACGAAGGTCCCGTTCCGGCCGCGGGTCTCGATCACCCCGTCGCCCTCCAGGGCCCGGTAGGCCTTCGCGACCGTGTTCGCCGCCAGCCCCAGCTCCTCGGCGAGCCCGCGCACCGTCGGCAGCTTGTACCCGGCCGGCAGCTCCCCCGACCGCGCCGCCCGCGCGATCTGGGCGCGCAGTTGCTCGTAGGGGGCCGCGGCGCCGGCCGCGCCGTCGATCCGGATCTTCAGGTTCTTCGAGGTCACCCGGCGATTCTCTCCCATCCGCCGGGAAATTCGGAGGCGTCCGCCCTCCTCGCCGATCTACGGTCGCCCCCATGACCGCCACGATCCGCGACCTCCGCCCCGGTGACCCCGGGGACGCCGAGTCCGTCGTACGCCTGCGCCGCGCCGCGCTCCCGTTCCTGATCACGACCCCCGCCCGGGTGGCCTTCGAGGCCGCCTCCGCCCACCCCGCCGCCCGCCACCGACTCCTCATCGCCGAGGACGGTGCCGGACTCGCCGTCGGCACCGCGGAGGTCGGCCTCGCGTACGACAGCCCCGAGCCGGGGCTCTCGTACGTCAACGCCTACGTCGACCCGGCCCGCCGCGGGCTCGGCGCCGGGACGGCCCTGCTGCGCGCGGCCGAGGAGCACCTGGCCGCCGAGGGCGCGTCTCAGGCGTACTCCTGGGTGCTGGACGAGCCCGGACACCGCGCCTTCGCCGAGCGGCACGGGTACCGCCCCTCCCGCTCCGCGCACCTCCTGCGCCTGGACCTGACCGCGCACCCGCCGCCCCCGTACCCGGCCGCGCTCCCCGCCGGGGTCGAACTGCGCACCGCGTGCGACTTCGCCGCCGATCCGCGCCCGCTCCACGAGGCCGACGCCGAGGCCACTTCCGACGAACCGGGCGACGTACCCGCGCGGCTGGACGACTACGAGGACTGGCTGCGCACTGTCTGGCACGACCCGTCGCTCGACAAGGAGCTGACCACGGTCGTCCTCGTCGACGGGGTGGTCGCCGCCTTCAGCGCCGCCCGCACCGACGGCGCGGGCCGCTACGGCTCCGCGATGACGGGCACCCGGCGCGCGCACCGGGGTCGCGGCCTGGCCACGCTCGCCAAGACGGACTCCCTCCGCCGGGCCCGCGCGGCCGGCTGCACGGAAGCCTTCACGGGCAACGACGCCGGGAACGGGCCGATGCTCGCGATCAACCGGCGGTTCGGATACGAGATCTGCGCGACCGAGACGCGCTACGCGAAGCGACTGGGGACCACGCCATGACGACCGCCACCCTGACCGTCACCCTCACCAAAGCGGGCCGCACCAAGATCCGCTACCCCGCCGCCCTGGTCGCCGACACGGGCGACCGGATCTCTGTACGGGCGCCCTGGGCGGCGGACGGCGTACGGGACTTCGGCTTCGTGCGCTTCGAGCCGGGCGACGTGTTCACCGAGCACTTCTGGCGCACCCGCTGGTACGCCGTGAAGGAGGTCCGCACGGGCGGGGGCGTCCTCAAGGGCTGGTACTGCGACATCACGCGGCCGACGGTGGTGGCGGACGGCGGGATCCTCGTCGAGGACCTGGACCTGGACCTGTGGGTGTCGGCGGACGGGGCGAGCGTACTGCGCCTGGACGAGGACGAGTTCGCGGCGAGCGGCCTCGCGGAGAGCGACCCGCGGGCGGCGGCCGAGGCCGTCCGGGCCCTGGACGCCCTGGCCGCCCGGGCCCAAGCCCCAGGAGGCCTGACCACCCTCCTGACCTGACCGGGCGGCCCCCGGCCGCCCGCTTCCTGAGGGCCCGCTTACCGCTTCCTTAAGCGGAGCGTAAGGATCTTCGGGAGGGGGCTCGGAGGGGTGGTGGCGGGGGTGCGGGCGGTTAGTTTGGCGGGGCCGAGGAGGGCACGGGGCGGCGTCGGACCCACGGGGGGCGGCGCCGCCCGGCCCGGCTCCCAGCGCGCACCCACGACCGCGGTGCCCGCATCGCCGCCCCGAAGGAGATCCACCCATGCCCGTACGCCGCCGCACCGTCACCCGTATCGCCGCAGCCGGCCTGGCCCCGCTCGCGGTGGCCGCGTACGCCGCCGGGCCCGCGGCCGCGCACGGCTCGATGACGGACCCGGTCAGCCGGGTGGCGGCCTGTTACGCGGAGGGGCCCGAGTCGCCGAAGTCCGCGGCCTGCAAGGCGGCAGTGGCGGCCGGCGGCGCCCAGGCGCTCTACGACTGGAACGCGGTGAACATCGCCAACGCGGCCGGCAACCACCGGGCGCTGATCCCGAACGGCCGGCTCTGTTCGGCCGGCAACGACAAGTACCGGGGCCTGGACCTGGCCCGCGCCGACTGGCCGGCCGGCCCGATGACCTCGGGCGCGCACACCTTCCGGTACAAGGGGACCGCCCCGCACAAGGGCACCTTCGAGCTGTACATCACCAAGGACGGCTACGACCCGTCGAAGCCGCTCACGTGGTCGGACCTGGAGCCGGCTCCGTTCGCCAAGGCCACGGACCCGGGCATGCAGAACGGGGACTACGTGTTCTCGGGCACCGTGCCCGCCAGGTCCGGGCGGCACCTGATCTACAGCATCTGGCAGCGCTCGGACAGCCCGGAGGCCTTCTACACCTGCTCGGACGTGGTGTTCGGCAAGGACAACGGCGGGAGCGGGGGCGGGGGCAACGGCGGCGCGAACGGCGGCGCCGGCACCACCCCGAGCACGAAGCCGAGTACGAAGCCCAGCGCCGGGCCCGCCACCGGCGGCGAGCACCCCTCGGACGCGCCCAAGGCCCCGACGGACCAGCAGATCGCCGCAGGCGAGGGCAAGTCCACCGTCGAGCACAACGGCCACGGCGACAACGATCCGAAGACGAACGGCAGCACCGCCCTCACCCCGGTCGCCGCCGGATCGCAGTCCCCGGCCGGCACCGGCGCCGGCCTCGCCGAGACGGGCGGCAGCGCCGCCACCCCGGCGATCGCGATCGCCGGGGCGGGTGTGCTGGCCGTCGGGGCGGCCGTGCTGTTCGCAGTGGCCCGACGCCGTGCGACGACGCCGGGCCGCCACGGCCGCTGAGCGGACGACACCCGGGACCGGTTCACCGGTCCCGGCCCCTCACCTGTGCGTCACTCGAAGACCGACGCGCAGGTGGTGCGGGTCGCGTGCGCCGGGTCGAGGGAGTTGACCGCCTCGTGCCAGGCGATCCGGTCGGTGAGCCCGATGGCCACGTGCTCGGAGAGGTCCAGCGGACACAGGTCCTGGAGCACGACGTTGCGCACGCCGGCCCCCTGGAGGAAGGCGCTCCGGTACGGCGTGACCACCTCGTCGTACTGCGTCGCGATGACCGTGTACTGGACCCCGGGGACGGTGTCCCCGCCCGCGTTCAGCTTGGTGACGAAGGAGGATCCGGCGATCTGGTCGGCCAGCCCCGGAGTCGCCGAGCTGATCAGGTCCTCGGCGCCGGGGAAGTACGGGAGCAGCCGGGCGAGTCCGTCCAGGGTGGTTCCGTGGTTGTCGGGGGCGAGCCCGATCAGGGCGTTGACCTTGGAGGCGCCGCCGAGGAACTTGAGGTAGTAGTTCGGCATCATGCCGCCCTGCGAGTGGCCGACCAGGTCGGTCTTCCCGGCCCCGGTGGAGGCAAGCACCTTGTCGACGAACACCTTGAGCTGGGCTGCCGACTTGTCGATGGGGCCGAGCCCGTTGAAGAGGGGCACTCCGGGCAGTTGCCCGTAGTCGAGCGAGTAGACGCAGTACCCGCGGTGCACAAGGTACGGCGCGAATCCGAGCCAGTTGTCCACGGAGTTGCCGAACGTTCCGTGGACGAGGACGACGGGGCGCGGGTGGGCCGCGGAGGGCTTGCAGGACCAGTCGTTCCAGCCGCTGCTGGGTGCGGACGCGGCCTGGGCGGCGCCGGCGGGGGCGACGAGGGCGGCGGCGAGGGTGAGGACGGCCAGCGGGCGGAGCAGGCGTCGCCAGTGCAGCATCGAGTGATCTCCTTGCGGGTCAGGGAAATACGTGGGGGTTCGTCCCGTGATCCGGATCACAAGGGGGCTGCTTGCCGCTAAATTACGGGCGAGTAGCAAGACTTGGAAGTTACGCGTCGGTAAAAAATCCGTGTCCGGGCGCGGAAGCGCGCCGTACATCAGGTCATACGCCCGGGACATCAGGTCATACGCCCGGGACGGCCGTACGCCCGGGCCGTACGCCCAGGCCACGCACCCGGGCCGTACGCCGCTGGGCCGCCGCCCCGCTGAGCGGCTGCGCCGCTAAGCCGCGCGGCGGAACGTGGCCGCCGGGCGGACCGTGCCCGGGCCGAACCGGGCGTTCGCGCGGTCGACGGCCGCCTCCACCGTCAGGCGGGCCTCGCGGACCGGGTCCAGCGAGATCTGCAGGGGCGCCCGCTCGGCGTCCGTGAGGTCCTCGGCGCGCAGCACCATGCCGGTCAGCCGGGCCCGTTGCAGCCCGGCGGCGTCCAGCAGCCGGTACGCCGCCGTCCGCAGGTCCTCGTCGTGCCCGGAGGCCTCGGGGAGCCGCCGGGTCCGCTCCCAGCGGGTGCCGCCGGCGAACTGCAGCGTCAGCGACAGCGCCCGGGCGGCCTGGCGCCGGCCGCGCAGCACCGCGCCGAGGCGGACCACCAGGGCGAGCAGCACGGCCCGGGCGTGCGGGCCGTCGAGCTCGTGCCGGGTGAAGCCGCTGCGGACGGCGGCCGACGGGGGCAGGTCCTTCGGGGTGACCGGGCGCGGGTCGATCCCCCGGGCGCGCTCCGCCGCCAGCCGGCCCGCCCGCTGCCCCAGGATCCGTTCGACGGTGCCCGGGGAGACGGCCGCGACCGCGCCGACCGTATGCAGTCCGTACCCGCGCAGCACCTCCGCCTGCTTGGGGCCGATGCCGTGCAGGGCCTCGACCGGCAGCGGCCCCAGGAAGCCGTCCACCCCGCCCTCGGGCACGGCCAGGACCCCGCCGGGCCCGGGCACCCGGGCGGAGGCCGTCGCCGCCACCGCCCAGGTGCCGGCGACCCCGATCCGTACGTCGGTGCCGAGCCGGGCGAGCGCGCGCAGCCGCACCAGCTCGGCGATGCGGCCCGCGTCCGCGCCGAAGTACCGCCGGGCGCCGCGTACGTGGACCAGCGCCGCGCGGGGCGGCAGGGCCTGCACGGTCGGGGAGAACTCCCGCAGCAGTTCCAGGACTTCGCGGTACCCCTCCTCGGTCAGCGTCGCGGCGCACCGTACGTGCAGGACGCCGTTGGCCTGGGTCATCCCGCGCTCCCCGGGCTGGAGTGCCACAGCTTGCGCCCGGTGGCGGCGCGGTCGCCGGCCGGCTGGAGGTCGGCCCACGCGTTCATCTCGTACCCGGTGGACAGGTGGATGCTGCGCCCCGGGCCGGCGGCGCCGCCGTCACCCGGCAGCGGCTCCGCCAGCCGGGCCGCCACCGCGTCCAGGCCGCCCGATGCCCGCAGTTCCACCAGTTCGGCCAGGTTCCAGGCCGCCTCGCCGACCACGCTCAGGCTCTGCGGTCCGCGCCGCTGCACGACGCCGCGCACCAGCAGCAGGAACGAGTGGAAGACGGTGTGCGCGCACGCCTCGTGGCTGTCGTCGAAGAAGGCCAGGTCGACCAGGCCGGTGCCGTCGTCCAGCGTGGTGAAGATGACCCGCTTCCCGGACCGGATCGGCGGGGTCTGGGTCGCCGCCTTGGCCCCCGCGACCAGCACCGTACGGCCGTGTTCGACCTCGCGCAGCCGGCGGGCGGGGACCGCCCCCAGCTCCGCGAGGAAGGCGTGGTGGTCCCCCATCAGGTGGCGCGAGGCGTCCATGCCGAGCACGCCCAGCTCCGCGCTGAGCCGCTCCGCCTCGTTCAGGTCGGGCAGGCCGGCGGGGGCGGTGGACCGGCCGCCGTCCAGCGGGAGCTGGACGCCGCCCGGCCGGGACCCCGCCGAGCGCTGCGCGCCGTGCAGTTCGGCCACGTGCAGCAGCAGGTCGCGCCGGTTGGCGCCGAACGCGTCCAGCGCGCCGACCTGTGCGAGCCGCCCCGCGACCGGCCGGCCCGGGTGCGCGCGGTCCCAGAAGTCGCGCAGCGATCCGTACGGCTGCCCGTCCTCGATCCGCCGGGCCTCTGCCTCACTGATGCCGTGGACGTCGGCCAGGGCCAGCCGGAGCCCCCATACCGGCGGACCGCCTGCCTCGGACACCAGTTCGATACGGTGGGCCACGGCCGAGCGGTTCACGTCCAGCGGCAGCACCGGCACCCCGCGGCGCCGCGCGTCCGCCAGCAGCAGCCGCTTCGGGTACATCCCCGGGTCATGGGTCAGCAACCCGGCGTAGAAGGCCGCCGGGTGATGGGCCTTCAGCCACGCCGACTGGTAGGTGGGCACGGCGAAGGCCACGGCGTGCGCCTTGCAGAACCCGTAGCTGCCGAACGCCTCGACGATCTCCCAGGTCCGGCCGATCACCGCGGGCGAGTAGCCCCGCTCGCCCGCCTTCGCCGCGAACCACACCTTGATCCGCGCCTGCGACTCCGGGTCGGAGAGACCGCGCCGCACCCGGTCCGCCTCGTCGCGTCCGCAGCCGGTCATGACGTGCACGATCTCGATGATCTGCTCGTGGAAGACCACCACCCCGTACGTCTCGCGCAGCGCGTCCGCCAGGTCCGCGTGCGGGAAGCGCACCGGGGCCCGCCCGTGCCGGGCCTCGATGAACGGCCGCACCATGTCGGCGGCGACCGGGCCGGGCCGGAACAGCGAGATGTCGACGACCAGGTCGTGGAAGGTGTCCGGCTGGAGCCGCCCCACGAGGTCGCGCTGGCCCGGGGACTCGATCTGGAAGCAGCCCAGCGTCTCGGCCGAACGGATCAGCTCGTACGTCGCCGGATCGCCCGGCGGGACCTGCGCCGGGTCGTCCAGGTCGAGGTCCTCGCCCGCGGCGCGCCGGATCTCCGCGACGGCGTGCGCCATCGCGGACTGCATCCGTACGCCCAGCACGTCGAGCTTGAGCAGCCCGAGGTCCTCCACGTCGTCCTTGTCGAACTGGGACATGGGGAAGCCCTCGCCGCTGGTGGGCACCACGGGGGTGCGCGCGAGCAGCGAGGCGTCGGAGAGCAGCACCCCGCACGGGTGCATGGCGATCCCGCGCGGCAGCGCGTCCAGCGCCTCGACGAGCTCCCACAGCCGCCCGTGCTCCTCCCCGCGCACCTCGCGCAGTTCCGGCAGTTCGGCCAGGGCCGCGCGGGCGTCGCGGGCCCGGATGTGCGGGAAGGCCTTGGCCAGGCGGTCGACGGTGGCCGGGTCCATGGACAGGGCGGCGCCGACGTCGCGGATCGCGTGCCGGACCCGGTAGGTCTCGGGCATGGAGACGGTGGCGACGCGCTCGGTGCCGAAGCGGTCCATGATCCGCCGGTAGACCTCCAGCCGGCGGGCGGACTCCACGTCGATGTCGATGTCGGGCAGGACGTGGCGGCGCTTGGACAGGAACCGCTCCATCAGCAGGCCCTGTTCGACGGGGTCGGCGTGGGCGATGCCGAGGAGGTGGTTGACGAGGGAGCCGGCGCCGGAGCCCCGGGCGGCCACCCGGATGCCCATCTCCCGTACGTCGTCCACGACCTGGGCGACCGTCAGGAAGTACGAGGCGTAGCCGTGGTAGGCGATGATGTCCAGCTCGTGGTGCATCCGCTCCCAGTACGCGCGGTCGTCGGCGTACCCGCGCAGCACCATGCCCGCGGAGGCCCGGGAGGCGAGGACCCGCTGGGCGGTGCGGTGGGCCGCGCCGACGAGGTGGGCCTCGGGGAAGTGCACGGAGCCGATGCCGAGGTCGTCCTCGGGGTCCACCGCGCAGGCCTCGGCGGTGCGCCGGGTCTGCGCAAGCAGTCCGCGCGCGTCGGCGGGGCCCAGGCCCGCGGCCCGGCAGATCCGGTCGGCGGCCTCGGCCATGGCGCCGGAGTCCTTGAGCCAGCGCTCGCCGCCGTCGAGGCGGCGGGGGTCGACGGGGACGAGGCGGCGGGCCGCGTCGAGGACGTCGGCGACCGGGCCCTGGCCGGGGTCGGCGTACCGGACGGCGTTGGTCAGCACGGCCGGGACGCCCTGCTCGGCGGCGAAGCCGACCGTACGGGCGGCCAGGCGCAGCGAGCCGGGGCCGGTGCCGGTGCGGCCGTGGTCGACGGCCTCCAGGCGGAGGGAGTCCCCGTACACCTCCCGCCAGGGAGCGAGCAGCCGGGCGGCCCGGTCCGGACGGCCGGCGGCCAGCGCCCGCCCCACTTCGGAACCGGGTCCGAGCAGTACGTACACCCCTTCGCCGCGCAGTTCGGTCCGGGGCAGCACCGGCGGGCCCCCGTCGGCGGCCGCGTGGGCGGCGGTGACCATGCGGCACAGCTCGGCCCAGCCGGCGGCGCCGTCCCGGGCGAGGAAGGTGGCCCGGGGCGCCGACTCGTCGACGAAGGCGCCGCCGACGACGGGGGTCCGCCGCCGGTAGGACGCCTCGCCGGAGCCACCGAAACCGCCGGAACCGCCCGGTCCGGCGGAGCCCCCCGGCACCGCCGGAACCGCCTGACCCGCCTGACCCGCCTGACCCGTCGCGGGCGACACTGCCAGGTCGACCCCGAACAGCGGCCGGATCCCGGCCTTCTCGCAGGCCTTCGCGAACCGGACGGCACCCGCGAGGGTGTCGCGGTCGGTCAGGGCGAGGGCGTCCATGCCCCGGTCGGCGGCACGTTCCGCCAGCCGTTCGGGGTGGGAGCCTCCGTAGCGCATGGAGAACCCCGAAACGGTGTGCAGATGCGTAAAACCAGGCACCCGCGGCCTCCTGCTTCGCTCGAACGTGAACACCACCCCCGTCTCCACCATAGAGCAATTCGAATATCCGTGCGAAACATTCGTTCGATACCGCGAGGGCCCGGCCGTCTCCCGCCCGTCATCCATTCGGCCCGCCCCTGCTGCGCCCCGCGCCCCGTACGCCGAGCGTGTGAGACATGACCCAGCCCACCTCCCCGCCGCCGCCCGCCGGGTTCCTCGCCGAGGTCAAGGACGCCGTGACCGTCCGGGCCGCCCTGCTGCTCGTGGGGGTACTGGCGCTCCAGCTCGCCTTCGTGACCTCGTACATCGGGGCCTTCCACCAGCCGAAGCCCAGCGAGATCCCGATCGCCGTGGCCGCCCCCGCCCGACCGGTCGCCGAGCAGTCCGCGCAGCAGCTCGCCGGTCTGCCCGGGAAGCCGCTCGACCCGCACGCGGTCAAGGACGAGGCGGCCGCGAGGGCGGAGGTGGAGAACCGGGAGGTGGACGGGGCGCTGGTCATCGACCCGGCCGGACCGACCGACCGGCTGCTGGTCGCGAGCGGCGCCGGCGCCTCGCTCTCGCAAGTCCTCGAACAGGTCGTCGGCCGCGTCGAGCAGGCCCGGGGCCGGGCCGCCCGGGTCGTCGACGTGGCCCCGGCCGCGGCGGGCGACGCGCGCGGCCTGAGCGCCTTCTACCTCGTCATCGGCTGGTGCGTCGGCGGCTACCTGTGCGCCGCGATCCTCGCGATCAGCGCCGGCGCCCGGCCCGCCAACTCCCACCGCGCCTTCATCCGGCTCGGCGCGCTCCTGCTGTACTCGATCGCCGCCGGGCTGCTCGGCACGGTCATCGCGGGCCCGGTCCTGGGCGCGCTGCCCGGCGGCATCATGGCCCTGTGGGGGCTCGGGACCCTGGTCGTCTTCGCGGTCGGGGCGATCACCCTGGCCTTCCAGGGGGTGGCGGGCGTGGTCGGCATCGGCCTGGCGATCCTGGTGGTGGTGGTCTTGGGCAATCCCAGCGCGGGCGGCGCCTACCCGTACCCGCTGCTGCCGCCGTTCTGGCGGGCCATCGGCCCGGCCCTGCCACCGGGCGCGGGCACGTACGCCGCGCGCTCGATCGCGTACTTCAAGGGCAACGGCGCGGCCGGTCCGATGCTGGTGCTGGCCGCCTGGGCGGTGGTGGGCTCGGCCGTCACCGTGGCCTGCGCGGTCTTCCGCAAGGGCCGCCCGGGGGCCGCCGTGGGCAGCGGGCTCCCGCAGGACGCGCCGGCCGGTGAGGGCACGGCCGCCCGATGAGCACCCCGGGCGGCAGCGCCGAGAGGGGCAACGGCAGCGGCCTCCGCCGTCAGCGGGTTCACCGGATCGCAGACCTGGCAGCGGATCACCGGCTGGAGCGGCCTGCTCGCCGCGCCCGGGACCACGTACCTCCCGACCGGCCGGATCCCGGCGCTCCCTACGCCTTGTGGACCACCTCGCCCGCCACCACCACCGTCTCGGCCACCGTGCCCGGGATCCGTTCCGGGGCCACGGCCAGGATGTCCCGGGACAGCACCACGAAGTCCGCCGCCTTGCCCACCGTCAGCGAACCCCGGTCCGCCTCCAGGAAATTGGCGTACGCCGAGCCCATCGTGTAGCCGTACACCGCCGTCGCCACGTCCACCGTCTCGGCCGGCTGCCACGGGTCGCCGCCCTCCAGCGGGCGGCGGGTGACGGCCGTGTAGATCCCGATCATCGGGTCCATCTCGGCCACGTTCCAGTCGCTGGAGAACGCCAGCACCGCCCCCGCCTCGGCCAGGCTCCGCATCGGCCACGCCTTGTGCCAGCGGCCCTCGCCCACGTTCTCCGCCCAGTCCTGGCCCGGCCCGGCGATCTCCGGCGCGCAGTGCCGCGGCTGCATGCAGGCCACCACGCCGAGCCCGGCGAAGCGG
Source organism: Streptomyces roseus (assembly GCF_001044425.1). Taxonomy (GTDB): domain Bacteria; phylum Actinomycetota; class Actinomycetes; order Streptomycetales; family Streptomycetaceae; genus Streptomyces; species Streptomyces roseus. The sequence goes on from NZ_LFML01000027.1 coordinate 23,444, forward strand.
GGCACGTCCGCCGGGTCCAGGCATTCCACGTGCACCACCTGGTGGCGGGCGTCCCGCGGCCCGTTGACCGTACGGGCGTGCTCGACGGCGTCCAGGACCGTACGGATCCCCCGGTCGCCGGTCGCGTGCACGAAGCACTGGAACCCGCGCGCGTCCAGGCGCGCCAGCAGCTCCGCGAACTCCTCCGCCGGGTAGAAGGTCTCGCCGCGGTGCGCCCCGCACCCGGTGTACGGCTCCAGCAGCGCGGCCGTGCGCGGCTCGACCACGTCGTCGATGTACAGCTTGAGCGGCCCGACCCGCAGCCGGTCCCCCGGGTACCGGCGGGCCGCCGCCGCGAACGCGTCGAGCTCCTCCTCCGTCGTACCCCGCGGGTGGAACAGCGCCGCCACGATCCGCGAGCGCAGCAGGCCCTCGGCTCGGGCCCGCTCGTACAGTTCCAGGTCGTCCAGGGAGTTCTGCGGTTCCACGACCGTGGTGATGCCGAAGCCGATCGCGTCGTCCAGGCTCTTGGCGAGGCGCCCGTACTGCCGGTCCGGCGAGGCCCACGGCACGCCGAGCTCGCGCAGCGCCCGGTGGCCGTCGCGGGAGAGCCCCTTGATCGCGAAGTCCTTGACGAAGCCGGTGGGCTCGCCGGTCTCCGGGTCGGTTGCCGCGGTGCCGAACGGCAGGTCGGTGCGGTCCTTCGCGACCCCGAGGCGGCGCATCGCGGCCGTGTTCAGCCAGGCCGTGTGCACGTCGTACGAGAGCACGATCGCCGGGACCTCCCCGGTGACCGGGTCCAGGTCGGCGGCGGTGGGCATCCGCCCGCCCGGGATCGCGGAGTAGTCGAAGGCCTCGGCCTCGATCCAGGGGGCCTGCGGGTGCGCCTCCCGCCAGGCCCCGATCCGGTCGAGGATCGCCTCCAGGGTGCGTACCCCGGCGAGCTGTACGCAGGCGTCGTCGGAGCCCAGCCGGACGTGGTTGTGGGCGTCGATGAACCCGGGCAGCACCAGCCGGCCGCCCGCGTCGATCCGCTCGGTTGTGGGGCCCGACCAGGCGGCGGCCTCCGCGTCCTGGCCGATCCAGACGATCCGGCCGTCGCGGACGGCCAGGGCCTCGGCCTCGGGCAGGTCCGGGTCGACGGTGTGGATGCGGGCTCCGGTGAGCAGCAGGTCTGCGGGGAAGGGGTGCGGCATGGGTGGTGCTCCTGTGCAGAGGGGGCGGAGATGGCGGAGGGGGACGGAGGGGGGCTGAGGCGGCGGAGGCGGCGGAGGCGGCCGTACGAGGGGTCAGGCGGCCGGGACGTACGCGGGCACCCGGCGGGCGAGGGCCCAGTAGGTGAGCGCCGAGACGACCGAGCCGAGCAGGGTCAGGTCGGCGCCGCCGAGCGGGGCCACCAGTGGACCGGTCCACAGCTCGGAATCGCAGGTCAGCGCGGCGAAGGCCATGCCGGCCAGCAGCGCGGCCATGCCGGCGGGGTGGTAGCCGGCCCGGTACCAGTAGGCGCCCGCGCTCCCGGCGTGCAGCGCGGCGGAGTCGTAGTGGCAGCGGCGCAGCAGCATGTCGGCGAGGAAGACCCCGCCCCAGGGCGCGAACACGATGATCAGCAGCGAGAGGAAGGAGAGCAGCGAGGTGGTGAAGTCGGCCAGGAAGAGCGCGGCGAGCGATCCGGCGGCGGTGACCACGGCGCTGATCACGATGGCGCGGGCGCGGCTCCACGGGATGCCGAGGACCTGGAGGTTCAGGCTGGAGGAGTAGAGGGTGATGATCGAGTTGGTGACCGAGCCGCCGAGGACGAGGGCCAGGAAGGCCGGCTTGAACCAGCCCGGGAGCAGGCTCTCGGCCCCCGCGACGGCGTCGCTCATGTCGGTCTGCGTGGCGGCGGCCACCCCGGCGACGCCCAAGGCGACGGAGGAGACGAACCCGCCGAGCGCCCCCATCCAGGTGATCGACTTCAGCGAGGTGGTCCGCGGCAGGTAGCGGGTGTAGTCGGCGGGCATCGGCAGGTACGAGAAGGGCCCGGCCAGCATCACGACGAACGCCAGGCTCCAGCCGGAAAGGCCGGGGGCGGCGGCGCCGGCCGGGGCGCCGGTCCGGGCTCCGGGCAGGAGGAAGACCAGCAGCGCGCCGAAGCCGAGGGCGAGGACGTAGGCCATCCAGCGTTCGGCGAACTGCACGGTGGCGTGGCCCCACATCGCGACGGCGAAGGTCAGCGCGAGGGTGATCCCGAGCGCGAGGGCCCGTACCGCCGTCCCTTCGCCGAGGCCGACCTCGGCGAGGAACACCTCCAGGGCAAGGGTGCCGACCACGGTGTTGACGATGGTGTAGCCGATGCTCACCACCCAGTTCAGGACGCCGGCCGGGAAGTTCCCGCGGACGCCGAAGGCGGCCCGGGAGATGACCAGGGTGGCGGTGCCGGTGCGGATGCCGCTGAGCCCGGCGGCGCTGACCGCGAAGAAGGACAGTCCGCTGATCACGACGACGGCGGTGGCTTGCCAGAAGGAGAGTCCGAAGGCCACGGCGAGGGCGCCGTTGATCACGTAGGTGAAGGTGAGGTTGGAGCCGAACCAGAGCCAGAAGAGGTCCTGGGCGCCGCCGTGCCGCTCGGCGTCGGGGATGGGGTCGATGCCGTGGGTCTCGACCCGGAACACCTCGTCGACGTCGGCCGTCGTGTCGTGCGTCGCGTCCTGCTGCGTCATGCGCCGTACCCCTGACTGTGGAGCCGCTGAATCTTGAATGACGTTCTAAGTTCTTGAATGGCATTCAAGATGCGCCGCCGATCGGGACCGCGTCAAGACCCTGTCCGGGATAAGGTCGGCCCACAAGGACCGGGAAGGCGGCAGGGGTGGCGGGAGCGGGGTCGGCGCGGCGGCGCGACGGGCGGATCGCCCAGGAGCGGATGCTGGAAGAGGCCATGGCGGCGATCGCCGAGGGCGGGCTGGCGGAGCTGACGATGTCCGCGCTCGCCGAGCGGCTCGGCACCAGCGGCGGCCACATCCTGTACTACTTCGGCAGCAAGGACCGGCTGCTGCTGGCAGCGCTGCGCTGGAGCGAGGACCGACTCGCCGCGGAGCGGGCGCTGTTGCTGGCCCGGCGGGTCACCGCGCACCGCAAGCTGGCGCTCTTCCTGGAGCTGTACCTGCCGCGCGGACCGCGCGATCCGCGCTGGACCCTGTGGATCGAGCTGTGGGCCCGCACGCCCTCCAACGAGGACCTGCGCGCCGCCCAGCAGGAGATCGACGACGGCTGGCAGCGCGACCTGGAGGCCCTGCTGGCGAAGGGCGTGGACCAGGGCCGCTTCGCCCCCGCCCTGGACGTGCCCGCGCGCGCCTCCGAGCTGCTCGCACTGCTGGACGGGCTGAGCACCCGGGTGGTCCTCGGGCAGCGCGGGGCCGACCGGGCCGCCTCCCTGGAGCGGGCCCGTACGGCGGCCGCCCTGCTCGTCCCGCACGTGTAGGGCGGGTACGCACGAGGCCCGCCCCGGGGCGCACACGCGCCAGGGCGAGCCTCTGCCGTCGCCGGGGCCGGGGCCGAGCCCGGGATGGGCCTGGCCGTGCGCGGTTCCCGGCGCAGCCCGCTACGGGGCTCGCGGTACGGGAACGGTCAGGGGCGTCGGGCCCTCCTCCACGGGTGCGCCCACCGGTTCGCGGGCCCCCTTGAGGCAGTCGACGATCCGCTCGTGCGTGTCCCCGACGCTGTCCACCACCTGGATGCGCAGGTGCAGCGCCCGCACCTTCTCGACGAACCTCTTCGAGAACGACCCCACCTTTATGGTCTCGTACGTACCCGTCGCCACCAGCGGGAACCCCGCCCCGAACAGGGCGAGGCGGAAATCCCTCGCCGGCTGCAGCCCCGCCGCGACCAGCCGTTCACCAATCTCGCGCAGGTCCAGCCACGCGTCCTCGGGAACCGGCCCGTCGAGGGCGTCGCCGTCCATCACCACGAAGTAGTCGATCCGGTGCACGGCCGCGTTGTGCTGCCCCCCGTTGAAGACGCCCGTGCTCCAGGCCTTCGCATCCCCGGGCAGTTCCCCCGCCACGTAATCGGAGCGCCACCCCAGGATGGGCCGGACCGTACGGGCGTACTGGGCACGGGCCAGTACGCCGCCGGCCGCCACGGCCAGCAGGCTCGCCAGGGGCTCCTCGGGCATGAGCTGGAGCCGCCACGGCCAGTGGGCCCGGGTCGCCTCGGGCAGGTTCCCGCGCACGACCTCCCAGACGAGGACGGCGCCGAGCACGCACAGCAGGACCAGCGGTGCGGTGAACAGCCAGGGATTGCGCCGGATGCGCCGCTGCGCGTCGGAAACGGGTCCGTCCCGGCCCGGTGGTGCATTCCTCATGAGCGCCCCCCACTCCCTCAACCACGCACCCCCGCCCGGCAGTTCGGGCGGGGGTACATGATTGTGCCGGGTCGTGGCGTCGGGCACGAGACCGCACGGGACGCGCCTGTACGGGCCGCGGGCCGCGGGCCGCGGGCCCGTCGGCTAGTACACGCTCACGCCGTAGGCGTTCAGGGCCTCGACCACGGGCTGGAAGAACGTGGTTCCGCCCGAGGTGCAGTCGCCGCTGCCTCCCGAGGTCAGGCCGATGGCGCGGGTGCCGGAGTAGAGCGGGCCGCCGCTGTCGCCGGGTTCGGCGCAGACATTGGTGCGGATCATGCCGTAGACGATGTCGCCGCCGCCGTAATTGACGGTGGCGTTCAGGCCCGTCACCGAGCCGCCGTGGGTGCCGGTGGTGGAGCCGCGCCGGGTCACCGACATGCCGACGGTGGCGTTGGCCGCGCTGGTGATGTCCTGGCTGCCGACGGTGCCGGGCGGCACCGGCGAGTTGCTGGCGTATTTGATCAGGCCGTAGTCGTTGGTCGGGAAGCTGGATCCGACGGTGGAGCCGACGGTGGTGGTGTGCGAGGAGTTCGTCCACCAGGTGCCGGCGCCGTCGGTGCAGTGCCCCGCGGTCAGCACGTAGTACGTGCTCCCGCTGCGCACGTCGAAGCCGAGCGAGCAGCGCCAGCCCGAGGTGTAGATGGCGTCGCCGCCGGAGATCAGCTTGCGCAGCTTGCCGGGGGTGCGCTCGATGCGCAGGGCCCCGGCGTCGGCTCCGGCCTCGCTGCGGATCCTGGCGAGGTCCGAGGCGGTGACGGTGGAGTCTGCGGTGACCACGAGGGTTCCGCTGGCGGGGTCGGTGTACCAGGCGGTGCCGGCGACGTCGGCACGCTGGACGGAGGCTCCGGCCGCGGCGAGCCGCGCCGCGCTGAAGCCGCTGTCCGCGCTCGCCGCGGTGGGGGCGGCGAGCCCGGCGACGGCCGCCAGGCCGGCGGCCACGGCGAGCAGCCGGGTACGGGTGATGCTCTTGATCCTCACTTCGCGTCCTCCCGGGAGGGATCGGGGGCCCGGCGGACAGTGGGGGGCGCCGGAGCCCGTGAGGCGCAGCCGGGGGTACGGCGGGCGCACTGGATTTCGTCGTGCCCCTGACAAGCCCCCGAAAGGCGCTGTCGGGAGTGTCTCGGCGTCAGATTCGGGCGGCAAGGGCATCTTTCAGCCTCCGCTCGCCCGCCGCGACCTCGAAGGGCAGGGTGTTCCCCGGTGGCGGGAACGGGCAGATGAAATGGTCCGCGAAGGCGCAGGGCGGCAGCACGGTCCGGTTGAAGTCCACGGTGATCGAGCCGTCCACCGGGTCGGGGATCCCCGGTTTGAGGAAGCGGAAGCGGTAGCTGGAGCTTCCTGAGGTGGCATCGCCGATCACGGCCCACAGGCTGCCGTCGTCCTGGTCGACGGCGACTTGGAGGGTGTGCTCGGAGCCCCGGTACGCGAAGCTCAGCTCGCCGCCGAGACCGAACCCGCGCGCCTGCCCGTCGACGTTCGCCACCTGGACGGTCCGGTCCTCGCCGTACGGGCGGAAGCGCCCCGGCAGCACGAAGTCCGGGTCGTACGGGGTGGCCTCGATCCCGGCGAAGGCGCGCCGGGCCGCGGAGCCCGGGTCGAAGACCCGCACGGCCCACTCCCCCTCGCGCCGGATCACGGTGATCCGGAGGTCACCGGCGGCGGCGACCCGGGAGCGCGCGGGCGGAGCCTGGTCGGCGGCGAGCACGGCGTCACCCGTGAGGGGTTCGCCGTCGAGGCTGAGGCCGTCCTCGGGGGCGGCGCTCAGCGCCACCCCGCCCTCGGTGGCGCACCAGCGCCCCGGAACGGCCGGAATTCGACCTTCCGGGTAGTCGGAGAGCCAGTGGGTGCCGATGAGGGACAGGGGGCCGTAGGGGGCGGACACGGAGGCCACCCGCTGCTCGTGCCAGGTCCGCCAAGCGGTCTTCGGATCGTCCGCCTCGCCTCCCTCATCTGCGTCATCTGCGTCATCTGCATCACTTGCGTCATCGCTCATGCCGCTCACCCCTTCCACACGGGCCCGGACGGGAATCTCCCTGTACGCCGTCCGGCCCCGTGCGGATCTGAGGGGCCCTCAAGCCCGGGCGGACCTCAGCAGTCGCAGCCGCAGTCGCAGCAGCACCCGTCACAGTTGCAGCAGTCGCAGCAGCCGCTGCAGTCGGAGCAGCCGTCGCAGCACTCGCAGGCGTCGCACCAGGCGTCCCGCTTCTGCCGGGACCACGGGCCCTCGTGCTCGGTGCAGCACAGCTGGCACGTGCAGAACAGCCCGATGGACACGGCGCAGCCGGCGAGCAGCCCGCGGCGCGGCCGCTGCGGGGGCAACCCGCCACCGGGCCCCCCGGGCGGCCCGGGCATCCAGGGGCCGCCGGGCCCGCCCGCACCCCCGCCGTACGGGTTCCCGCCGTACGGGTTCCCGCCCTGACCGCCGTGGCCGCCCTGGCCGCCGTACGGGCCGCTGCCGTACGGGCCGCTGCCGTACGGGCCCGCCTGGCCGGGGCCGTGGCCCTGCGGCGGCGCTCCGTGCCCGCCGCCCTGCCCCGCGGCGTTCATGCCCGCGATCCCACCCGCGAGCCCGCCCGCGTGTCCGCAGCCGCTGACCCCGAAGGCCCGGTCCACCGAGGTCTTCAGCTCGTGCACGAGCAGCCGGTGGGCGAGCCCCGCGTCCGCGAACTCGACCTCGCGCAGCGCCAGCCTGATGCCGCGCAGGGCGTCGTCGGCCAGCCGCCGGGCCTCGGCGAGCGGGGTCCCGGTGGCCGTCAGCGGGTTCCACGCGCCCGCGGCGGCGTCCGCGGCCTGGTCCTCGACGGCGTCCAGCAGGTGCGCGAGGCGCCCGAAATAGCGGCCGGCCTCGGCGAGCGCCGGGGCGTTGCCCGGCCGCCCGGCCAGCTGCGCGGTATGGGCGAAGGCGGCGGCGGTGGCCGTCTCCGTGGGCTCGGTCACGACGAGCACCGGCGTGCCGGGGCCGGCGAGGGTCTCGATGCCCTCCTGCCGGTCCACGGCGTCGACGAGGACGGCCGTGTCGAAGCCGAGCGAGGCACCGGTGCGGGCGCCGGCCCGGTCCCAGCCGCGGGCCACCTTGCGCGCGGCGGCGGCGATCGGGGCGCGGGCCAACAGCCCGTCCCGGTCCGCCACGTGGTCCCGTACCTTCGCCGAGGCGAGGACGAGCGAGACGGCGGCCGCGAGCCGCGCGCCCTCGCCCTTGGCCACCGCCGCGGTCCGCATGCCGCGCAGCGGGCAGGGCCCGGCCGTGCGGCGCGAGCCGGGCGCGGGCCCCGACTGAGCCTCCGTCAGAACGGAGACCAGCAAACCGTCGTAGTTGGTGACGATCCGCGCGAACTGCCCGTGGTCCTTGCGAAGTGCCAGGCAGAGCCCGCAGAGATGGGCCATCCACTCGGTCTTGAAGCGCTCCCCCAGCCGGTGCGTGCAGGGTCTGACGATGCCGAACAAAACGGTCCCCCGTGTGTCATACGCGTGCGTGATGCGCATCGTATCGAGCGGGATCGTTCACCCGTACGTCCGCGCGGGTCACCCACACGGCAGCAGCGGTCGTATTTTCACTCAGTCAGCAGCGGTAGCCGTCAGGAGGCTTGACGGTGCAACGGATGTTCTGCACCAGTACCGTCACGAAAACCCTGCGCGGCGGCTATCCACTTGGCGCGTTGTCAGCATCATGGACGACCATAGGGGAAGCGGAGAGAAGACAACCGACCGCGGTGAAAGGAGGCGTCCATGGGTTCGGTACGCAAGGCGAGTGCCTGGTTGGGTCTCGTGGAGGACAGCGACGACGAGCGTTACTACGACGACGACTACGCGGAGGCCGCACAGGGCTCCGTCTCGGGCCCCGGCGACCAGTGGGTCACCGACCCCCGGGTCAAGGTCGCCTCGGAGTCGGCCGTCGAGCAGGGCCGGCGGATCGCGACGGTCACCCCGGACGGCTTCCGTGACGCGCGCGGCATCGGCGAGCTGTTCCGCGAGGGCGTCCCGGTGATCGTGAACCTGTCGTCCATGGACCCGGCCGACGCCAAGCGCGTGGTCGACTTCGCGGCCGGCCTGACCTTCGGCCTGCGCGGCTCGATCGAGCGGGTGGCGACCAGGGTCTTCCTGCTGACCCCGGCCGACACCCAGATCGTGAGCGGCGAGCCCGGCGGCCGCTCGCGCGACTTCTTCAACCAGAGCTGAGTCTGGGGGTACTTCCCACCGGCAGCCGGGGGATCCTCACCGGAAGGCGTCGAGCCCGGTGAGCGCCTTGCCCAGCACCAACTGGTGCATCTCGACGGTGCCCTCGTAGGTGAGCACCGATTCGAGGTTCGTGGCGTGCCGCATGACGGGGTATTCGAGCGAGATCCCGTTGGCGCCGAGGACGGTCCGCGCGGTGCGGCAGATGTCGATGGCCTCGCGGACGTTGTTCAGCTTGCCGAAACTGATCTGCTCCGGCCGCAGGGTGCCCGCGTCCATGCGCCGGCCCAGGTGGTGGGCGAGCAGGATGCCCTTGTGGAGTTCCAGCGCCATGTCCGCCAGCTTGGCCTGGGTGAGCTGGAAGCCCCCGATGGGCTTGCCGAACTGCTCGCGCGTCCTCGCGTAGTCGAGCGCGGCCTCGAAGCTCGCGCGCGCCGCGCCCATGGCACCCCAGATGATCCCGTACCGCGCGTGGCTGAGGCAGCCCAGCGGCCCCTTGAGCCCGGTGACCCCGGGGAGCACCGCGTCCGCGGGCAGCCGTACGTCGTCCATGACCAGCTCGCTGGTCACCGAGGCGCGCAGCGACCACTTGTGCTTGATCTCGGGGGCGGAGAAACCGGCCGCGTCGGTGGGGACCGCGAAGCCGCGGATCCCCTCGTCGGTCTGCGCCCACACCACGGCCACCGCCGCGACGCTGCCGTTGGTGATCCACATCTTGCGCCCGTTGAGGACCCAGTCGGTGCCGTCGCGCTTGGCGTACGTGCGCATGGCGGCCGGGTCGGAGCCGACGTCGGGCTCGGTCAGCCCGAAGCAGCCGATCAGCTCGCCGGCGGCCATGCCGGGGAGCCAGCGCTGCTTCTGCTCCTCGGAGCCGTACTTCCAGATCGCGTACATGGCGAGCGAGCCCTGTACCGACACGAGGGAGCGGATCCCGGAGTCGGCGGCCTCCAGCTCCAGGCAGGCGAGCCCGTACTGCACGGCGGAGGCCCCGGCGCAGCCGTACCCCTCCAGCGACATGCCGAGCGCCCCGAGCGCCCCGAGCTCCCTGGCCAGCTCCCGGATCCCGGGCAGCTCGCCGCTCTCGTACCAGCCGGCGATGTGCGGCAGTACGCGGTCGGCGGCCCAGCCGCGCACGGTGTCGCGGATGGCGAGGTCCTCGGGGGCGAGGAGCTCGTCGATCCCGAGCGGATCGGTGGGTACGAAGGGCACGGCGCCTCCTGGTGCGGACCGGCGTTGCGAAACCTAGCGCTGCAAGTTTGTCGGCGCGACGGCCCGCGGTCCACCCCTGCCCGCCCGCGCGCCGGGAAGGCGGACCGGCCCGCCGCCGGCATCGCGCCCAGCGGCGTCGCGCTCGGCGGCATCGCGCTCGGCGGCGTCGCGCTCGGCGGCATCGCGCCCGCCGGCGTCGCCCTCCCCCGCGTCGCGCTCGGCGGCGTCCGGGCACTCCATCACCCGCGGCAGCTTCAGCGCCATCACGGCACCCGCCAGCAGCAGCCCGGCGCTGACCAGCAGCGTCACGTGCAGCCCGTGGACGAAAGAATGCCGCGCCGCCGCGTACAGCGCCTGCCCCGGCCCGCCCCCGAGCGCCCCCGCGATCTGGTACGCCTCGCCCAGGGAGTTCGCGGCCCCCGCCGCGTCCGAGGCCGACACCCCCGGCACGTGCGCCAGCCCCGGCCCGTAGGCCGCGTTCATGACACTGCCGAGCAGGGCGATGCCCATCCCCGCGCCCAGCTGGTACGAGGTCTCGCCTATGGAGGCCGCCCCGCCGGCCGTCGCCGCCGGAGCCTCGCTCAGCATCGACTCGTACGCGGCGAACAGCGTGGTCTGGAGCCCGAAGCCGAGCAGGACGAACCCGACCGTGAGCAGCACCGGCCGGTCCTGCTGCCCCATGAAGGTCAGCAGCAGCACGGAGAACGCCGTCAGCACGAAGCCCAGCGACACCATCGTCCGCGGCCCGATCCGGGCCAGCGTGTACGACCCCGTGGCTCCGGCCGCCATGGCCGCGAAGGTCAGCGGGAGCAGCCGCAGCCCCGTCGCCAGCGGGCTGAGGTGCAGGACCAGCTGCAGGTACTGGACCGCGATCAGCTCCAGCCCGACCAGCGCCAGCATGGCGAGCACGATGCAGCCGACGGACGTGGAGAACGCGGCCCGCGAGAACATCCGCATGTCGATCAGCGGGTGCGTGCGGCGCTTCTGACGCCGTACGAAGAAGATCAGCAGCGCCGCGCCCACCAGCAGCGGCACCAGCGCCTCCGCGTCGAGGAGCCGGCGCTCCGCGCCGATCCGCTTGACCCCGAGGACGAAGGACAGCACCCCGGCGGCGGCCATGAGCGCGCCCACCACGTCCCACGGCCCGTCGGCGGCGCCGCGCGACTCCGGCAGCAGCCAGCGCCCGAGCGGCAGGATCAGCGCCATGAGCGGGATGTTGATGAGGAAGACCGATCCCCACCAGAAGTGCTGGACGAGGAAGCCTCCGAGCACCGGTCCGCCGGCCGCGCCGATGGCGGCGACGGCGGTCCAGATGCCGATGGCGAGGGCCCTCTCGCGCCGGTCGGGGAAGACCTGGCGCAGGATCGAGAGGGTGGCGGGCATGATCATCGCGCCGCCGACGCCGAGCAGGGCGCGGGCGGTGATCAGGACCTGGGCGTTGTCGGCGAGGGCGGCCAGCGCCGAGGCGGCGCCGAAGAGCCCGTAGCCGAGGAGGAGTATGCGGCGCCGGCCGACGCGGTCACCGAGGGTCCCGAAGAGGATCAGCAGCGCGGCGCAGACCAGCGGGTACGCGTCGACGATCCACAGGAGCTCGACCGAGCCGGGGCGCAGGTCCTCGGTGACGGAGGGGACGGCCACGTGCAGGATCGTCGCGTCGAGCGCGACGAGGACCAGGCTGACGCAGAGGACCGCGAGGACGAGCCAGCGGTTGGCCCCGCCGGAGGCGGCGCGCAGCCGCAGCCGGAAGGAGGCCGCGTTCGTCCCCGACATGCATGTACCTCCCAGATGATCGCTCGCACTCGGCGGACCAGCGTTTGCGGAGCCGCGGGGTGGTGCACTGAGCGGCGTCCTACGGGGTCCGGCATCGACACGCGAGTGAAGCGTCAGCGTACGCGAGTTCGTGTGCCCGACACGTGGCCAAGCTCTCACCGCGGCGGGGACCGCCGTGTGGTGTGCGCCACTCGCCCCACCCCCGTCCTCCCCTCTCCCCTCCCCCGCGTACACGCGCGGTCACGACCCGTGGTTCTGCGCCGGGGGCACACGCGCGCGCCGTCGATAATCATGCCCGTGAAGGATCTTGGATTTCGTCGGGCCGCACCCGCCCTGGCCGTCTTCGCGGCGGTCCGGCTGCTCGGGCTGGCCGTGCTCGCGCTCTGGTGCGCGGCCGTCGGCAGCAGCCCGCACACGCTGCTCTCGGCGCGCTGGGACTCGCTCTGGTACGCCCGCATCGCCGCCGAGGGGTACGGGTACGAGGTGCTCCTCCCCAACGGGGACGTGCACTCGAACCTGGCCTTCTTCCCGCTGCTGCCCTGGCTGGAGCGGCTGGTCGCGGCGGTGACGGGGCTGTCGTACGGCTCGGCGGGGCTGGTGGTCTCGGTCGTGGCCGGCCTCGCGGCCGCCTGGGGGATCTTCGCCGTCGCGGACCTCCTGCACGACCGCCGGGCCGGGATCTTCGCGGCCGGGGTCTGGGCCGCCCTGCCCGTCGGGATCGTGCAGTCGATGGCGTACAGCGAGGCGCTGTTCACGGCGCTGGCCGCCTGGTCCCTGTACGCGGCGCTGCGCGCCCGGTGGCCGGCGGCCGGCGTGCTCGCGGCCGGGGCCGGGCTGACCCGCCCGGTCGGCGCCGCGGTGGTGGCGGCGCTCTGGGTGGCGGCCACCCTGGCGTGGTGGCGCGGGGAGCGGTCCTGGCGGCTGGCGGCGGGGGTGGCGCTGGCCCCGCTGGGCGCGGCCGCGTACGTGCTGTGGGTCGGGGCGCGCACCGGGGGCGGGCTGCTCGGCTACCTGGACGTGCAGGCCGGCTGGGGCAACGGCTTCGACGGCGGGCTGGCGTTCGCCCGTTTCATCGGGGCGAGGCTGACCTCCTCCCCCGCCGGCGTCCTGGCCGGGGCCGGGCTGATCGCGGGGGTGGCGCTGGTGCTGTGGCTGTACGGGCTGTGCGTACGGCAGCGCCAGCCGGCCGCGCTCCTCGTCTACTGCGGGATCGTCGTGGCGCTGGCGCTGTGCGCGTCCGGGTACTTCGGCTCCAAGCCGCGGCTCCTGCTCCCCGCGTTCCCGCTCTTGCTGCCGCCGGCGGTGGCGCTGGCCCGGTGGCGGACGGGGAGGGCGGCCGCGGTGCTGGGCGCGGTGGCGCTGGCATCGGCGGTGTACGGCGCCTTCTGGCTGAACGGTTCGGGACCTCCTTAAGCAGGTGACCAGCTGATCAAGAGGACGGCCCCGAGGGGTGCGCGCCGGGCACCCGCCGATGCCGCGCAACGGAATGGATCATTCCGATCCATCTTTCAGCAAAGTAATTGAGCTGCGGCGATAAAGCGCGGCTAAGCATGCGAAAGAATGGCCGGGGCATTGGATCAGGCACCTCCAACTAATGCCCGAATGCCAGGAATTAAGCTCCGCGTGAGACCAACTCCACATCACATGGTCATCACAAAGCCCGTGATTCGACCGGGCCGCCCATCGGCGCGCGGTAACGTCGATTGAGTGCGTACCGACCAAATCCTGACCCGTTCGGAGCGGGTGTTCGCCCGGCTGGACCGGGAACCAGAGCGACCGGCTCATCTGCAAACACCGCAGATGAGCCGGCACCGCGTCGTGCTCCTCGGATCGACCCTCGCGTTCTACCTCGCGATCGTGGTGGCCGTCCTGACCACGTCCTGGCTCGTCCGCCTGGACTGGCAGGTCATGTTCTTCCGCCCCTACGAGCAGTGGCCGCAGCTGCACGCCTTCCTCGACTACCTCGTGGTCCTGGGCCAGCGCGGGCCCACCGCGGTCATGGTCGCCGCATGGCTCGGCTGGCGCTCCTGGCGCCAGCACACCCTCCGCCCGCTGATCACCCTCGGCGTGGCGCTGCTCCTGCTCAACATCACCGTCGGCGCCGTCAAGCTCGGCCTCGGCCGGCTCGGCCCGCACTACGCCACGCAGATCGGCTCCGCCGAACTCTTCGCCGGCGGCGATATATTTCCCTCCGGCCACACCGCCAATGCCGTCGTGACCTGGGGGATCCTGGCCTACCTGGCGTCCACCACGGTCACCCGCCGGGTGCTGTCCGTCCTGTCCGCCACCGTGTCGCTGAGCGTCGGCGCCACCACCGTGTACCTCGGCACCCACTGGGTGAGCGACGTGCTGCTGGGCTGGTCCGCAGGTCTGCTGATCATGCTGGCGCTGCCCTGGTTCGAGCCGCTGATCGCCGGCGTCGAGGCCCGGGTCTTCGCGCTCCGGGAGCGGCTGCGCCGTCGCCTGGAGACCGGAACCGTGCCCGTCCCGGTCGCCACCGCGCTCACCCCGCTGCTCTCCGCGGGCGGCAAGTGGCAGCTCCGGCTCGCCGACGGGGCCCCCGCCGACGCGACCGCCGGCGTACGGGAGTCCGCCGCGCCGGCCGTACCGGCGGGCGCGCAGGCCGCCGCCGCGA
>NZ_LFML01000028.1 GCF_001044425.1 Streptomyces roseus
GCCCGCCCCCGGCGGCCACCCGCCCGCCACCCCCGGAGGGCTACGCTTGATGTCGGAAAACCGCCAGCCCAGCCGGGGGCGGGCCGGGATGCTGGAGCCATGTACACCGACACCGACCGCTGCGTGAGGGCCGTGCAGTCGAAGGACGCCCGCTTCGACGGGTGGTTCTTCACCGCCGTGCGGACCACCGGGATCTACTGCCGGCCCAGCTGCCCGGCGGTCCCGCCCAAGGTCGAGAACATGACCTTCCTGCCCAGTGCCGCCGCCTGCCAGCAGGCCGGGTTCCGGGCCTGCAAGCGGTGCCGGCCCGACACCTCCCCCGGCTCCCCCGAGTGGAACGCCCGCGCCGACGCCGTCGCCCGGGCCATGCGGCTCATCCAGGACGGCGTCGTGGACCGCGAAGGCGTACCGGGGCTCGCGGCGCGGCTGGGGTACTCCACCCGCCAGGTGGAGCGCCAGCTGAACGCCGAGCTCGGCGCCGGGCCCCTCGCCCTCGCCCGGGCGCAGCGCGCCCAGACCGCCCGGCTGCTGATCGAGACCTCCGGGCTGCCGATGGGCGACGTGGCCTTCGCCGCCGGGTTCTCCTCGATCCGGACCTTCAACGAGACCGTCCGCGAGGTCTTCGCCCTCGCCCCCGGCGAGCTGCGCCTGCGCGCCGAGAAGGCCAACCGGCACGTGCCGAGGGTGCCCGGGACGATCAGCCTGCGCCTGCCGTACCGCGCCCCGCTCAACCCCGAGAACCTCTTCGGCCACCTCGCCGCGACCGCCGTCCCCGGCGTCGAGGAGTGGCGGGCCGGGGCCTACCGCCGGACCCTGCGGCTCCCGTACGGCACCGGGGTCGTCGCGCTCAGTCCGCGGCCCGACCACATCGGCTGCCAGCTGGCCCTCACCGACCTGCGCGACCTCACCATCGCCATCAGCCGCTGCCGCTGGATGCTCGACCTGGACGCCGATCCCGAGGCGGTCGACGAGCAGCTGCGGGCCGATCCGCTGCTGGCGCCGCTCGTGGACAAGGCACCGGGGCGCCGGGTGCCGCGCACGGTCGACGCGGCGGAGTTCGCCGTACGGGCCGTGCTCGGCCAGCAGGTGTCGACGGCGGCGGCCCGTACGCACGCGGCCCGGCTGGTCGCCGCCCACGGGGAGCCGGTGGCCGACCCCGACCCCGAGGGCGGGCTGACCCACCTGTTCCCGTCGCCGCAGGCGCTGACCGCCCTGGACCCGCGGTCCCTGGCCCTCCCGGCGAGCCGCCGCACCACGTTGACCACCCTCGTCGGCGCACTGGCCGACGGCTCGCTCCCGCTCGGCATCGACAGCGACTGGGAGGCGGCCCGCGCGCGGTTGAACGAGCTGCCCGGGTTCGGGCCGTGGACTACCGAGGTGATCGCGATGCGGGCGCTGGGCGATCCCGACGCCTTCCTGCCGTCCGACCTCGGGGTCAGGCGGGCCGCGAAGGAGCTCGGCCTGCCGTCCACCCCCGCGGCGCTCACCGCCCGGGCGGCCGGCTGGCGGCCCTGGCGCGCGTACGCCGTGCAGTACCTGTGGGCCACCGACGCCCACCCCGTCAACCACCTGCCCGTCTGAGGAGCGCACCCCGTCATGAGCAGCATGAGCACCAGGCAGCACACCATCGTCGACAGCCCGTACGGTCCGCTCACCCTCGTCGCCACCGACAAGGTCCTCAGCGGCCTGTACATGAGCGCGCAGCGGCACCGGCCGGCCGAGGAGTCCTTCGGGGCGCGGGTCGCCGCGACCGAGGAGCCGTTCCCCGAGGTCGTGCGGCAGCTGGCCGCGTACTTCGCCGGGGAGCTCACCGAGTTCGACGTGCCCGTCCGGCTGGAGGGCACCGCGTTCCAGCGCAGCGTGTGGGACCAGCTCGTACGGATCCCGTACGGCCGGACCTGGTCGTACGGGGAGCTCGCGGCGAGGCTCGGCAAGCCGAACGCCTCGCGCGCGGTGGGCCTGGCCAACGGGAGGAACCCGGTCAGCATCATCGTCCCCTGCCACCGGGTGATCGGTGCCTCGGGCGGCATGACCGGCTACGGCGGCGGCGTCGAGCGCAAGGTGCGGCTGCTGGCCTTCGAGGCCGGCGCGGCGCGACTGTAGCCGTACGTCAGACCAGCGCCAGCGGGACGAGCAGGGCGAAGGCGGCCCCGGCCTCCACCGCGTAGGCGTACAGGGAGGGGTGCTGGACGGGGGCGGCGAGCAGGACCACGCTGCGCTGGGCGTCGGCCGCCGCCACCCAGTCGGCGTCGGCGCCGAGGTTGCCCTGGTACCAGCCCTCGCAGGCGCCGGGGCCGGTGACGGCGAGGAGGTCGTCCTCGCGGCGGTAGAACGCCTGCCAGCCGGCGGCGGGGGCGGACCAGCCCTCGAAGTCGGTGAACGCGGCCCAGCCGCCCTCGCGTATCGCGGTGTCGAAGAGCCACACCGGCGTCCCCTCGGAGGAGACCTCGCCGCCCTCCTGCTGCTCGGTGGTGAAGTGGACCATGGGCAGCGCGTCGGGTCCGTCGGCGGTGCTGGGCCAGGCGTACATCGTGATCATCAGAGGATTCTGTCCTGCTCGAAGTGGGCCCGGTGTCACGAGGGGACCGGGCGGCTGCCGTTCTCCAGCTCCGCGGCGCCTTCGCCGGACTCCAGGACCCGGTAGGCCTCCAGGGTGCGGCGGCCTAGCGATCCGGGGAGGTACGCGGTGAGTTCGGCGGGCTCGACCAGCCGCCAGGAGAGCAGTTCCTCCTCCTGGAGCCTGATCGAGGCCAGTTGCGCCGCGTCGAGCACGCCGCCGTCGTAGAGGTAGGCGACCAGCGGCGGCCGGCCCTCGCCGAGCGTCCAGTCGACGGCCAGCAGCCGGCCGAGCGGCAGGTCCAGGCCGATCTCCTCGGCGCTCTCGCGCCGGGCGGCCGTCCGCGGGGACTCGCCGAGGTCCGATTCGATGGTGCCGCCCGGAAGGGCCCAGCCCTCGCGGTAGTTGGGCTCGACGAGCAGCACCCGCCCCCGCGCGTCCCGGTAGAGGGCGGCCGCGCCGGCCAGCACCTTGGGCAGGCTCGCGATGTACGTGGCGTAGTCATCGGTGGTGGTCACCCCGCCCACCCTACCCAGCGGCCCCGGCGGGCGGGATCACGCCTCCGGGGTGTCCGGCGGGGGCGGGTCCGCGGGGTCGCGGCGGGCGGAGGCGGCCAGGCGGCGCAGGCGGGGGTGGCGGGCCGGGCCCGTCTGGGCGACGGCGTCTCCGACCATCGCGTCGACCGCGTCCCGCATGCCGTGCAGGGCGTGGTGGCGGGCGGGGCCGGCGCCGGGGTCCTCGCGGAGTTCCTTCACCAGGGCCCAGCAGAGCAGCAGCATGACGAGCACGAAGGGCAGGGCGACCAGGATGGTGGCGGTCTGGAGGGACTTGAGGCCTCCCGCGACCAGCAGGACGGCCGCCACCGCCGCCATGAGCACGCCCCAGGTGACGACCAGCCAGGTGGGCGGGTTGAGCGAGCCGCGGCTGGTGAGGGAGCCCATCACGAGGGAGGCGGAGTCGGCGCTGGTGACGAAGTACGTCATGACCAGGACCATGGCCGCGTACGAGGTGACGGTGCCCAGCGGAAGGGCGTCGAGCATGGCGAACAGCGAGGCCTCGGCCCCGTCCTTGACCTTGACGGCGAGTTCGGCGGCGCCGGTGGAGTCGAGGCGGATGGCGGTGCCGCCCATCACGCAGAACCACACCACCGTGGCGCCGCTGGGCACGAGCAGGACGCCGATCAGGAATTCGCGGATGGTGCGGCCGTGCGAGATGCGGGCGATGAAGGTGCCGACGAACGGCGCCCAGGACAGCCACCACGCCCAGTAGAAGATCGTCCACGCGCCGAGCCAGGCGCTGTCGGTGAAGGCGCCGGTACGGGTGGCCATGGGGAGCAGTTCGTGCAGGTAGCTGCCGATGCCGGCGGGAATCACGTCGAGGACGTAGACGGTCGGGCCGAGGACGAAGACGAAGAGCATCAGGGCGGCGGCGAGGACGAGGTTGATCGTGCTCAGCCACTTCACGCCCTTGTGCAGGCCGGAGAAGGCGGAGAGCACGAACGCGGCGGAGAGCGAGGCGATGATGATCAGCTCGACGCCGGTGGAGTCCTCGATCCCCGTCGTGATGTGGAGCCCTTCGGCGAC
This sequence comes from Streptomyces roseus, assembly GCF_001044425.1. Taxonomy (GTDB): domain Bacteria; phylum Actinomycetota; class Actinomycetes; order Streptomycetales; family Streptomycetaceae; genus Streptomyces; species Streptomyces roseus. The sequence continues at coordinate 4,141 of NZ_LFML01000028.1, forward strand.
CTGGAGCGCGCCGAGGCCGAGGCTGGTCGCCGTGCCGAAGACGGTGGCGAAGACGGCGAGCAGGTCGATGGCCTTGCCGGGCGCGCCGTCGGCGCGCGCCTCTCCGATCAGCGGGACGAAGGCGGCGCTGAGCCGGTTGCCGCGGCGCTTGCGGAAGGTGGCGTAGGCGAGGGCCAGGCCGGAGATGCCGTAGATCGCCCAGGGGGTCAGCGTCCAGTGGAAGAAGGAGTAGTCGAGGGCCGCCTGGGCGGCCGCCCCGGTGCCGGGGGCGGCCCCGGAGGCGGGCGGCGGGTTCAGGTAGTGGGTGAGCGGTTCGCCGACCCCGTAGAACATCAGGCCGATGCCCATGCCCGCGCTGAACATCATCGCGATCCACGCGAGGTTGGTGAACTCGGGCTCGGAATCGTCGGCGCCGAGCCGGATCCGGCCGAAGCGGCTGATCGCGAGGACGACGCACATGACGAGGAAGACGTCGGCGGCGATCACGAACAGCCAGGCGAAGTTGGCCAGGACCCAGGCCAGCGCGGTGCCGGACGCCGTGTCGAAGGAGTCCTTGCCGAGCGCCGCCCAGGCGACGACGGCCAGCACGGCGATCACCCCGATGGTGACCACGGCACGGTCCGGTTCGGGCTGCGGGCCCTGGGGAGGGGCGTCAACCAGTGATTCCGCGCTCATGCGGCCACACTATGCAGGCGTATATCCCTCTTTAAGGGGATGGCGCGCCGCCTGTGACCCAGGCCACCCATGGGCATAGGAGGATCCTCCGGATAGGCTCATGGGGGCGCGACTGCACTGTTCGATAGCAAGGGATTAGCAAGGTGACGGACGGAGCAGTAACTGAGACCGCGCGCGTGCTCATCGCCGCGGACAAATTCAAGGGCTCGCTCACGGCCGTTCAGGTCGCGGAGCGGGTGACGGCCGGCCTTCGCAGGGCCGTACCGGGCGTGGAGATCGAGACCCTCCCCGTCGCGGACGGCGGCGACGGAACGGTCGCGGCCGCCGTGGCGGCCGGGTTCGAGCGCCGGGAGGTACGGGTCACCGGACCGCTCGGCGAGCAGGTCACGGCCGCGTTCGCGCTGCGCGGCGGCACCGCCGTGGTCGAGATGGCGGAGGCCTCCGGGCTCCAGCTGCTGCCGGCGGGTGTGTTCGCCCCGCTGACGGCGACCACGTACGGCTCGGGCGAGCTGCTGAAGGCCGCGCTGGACGCGGGCGCCCGCTCGATCGTCTTCGGCGTGGGCGGCAGCGCCACCACCGACGGCGGCGCGGGGATGCTGGCCGCGTTGGGCGCCGTGTTCCTGGACGCGAACGGCGAACCGGTCGGTCCGGGCGGCGGCGCGCTCGCCGGCTTGGCGTCCGCGGACCTGTCCGGGATCGACCCGCGCTTCGCGGAGGTGGACCTCGTCCTGGCGAGCGACGTGGACAACCCGCTGACGGGCCCGAAGGGCGCGCCCGCGGTCTACGGCCCGCAGAAGGGGGCCTCGCCCGAGGACGTGGCGGCCCTGGACGCGGCGCTGGCCCACTTCGCGGTGGTGCTGGAGAAGTCGATCGGCGAGGAGGCCGGCCGGCTCGCCGCCGCCCCGGGCGCGGGCGGCGCGGGCGGCATCGGTTACGGGGCGCTGCTGCTCGGCGCGTCGTTCCGGCCCGGTATCGAGCTGATGCTGGAGGTGCTGGGCTTCGCGCCGGCGCTGGAGCGGGCCACGCTGGTGATCACCGGTGAGGGCTCGCTGGACGAGCAGACCCTGCACGGCAAGGCGCCGGCCGGTGTCGCGGCCGCGGCGCGCGCGGCGGGCAAGCCGGTGGTGGCGGTGTGCGGCCGTCTGCTGCTGGACCAGGAGGCCCTGGAGGCGGCGGGCATCCGCAAGGCGTACCCGCTGACGGACCTGGAGCCCGACCCGGCCAAGTCCATCCCGAACGCGGGTCCCCTGCTGGAACTGGTCGCGCAGAACATCGCCGCCGAGGTGCTGTGACCTGACGTCCGGGCGGCCGTACGAGGCCCGGCGCCCCCGAGCGGGGTGCCGGGCCCCGGCATGTCCGGCCCCGCCGGCCGCGGTGCGGGCTGCGAAAAGCCCGTGCGGGGCGGGGGGCCGCGGTGGTAGTCCCTGGGGGATGGACCTACTGACGAGCGAGCGGCTGACCCTCGTGCCCCTGGACGAGGAGCGGGCCCTCGCGGTGCTCCGCGGGGTGCCGGGGAGCGGGTGCCGCTGGGGGGACGGGTACCCCGGCGAGGGGGACCGCGCCGGGGCCCGGCGGTTCCTGCGGGTCCTGGCCGAGAGCGGGGATCCCGCGCCGTTCGGTGCCTACGAGATCCGCAGGCGACGCGACGGGCTGACCATCGGTGGCGCGGGCTTCCACGGTCCGGCCGACGCGGCCGGGGTCGTGACGGTCGGCTACGGGCTGGTCCCCGCGGCCCGCGGGCACGGTTACGCCGCAGAGGCCCTGCGGGCGCTGCTCGGCCATGCCCGCGCGCACGGGGCGAGCGGGGCGGCCGGTGACGCCGACCGGGAGAACACCGCCTCGCACCGGGTCATGGCCGCGGCCGGGATGCGGCTCGTCGGTGAGGACGAGCGGCTGCGGTACTACGCGGTGACCTGGGCCGGCGCGGCGCAGGCCGCGAGCAGCTGAGCGGTGGTGACGACGCGGGCGAAGCCGCCGCCGTGCAGGTTGACGGCGGTGGCGGTCGCCAGCTCGTCGGCGGTCAGGGCCGTCCCGTCCGTGCCGGCGAGGTCGAAGGTGTGGGTGGCGTCGAGCGGGACGAGCACGTCGTAGCCGAGGTTCCCGGCCATCCGCGCCGTGGTCTCCACGCACATGTTGGTCTGGATCCCGGAGACCACCAGCTGGCCGATGCCCTGGGCGGTGAGCCACGCGGCCAGGTCGGGGGTGCCGTAGAAGGAGGAGTTCACCGTCTTGGTGACCAGCAGGGCCGCCTGCCCCGCCCGTTCGGCCACGAAGTCCTTGAAGGCGTGGCCGGGGTGGTCGGCGGCCAGGACCGAACCGGCGGTGCGCGAGGCGTGCTGCACGAGGACCACCGGGCGGCCGGTCTCCTGCCAGGCGTCCATCAGGGCGGCGGTGTTGGCCTCGGCGGCCGGATTGTTGCGCGGGCCCCAGTAAGAGGCGTCGTCGAAACCCTTCTGCACGTCGATGACCAGCAGGGCGGCGGTGGGGGCGAGGGCGATCTCGTTCTTCGTCATGGCTTCATGGTCTTCCGCGACAGGGGGCCGTCGACAGGGGCTGCCGGGACCCGAACCGATGGGATCCTGCCACAATGGCAGCATGCATCGTGTCGCCATCGTCGTGCAGCCCGGCATCCGCGCCTTCGACCTCGCCGTCATCACCGAGGTCTGGGGGCCCGACCGCAGCCGCCTCGGCGTGCCGCGCTTCGAGCTGCGCCGCTGCGCCCTCGACACCGGGCCCATCGCACTGCCCGGCGGGCTCACCCTGGTTCCCGACCGGGGCCTCGACTGGCTCTCCGAGGCCGATCTCGTGGTCGTCCCGGCACTGGAGGAGCCGTCCGATCCGACGCCCGAGCCGGTGCTCGCCGCCCTGCGGGAGGCGCACGCCCGGGGCGTGCCGGTGGCCGCGCTGTGCGCCGGGGCGTTCATCCTCGCCGAGGCCGGGCTGCTGGCGGGCCGGCGGGCCGTGACGCACTGGTCGCTGGCCCCGCGGCTGGCCGCGCGCCACCCCGGCGTGCTCGTCGAGGACGCCCCGCTGTACGTGGAGGACTCCGGGCTGTGGACCTCCGCCGGGGTGGCCTCCGGGATCGACCTCTGCCTGCATCTGGTGCGGCGGGCCCACGGGGCGGAGGCCGCCGCCGCGATCGCCCGGTCGATGGTGACGGGCCCGTTCCGCACCGGTGAGCACGCCCAGTACCTGGACCGGCCCACTCCGGTGGCGGACCGGACGGCCGAGGCCCTGGCGGCCGTACGGGAGCGGGCCCTGCGCCATCTCCACGAGCCGCTGTCCGTGGCCACGCTGGCCCGCTGGGCGGGGATGTCCCCGCGCTCCTTCGCCCGCCATTTCCTCGCGGCGACCGGCACCACCCCGCACCGCTGGCTGCTGGGCCACCGCCTGGACGCGGCCCGCAGGCTGCTGGAACGCACCGACCACCCGGTGCCCGAGGTGGCCCGCCGCGCGGGCTTCGCGAGCGAGGTCACCTTCCGCCAGCATTTCACCTCCCACGTCGGCGTCAGCCCCCGCGCGTACCGCGGTGCGGCGGCCTTCGGCCGCTCAGCCCCGCCCAAATCCCGGTGACAGTGTTAGAAATGGCTCATGACCGGACGTTTGGGTCGACCCAGGGGATCGCCGCCCCGGCAGCCGTCCGGGCGCGACCCGGGCCTGCTCGCGCGCCGCTCCCGCGGTGCCCGCAGCGTCGCCGGTCAGGTCTTCGCGCTCATGGCGGTCATCGTCGTCCTGCTGATCACCGCCGCCGCGCTCGCCCTCGTCTTCCAGGAGCGGTACGGCACCCAGCGCGACGCGCGCCACCGCTCGCTGGCGGCCGCCGAGGCCTTCGCCCACGCCCCCGGCCTCCCCGCGGCGCTGAAGTCCGCGAACCCGACGGCCGAGCTCCAGCCCCTGGCCGAGGCCGCCCGGCAGGCCGCGGGCGTCGACTTCATCGCCGTGATGACCCCCGACGGGCTGCGCTACACCGATTCCCGGCCGGAGCTGATCGGCAAGCGGGCCACCGGCGACCTCTCGCGCGCCGTGGCCGGGCATCCCTTCACCGAGGTCTTCAAGGGCTCGCCGAGCGACGCCGTCCGCGCCGTGGTCCCCGTACGGGACGCGAACGGGAAGGTCATCGGCCTGGTCGGCACCGGGATCGAGATCGACACCGTCTCCCACACCGTCGCCGGTCAGCTGCCGCTGCTGCTCGGCGCCGCGGCCGGCGCGCTGCTGCTCGGCACGGGCGGCGCCGCCCTGGTCAGCCGGCGGCTCTCGCGCCAGACCCGGGGCCTGGGCGCCACCGACATGGCCCGGATGAACGAGCACCACGAGGCGGTCCTGCACGCGGTGCGCGAGGGCGTCCTGATCATCGGCGCGGACCAGCGGCTGCTGCTCGCCAACGACGAGGCCCGGCGGCTGCTGAACCTGCCGCCCGACGCCGAGCAGCGCCACGTGAGCGAGCTGGGCCTCGATCCGCGGACCACTTCCCTGCTGGTGTCGGGGCGGGTCGCCACCGATGAGGTGCACCTGGCCGGGGACCGGCTCCTGGCCGTCAACGTGCGCCCGACCCAGCCGTACGGAGGGCACCCGTCCGGCAGCGTCATGACCCTGCGCGACACCACAGAGCTCGCCGCGCTCTCCGGGCGCGCCGAGGTGGCCCGCGAGCGGCTCCAGCTGCTGTACGACGCGGGGGTGCGGATCGGGACCACCCTGGACGTGGTGCGCACCGCCGAGGAGCTCTCGGAGGTGGCGGTCCCCCGGTTCGCGGACTTCGTCACGGTGGAGCTGCTGGAGCCGGTGCTGAAGGGTGAGGAGCCCTCGCCGGGCCCCGGCGCCTATACGCAGATGCGCCGGGCCGCGATGAGCGGGGTGCGCACCGACCAGCCGCTGCAGGCGGTGGGAGACGTCATCCGCTTCGAGGTGTCGACGGCGCCGATGGCGGCGGCCCTGGACGCCGGGCACGCGGGGCTCGCCGCCGACCTGAACGAGGCGATGGGCTGGCGGGCCCAGGACGAGGCCGGCACCCGCCAGGCCCTCGACTACGGGCTGCACTCGCTGATCTCGGTACCGCTCCAGGCGCGCGGGGTGGTCCTCGGGATGGCGAACTTCTGGCGGGCGGCCGACACCCCGGAGGCCTTCGACGAGGAGGACCTGTCGTTCGCGGAAGAGCTGGGGGCCCGGGCGGCCGTCTCCATCGACAACGCCCGCCGCTACACCCGGGAGCACGCCACGGCAGTGGCCCTCCAGCGGAGCCTGCTGCCCCGGGTGCTGCCGGACCAGACCGCGGTGGACGCGGCCTTCCGGTACCTGCCCGCGCAGGCCGGGGTGGGCGGGGACTGGTTCGACGTGATCCCGCTGGCCGGCGCCCGGGTGGCGCTGGTCGTCGGCGACGTCGTCGGGCACGGGGTGCACGCGGCGGCCACGATGGGCCGGCTGCGGACCGCCGTGCACAACTTCTCCTCCCTGGACATGCCGCCGGACGAGCTCCTGGGGCACCTGGACGAGCTGATCCACCGGATCGACCAGAACGAGACCGCGGGCTCCGGGGATCCCGCGGAGGGGGCCGGCGAGACGGCCGGGGTCACCGGCGCCACCTGCCTGTACGCGGTGTACGACCCGGTCTCGGGGGTCTGCGCGATGGCGAGCGCCGGGCATCCCGGACCGGCCCTGGTCCGGCCCGACGGCGCGGTGGAGTTCCCGGAGCTGCCCACCGGGCTGCCACTCGGGGTGGGCGGCATGCCCTTCGAGGCCACGGAGCTGCGGCTGCCGGAGTCGAGCCGGCTCGTGCTCTTCACGGACGGGCTGCTGGAGGACCGCGACCGGGATTTCGACACCGGCCTCGGCCTGCTCGCCCGGACGCTCTCCCGCCCCGGCCGCAGCCCCGAGCAGGCCTGTGCCGACGTACTGGCCGCACTGCTGTTCCCGGCGCCGAGCGACGACATCGCGCTGCTGATCGCCGACACCCGGCGGCTGGAGGCCGACCGGATCGCCGAGTGGGAGGTGCCGCGCGATCCGGCCGCCGTCTCCCGGGTGCGCAACGCCGGTTCGGCGCAACTGGCCGCCTGGGGGCTGGGCGACATCGCGTTCACGGCCGAACTGATCCTGAGCGAGCTCATCACCAATGCGATCCGGTACGGGCACGCGCCCATCCGGGTGCGGATGCTGCGCGACCGCAGCCTCATCTGCGAGGTTTCCGACGGCAGCAGCACCTCGCCGCACCTGCGGTACGCGGCGACCACCGACGAGGGCGGCCGCGGGCTTTTCCTCGTCGCGCAGTACGCCGAGCGCTGGGGCACCCGGTACACCGAGCGCGGCAAGGTCATCTGGGCGGAGCTGCCGCTGTCCGGGGGGCCGGAGCCGGCGGTGCCCGCACCCGACCTGGCGGCGCTGGAGGACCTGGCCTGGTGACCCCGGCCTGGTGACCGGGGCCGCGGCGGGGCAGGGCGGGCGGTCCGGAGGGCCTGGACCGCCCGGAGCGCCCGGGGTCTGCGGCCGAGGGGCTCAGCGGCCCCCGCCGGCCGCCGTACGGGCGAGGAGCACCGCCACGTCGTCCTGCGGGGCCTGCGGCAGCAGCCGGGCCAGGATGTCGTCGCAGAGTGCGTCCAGGGGCTGCCCGGCGGCGCGCAGCGCCCGCCCGAGCTGGGACATGCCCTGGTCGAGATCGCGGTCGCGGGACTCGATGAGGCCGTCGGTGTACAGCACGAGCAGGCTCCCGGACGCCAGCGCGACCTCCTCGGTGCGGAACTCCTGGCCGCCGGTGCCCAGCGGGGTGCCGGGCGGGCCGTCGAGGAAGGTCACCTCTCCCCCGGCCGTGACCACGGCCGGGGGCGGATGGCCGGCGCGGGCGATGACGCAGCCGCCCGTGGCCGGGTCGTGGACGGCGTAGACGCAGGTGGCCATCTCGTCCTCGCCCAGGTCGGCGACGGCCTCGTCGAGCGAGCGCAGCAGGCGGGTCGGGGAGACGTCCTGGCGGGCCAGGGTGCGGACGGCGGTGCGCAGCTGTCCCATGACGGCGGCGGCGTGGATGCCGTGGCCCATGACGTCCCCGATGACCAGGCCGGTGCGGCCGCCGGGCAGCTGGATGACGTCGAACCAGTCGCCGCCGACGTCGTGGTCGCTGGCGGGCAGGTAGCGGCCGGTCAGTTCCAGACCGGTGACCCGGGGCAGGGCGCTGTTGCTGAGGCTGCGCTGGAGGGTCAGGGCCGCCCGGCGCTGGTCGGTGTACATCCGGGCGTTGTCGATGTTGAGGGCCGCCCGGGCGACGACCTCGTCGATGAGGACGGCGTCCTGCTCGTCGAAGGGCTCGCGGTCACTCGTCCGGGTCACGGTGACCGCGCCGAGCACCGTCCCGCGCGCGAGGAGCGGGACCAGCCGGGCGGAGCCGAGCGTGCCGAGGTACGCGCGCAGTTCGGCGGCGCGCGGGTCGGGCAGCAGCGCGTGGACGTCGGACCGGTACAGGTTCATGGGGCGGCCCTCGGCGATCACCCGCTCGTAGACCGAGTCGGGCGGGATCTGGAACGTCTGGCCGGGTGCCAGCCGGGCGGTGGGGGCCTCGGGGTCGGGGAACTCGACCGCGATGCGGCGGAGCACGCCCTCGTGGCCGGCCGCCGCGTCGTCGGGGGCCAGGACGGTCTCCAGCAGCTGTACGTCGGCCGAATCGGCCAGCTGGGGTACGAGGACCCGCACGATCTCCCGGGCGGTCTGGCTCAGGTCCAGGGTGGTGCCGATGCGGGTGCCCGCCTCGGAGAGGAAGGCGAAGCGGCGCCGGGCCCGCTCGGCGTCGCCCTGGGCCCGTTGGCTCTCGGTGATGTCGATGAGGGAGGCGATCACGCCGAGCGGGCGGCCGGAGCCGTCGAGGAGGGGGGCGTACGAGCAGGACCAGGTGTGGTCGTGGCCGGGGTCGGCGGGGGTCCGGCCGGTGCGGCGGACGTCGACCACGGCGGCGCCCCGGTCCAGTACCTGCCGCATGGTCGCTTCGAGCGCGGCCGCGTTCACGCCGGGGACGACCTCGGTGAGCCGCTTGCCGAGGTGCGCCGCGGCGCTGACGCCGTTCATCCGGGCCAGGGCGTCGTTGACGCGCAGGAAGCGCAGGTCGGGGCCGAGGGTGGCCAGGCCGATGGGCGATTGGGTGAACAGGCTCTGGAGGGCGGCGAGCGAGTCCCGCATGCGCAGGACCTCGGAGGTCTCCACGGCGATGAGCATGGCCCCGGTGCGGCCCTGCGGGTCGGCGGCGGGGACGATCCACATCTCCATGGTGACGCGGTGCCCGTCGCGGTGGCGGACGGGAAGGGTGCCGACCACCGTCTCGCCCGCCTGGACGCGCCGGGTCAGATCGTCGGCGAGGGCGTGGTTGGGCTCGGGGACGAGGACGGAGGTGCCGGGGAGGCCGATGATGTCCTCGGGGCGGTGGCCGAGCAGGTCCTGCGCGGCGAGCGACCATTCGACGATGATCCCGTCGGCGTCCTCGCGCCAGAGCGCGATCGGCAGCAGCTCGCTGAGTACGCCCGCGTACCCGACGGCCGCGGCCGGCTGCTCCGGGACCTCGCTCGTCGACTGGTATGTGTCCACCGCACCGACCTCACCCCGGGGGGTCCGATTCCTACCGATTCACCCTATCCGAGCCCTTGGCGCGGGGCGCTGCGTCAGGTCGGCGCGGTCCGCTCCCTCGGATACAGCCACGGCAGGACGAAGGTGACCCAGAACAGGACGGCGTAGAGGGTGAGGGCGGCCCACCAGCCGCCGGGTGCGGCCTCCGCGAGCCGGCCGGTCCGGATCAGGGCGGCGATCACTCCCGCGAACAGGGCGGCCCCCGGCAGCAGCCACCACCGGTCGGTGCCGACGTACAGCACGGCGGCTGCGGCGAGGGCGAAGCAGACCCCGACGATCAGCGCCGTGCCGGGCCCCCCGCCGGCGCCCCGGGGGTGCAGGCCGCGCAGCTGCCACAGGGCCACGGGTGGGCCGGCCAGCGCGAGCAGGAGGAGGGGGACGCGCAGCCGGGCCGGCCGGATCCGCTGCCTGACCAGGGCCGCCAGGGCGACCATGGCGTACAGGCAGACCGGGACGTGGGCGAGCAGACTCGACCACTGACCGGCGCAGTAGGCGACGCCCGTCCACATCAGCACGGCCGCGATCAGCCCCCACAGCGGAGCCAGGACCCCGACCAGGAACGGGAGGTAGGCCAAGGGCTTCAGCACGCCGAGGACGCCCTGCACCACACGGGCCCCGGCCTTGCCGGTGGGCTGGAGCGCGGGCCAGGCCAGGAGCCCGGCCCGCAGGGCCGCCCGGCGCGGATCCCGCGCCCGCAGCAGCGTGCCGACCTCCTCGGCGCCGATGGCCCGGAAGGACTCCAGCCCGGCCTCGAACTCCTGCGGTGCGGTCAGGGCGGGCGGGTTCGAAGGGCGGTCCGGGGGCCGGTTGCCGCTCCGGAAGCCCTTGCCGTTCAGTGCGGCGAGGAAGGGCAACTCCTCGCGCAGGATCTCGTGCTGGCGGACGGCGGTGAGTACGTCCCGCGCCCGGTCGTGGGGGTCCCTGCTCCCGTGGGCGACCACGTCCTGCGCCCAGTGCTCCAGGAAGACCGCGCCGAGTCCGGTCCTCTCGGCGATCTTCCGGCCCAGTGCCGCGTGGTCACGGGTGTCGGTCCCGCGGAAGAGCTCTTCCAGCCGCTCGTCGGTGGCGACGACCGACACCAGGGAAGCCGCCCCGTCAAGGCGGCCCCAGGTCCAGTCGCTCATGCGCCAGCGGGCGCTCAGGAACGCGGCGAAGTTGTTGAGCTGGTTGCCGCTGAGCTTGGCCCGGACCATGTCCTTCGGCGAGTTCTGGTCCACCTCCTCCAGAACCCGGCGCGTGGCCCAGCTGGTGTTCGCCGCCGAGACGGTGTGGAAGCGGATGTCGGGAGCCTCCGCCAGCGGGTCCGGTCGCAGCGGGCCGAGGAGCACCTCGGCGTACGCGAGCGCGCCGGCCATCGGCCCGGCTCCGCGCGCGGCCGCGTGGAGCGCCTCGTAGCCCTCCACGTCGGGCACCAGGTGCAAGCCGATCTCCCCGGCCAGTTCCGCGAGCCCCTCCCACAGACGCCTGAAGCCCGGGGGCACCCTGCCCGGGCCGGGGCCCGGGGCCGCGTCCGACTCCGGAGCCGGCGGCAGGGCCCCTCCGGTGACGGCCGTCGCGAGGTCCGCCGCCCAGCGCTCCCATTCCACGGCCGGGTCCCCGGGCTCGGGCCCCTTCGGCAGGAGGGCGCCCAGCAGCCGGCTCGCCTCGCCGAAGGGCGCCGTGGCGTCGCTGGGGAGGACCCCCTGGCCGAGGGCGGAGCGGTAGCGGTCGAGCAGCAGCCGGTCGCGGGCGGCGGTGAGGGTGGCGACGGCGGCGCGGCAGGCGAACAGCCGCCGCCGGTAGCCTTCCGCCAGGTCCGCCTCCGCACGTTCCGCTTCCGCACGTTCCGCCTTCGCCCGTTGCGCCTCCGCCCGTTCCGTCCCCGCCCGTCGCGCGTGCGCGGCCCCCGCCTCACCGGGCTCCGCGTCCCGCGCCCTCGGACGGGATTCCCAGGCCTCCAGCCAGTCCATGAGCAGCCGTACGGTGCGCGCCAGGGCCAGCGGCGAGTACCCCGGTCCGGGGAACGCGCCCGGCGCCACCGCGAGGTGCTTCGACGCGGCGCGCAGCCGTGCGAACAGCACGGTCGACCCCTCCCCCGCGCCCTCGTCCAGGGCTTCCAGCGGCCCCGGGCCCGCGGGCAGCGGCAGCGCGTCCGGTCCGGTCACCTCCGCGGGGTCCTCCAGGAGCCGGACGAGCCGCAGCGCCTCCGCCGCTCCGGCCCGGGCGGCGTACGCCGCCCGCCGGGCCACGGCCGTGCTCTCCAGCTCGGCGAGGGTGGCGGGGAGCACGCCCGCGGCGGCCTGCCTGCGCTGGGCCGCGGCCTCGGCGGCGTGCAGTTCGAGGTCGTCGTCGCGCAGGGACTCCGAGCCGGTCTTCACCGTCAGGGACTTCAGGGCGGTACGGACCAGCCGGGTCACGCGCCGGCTGGTCCCGGGCTCGGGCGGGGGCGGGAACGGCGGCACGGGCTGGAGGAACAGCAGCCAGCGGTCGGCCTTGCGGACCGCGGGGGCCCCGGCGACGGCACGTACGGCCCAGGCCACGGGGATGTTGTCCAGCAGCCCGCCGTCCATGAGTTCGGCGCAGCCGTTCAGGTTCTCGTCGGGGTAACCGGTCTCGCTGCTGACCCCGCGCATGTCCACCCGGGGCGGCTTCTCCACCGGCTGCGGACCGTTGCCGACGTACACCCGGGCCGGTTCGAAGGCCCCCGGGAAGGAGGAGGAGGTACGGGCCGCGTAGGCCAGCCGGTTCAGCGCCCCCTCGCGCGCCACTCCGGTGGCGTCGACGGGGAAGTCCGTCAGCGAGGTGCGGTGGCGGAAGCGGAAGTAGGCGTTCGAGCGGCCTACGGGCAGAGGCCGGCCGAGGGTGGGCCGCACCAGGTCCCGGCGGGGGCGCAGCCGCGTGGCGGTCAGGATCAGCCGGAGCGAGGCCGGGGGCCGCCAGTCCGCCGGAGCCTCCTTGAGGAGCCTGCCCAGCGCCGCGCGCAGCTCCTCGTAGAAGACCTCGTCGCCGCGCATCAGCGAGGTCGGTACGTGGAAGGGGGTCGAGCGGCGCAGCAGCCCTTCGAGGTCCCCCAGGCGCAGCCACACGTCCCGCACGCCGGGCCCGAAGGGCATCCCGTACACGAGGTGGCAGGCCAGCAGTACGCCGTTGAGTCCCCCGGCGCTGGTACCGGCGAGGACGTCGATGTCGACGTCCTCGTAGCCGCACGCCCTCAGCAGGCCCGTGTAGAGCCCCGCTTCGGGTCCGGGGGCCCGCCCGGCCGCCGAACGCAGCGCCGCCGTCTCGCAGCAGGCCCCGCCCATCCAGACGGCGAGGCTGACCCCGCCGCGCATCGCGAGGGCCAGGCGCAGTTCCGTACTGGGCCGACCCGGACGGTCGTCGCTCATGCCACCAGCTTCACCCCGGAGCGGGCGCGGCGCACGCGGGCGCCCACGGCTTCGCGGGAGCGGATGGCCGAGCGGTGGAACTCCCTTGCCGGGCCGGTCAGTTCACCTCCCGGTTGCCGCCCGGCACCAAGGCCCGGACGGGGCCTGCTCCGGCCGCGGTCCCCGGCCTACTCCCAGTCGTCCCACGGCGGCTCCGCGTCCTCGAAGTCGAAGGGCGGTTCCTCGTCGGTGTGCGGGGCGGAGGGCGGCGCGGCCGGGGAGACGGGCGCGGGCGATGTGGGCGGGGCCGACGCGGGCGCGGGCGCGGTGGCGCCCGTCTCGGCCAGCGCGGCCAGGATCCCCTCGGCGTACTTGGCCAGCTTCGCCTCGCCGACCCCGCTGATCGTGCCGAGCTCCTCGGCCGTGCCCGGCAGCCGGGTCGCGATCTCCCGCAGGGTCGCGTCGTGGAAGACCACGTACGCCGGCACGCCCTGCTCCTTCGCGGTCGCGCCCCGCCAGGCGCGCAGGGCCTCGAACACCGGCACCGCCGCCTCCGGCAGGTCGACCGGGACCCGCCCGGCCTTCCCGGAACCGGAGCCGGAGCCGGAGGACTTGCGGGCCGCGGGGGCGGGCGCCGTCTCCTTGCGCATCGGCACGCTGCGCCGCCCGCCGAGCACCTCCCCGCTCGCGTCCGTGAGCACCAGCGTCCCGTACTCCCCCTCGACCGCCAGCAGCCCCGAAGCCAGCAACTGCCGCACGACGCTGCGCCATTCGGCGGTGCTCAGGTCCGAGCCGATCCCGAAGACCGACAGGGCGTCGTGGTCGAACTGGATGACCTTGGCCGTCTTCTTGCCCTGGAGGATGTCGATGATCTGCCCGGCGCCGAACTTCTGCCGCCGCTCCTTCGCCAGCCGCCACACCGTGGACATCAGCTTCTGCGCGGCGACCGTGCCGTCCCAGGACTCGGCCGGGGCCAGGCAGGTGTCGCAGTTGCCGCACGGCCCGGCGGCGGCCTGCCCGAAGTACGCGAGCAGCCGCACCCGGCGGCACTCGACCGTCTCGCACAGCGCGAGCATCGCGTCCAGGTGCGCGGCCAGCGAGCGGCGGTGCGTCTCGTCGCCCTCGGAGCCCTCGATCAACTTGCGCTGCTGCACCACGTCCTGGAGGCCGTACGCGAGCCAAGCCGTGGCCGGCTCCCCGTCACGACCGGCGCGGCCGGTCTCCTGGTAGTACCCCTCGACCGACTTCGGCAGGTCCAGGTGCGCGACGAAGCGCACGTCCGGCTTGTCGATGCCCATCCCGAACGCGATCGTGGCCACCACCACGACCCCGTCCTCCCGCAGGAAGCGCGCCTGGTTCGCGGCGCGCGTCCGGGCGTCCATGCCCGCGTGGTAGGCGACCGCGTCGATGCCGTTCTCGACGAGGAGGGCCGCGGTCTTCTCCACGGAGGCCCGCGACAGGCAGTAGACGACTCCGGCGTCCCCGGGGTGCTCGGTGCGGATCAGCTCCAGCAGCTGCCGGGTCGGGTTGTTCTTCGGGGCGATCCGGTACTGGATGTTGGGCCGGTCGAAGCTGGCCACGAAATGGCGGGCCTCGCCCTCCGCCAGGCCCAGCCGGGCCGCGATCTCGGCGTGCGTGGCCTCGGTGGCCGTCGCGGTCAGCGCGATCCGCGGCACCTTGGGCCAGCGCTCGTGCAGCATCGACAGGGCGAGGTAGTCGGGCCGGAAGTCGTGGCCCCACTGGGCGACGCAGTGCGCCTCGTCGATCGCGAAGAGCGAAACGGTGCCCCGGTCGAGCAGCCGCTGGGTGCCCTCGGTGCGCAGCCGCTCCGGGGCCAGGTACAGCAGGTCCAGCTCACCGGCCAGGAAGGCCTGCTCGACGGCCTGGCGCTCGTACGGGTCCTGGGTCGAGTTGAGGAAGCCGGCCCGGACCCCGAGGGCGGTCAGGGCGTCCACCTGGTCCTGCATGAGGGCGATCAGCGGCGAGATCACCACGCCCGTACCGGCTCTGACCAGCGCCGGGATCTGGTAGCAGAGCGATTTGCCGCCGCCCGTGGGCATCAGGACCAGTGCGTCGCCACCGCCGGCCACGTGCTCGATGATCTGCTGCTGCTCGCCGCGGAAGGAGTCGTATCCGAAGACGCGGTGCAGCACCTCCAGGGCATCGGGGGTCTCGGTGGGGGCGTCGACAAGGCTCATCCCAGAAGCCTATCGACCCCCACCGACACCCCTGACCGCATCCGCCGGATCCGGCCCGGGGCGGCCCTGCGCCAAGCCGCCGGATCCGGCCGCCCCGGGCCGGGGCCCGGCGGGGCCGGTCCCTACGCCAGGGCCGCCTCGAAGACCGCGTACGCCTTCTCGTCGAAGAGGACGAAGCGGACTTCCTCCACGGGCGCCGCGGCGCTCGCGCGGACCGTTTCCACCGCGATCCGGGCGCCGTCGTCCACCGGCCAGCCGAAGATGCCGGTCGAGATCGCCGGGAAGGCGACCGTACGGGCCCCCAGCTCGGCCGCGACCCGCAGGGACTCGCGGTAGCAGGAGGCCAGCTGCGCCGAGCGGTCCTCGTCCCGGGACCAGACGGGACCGACCGTGTGGATCACCCACTCCGCGGGGAGCCGGCCGGCCGTCGTGGCCACGGCCAGGCCCGTCGCGAGGCCCTTGCCGTACCGGGAGGCGCGCAGCGCCCGGCAGGCGTCCAGGATCTCGGGGCCGCCGCGCCGGTGGATGGCGCCGTCCACTCCCCCGCCGCCGAGCAGCGAGGAGTTCGCCGCGTTGACGATCGCGTCCGCGTGCTCGGCCGTGATGTCGCCTTGGACGAGGGTGATGCGCACCATCAGGAGGGGGCCCTTCTCAGGTGGCGCCAGACCGCTTTGGCCGCGTTGTGCCCGGACATGCCGTGCACGCCGGGGCCCGGCGGGGTGGCGGAGGAGCAGAGGAAGACGGCCGGGTGGGCCGTCGCGTACGGGAACAGGGAGAGCTTCGGCCGCAGCAGCAGCTGGAGCCCGGAGGCCGCGCCGCAGGCGATGTCGCCGCCGACGTAGTTGGGGTTGCGGGCGGCCAGCTCCGGCGGGCCGGCGGTGGCGCGGGCCAGCACCAGGTCGCGGAAGCCGGGGGCGAAGCGCTCGATCTGCCGCTCGACGGCGTCCGTGAGGTTGCCGCCCCAGCCCGCGGGGACGTGCCCGTACGCCCAGAACACGTGCTTGCCCTCGGGCGCCCGCCCCGGGTCCACCAGGCTGGGCTGGGCGGTGATCAGGAAGGGGGTGCGCGGGGCCCGCCCGCCGGTGGCCAGCTGGAGGGCGGCGTCGATGTCGCGGGCGCGCGGGCCGATCTGTACGGTGCCGGCCCGGCGCGGGGCCTCGGCGGTCCAGGGCACGGGACCGGACAGGGCGTAGTCGACCTTGAAGGCGGCGGCACCGTACTTGTAGCCGTCGTAGGCGCGTCCCAGCCGGGCGATCCGGGCCAGCGCGGTCGGGGAGGTGTCGAAGACGTACGCCCGGGCGGGCGGCAGGTCGTCGAGGCGTTTGATCTCGAAGCCGGTGTGGACGGCGCCGCCGAGGTCGCGCAGGTATCCGGCGAGGGCGTCCGAGACGGACTGCGAGCCGCCGCGCGGCATGGGCCAGCCGCCGGCGTGCGCGGCGAGGGCGAAGACCAGGCCGACGGCGCTCGTGCCGATCCCGCCCAACGGGGCGATGACGTGCGCGACGAGCCCGGCGAACAGCGCCCGCGCCCGCTCCTCGCGGAAGCGGTTCAGCAGCCAGGTGGAGGGCGGCAGTCCGGCGAGCCCGAAGCGGGCGAGGGTGAGCGGGTCCCGGGGCAGCGCGGTCGACGGCAGGGACATGAAGTCCCGTGCCAGGGAGTCCCATTTGCCGAGGAAGGGCGCCACCAGCCGCCGGTAGGTGCCCGCGTCCCGCGGCCCGAGGGAGGCCGCCGTCTCGGAGACGGAGCGGGAGAGCACGGCGGCCGTGCCGTCGTCGAAGGGGTGCGCCATGGGCAGCGGGGGGTGCAGCCACTCCAGCCCGTACCGCGCCAGCGGCATGGTGGAGAACACCGGCGAGCCGATGCCGAGCGGGTGCACGGCCGAGCAGGGGTCGTGCCGGAAGCCCGGGAGGGTGAGCTCCTCGGTGCGGGCCCCGCCGCCGACCGTGTCGGCGGCCTCGAAGACGGCCACCGAGAAGCCGCGCCGGGCCAGCTCGACGGCGGCCGTCAGCCCGTTGGGCCCCGCCCCCACCACGACCGCATCGAGAATCGACGGCACCTTGAGACTCCTTCGTCCGGTGGCGGCTGAGCTCCCAGGATATTCGGCCCGTCCGGCACGGCCCCCGCCCGCGCCGGACGGCGCCCGCCGTGATCCGAGGGGCGCGGGTCAGGCGCCGCGCAGCAGCTCGCGGATCCGTACGGCCGTGGCCTCGTCGCGGCCCACCGCGAACGGCAGCTCGTTGTCGCGGTCGATGCGGAAGGGGACCCCGGCGACGGTGCTCTGCGCGCCGCCCGCCTCGGCGACCAGCAGCAGCCCCGCCGCGTGGTCCCAGGCGGAGGGCCAGGTGAAGGCGAGGCCGTCCATCTCGCCGCGGGCCACCCTCAGGTACTCCAGGCCCGCCGACCCGCAGGGCCGGGCCACGACCCCGGGCACGTCGAGCCGGGCGAGGCGGACCTTGTCCTCGTCGGAGGTGTACAGCGGGTGGGCCATGGCGACGCGCAGGTCGGCGCCGGGCCGCGGCGAACCGCTGCGGATGCGCTCGCCGTTGACGTACGCGCCCTGCCCGCGCACGGCGGTAGCCAGCTCCTCCAGCGCCGGGGCGAAGGTCCAGGAGGCGAGGATCTCGCCGCGGTGGGCCAGCGCCACCAGGGTGCAGAAGGCCGGGTCGCCGCCGACGAACTGCCGGGTGCCGTCGACCGGGTCCACGATCCAGACCGGCGCGTCGGCGCGCAGCGCCCCGTACACGGTGGGGTCGGCGTGGACCGCTTCCTCGCCGACGACGGCGGAGCCGGGCAGCAGGTGCGTCAGCGAGGCCGTCAGGTGCTCCTCGGCCTTGCGGTCGGCGACGGTGACGAGATCGTGCGGACCGCTCTTCTGGTCCACCTCGTGCTCGGCGAGCTGGCGGAACCTCGGCATGATCTCGACCGCCGCCGCCTTGCGGATCGCTTCTTCCACTGCGGACAGGTCTTGGGCCAGGAACTGTTCGATCATGTGCCCATCACACCACGCCCGGCTGACAAACCCCACCGGTCGTCCCGTCCACTGGACGACCTCCGGGTGGACTGCGGGTGGCGCCGGTCAGCGGGCGGGATGCCGGCGGACCATGAGGGCGGTGTAGAGGAGGAAGGAGGAGGCCACGCCGACCGCCCAGCCGTAGTCGGCGAGGGGCCTCAGGAAGGGGATCAGCCCCTCCTCGGGGAAGGGGCCCTGGCCGGGGGCCGAGTGCGAGCCCCCGACGGCCAGGACGCCGCCGACGGCGAACGCGGCCACCGCGTTGACGTTCCAGCCGCCCGTGTACCAGTACGGGCCGCCCTGCCGGTAGAGGTCGGGCAGGGAGAGCCGGGTGCGCCGCACGACCCAGTAGTCGGCGATGAGGACGCCGGCGACCGTGCCGAGGAGGCCTCCGACCAGGCCGAGCCAGGTGTAGATGTACAGCTCGGGGGTGGAGGTCAGCTTCCACGGCATGATCAGGACGCCGACCACGCCCGTGATCAGCGCGCCGCGGCGGAAGTCGATCCGGCGCGGGGCCAGGTTGGCCAGGTCGTACGCCGGGGAGACGACATTGGCCGCGATGTTCACCGAGATCGTCGCCACGAGCACCGTGACCAGGGCGTAGAGCAGCCCGAAGACGCTGTCGGTCTTGGAGACCAGCTCCACGGGGTCCCAGATCGGCGCGCCGTACACGGCTTCCGAACCGGAGGTGACGAACACCGACAGCAGCGCGAACAGGGTCATCGTCGTCGGCAGTCCGAGGGTCTGTCCGAGGATCTGGCTGCGCTGGCCGGCGCCGAAGCGCGTGAAGTCGGGGATGTTGAGGGAGAGGGTGGACCAGAAGGCGATCATTCCCATGAGCGAGGGGAAGAAGACCGGCCAGAAGTCCTGCCCCCAGCCGAGTTTGGACGGCTGGTCGAGCAGCGCGCCGAAGCCGCCCGCCTTGACCCCGATCCACACCAGCAGCGCCAGCGCGCCGACGATGACGAACGGCGCGGCCCAGTTCTCGAAGCGCCGCAGGGCCTCCATCCCCCGGTAGATGATGGCGAGTTCGAGGGCCCAGAAGAGGATGAAGCACAGCCACAGCGGCCAGGGCTGGCCGGCGATCTTCCCCGCGTCCTGCCAGCCTCCGAAGATCTTGCCGAGCAGGACGAAGATCCCGGAGCCGCCGATCCAGGTCTGGATCCCGAACCAGCAGCAGGCCACGGCCGCCCGGATCAGGGCGGCCAGGTTGGCCCCGCGCACCCCGAACGGGGCCCGGGCCAGCACGGGGAACGGGATCCCGTACTTGGGCCCGGCGTGCCCGATGAGCAGCATCGGCACCAGCACGATGAGGTTGGCCAGCGCGATGGTGAAGACGGCCTGCTTCCAGTCCATCCCCAGGGCCACCAGCCCGGAGGCGAGCAGCCAGGAGGGGATGTTGTGCGCCATGCCGACCCACAGGGCCGTGAAGTTGTACGTCGTCCAGCGCCGGGACTCGACCGGTACGGGGAGGAGGTCGGGGTTGGCGAAGCGCCCGTCGGAGGGGACCTCCCCGGGAGCGAGCTCCACGCGGTCCCGGGTGTCGCCGATCGTGTGGTCCGGCATGTACGCGCGCCCCTTCGGGTCGGTGGGGATCTCGGTCAGGCTCTGAGGGCGGGGATGACGTCGGCGCCGTACGCGTCGATGGTCGCTTCCCGGGCGTCGTGCATGTCGTAGAGCGCGAACTGGTCGACGCCGAGGTCGCGCAGGGCCCGGAGCTTGTCGATGTGGGCCCCGGCCGGGCCCAGCAGGCAGAAGCGGTCGACGATCTCGTCGGGGACGAAGTCCGCCGACGGGTTCCCGGCGCGGCCGTGGTGGCTGTAGTCGTAGCCCTGGCGGGCCTTGACGTACTCCGTGAGCTCTTCCGGGACCATCGAGGAGTGCTCGCCGTAGCGGGAGACCAGGTCCGCGACGTGGTTGCCGACCATGCCGCCGAACCAGCGGCACTGGTCGCGGGCGTGGGCCAGGTCCTCGCCCACGTAGGCGGGAGCAGCCACGCAGATGGTGATCGAGGCGGGGTCCCGGCCGGCCTCCGCGGCGGCCTGCCGGACCGCCTTGATCATCCACTCGGTGAGGTAGGGGTCGGCGAGCTGGAGGATGAACCCGTCGGCCTTCTGACCTGCGAGGGCCAGCGCCTTGGGGCCGTAAGCGGCCATCCACACCGGCAGCTTCCCGTCCTTGATCCACGGGATCCGCAGCGGCTTGCCGTCCACCTCGGCCTCCCGGCCCTCGGCCAGGTCGCGGATCACCTCGATGGCCTCGCCCAGGCGGGCCAGGGTGTTGGGGGCGCGGCCGGCGACCCGCATCGCCGAGTCCCCGCGGCCGATCCCGCACACCGTCCGGTTGCCGTACATGTCGTTGAGGGTGGCGAAGGTGGAGGCGGTGACCTCCCAGGTGCGGGTGCCCGGGTTGGTGACCATGGGGCCGACGATCAGCTTCCCGGTGTTGGCGAGGATCTGGCTGTAGATGACGAACGGTTCCTGCCACAGGACCGCCGAGTCGAAGGTCCAGCCGTAGCGGAAGCCGTTGCGCTCGGCGCGCTTCATGAGGCTGATCACCTGGGAGGCGGGCGGGTCGGTCTGGAGGACGAGGCCGAAGTCCATGCGGGGACTCTCCTTACAGGTACTGGCAGGTGGAGCGGTGGACGAAGGCCCCGTGGCCCGCCCGGCCCGTGTACTCGCGGCGGTCGATGACGAGTTCGCCGCGGGAGAGCACGGTGTCGACGCGTCCGGTGATCCGCTTGCCCTCGTACGCCGAGTAGTCCACGTTCATGTGGTGGGTCTCGGCGGAGATGACCTGCTCGGCGTGCGGATCGTAGAGGACGATGTCGGCGTCGGAGCCCGGCGCGATGGTGCCCTTCCGCGGGTAGAGGCCGAACATCCGGGCCGGGCTCGCGCAGGCGATCTCGATCCAGCGGCGGCGGCTGATGTGCCCGTCCAGGACCGCCTGGTGGAGGAGGTCCATCCGGTTCTCCACCCCCGGCAGCCCGTTCGGGATCTTCGAGAAGTCCCCGCGGCCCAGCTCCTTCTGGCCCCGGAAGCAGAAGGGGCAGTGGTCGGTGGAGACCACCTGGAGGTCGTCGGTCCGCAGGCCCCGCCACAGGGCCGCCTGGTGCTCGCGCGGGCGCAGCGGGGTGGAGCAGACGTACTTGGCGCCCTGGAAGTCGGGTTCCGCGAGGTTGTCGGTGGACAGGAACAGGTACTGCGGGCAGGTCTCGCCGAAGACCGGCAGGCCCTTGTCGCGGGCGGCGGCCAGCTCGGCCACCGCCTCGTCCGCCGAGACGTGGACCACGTACAGCGGGGAGCCGGCGACGCGCGCGAGCTGGATCGCCCGGTGGGTGGCCTCGGCTTCGAGGAGGACCTTGCGGACCTCGCCGTGGTGGCGGGGGTCGGTCTCGCCCCGGGCCAGGGCCTGTTCGACGAGGACGTCGATGGCGATGCCGTTCTCGGCGTGCATCATGATCAGCCCGCCGTTGCCGGAGGCCCGCTGCATGGCGCGCAGGATCTGCCCGTCGTCGCTGTAGAACACCCCGGGGTAGGCCATGAACAGCTTGAAGGAGGTGATGCCCTCCCCGACCAGGTGGTCCATCTCCTTCAGGGTCCCCTCGTTGACGTCCGAGAGGATCATGTGGAAGGCGTAGTCGATGGAGCACTTGCCGTCGGCCTTGTCGTACCAGGTGTCGAGTCCCTGGCGCAGGGACTGGCCCCTGCTCTGCACGGCGAAGTCGACGATGGTGGTGGTGCCGCCCCAGGCGGCGGCCCGGGTGCCGGTCTCGAAGGTGTCCGAGGCGGCGGTCCCGCCGAAGGGCAGCTCCATGTGGGTGTGGGCGTCGACCCCGCCGGGGATCACGTACTTCCCGCTCGCGTCGATCGTGCGCTCGGCCGTCCAGGACTCGGCTGCCGCCGAGCCGTGGGCCGCCAGGGCGGCGACGCGGCCGTCCTCGATGAGGACGTCCGCGTGCAGTTCGTCGGCGGCCGTGAGGACGAGACCGCCGCGGATGAGGGTGCGGATGGACATGTGCGGCGCCTCCCGTTCACACGATGCTGTGCAGGGCCCGTTCGAGGATCTCGGCGCCCTCTTCCGCCTCGGCGACGGTGAGGGAGAGCGGCGGCGCGATGCGCAGCACGCTGGTGTCGTGGCCGCCGCCCTTGCCGAGCAGCAGCCCGCCCGCGCGGGCGGCCTCAAGGACGGCGGCGGCCGCGTCCGGGTCGGCCGTGTCGGTGCCGGGCTTGGTCAGCTCCAGGCCGGCCATCAGGCCCCGGCCGCGGACCTCCCGTACGGCGGGCACGGTGGCCGCGATGGCGCGCAGCCGCTCCAGGAGCAGGCCGCCGACACGGCGGGCGTTGCCCTGGAGGTCGTGCTCCAGCAGGTACGCGAGGTTGGCGACGCCGGCCGCCATGGTGACCGGGGAACCGCCGAAGGTGGAGATGGAGTTGGTGTCGATGCAGTTCATCACCTCGGCGCGGGCCACGACCCCGCCGATGGACATGCCGTTGCCGATGCCCTTGGCGAAGGTGAGGATGTCCGGCGGGCCGCTCTGTCCGTGGGCCTGCCAGCCCCAGAAGTGGTCGCCGGTACGGCCCCAGCCGGTCTGCACCTCGTCGCTGATCCAGAGGATGCCGTGGCGGTCCAGGACCTCGCGGAAGGCCCCGTACAGCCCGTCGGGCGGGGCGGTGAACCCGCCGACGCCCTGGACGGGTTCGGCGATGAGGGCGGCGACCCCGCCGCGGGCCTGGCCCAGTACGTCTTCGAGGTCGGCGACGGCGGCAGCGGTGAAGGCGGCGTCGTCGAGGTGCGCGAAGGGTCCGCGGGTGCGGACGGCGCCGTGGACGTAGTACGTCTGGAGCGGCGAGAGGCTGGTCGGGGACCAGCCGCGGTTGCCGGTGATGGAGACGGTCGAGAAGGACCGGCCGTGGTAGCTGTTGCGCATCGCCAGGATCTGGTTGGAGCGGCGGTACGCGGTCGCCAGCAGCAGGGCGGTGTCGTTGGCCTCGGTGCCGGAGGTGGTGAAGAAGACCCGGGCGTCGGGGATGCCGGACAGGGCGGCGACCCGCTCGGCGAGCTCGATCATCGGGCGGTTGAGGTACAGGGTGGAGGAGTGGATGAGCCGGCCGGCCTGTTCGGCGACGGCCTTGGTGACCTCGGGCAGGGCGTGGGCGGTCATCGTGGTGAGGATGCCGCCGAAGAAGTCGAGGTAGCGGTTGCCGTCGGCGTCCCAGACGTGGCGGCCCTCGCCGTGCGTCAGCTCGATGGGGCGGTCGTAGTAGAGCGCGAGCCAGTCGGGCAGTACGGCCTGGTGGCGGCTGTGCAGGGGGATCGGGTTGGTCACGGCTGAACGAGCCCTCCGTAGGCGTCGGGGCGGCGGTCGCGGTAGAAGGCCCACTGGTCGCGGACCTGCTTGATCAGGTCGAAGTCGAGGTCCCTGACGAGGAGTTCCTCGTCCTTTCCGCTGGCGACCTCCCCGACGAACTGGCCGCGGGGGTCGACGAAGTAGCTGGTGCCGTAGAAGTCGTTGTCGCCGTACTCCTCCTGGCCGACGCGGTTGATCGCGGCGACGAAGTACTCGTTGGCGACGGCCGCGGCGGGCTGTTCCAGCTGCCAGAGGTAGGAGGACAGGCCGCGGTGGGTGGCGGAGGGGTTGTAGACGAGCTGGGCCCCGGCCAGGCCCAGGGCGCGCCAGCCCTCGGGGAAGTGGCGGTCGTAGCAGATGTAGACGCCGACCCGGCCGACGGCGGTGTCGAAGACGGGCCAGCCGAGATTGCCCGGGCGGAAGTAGTACTTCTCCCAGAAGCCCTTGACCTGGGGGATGTGGTGTTTGCGGTACTTGCCGAGGTAGCTGCCGTCGGCGTCGATGACGGCGGCGGTGTTGTAGTAGAAGCCCTCGGATTCGAGCTCGAAGACCGGGACGACGATGACCATGCCGGTCTCGCGGGCGAGCGCCCGCATCCGCTGGACGGTGGGGCCGTCGGGGACGGCCTCGGCCCAGCGGTAGTGCTCGGGTTCCTGGACCTGGCAGAAGTAGGGGGCGTTGAAGACCTCTTGGAAGCCGATGATCTGCGCGCCATCGGCAGCGGCCCGCCGGGCGTGCTCCTCGTGCTTGGCGATCATCGACTCGGTGTCTCCGGTCCAGGTGGCCTGGACGAGTGCGGCGCGTACGACTTGGGCCATGAGCTGCTCCTCGCGACGGGAACGCCGAGTTCTACGCACGTAGACGGTGTGCGTAGGGAGTAGAACGTAGGCCTCGTCACACCGTGGGGCAAGACCGCCGTGCGCGGTTGGGTGAGTCGATCAAGTTATGGCAGCGGATGGTCGTATCCGCTCATCGGACGGGCGGTTTCGCAACCCGCAGGGCGTGTGCGAGGTCACGGTGGTGCGCGGCCGAGAGGGCTCCCGCGGCCCGGAGCAGCCGGGGCGTGAACCACTGCGGATCGCGGCGGGCCAGGCGGACCGCCTCCTCGGCGGTGCGGACCTTGACGAACGCGCCGAGCAGGGCATCGGCCTCGCGGGTCCGGCCGGTGCCGGCCAGGGCCAGGGCGGCTTCGGCGATCTCGGCGGCGGGCCGGGCCGCGCCCTGGCGCAGCAGGGTCTCGCAGTCGGCGTGCCGGCCGGCTTCGCCGAGGGCGGCGGCGACCGCGGCGAGGCGCTCGGGCGGAAGCGAGGCCGCCTCCCAGAGCAGCGTGGCCCAGTCCGCCCCGAGCCCTGCCCGGACCAGCTCGTCGGCGAGGCCGGGCAGCCGCTCGGCGGGCCAGGCGGCCGCCTCGCAGAGAAGTACGTGGGCCTCCCCGCCGCGGCCCCGGGCCCGCAGCCCGATCAACTCCCCGATCACCGCGGCGATCCCACTCGGTTCCGGCCCGGCGGCAGCGGGTGCCGGCGCGGCGGGTACGGGTGCCGGTACGGCGGGAGCGGGTGCCGGTGCGACGGGTACGGCGGGAGTGGGCGGGGCGGGAGCGGCGGCAGCGGGTGCGGCGGCCCGCGCGCCGGGCTCCGGGGCGGCGGAGCGCGTTCGCGGCTCCGG
>NZ_LFML01000003.1 GCF_001044425.1 Streptomyces roseus
CGCGTCGTACCCGATCGCGGCCAGGTCGGCGGCGACGGTGTCGAGTCCGCGGCTTCGGATGGCGGCGACGTTTTCCAGGAACACGAGGTGGGGTCGAAGGTGGCGAATGGCGTGGGCGATGGTTTTCCACAGTCCTGAGCGGTCACCGGCGATTCCGCCCCGAGGTCCGGCGTTGGAGATGTCCTGGCAGGGGAACCCGGCCGTCAGAGTGGCCGGCCGCGCCATCGAGGCGGCCAGTTCGGCCCAGTCGACCGCGGTGAGGTCGCCGAGGTTGCGGGCGGTGGGCAGGCGGGCGGCGAGGAGCCGGGACGCGGCCGGGTCCTTCTCGGCGACCAGCGTCGTAGGCAGGCCGGTGACGGATTCCACGGCCAGGTCCAGGGCGGCGGACCCGGTGCACAGGCTGATGTTGCCGCCTTCCGGCGGGAGGTGGACGGGATGGGTCATGCTGGAGACCTCCACAGGTCTGTTGAGGGCTTGGGATACGAGGGCGGCCCCGGTTCATTGGCGTGAGAGGGGGCCGCCCTCGCTGTGTTCAGTGGCGGGTGTGGTCGGTGGCCAGGTCGGTCAGCCGCTTGGCCTCGTCGGGGGCGACGTGGCGGTAGCGGACGCTGACCCGGCACCCCGGGTCGGGGCAGCGGATCGTGCGCTTGCCGGCTAAGAGGGCGACCGCGTCCGATACGCGCTCACGCAGGGGGCTCTGGTCCATAGGTCTGCCTTTCAGCGGTTGTTGAGGGTGCCGCTGGCTCGGCCGAAGAGGCCGGTGGCGCTGATGTTCTGAGTGATGTGCTGCACCGGCGCCGTGCCCTGTCCGGCCCTGCGGGTGGTTCGCAGGAGAGCGGGGGCGAGCACGCCGGCGGCGATGAGGGCGATGGCGGCCCAGAGGGCATCTGTCATGGCGATCAGTCCCGGGGCTGCGTAGGCGATCCCGAATCCGGCGGCGGCGATGCCGCCGCCGAGGGTCGGGGCGAGGAGTGCGGTGGTCTTGGCCCATGCCGGGATCGGCTGGACCGGCGCCGGCAGGGGCTCGGCTGGGGGTGTGTAGGCGAGGGTGCGGATGCCGTTGGGCAGGGTGACGAGCTGGACCCCGGGAGGCAGTTCCGCGAGCGGCATCACGGGGTGCTGGACGGCGTTGGGGTAGAGGATCGGGTCGCCGTAGCGGGCGGGCGCGGTGGTGCTCGGGAGGGTGGGTTCATAGGGCATTGCAGGCTCCTGGACGCGGTGCGGACGGCCCCGTGGTGTGCGGCCGGGCGCGGTGGGTGGTCGCTCTGCGTGTGCGTGGTTACTGCCTACTGGCTACTGCCAACCCGGTACTGCCTACTGCCAAAAGCCCCGATGGAGGGCCCTGGTGGGCAGTAGCGGGCCGTTCTACTGCCCACTGCCAAGTTGGCGGTAGGCAGTAGGCGGTAGCCGTGTGTGGCGCTCTCAGGCGTGGTCGGGGTGGACGTAGACGGAGTGGGGGCCGCGGTCGCGGTAGATCAGTTCGCCTCGCTCAGCGGCGGCCTTGAGGGTCTTGCGGACCGCCTCGCGGCTGCGGCCGACGAGGTCGGCGACGGCGGCCGGCTTCATCCCGTCCGTCCCGGCCGCATTGATCGCGGTGACCGCGTCCGCCAGCCAGGCGGGCCCGGTCTCCTTGCCGTCGCGGAGCGCGGACAGGTTCAGCCCCGTACCCGCCTCCGGCTGCTCGGCCTCGACCACAGGTCCGACCTCGGCCGACGGTTCGGGGGTGGTGCCGAACTGCGCGTCGATCTGGGCCATGAACTCGGCCGCCATCACATCCTCATCCGTGACGGCGCGTGCGGCTGCGGACGGGTCTTCGCGGAGCGCCGACAGACTCAGACCTGCGCTCACACCGGTCGCGGTGCTGCTCGTGGCAGGGGGCTCGGCCGGATCGCTGGTCTGCTGGTGGCTGTTGATCCACGCGGTACGGGCGTGGTCCCAGCGTCGGGCGTAGTCAGGGCCTGCGGCTTTGGCGGAGATGTCGTCGAGGCGGGGGTGCCGGTCGGACGTGGCGTGGACGATGTCGCGGATCTGGTTGGGCAGGATCCGCCACGTCCCGAAGAGGGCGACCGGGGATTCGGGGGTGCCCATGAAGCCGGTGCCCTTGTGGGGTGCCTGCTCGACCCGCAGTCCGCGGCCGCCGGGGAAGAGCTTGGAGAGGTCCATGCCCTCGGTCTCACCGCCGGTCAGCGCGACGCGGACCTTGGCTTCGCGGCGGATCATCAGGTTGCCCAGAACCGCCCCGGTCGCTCCGAGGGCGGTGAGGACGGTGCGGATGCCCATCGCGCGGAGCATGCGGATCACTTCAAGGATCTTCTTGGCGAGCTTGCGCATCTCCGCATCGGCGCTGGTCAGGATCTCCGCACCCTCATCGATCACGATCATGATCTGAGGGATCTGGGCGCTGACTGGGAGGAGGTCGGTGTTCGCCTTGGACATGAGGTCCTGGTAGGCGCGCTTGCGGTAGAGGCCGATCCGCAGGGCCGCCTCCAGCATCAGCATGGCCTCGTCGTGGGTGGAGGCGAGCCAGTCGACTCCCGGCCGGACCGGCTGGCCCTGCCCGCCTTCCATCGCGGGGCGGACCCACGGCAGGCCGGCCGATCCCGCGTTCAGGTCGATGACCCAGGTCAGCATGTCCGTGGCGCGGGCGAACCCGGCGAGGATGACGTGCACCATGTTCGTCTTGCCCGACCCGGTCGGGCCGACGACCAGCGCGCACTGCTCCCGCAGGTAGGCGCGGATTTCATCCGCGTTGGTCCGGTACCCCCACGGGACCCCGGTGTGGACGGACAGGGCGCTGTAGTCGGAGGGGTACTGGACTTCCGCGGCCAGCACGTTGGCGGTGGTCACGTCGATGAGCACCCGCCCCTGGTCCACGCCGGGGGTGGCTGCGGCGGTGCAGCCGTGGGGCAGGCGGGCGTCCGCGGAGAGCTTGGCGTTCTCGCGGGCGATCCGGTCGTAGGTGACTCCGCCGGCGGGGAGTTCGGCGTCGATGGTGAAGCCGGTCCCGGTGGGCCAGATCTCCACCGCCAGCACGCGGACGGTGATGCCGCAGACGCGCTGGATGCGGTCGACCCATTCGGCGGCGATGCCGCGCCTTTCCGCAGAGAGTTCGCGGGCGACGTGGCGTTCGGCGGCTTCGAGGGCTTCGAGTTCGCGGGCCTCTTCGTAGAGGCCGGTGGCGCGGGCGGAGGCGCCGATGGCGACGCCGAGGGTGGCCAGCGAGCCGAGGGCGGTCCAGGTCAGCGGGCCGGTGGCGAGGGCCCAGGTGGTCCAGCCGCCGCCGAGGAGCCAGGAGGTGGCGCGGGCTCCGATGGTGCGTCCGGCGAGTTTCTGGCGCAGGCCGGTGGCGGTGTGGCCGATCGCTCCGGCGGTGCCGACGGCGAGGGCCCAGGTGGGGGGCATGTGGGCGAGGGTGCCGACGGTGGCGACGGCGAAGGCTCCGGTGGTGGCGGACAGGGCGCCGGTCACGGGTCGGTGACCGGCCGCCCAGTCCCACGCTGGACCACCGTCGTGCTTGATGGTGTGGGCGCTCATCTCAGACGTTCCAGCCCTTCTCGGCGTCCAGGCCGTTGCGGGGGTCCTCGTGGCGGGCGATGTCGGCTTCGTGGACCTGCCGGAACACCGGCCCCATCTCCTCCGCGAGCGACACGGACGCCATGACTGCGCCGAAGCAGTCGCGGAACGTCTCGGCGACGGCCTTGTGCAGGGGGAACTCCTCGTCGGCGCGCTCGCTGAGGATCTTCATGACGTTGGCGACCGAGCCGAGGGCGTGGGGCAGGCCCTCGATCATGGCGAGGATCTCCATTGCGTTGTCGGGCTCGTAGGACTGGGCGGCGGCCTCCATCTCGGCCGCGTGCTCCTCGAAGCGGAAACCGGAAGCGGTGCTCACCTGGGGTGCTCCTTCACTGGTGGGAGGTGCCGGTACGTGGTTTGCGGGCCGCTCGACGCGGTCCCCGATCTGCTGCTCGTCGTCGCTCTGCTCGGCCACCGCCTGCTGCTCGGCCGCCTCCTCGTCCTGCTCCAGTTGCGTGCGGATCTCCGCGTCCCGGGCCTCACGGGCCGTGCGGGCTCGCTCGACCAGCGCCCGGTACAGGCGCCGGCCGGGGTGCATCAGCGACGGCATCCGCAGCTTTCGGCCCAGCGGGGTACTCACCAGACCGAGCACCCCGGCCGCCCCGGCGAGCAGCCCGGCCACCGCCCGGCGGCCGTGGAAGCGGGCAGCCGAGCGGCGCAGGGCCTTGCGGGCGGCTTTGCGGGCGGGGGCGGCGAGCTGGGTGACCCGCTTGCGGTGCGCGGTCTGCCGGATCCCCTCACGGCCAGAGGCAACGGCCCGGCCCGCGGCGCGGTCCCGCACCTGGCGGGCTGCGCCAACGACCTTGTCGCGGACGGCCGCGGCCTTGGACATGCCCTTGGACAGCGTTCGCGCGGCCGGGCCGCGAGCAGCGGCGCGGGTGCCGGTGGCGCGTTCGGCGGCCTTGGCAGCACGCCTGTTGTCGGCGCCCTGCCGCCGCGCCTGCACCCCCGCCGTACGGGCGGCCGCCCTGCTCGGGGACTGGGCGCGGGCCGCGGCGCGTAGTTCGCGCACCTGCCCCGCCCTGCCCCCGGCCAGACGGCCCGCCGCCTGGCCGGCACGCTGGCGGACCGACGGCATCCCGCCCTTGCCCGGACGTGAACCGTGCTTCCCGCCAGCCGGAGTGCTTCCGGCCCGGTGGCTCGCCTTCCCGGCGCCCTTGCGGGAAGCAGGGATCCCGGAGCGGGCCGACGAGCGGGGCTGCGAGGGCACGCGGCCCGCACCGGAGGAACGAGCGGCCGGAGCGGTCTGCTTCGCAGCCGCCTTGGCCTTGCCGGGCTTGATGCGCTTGCGGGCGGCCGCTCCGAGGGCGACGGCCCCGGTCATCGCCACCGCAGCGGCGACCGGGCCACCCGCGAGGGCGGCCGCGGCGAGCAGGCCCGCCGTGGCGTTCGCCCCGGACAGGGCGAGCGGCACCACGGGGAAGCCGCCCGCCGTGTGGTCGACCTTGGTGGCCGTAGCGTTCTCACCGGCCGTGGAGGTGGTCGGATCGGGGCCGGTTTCCACGAGTGGAGCTACCGGTTCGGTGATGGTGTCGGTCATGCTGAACGTGCTCCTTCAGGGGAGATAGGGGCCCGGCCGGCGCTGTAGGAGGCTGACGGCCGGGCCCTGCCGAGGTGTTCAGGCAGCGCACTGTTCTTCGGGGTAGGCGCACGGGACGCACATTCCGAGCGAGGCCGGGATCACGTATCCGGCATCCGTGCGGCACTCGGGGCAGGTCCGGCGGGCCGCATTGGCCTTCGCCAGCGCCGCAGCCCGGGCCGGTGTCATCGGCCTTACCGGGAGGGCCAGTTCCGTCCGGTAGAGGTAGGCGACCAGCGGGCCGCGCCGGTAGCGGGGGCGCTCCACCTGCGCTGCGACGGCCTGTCCACCGGGCCGAAGCCCCACGGCGCGGAGCTGGCGACGGGTGGCCAGCCCGTCCGGGGCGAGGCGCCAGGAGTAGACGGGCAGCGTGCTCATCCCTCGGCGCCGATCGCGACGGTGACCAAGTCACGGGCCTGACGCTCGTCGTTGAGGCGCTGGTAGAGCTTGTGGACGTAGGAGGTGGAACGGGTGGAAAGCCGGGCCGCCTCCGGCAGGTTCTTGCCTTGCACCCAGCACGCGCGGATCACGTTCGCGGCCTCTTCGGCCGACAGGCGTTCAGGCTCCGGCTCGCCCGGGTGGACGGGGCTGGCGCTGAGGGGGAAAACGGGGTGGAACACCTGCCGGTCACCGCAGATGACCAGCGGCGCCCGGAACGGCGCCTCGGCGACGGGCTCTACCTGGACGTCCACCACGGCCGCGACGGGGACGGGGGGAGAGGGGGTGTGGACAGTGGTGGTGGTGTCCACCCCTTCCACCTCGGCGTCCACCAGCGCCCGGAGTACGGCGCACTTCGCGAGGATCTGGCCCCGGTAATGGTTGATCGCCTCAGCGAGAACGATCAGAAGGACCGGGGGGACAGAGTGGAGGACGAGCCCGGCCGGGTCCACCTCGCGGGGAAACCCGAAGGAGGCACCAGCCGGCCACAGGGAAGTCCAGCAGTTCATCACCCACGTGCCTAGGCCGGTGAACCAGCGCAGCCCGGCGGCCCAGCCGGACGGGTAGAGCCCGTACTCGGAGAGACGGCCGTCGAAGATGAGGACCGTACCGAGCGCGACCGCGACCATCGGGTCCAGGAGCCAGGCGATCCACGGCGAGACGTGGTGGTCGATCGCGAACATCGTCACGTTCGACGCGGTGAAGACCAGCGCCACGAACGCGACGGCCACCAACACCCGCGTCAGCTTCGACAGCATCCCCTCAAGCGCGGCGATCTGCTCCAGCGGCGAGCGCGCCGTCACCGGGAGGCCTCAGAGCCGATCAGGCGGACGGTGACCGAGGCGACCAGGCGCACCGGGCCGGTGTCGTCGTCCTCCAGATCGTCCCACGCCCACCTCTGGCCCGGGACGATCTCGTAGCCGAGGCCGGCCAGAGCCGCGGTGCGCTCGGCCACGGTGGGGATGGGCGAAGTGCGGGCGAACAGGTGCTCCGGCCACTCCCTCGGAACGGGATTGTCGGTCGGTACGTAGACCTCCCACTCGCCGCAGCAGGAGTTGACCAGGCGGGCGGTATGCGTCATGCGGCACCACCCGGCAGCGATGCGGTGGCCTGGTTGGCGAGCGACGTACGGGCGGTGAGGACCCGGTTACGGGCCCGGCGAATCCGGCGCGCGTCGAACTCCGACGCCGGCCGGTCCAGCAGCGCGATCAGCGCGTCGAGCAGGTCGACCTCCGCCAGGATCAGCGGCATCTCGACCTCGATCGCGTCCAGCTCCGCGTCCGACGGCTCCAGGCCGTCGGACCACGGGGTAACACGGTTCTGAAGTGCAGCGATGGACTCCACGGGTCTTGCTCCTTCGGTAGAGGAACGGGACCCAACAGCAGCCCCGGTGTTCGAGCACCGGGGCTGCACTGCGTTGGGGGTCAAGCGGGAAGAACTCCGGCTCCCCTCGACTCCGCCCGTACACCGCCGAAGCGACGGACGGGCGGAGGAGGGAACCGGCCGCGGCTATGGCCGCGCGGGTGTCCCGACTCCGCGAATCACCGCTATGACCGGTGCGCTCGGGCGGCGGCTCGGGGAGACGCGAAGGGCGGTGCCGGCCTGCCGGTCCAGCAGGGCGACGGCCAAGGGTCTTAACCGGATCACGAAGACTCCTGAATGCGAGGTCAAGCGATGTGAGGGTGGGGCTTCACCGGTCTGCCGTTGCCACGGCGGCCGGTCCCGAGCCCGAAAATCGGGCGCGTCATCGTCACTGCTCTGACGCCAGCAGGGCGGCACGAACCGGGTAGCACCCCAGGCCAGGGGCGATCGCAGAGCCGGAACGTGAAAGGAAGGTGTTGCCGCCGAGCGACACCCCGTCGCCCTGGGGACGGGATCACGCCCGTCTCGTCTTGCTTCGCACGCTGTTCAGTTCTCAACTCAAAGCCGGTAGCTCCCGACTGGCCGTGGAAACCAAGAGGGCTCCCCTGCCGCGAGGCAGGGGGACACAGCCGGAGCCTAAGCAAGTTACCTAGGTCGCTTGCTTGATTCGAAGTTACCTAGGTCGCTCGCCGGTCGTCAAGCACCCGCAGGGCGCCTTGGAAAAAGACCTAGGTTGGTTACGCTCTATCCATGGACTGGAACCCGGAGCAACCCCCGACTGCCAAGGAGATCGCCGCCAAGTTCCGCAAGGACATCGGCGACGGCGTGTACCCGACAGGGAGCCAGCTCCCCGGGGCCAAGGGTCTGGCCAGGCAGCTCCGCGTAGGCCTCATGACTGTGCAGAGCGCCTACAGGCAACTTGCCGAAGACGGTCTGGTCGTTGGCAAGCAGGGGAGCGGGACGTACGTGCTCGACCCCAAGAAGGGGGATCCGACGGCCCAGGAGACCTCCCTGGGGCTCCGAGAGCTTCAGGACCAGCTCGTGCATCTCACCTCCCGAGTTTCTGAACTCCAGGGCCGGGTCCAGCAGCTTGAAGCTGCTCGCCCCGGCCTGTCTGACGAGAACCAGTAGGCCTCATTTCGAGTCGATCCACAGCGCACAGGGGTTAACAGTCGGCCGCTGTTACCTGTTAACTCCCCACGTCAGCGGCTTGTTTGGGCATGATGGGCGCCTGTTGCGTCACGGGACATTGGGGGGTGCCATGAAGACGAAGCTCCAAGCAGCAAGGGCCGCGCGAGGGTGGTCTCAGGCCGACCTGATGGATGCATTGGAGGACGCAGCCGTTCGGCTTGGCATCCAGCTCCCCTCTCGAAGCAGCCTCAAAGCTCAGGTCTCGATGTTCGAGAACGGCCGCCGGCCGCCGGGGTCGGACTATCAGACGCTCTTCTGTGAGGCGTACCAGGCCACGCGGGTTGAGCTGGGCTTATCCCTCGACGCCGCACCATCGCAGCTCGATACGTTGCCGTCCTTGCCCGCACCGCGGGCCGCAAGTATGCAGGCTAGCCCGGAAGTCATCGGGTACCTGAAGGCAGTGTTCATGGAGCACGTGCAGGCGGAGCCTGTAGTGGGGCCACGGTTCCTCGTGCCGGCTGTCCAGAGCCAGATGCCGCTCATCGAACAGGTCTGCAAGGGAGCGCGGGGGCCGCTCCGAGACGAAGCGGTGCGGGTGGGCGCCCGGTACTCCGAACTGCTTGGATGGCTCCATCAGGACTCGGGAGACTCGCAGTCCGCAATGCTATGGACGAACCGGGCGTTGGACTACGCCTCGGAGCTGGAGGACCCCGCCCTGAGCGCCTACGTCTTCCAGCGACGGAGCAACATCGCGGCGGAGGCGGGCCAAGCCGGATATGCGGTTGGGCTGGCCAACGCTGCGCTTAGGCAGGCGCGAGGGCTTCCCCAGGACGTTCGGGCCGTTGCACTTCGTGCGAGGGCGTACGCGGATGCCCTTCTTGGGCAGAGCGACGAGAGCACGCGCGCGCTGGACGAAGCGCGGGTGCTGGCCGACCAGGGCCCGGTCGGGGAGGGGCTCGCTCCGTATTGCTCGGTCGCGTACATCGACATGGAGGCAGCGGCATGCGCCCTCCATCTCGGACAGCCGGAGCAAGCCGTCGCGACCCTTGAAGCGAGTCTTACGGAGTGGCCGGCCGAGCAGCAGCGAGACCGTGGCCTTTGTCTGGCTCGGCTCGCCACAGCCTATGCCCAGCTTGAAGACGTGGAAGGCGCGTACAACGCCGCTTCGCAGGCCGCAGCGATCGCTGAGGCGACCGGTTCGGCGCGCATTCTGGGGGAGCTGTTGAGGCTGCAGCCGTTTCTCGCGCCCTGGCGGAAGCTGGTGGAGATTGCGGAGCTCAACCGATTGTTGGGCAGTATGAAGGGGAGCTGACCGGACCAGAGGAGAGCCGTGAACCTGCTTCCCACCATGACCACTACCGATGTCCAGGAACAGGCGCCGCGCGTCGCTGTGCTGCCGGTCGGGTCGTATGAGCAGCACGGCGCCTACCTGCCGCTGATCACAGATACCGCAATCGCGTGCGTCATCACCCGTGAGCTCGCCGCGGCCTACCCCGTTATGGCCCTGCCTCCGATCAGCATCGCATGCAGCCATGAGCACGGGACGTGGCCTGGAACGGTGAGCATCAGCGCCCGGACGCTGCACGCAGTGATCACCGACATTGCCTCATCGCTCGAAGCGTCGGGGGTGCGAAAGCTCGTCCTCGTCAATGCGCACGGGGGCAACTACGTACTCTCGAACATCGTGCAGGAGGCCAACCTCACAGAGCCGCGCATGAGCCTCTTTCCGCAGGGCCGGGAGTGGAACAGCGCCCGTGAACACGCTGGCCTCAGCAGCAGCGCACACGACGACATGCACGCCGGAGAGATCGAAACCTCGATCCTGCTCCACTCGGAGCCGGACCTCGTTCGCCCGGGGTACGAGGCTGCGGACCACGATGCGAGTGATCGGCCGTTCCTACTGACGCTCGGCATGAAGGCGTACACGAAGAGTGGCGTCATCGGTTTTCCTTCTCAGGCCACCGCTGAGAAGGGGGCGGCGGTACTGCGGAGCCTCACGGAGAGCTTCGCCGATCACCTTGCCGCACTGGGGGAAGGCTGAGCCGGGTCTCAGTCCTGGTCTCGGTCACCCCAGAGTCCATGGCTGTCCGGGGTGAGCTGAGGATGTCCGGGAAGTCATTCTGACCTGCGCTTACGTAGCTGTCGGAGACCCTGGCGGACGCGTGCGGAACAAGATCGGACAACTCGTAATGCGTAGGTCTCGGGTTCGAATCCCGAAGGCGGCTCTGTAGAACCCCCAGGACTCACTCGCCGTGACCTGGGGGTTTTGCTATTTCCGGGGCCCGTAGGCGTGCGCCGGCTGGGGCCACGGGTCGCGTGCGTGAGCGGAGATGTGGTTTTTCACGGCCGTCGCACTGGCGAGGATGACGATCCTTCCCTGGGCAGCCGTTGCTGGTGCAATACGGGGCGCGCGGCGGCCGAACTCGGCGGAGGAGAGGCGCTCCGGGCGCCGGCCGTCGGTGTGGATGCCGGGGGGGATGGTGAGGGCGTCCGGGGTTTTCGGTGGCGAGCGGAAGAGGGCGGCGCTGCGGGCCCGGTCAGGCCGCGCCGAGTCGCCGATGCCTGCGGTATCCGTGTCGACCAGTTTGATGACCGTCGTCGCCGAGACGACTGCGGCCGAGGCCGTCGCCGACCTTCTGCATCGACTCCGCGCGCACGGTCACAGGCGCAGGAGGTCTCCGGCCGGCCAATTGCGCTTCGGGATGGACGCAGAGGGTATGGCGAAGTGAGCATTGTGATGCTTGGGCGTGCCCTCCCGAATTCGGAGCCGTTGAGGCAGTCCTCCGACTCCGAAACCGGGAGGGGCGACATGTGCCGGATGATTCGACGTCAAGACCCCAGGACGCCCTCGAAGTAACCGAGTCGAGGGTCATCGGGGGTGCCGACGAGGAGGGCGCGGTCGAGCAGGATGTTGTTGTGCTCGCAACTCGTCTCCGGCAGCATCACGCAGGCGTGGCAGGCCGCCAGGTTGATTCCGCCGGCGCCGGACGCCTCGGTTTCCATGCAGAGCGGGTCCGACGAGCACCACTCGGCACGGCGGACGGCCGAACGCACCGTACGGCCGAGAGTCTCCGGTTCACCTTGGGCGACCAGACCGCCAAGGCTGCCCGCCGAGTCGCTCGTCGCCGTGTAGACGAGCACCCCGGCCATGTCGTCGGCGGCGTACAGGCGCTCGCGCAGAGCCGCGGCCGGGTAGCCCGCCTCCAGGCTCCACTCGTTGACGAGGACGTGGGCGAGCGTGTGCAGGAGCACCATGCGAGGGGTTGCCGGGGAGGGTACGACCTTGCTCGGGTCATCGGCCCGCTGTGCGAGAACCCGCTGGTGGGCGGCACGCATCCGCTCGACGCGGGCTGCCACCGCCACGCTTTTCTCCCAGGCGCCGAGTCGGTCCTCGTCCAATCGGAGGAAGACGCCCTCGCCCCGCACCTCCATGGCCGGGAGCCAGCGCAGGCGACGTTCCGACAGGGGCATCTCCGTGGAGTCGGTCGTCGACTCGGCGTCGACGAGCCGGGTGAAGGCCTTCAGGGCGCGCACCTCGCGAAGCTTCTTGACCAGCATCGGGCCGGTGACGCCGAGCGGGTCGAGCACGCTCCGGCTGCCCAGCGGGGCCTCGCAGACGAACTGCTCGTCGTGGGAGTGCTCGCTCTCCTCGTTGCCCGCGCGGAGACTCTCGTACTCTTTGTTGCGCAGTGCGAGGTAGCGGTGGTCGAAGGTGGGAGCCGACTCGCCGTCCGGGTCCTCCTCGCGCTCCGCGTCGAGGAGTGCCATCACCTCGTCCAGGGGCACCGGACACTTGCCCTTGAAGGCACCCTTGAGATAGATCTCGACTTGCTCGCGTCCGTCGTACTCGCGGAGTGCTGCCCAGTGTTCGGCAAGCGGATCCGACCGGCCGTCGCTCCACGGCGGGATGGAGAGAGCCGACTTCAGCACCGGCTGCCACAATGCCGACGAACCTCGCTGAAGTGTGCGCAGAGCTCGTCCGCACTCCTGAGCCGGGAGAGACGCACCGAGCCACGGGCGGGTTCCCTGGCATCTGAGACCCAGGTCCTTGAGCGCGTTCCTGCGGAAGGAGCCTTCCATCGAGACCTCGGGAACCTGGCCACAGGAGCAGGAGACGAGAATGGAGCGGAGCGAGGACGTGCGCCCGGACGTTCGCATCTTGAGCCTCCCACCGCACTGTGCCGCCCCCGCTGCACCTCGGTCCGTGGAGCGGTGCAACCACTGCCGGTATGGGAACTCGTCGAGGTGCCCGGCCTCGCAGGCAACGACGAAGCGAGAAGGGACCAGGTCGACCTCGCACGTGCCGC
The DNA here is from genome assembly GCF_001044425.1 of Streptomyces roseus. GTDB lineage: Bacteria > Actinomycetota > Actinomycetes > Streptomycetales > Streptomycetaceae > Streptomyces > Streptomyces roseus. The sequence goes on from NZ_LFML01000003.1 coordinate 12,391, forward strand.
AGACGCTTCGCCCGGCAGGTGGGTTGAAGTCGCGGTGCCGTTGGAGGTCTTTGCAGTCGGGGCAGGAGTGCATCAAGGGGAATCTTCGGACGCGGAGGCCGTCCTTGCTGGTGTCATCGGAAGCGGGCGGCAGCCGGAAGGAATCGACGTCGAGCACTCGTGCCAGGCGCCGTTCGTGGATCCTTGGTGACTCGTCACGGCTCCAGCTCTGCTCAGCCCCGTCGAGTCCCGAGACGATGAAGGACTCGTGGTCGACCGCGATGAGCGACCCGACGCCGTAGGTGGTGATCACCTGGGCGCGGCGGACTGCACCACGTCGCGGAAGGTTGTGGGCGGGTGCGGTGCCGGATGCGCCGGCGCGTTGACGGCGGGCGGGGGGCGGAGTCATCGGGTTCCCTCCATGAACAGGGCGGTCTCGGCGTCCACGTCGCGCAGGCTCCACAGAGTGGGCCATGCTTCGGCGTCCTGTGATTCGTCGTCGTACGCCTTCAGGAGCGATGGGGTGCGCTTGCCCCTCTGCGGCTCGAACAGCAGGCCGCTGTGGATCTCGGCCTCGTCACACCACCACTCGACGAACTCGTCGAAGGCCTGCGACACGGTGTCGATCTCCTCCCCGGCAACTGCCTCCACGCGTTCCAGGAGGATCGATTTGATGCGTCCCCGAAGTACGTGTTCGTACGACTCGACCCGGCCGGCGCCCTCGTTGGGTCGAGCGGTGGGGATCATGATGCGGGCGAGGGCGACGATCACCGCGTGCAGGCCCCGGTCGCGGGCCCGGGCGGAGAACGGGGTGACGGAAGTGGACTCGACCTCGCGGTACAGGGCGGAGTGGAAATGCTGGAAGCTCTCGTAGTGGGAGCGGTCACGGGATCGGGTCGAGTTGAACATGACCGCGACCAGACCGGGGTGCGCGCGGCCGACCCGGCTGGTGGCCTGGATGTACTCGGCGGTCGTCTGCGGCTGGCCCATCACGGCCATGAGACCGAGGCGCTCCACGTCCACGCCGACCGCGATCATGTTGGTGGCCAGCAGGACGTCCACGGTGTCATCGCCGGGAAGACGCCTTTCGATGCCCTTGAGGCGGCTGGGAATCTCGCTGGCGTCGACACGACTCGTCAGCTCCGAGTAGTTGGCGACCGAGCGGACTTCCACCTGCTCGCGCTCGGCCAACATCTCCAGATAGGCCACCACGTCGTCATGGACCTGGAGCTCGGCCGCGGACAACAGCCGGAGGCTGTTGAAGTAGCCGACCAGACTCCAGTACGCGTCGCGCACCTCGTCCTCCGTCTTCGCCTGCTTGGCCCGGTGCAGCAGGGTGGCGTACGTGCGGATCAGGAGGGTGGACTGGCTGGTGCCCGGGGCCAGGAGGCCGACGTAGCGACGGCTCGCCTTTTCCTCGCGCGGCGTCTCCACGGCGAACCACGAGTCGCGGGCATCCAGCCCGGCGGGTGGGAACTGTCGCACTTCGCGGGCGAAGAGATGGCGCCCCTGATCGGCGGCACGACGGATGGTCGCCGTGGAGGCGATCACCTTGGGCCGGTCGGCGAGTGCGTCCACGGCGGTCTCGTAGAGACCTGTGAGCGTACCCAGCGGGCCGGAGATCAAGTGGAGCTCGTCCTGGACGATCAGCTCCGGGGGCGGCGTGCCGCCCTCCGGGGCGTCGTCGCGGTTGAAGAGGGCTGAGGTCGCCGGGCGCCATGGCATCGACGCGAACTTGTCGACGGTGGCGATCACCAGGGTCGGTCGTGCGGCGTACACCACCTCATCGATCAGATGGACGGGCAGGCCGTCGGTGAAGTCGCAGTCCACGCCGGGGCAGCGGACGTGCATCCGCTTGGCGTCCTCATCGATCTCGTAGTTCCGCGCGTCGAGGCGGGTCCCGCACCAGGGGCAGGCGTGCAGCTGGACGGGATTCTCGGTGGCGAGCCGCTTGTCGAGATTCCTTAGCAACTCATCAAGCTTTCGGCCCGCCACAGCCAGCGTGTTGGGGGTGGCCGAACGGCCCACCCACATGCCGACGGAGAACGCCTCTTGGCCCAACTCTGGCATCCGGCGGCGCATGCGCTCCATGGCACAGAGCAGGATCGCGGCGCGCTCGAACTGTTGGAGGGTGAGCAGCCGCAGTGTGTAGCGCATGAGGACGGTGACGCCGCCCCCGTCCGCGCCCTTGCGGATCCGACGCAGGAACGACGTGAAGGCGATCAGCCCGAGGTAAGCCTCCGTCTTGCCACCACCGGTGGGAAACCACAGCAGGTCGGAGATCCGCCGGTCTCGGTGCTCGTGGTCGTCGATGCCGGCCAGGCAGAGCAGCACGAACGCGATCTGAAAGGGGCGCCAGTGGCCGGCGGTCGGATCGGGGGCTCCGATCCGGCCGTCCTTCACCCACTTGCTGCGGGCACGCTGGTCTGCCATGGCGCGGTTCGCGAGGCGGAACGCGTGCATCAGATCGGGCTTGGTCCGCAGCAGCTCAATCCCCTCACGGATGCGATGGAGCGCCTCGCCGCAGGCTTTCACCTGCTCCCGCGCGGGCTTCTCGTGAGGGCTGCCCGTCAGAGCCTCTGCCTCGGCCGACTTGCTGTCGATCCAGTGCTTGTAACCCGTGGCTAGATGTTCCAGAGCGGCCAGCACCTCGGCGTCGGACTGCTCGGCCAGCCCGAGCATGGACAGCGCCGAACTGTCGATCTCCGGATTGGAGTCGGTGAGCAGCACCTCCACGGTTGGTACGAACTGGCTCCGGACCTCGGGGACGGCGGGCGTTTGCGTCTCGGTCATACCGACCGGCTGGGGGGTCCAGTCCCACTCGGCGGCGCATCCGTGACCGACGGCGAACGTCGGGGCATGGCGGTGCAGCAACCGACTCGTGGCGATCTCCGGGTCATGGGCGGCGGCCGGGGCCGGACGTTCTACGAAGGCGGTCGAGCCGTCGGCGGCCCGTACTGTCAGACCGCACTGGAACAGGGAGAAGGCGTCCTGAAGATCCCGCTCGCCGACTTTCTGCCCATTGATCAGTGTGACCGTGACCGTGACCGTGTTGTTGACGGGATCGACGGGCCGGACGTTGACATGCAGTGATGCCTCCGGGGTGAGCTCGATCGTCTTCTTCGGGTCCGATCGGGTCACGTCAATGTGCTGGTCGGGGAAGGAGAGTTCCCTGCGTCGCCACAGCTCGCGCTGATCGGCGGTGGTGCGGGCCTCGGCGCGGCGAGCCGGGACGGGATTGCCGTCGGCGTCGGTGGGTACGTAGGCAGCTGCGCGCGCGGAGACCACGATCACCCTGCTTATGGTCGGGCGGACCGCGAAGGTGAGACCCATCGAGGAAGGACGCCTGTCCCCTGAAGCACCCACCTCCTGCGCGGTGCCGGACTCCTCGACCTCTTCCCGGGTGAGCAAAGGAGGGGCGTCCAGGCCTTCCTGCTCCGCCGCGTCCTCGTCCTTCCGTTCCTTCGCGGCCCGGTCCGCCGCACGTGGATAGAGCACGCCGGCCAGATAGCGGTCGATCGGGGCGTCCCGGGTGAGTACCTCGTCCCGATCATCCGGCACGGCCTCCGGTGCGGGGCCGAGGAGTTCGCGGCGGAGCCCCACCAGCAGCTCCTCGTCCCGGACCCGGTAGTGCTCGGAGTGGGGACCTGCCACCTGCTTCATGCGCGCTGCTCCTCATAGTCGTCGGCTCGCCGGTACCGGCCGATGCCGGTGATCCGCGGGGCGATCCACACGCCGCGCTCACCGAGTCCGGCGTTCGTGCCGGCGGCGGCGCTGCCCGTCACGGTCTCCAGGGTGTCGATCCGCAGGTCATGGATCTCGTCGGGCCACCAGGGGTCCCAGGCACGGTTGACCTTCTGTACCTGGAAAAGATCCTCACGGAACCGCTGCGAGGCCTCCCCGATCTCCTTGCCTTCGTGGATCAGGGCGTACGGCGGGCTCTCGCTCTCGCCCATCGGCAGGTCGTGGCGCTTGCGGAACAGCACCTCCTGGCCGGGCCGCACCCGCTCCAGCAGATGCGCCTGGGTGGTGACGGCATCGGTCCGGTGGCCGGGCGGGTCGTTCCGGCAGACGTCGCTCGGCTCGGCGACGATCCCGTATCTGTCGTAGGACCGCCACGACCCCAGGTAACGGCGGCCGTTGCGCCGGTTTCCCGCCCGCTTGAAGTGCGGCAGTTCGGGAGGGGCCACGTGATAGAGATCCTGGCGAGCCCGCGTCATGGCCACGTACAAGGTGCGGGCTTCGGCGGGAAGGTCCAACTCGTCCCGATGCTGCTTGTGGAGCTCGGCCGGGGTCGGTGGCGTCAGGACGATCACCCGGTCGAACTCCAGACCCTTCGCCCGGTGCACCGTAGAGACGACGATGCGTGCGGTCTCCGGATCAGCCGCTTCATCCGGAAACCTGCCGCCGGCGACCGCCCGGCGCAGCCGGTCCAGATCGAGGAACCCGCGGCCCGCTCCGCGCGCGACCCTACGCAGCACCGTCCACAGGGCGGTGGGGTCGGGTTCGTAGGCAAACGGGATGTCCGAGAGGAGCGTACGGAACCGGTCCTCGGTGAGGCCGGTCGCCTCTGTACGACGCAGCAGCTCAGCCACCCAGTACGGCACGGGACGCTCCTCCAGCGGGCGCCGTATCCGGTGGTCGATGCCGTGCCGGTGCAGCAGTGCGGAGATCACGAGGGCCTGCTGGTTGTCACGGGTGAGGACGGCGCAGGTGTCGGAGAGGTCCCGCAGGCCTTCCAGAGTGAACTCGTCATCGAGATCACCCATGCCGTTCGCCGGATCCAGCAGGAGATCCCGCAATGCGTCGTAGAGTCGATCGGCCTCGTCCGGTTCGGTCACCTGCTGGAGAAGAGGGCCGTACGCCAACGCGATCCCGGCCTCGGCCGTGGTGGCCCGGAAGTTCCTTGTGAGACGCAGCTCCACCAGGTCGTCGGGGTAGGAACAGCGCAGCCAGTCGAAGAACCGACCGGTCTCGTCGGTTCGTTCGCCCGGGTCCTTGATCTGGAAGCCGTAAACGGACTGGGCGGCGTCCCCGACGACAGTGAAGCCGCAGCCGTCCTGGTACCGGTCGAGGAGCGTCTCCACCAGCTCACGGCGCCCACCCAGCAGGTCTTGCACCTCGTCGATCACGACATGGGCCGGTGGCACCGCGTCGCCGACCTCCAGCGCGCCCTTTTCGATCGCGAGGGTTGCGGCGGCGATCCGCTCGTCGAAGCCGACCGCACCCCATTCGCCATCCGGATGTGCCTGAAGGAGCACCTCGTAGGCCCACGCGTCGAAGGTACGGGCACGTACCCGGTGCGCCCGTTCCCCGTGTCGAGAGATCCGTTCGCGCAGTTCTCGAGCCGCCGCTCGGGAGAAGGTGAGTACCAGGATCTCGGCGGCTTCCAGCGCTTGGTCGTGGTCCTCGTCACTGCACAGCGCGTCGAGCCGGCGAACCAGGGTGTGGGTCTTTCCGGCGCCGGGGCCGGCCGTGACCAGTACCCGGGCATCCCAGGGCTGCTCGACCACGGCCAGCTGCTCGTCGGTGAGCGGAGGGCTGTCCTGGTAGATGTCGGTCACTTCCGGCTCCAGAGGTGCTCGAACTGAGTGAAGGCGAGGTTGGTGTCGAAGTTGGCGACGTTGTCGCTGACGTTGAGAACCAGGCAGCTGTCCTTGCCGCCGTTCCGCGGTCCGCGCAGTCCGCGTCCGATCATCTGCTGGTACACGTTGGTGCTGTAGACCGGCCGCGCCACGACCACGGTACGAGTGGCAGGTGCGTCGAACCCCTGGGTGAGCACACCGTAGTTGGTGAGTACCCGGATACGACCACTTCGGAAATTCTCGATGCGAGTGCGACGGTCGTGCGCACTGGTCGTAGAGTCCACGGCAGCGGACGGAACACCGCGGTCGTTGAGCATGGCCGCCAAATACTTGGCGTGATCCACCGAGGTGGCGAAGAGCAGCGTCGGCCAATCGTCCGGCAGATCGGCCACGCAGTCGACGATGCGCCGACTGCGCGCGTGATCGTCGGCGAGTCGCTGTTCGGCGGAGCGGGAGAGCACGGCCATGCGATCGGCGTGTGTCTTCTCGTCCTGGGTGAGTTCGATTCGGCCGCCCTCAAGGGTGCGGTGTTCGACTTGGGCGAGCATGCCCCAGTCCTGGAGATCGCGATAAGGATCGCCCGACGGGAAAACGCCTTCGTCGAGTCGCCGATTGCCGAAGCGTCGGACCAGGCGCCGGGTCTCCTCCTCGTTGGTGTTCCGGAACGGTGTGGCGGTCAGGCCGAGTAGATGCCGGCCCGTCTCGTACTGGGTGAGTCCCAACTGCGCGAGGATCTCCGTGTACCGCTTGGAGATGGCGGTGTGCGCCTCGTCCACGATCACCAGAGCGGCCTGGCGCAGCCAGGCGTACTGATCGGTGGCCAGGCACCGTTCCAACTTGGCGTCGGTGGCGACCACCAGGTGCGGGTGGTCGATGACGTCCCCCACCTCGTTGGTGCTCCACAGCCGGCTGATGGTGAGCGGGCGGTCGGCGCCGACCTTGCTCCAGACGAATTTCCAGCTCTGGACTGCCTGCTCGCACAACTCCTCGGTCTGTGCGATCCACAGGAGTGGCCCCTTGAGGTCGCCGACTCGCTTCACCCAGCGGATCACGGCCTCGGCGGTGACCCGGGTCTTGCCGGCGCCGGTCGGCAGCGACAGCATGCCGCGTTGGGGCGCCAGTCGGTCGAGCATGGTGGAGATGTTCCGAACCAGGTCCTCCTGGTACTCGTGGAGGCTCGGGAAATCCCGAGGGCCCTCTACGGTCTCGAAGGAGGGCGGAGACGGAGCCCGCGAACCGGCGAACGCGACCGGCAGCCTCAGATCCGAAACGAACGCGATGGCCGCGGACGAACCTCCGTAGGCCACCGGAGCATTGGGGAATCGCCCCTGGATGTCCCTGGCGTGCTGCTGCAACACACCGTCACCGTGCGCGTTGAACGCCATCTGCGCGATCCGGCGCCCGGTCGGCTCCACACCATCGGTCGAATGCAGTTCGGCCTCCATCAATCCCTCGGGAAGGCCGGTGCGAAGTGCATCGGCACCGATCAGCAACTCGATCTTTGCCACCACGTCCGTGGACTCGCGCACGGCCTTCTGCGCCGCCTTCAACTCGCTGTCCCGTTCCATACGGTCCTGGTGCTCGAGCACCGCTCGGCACCCGGCGGCACCGAGGCCCAAGCTAAGTTCGCGGTCGATCAGGCGCAGCATCGGTTCCGGGGCCAGAGGGACTCGAAGCTTGACGGTGCTGTCCTGTCGTACGGCGTCCAGGGGGGAGGTGCGCGTGCCCTTGGGCGTACGGGTGACCTCTTCCAGCTCGCTGCACCGTTGCACCATGCTGTTCCGGTTTCCGCTGTTCAGACGCTGCCGCAGGGCAGGGAACAGCTCGACCAGCGGCACGGGGTCGCCCATCGGTACTTCACGGGTCTCCAGGCTGATCACGTCGGCGTAGCGGAGCATGCCCCACTTCTCGATCATCAGCTCGGCGTCGTCGGCGGTCGGCACGAGCAGCGCCGGGAGTTGCTCGGCGCGCAGCGCTTGGTACTGAGCGGTCCCGACGGCGACGGTGATCTCGCTGTCGGGCCGGGCTTCCCAGGCGTCGCCGATCCGGCACCGGGTCAGGGAGTCCTCGGGGAAGTCCGCGCCGAAACGGGTCAGCATCACGTAGGTGGCGCCGACGAAGGAGTCGTCCGCGCTTCGGGTCACCTCGTCGAGGAGTGCGTCCCAGCGGTCGGCGGGGACCTCGTCGACGGTGGTCGGGAGCCGCAGCCTGCGTGCCTTCTCTGGGGAGATGTCTGCGACCGGCAGTACATCCCGGTAGCCGGCGAGCTGGGGGCCGACGGCCTCTTTGACCGGCTTGATCCCATGGGAGGTGGCGACCGTGCCGAACTTCCGCAGCATCCACCGGATCGGCGAGGGCACGGGCTGTCGCGTGTTGGTCTGTGCGCCGATCTGGCGCGTCCAGTTGTCCACCACGGCGTCGTCGGGCAGCACCTTCAGGAAGGCGGCACGGGATTCCTCGGACAGGGCACGGAAGAGGTGGAGGGGGCCGCCGATCGCGGCCCCCTCGACCTTCATCCGGCTCAGCGCGGGGCGCGGAGCGCGACTGTCCAGACCGCGCAGGTAGGCGGCGTGGAGGGCTTCGCGGTACTCCACGAACCACGCTTCGTCCTCCTGGGGCCGGACCCCACCGGACGGCCGTTCCCGCAGGCCGACCTGGGAGAAGAACGGGGTGTCGTCGGAGTGGAAGGCCATGTCGACAGCGATGCCGGGGTCGCGCTTCGCATCGACCACGGCACCGGGCAGCATGCAGTCTTCAATGGGCCGGAACCGACCGTCGGCGGTCCGCACCCGGAGCGCCAAGCGTGGAGTGGGTACCTTCTCCAGGACTTTGTGGGCCAGCCGACGCACCCCCGCCTGACGGAACAGCTCCCAGAACCGCTCCCAGTCCGAGTCGCCGTAGTGATCGAAGCCCTGATCGAGAACGCTGGCGAACCGGCCCTCGACATCGGCCTCCCGAATGCCCAGGACGTTGAGCACGTGAGCCAGCGACGGGTCTTGGGCGAGCTCGTCGACCACGTACACCAGGGTTTCGCGTAGTCCGCCCTGGCCGGCACGGCGGAAGACCTTGCCTGGAACGGGTGCGACGAGACCGTGCTCCTCCGTGAGCACGATGTGGGCCTTACGGGCCTCTTCGGCACAGGGAGAGCGGTCCTCGATCATTTCCGCGAGGATGCGAACGGCCACTGCCGACGCCTCGGCGGTGCCGCTCTTGACCAGAGCCTCCAGCCATTCCCGGACATCCGTCCGCTCATGCCCGGACGCAGCGATGATGTGCTCGACCTTTCCGGAGCGCAGGGCGTCGGCCTCGGCACTCGGGTGAAGCCAATTCGAGGGGCGCCCGGGGGACTCGTGCCACATCCGGAGCCACCTGGACAGTTTTCTGAAGTCCTTGTCGAGGCGCGGGTGGATCCTCAGAGTCGTAGGGATGCGCAGGACGCCGTCCTGATCGGGCAACGCAGGACGGTCCGCCGTGCGGGCCCAGATCTCTCGGGTCAGGAACTCGTCGGCCCAGCTGATCGCCTCCTTGCTTCGGCCGGGCAGCAGGGGGAGATAGGCGGCGGGGTCCTCATCGGGTGCAAGCGCGGGGAGGGAGTCGACGACCAGCTTTGCCGACATCCGGATCATCTCCTGGTTGAAGGGAGAGGAATCGAGGAGGTTCTGGCGGTCCTCGTTCGTCTTCCAGGCGCCGTTGAGGATGCCGCTCAACGACATCTCGTACTTGGTCGGGAAGAAGGACCAGAACTTGCCGCGCCCGCGTGATCGGGGGCTGACGTACAGACCGCTCTCCGTGTCCTTCTCCAGGGCGGGGACGCCCCAGGCGAGGTTGAGCGAGAGCCGGTCGTGCAGTTCGCCGGCGTCCGCTCGGGCACTGGGACCGGGTTCGTGGGTGGTGGTGAACACGCGCCATCGGTCGGTGGCGACGGGCTTGCCGGTTCGCTCCTCGATCAAGGTGTGCAGGTCGCCGGTCCGCTGGGCGGTCAGTGTCCGACGAGCCATGGGCCGTGGCCGGCGGTCCTCCAGCACGACTTTGGCGACGTGTGGCGAGAAGAGCTGGAAGCCGACCGGGAATTCTTCGCGGGGCTCGCCGTGGTCCTTGCCACGCCCACCGTGCATGTCCCGGCCCAGCCGGTCGTCAGCCTTCGGGAGCAGGGGCAGACGAACGACGGTGGTGGCCCAGTTCAGCAGCTCGTTGAGGACGTGATCGGAAGCGCGCTCGGCCTGCACGTCCAAAGGCCGGGCCATCCGCAGCACGGGGGCGTCGAACTCGGAGCCGTAGCGCGCCGTCACGCCTGGCACGGCCCTGATCTGCTCGTATGACCAGGCGCGGTCGAATCCGAAACTTCCGGTGCTGCTGAAGAATTCCGGCGCGTCGGTCACCACGAGAACCGATTTGACACCCACTCCGAAACGACCGATCTGGCCGCCACGCTTCTTGGACATACTCATCCGAAGAATTGTCTCTGCGCCTTCCGGCGTGACCGGTGCACCCTCGTTCGCGCAGTACAGGTGGGTTCCCGTGAGGATGACGCAAATTCGCCCACTCGTCTCGTCGACCATTTCATCCGCCGCGTTCTGAACGAGCTCGAAAAGCTGCCGATCACCATATCCGCCCTGGGTGATACGGCGCTCTCCATTGGCGTGCTCGGTCACGAGGCCGGGGTCCACGGCGTAAGTCTGCAGGACACGCGAGGACTGTTCGAGAACGGTTTGAACGACCGAAGAGGACGGTGGCGGCACTGCTTCTGCGCTCCTGAGTAGCAAGGATCCGGACGAAAGAGCGAACACGGGCCGGCCGGCCCGTGTTCGCCGTGGCACTGGACGTTGTTTTCCACAGTGCCTGCGTGAAGCGGGGGGTTGACGGCGAAGGCGCCGTTTGTTGCGAGACCGAGACTTCAGCCTCGTGACGTGCTGGATCAGACCGAGGGAGCGGTCTCGTCCGGAGCGTCAGGCAGGTCCTGGGCCACCTTCGCCAGAACGGGGAACCTGTAGGCGAAAGTCACCTCGGACAGGCCGTTTTCGTGGAGAATCCACAGAACCGCGCCCTTGCTTCGAGCCGTCTTGATTGCCATCTCGAACGCACTCGACTCCCGAAACGAGTCCAGTGATTCACTGTCCTGCTCATTCATCTGGTCCACCCCTGTTTGTCGCATCCTGCAGCTGCACAGGGGTGTATTTGGGTACACGTCCCCCGTGTGAAATGAGATAGACGAATCTATGTCTGGAGCGAGGCCTCCTTCCTCATTCCCGATCAAGCTAGGGGATGGAGGTCTCGTACGGCCAGCCCTTTACGGAACAATTTTCACTGTGCGGCTCTGGCCGGGCGGAAGGCGGGAATCTGGGCGCAGTTCTCCCCGGGTCGCCCGACCATCCCAATGATTTCGGGATTTCGCGAGCGAGATGGGATCCCCATCGTCGGCGACCCTATCGGGTATTCAGTCGAACAGGCAAGCCGAACTCCCGTTCCCCTGAAGGGAGTTGGCGGTTCCGTTTGTAGGGGGGTTGCACGACAGGCCTGAATTGTCGCATTTGGGACAAGGTGGACATCGAGCTGAGGAGATCTGGCGAATCGCTCTCGATCAACTGCTGGTTGACGTTTCCATTCATGTCAAATTAGCCTTCTGATCCACACCATGCGATGGCATGGAAGGTCCAGGAGAGAGAGCAGGCGGCACGTGGAGACAGGTGAGGAGTTCGGGCCCTGGTTGGCCCGACAGCTCAAGCTCGCGGGAAAGACGCAGGCCGAACTGGCCGACGAGCTCAAGCTGACTCGGGCTGCAGTGTCGGCGTGGATCACCGGCAGGTCGACTCCTCGTCCGACCGTCATGTCGGACATCGCCAAGGCGCTCGGCACAGACGTGGGCACGGTGCACACCCGCACCACCGATACCCAGGCCGGCCTTCCGGTCACCTGGTACCACCGCCCCGGCTACCCCGATGGCGGCCGTGACCTGGGCAATGCCGCCGCCTTCGCCTTCGACGCCGACGTGCAGGTCCTCGCTCGCGAGACATGCCAGAACAGCCTGGACGAGCGGCTGATCGAGAACGGCCGCCCCGTCAAGGTGCGCTATACCCTGCACGAGCTCACCGGCGCGGCCCTGGACGCCTTCCGCGAGGCGATCCTCTGGAACGATCTCTTTCCGCACTACTCCGCCGTTTCGGAGACCGCCGGCAACCAGAAGGTCGGTCGGGTCGTGGATGCCGGAGTGCGTGACATGTACGAGAAGGGCCGTTTGGTCCTGCTGCGCGTCGACGACTACAACGCTTCCGGGCTGATCGGCGACGATTACGCGGACGGCAAGTTCGCCGCCGTGGTGAGACGTCAACTGGAGAGCCTCAAGTCCGGTCCCGGAGCGGGCGGTTCGTACGGCTTGGGAAAGGCGACGCTGTGGGCCACCAGCTCCCTCGGGCTCGTGCTCATCAACTCCACTCTCTCCGTGCCTCACGAGGGCCGCACCGAGCGACGCGTCATCGGCCGCCTCGAACTGCCGTGGCGTGAGGTCGACGGCGAGTCGTACGCGGGTCCTGCCTGGTTCGGGCGCCCTGATCCCGACTCGCCCGGGGCCATGGTCGCCCGGTCTTGGTGGGCGGACGAGGAGACCGTGGAGAACCTGTATTTGGCCCGGGAGAGCGACGAACCCGGTACGTCCTTCCTCATCGTCGGTGCGCACGATGTGGCCGGCCTCGCAGCGAACTCCTCCGATCCCGACGACGGATTCATCGACGAGGAGGAGAGCGATGAGGACACGCGTGACATCACCACGATGCACGCCCGGCTGGTCGAGGCACTCGGGCGCGACTTCTGGGCCGCTATGACCGGCGGAGGCAGCAAGCTCCCCCTCCTGGAGGTTTCTGTCCGCGCTCTGCGAAACGGCAAGGAAGTCGTGGCGGAGCAGCAGGTGGACCCGTCTGTCGAACAGCCCGCCCGGACCCGTGCCCTGAGGGCGCACTACGAGGGCACCACGGTGGACCGTCTCACCGAAGCCGGGCAGGTGGCGGCTCGGAGCATTCCGTTGAAGCTGCCGTTGTCCGGAGGTGCTCATGGGACGCTCGGTACGCACCAAGCGGTCTTGCTCGTGACGGAAGCCGAGGGGGACAGGGACGGAGCGAAGAACCGGATGCACTCGGTGCGCGGCAATCGCATGACCGTCAAGAGGGCCGTGGTCCCGAGGCTGCCGAACAGCACCAACCCTTTCCAGGCCGTTCTGCTGCTCGGGGAGGCAGCCGGGGAGACGGCCCCCTTCGCGAAGGAGGCCGAGGACTTCCTGCGTGCGGCGGAACCACCCGAGCATGACCGTTGGGGACAGACCGAAGAGCTGACGCTGCGGTGGTCACCATCCGCTTATCGGCGTATCAACGCAATGACCGCCGAGGCCAACAACGCGGCGAGGGAATTGGTCGCACGGCCGAAACGAAGCAGCGGAGAAGGCGGTGAGGCCCTGCGCAAGGCGTTGACGGTGCGGACGAGGCCCAAGGCCAAGACACCTGCCGGCCCCGTGGTTCCGGTCCTGGACGGCCTCGACGCGGCGGTCGGCGACGCCGGAGAGTGGCGGATCGACGGCGAAGTGAGCATTCCGCGTGGCGACGAGATCTTCCCGATGGTGCCTGTGGCACAGCTGGACGTGCGCTCGGGGGGCCGCCCCCGGCTGGACTGGGCGGAATTGGTGGGCGTCGAGGGCTGCGAAGCGGTCGACGGAGTACTGCACTTCACACCTGGTGCGCGGCGTGCGAAGTTCCGAGGAACCACCGACGTCACCAGCCACCCGGTCAGGACCACTCTGACCCGTCTCGTTGTCGAGCTCCGTGCCGGAAAGGGGGAGTGACACGTGAAGTTCTACCCGTACAAGCGACTCAATCGGCCGGTCCTGCTCAGGGTGACCTCGGTCGCCCTCAGGCTTTCCGACGGCACCCGTGACCAGTTGGAGACGACGGCGTACTCGACCCAACAGCAGGCTGTCGCGCTTGGTATCGCGGGGCACACCGACTGGGTGAGCGCCGAGATCGCCGTTTCGGCGACGCTGCCGCCCGGGGCGAACGCGCCGGACGCGCCCTGGTCGGACCTGCGCGTCCTGGCCGTCCTGACGGATGGCGAGACCAACGTTCGTACCTCTGTGGATCTCACGCTCGACGTGGAGGGCGGCCGGGACTGGTCCGGCGCGCTGAAGGTGTTCCGTGACGATCATCTCGGTCGGGCCTACGTCGCCGTGTACGCCGTCGGGACAGTGGACGGAGTGCGCGGACGGTCGATCGCCGAGACCGACCGAAGCTGGATCATCGACACGGCTTCGGACGAGCCGGTCCGTGGGCTCCAACTCGAGGTTCAGAAAGCGTCCTTCAAGAAGAGCTCCCGCGAGTGGCTTCAGGCCTACGCCGACGCGCCCTGGGTCGTGGACACCTCGGCCAGGGTCCCCACCGTTTTCGTGAACACCGATGTCGAAGGAGTCATCGACCTCCTGGACAGCAACGGGTCGGGTGTGGAGAGCAAGGTGCGCGACCTCTTGGTCGCCCAGATGTCCACCGACGTATGGACCGCGGTATTTCACAGCGCCATCGGCGATCTGGAGGTGGAACCCGGCGGCCGGCCCGTCTTCCCCACCGACTGGCAGGGCGAGGTGCTGCGGGAGATGCTCCCGGACGTGATTCCCGGCGTTCATGTCGAGGAGGCCCTGCGACAGGTCCATCGTCGGCGCACCGGCGAGTCAGGCTGGGTGGAGTTGCAGACGCGTATCCATTACGCGGCCGTCCGCCGCGCCGATGCCACCAAGGCGCTCGCCTTTGCCATCCGCAGTCTGGAACAGATGAACCGCGAGAGTGAGACGTGATCACCCAACCGAACCACGTACCGGAGCGCCTGGGGCTGCTCGCCACCTCTGCCGTCGATCCGTTCCTCACCGAGGAGCTGCTCAAAGGTGAACAGGTTCACGGTGGCATCGACCTCGCCAAAGTCGTCGAGCCGCTTCCCGAGGACGACGCCAGGTGGTGGGTCGAGCCGATCCGGAGCCTGGTGGACGACGCCGTGTTCGAGTTCCGGGAGGACCGCACCCGAGCCGACGCATGGCTCGCGCCACGGCTGCATGCCACGCTGCGCCTGACGCGACGAGAAGCGGCGGACAAGCGTCTGTGGAACCACCTGGCCCTGGCTGTCGCCCCGGACTACGTGGTCTGGCGGCACCTGTCTGAGCCGACGGCGAAGAAGCCGGAGAGACGCGTCGCTGCCGAGCGCTTCCGGGGACCCGCGGACCGCCAGTGTTTCTCCCGCCTGTGGTGGGCGGCCGAACTGTTCAGGAACGGGTCGGACTACGAGCCGGTCGACATCGCCTGCGGAAATCAGGATCTGATCCACACCGTTCTCCGGAGCGAGTTGATCGATCACCGTCCCACCGCTCAGGCCCTGGTCCGTCTTCTGAAGAGTGGCCAGGTCTCCGGCGGGCGAGAGATCAATGGCCTCAGCGTCGCGATCAATACGGCGGGAGCGACCTTGCTCTACGACATCCTCGCGCCGGACCAGCCCCGCGACCCAGCCCGACTGCGGCACTGGATCGCGGAAGCGGGATCGGCGCCGCCGGTCGAGCGGTACGAGCTCCCGAGCGGGCCCGACGAGGACCCCGTGCCGGAGGAGTCCGTGGCGGCGCTCACCCGCTACTTTGCGGAGCTGTTCGAGACTGCGCCGGTCAGGGGCCGGAAGAGCGGGGATTGACCTGGGAGGTGGTCGTCCTATTTCGCCGACGCCTTCTTGTTCTTGCGAGGGCGCACGGAGGAAGGGGGCGGCACCTGGTCCTTGGGTCGCGGGCACCTGTCGGTGCAGGCGTCGGCGGCCCCGCAGCCGCTGCTTCGCAGCTTGGCCCGCTGTTCCTCCGTGGCCGGCTGCCACGGCTTCCTCAACGCCTCCGGGTCCGGCTTGGGGAGCCCCAGAGCGGCGCTCAGCAGGTGGGCACCGAAGAGGGGCGGTACGGCGTTGCCCACCTGCTGGGCCTGCGCCGTACCGGACCACGGATAGTCCGGTGGGAAGCTCTGCAGCATCCCGGCCTCGTTCATGGTGAACCGAGGGCCCTCGTAGACGATGTTCTCGTCGAGGTGCTCGAAGACGACGAAGCGGGAGATGCGACCGGTGACGGTGGCGGCGGGTTGCCGGTCGGTCCGTACTCCACGCCTCCCCGGGTTTCCGGAACTGCCATAGTTCGAGCGCACCAGGAAGGGAGCGGGACGCCCCGGATGTGTGCCCACCGGTGCCGCGAGGGCATCCCGCATGGATCTCCAGGACTGCGGGTCCTCGGCGCTCTTCGACGCGGTGGCGGCTTCGTAGAGAGGCGGTTGATGGGCCTGGTCCGCAGCCTGGTCGGGTTCGCTTGTCCCGTTCTTCCGATTCCATTCCTTCGCTTCATAGGAACGGTGGGTCGCGAGGGGGAGCGAGGGGTTGCCGAGGCCTTCACGCCGAGCGATCAGCACCGCGCGGGATCGTGTCTGGGGCACCCCGTAGGTCTCGGTGGCGAGGATGTCGACGACGACCTTGTACTTGGTCCCGTCGGGGAGCCCCGTCTTCTCCAAGACCTTGGCGTAGTGCCTCCAGAGCGGGGCCACCGCGGGGACCTGCTCCAGGACGATGACGTCGTACGGGCGGTGCTCGCGATTGGGGCTCCTGGTCGCCTGAATCGCGTATCGGAGAGGTTCGAGGACCAACGCGGTGCGCGGATCGGTGAGGGTTTTCAGGTCCTCGTCGATCTTCTGGTCGGACTCGCCCGCCACCAGCCGCTCGATGTACTCCTCGACCCGGTCCAAGGCCTGGCGTCCGGCGCCGTGCCCGGCCACCGAGTACGTCTGGCACGGGGGCCCACCTGCGAGTACGTTGATCTCCGGCGGCAGGGACTCGAAGGAGTCCCTGCGTACCGCGCTCACGTCGGCGTGAAGGGTGTCCAGCCCTGCCGCGTATCGCGTGAGGCATGCACTCCTGTCCCACTCGATGCCGAGGCTCGGGATGTCGAGCACCTGCCCCGCGACATCCAGCCCTCCGGGCCCTGCGAAGAGATCCAGGACAAAAGGGTTGTCGAGGATGGGCTGGTGGTGCGCCGAGCTGGTCATGTGGCGGAAGTCTAGCCGGCCGCAGGCCCTCGCGGATCCCTGTTCAAGGCTCCGGCGACGGCCCGTCCCAGCGCCTCTCCGACCGGCGGTGGGGTCGCGTGCCCGATCTGGCGGTACCGGGCGGTCTTGAGGCCGGAGATCCGCCAGGCTTCGGGGAAGGCTTGGAGGAGGGCGGTCTGGTCGACCGTGATCCGTACCAGTCCGTCGTCATCGAGTGACGGATCCCACGTGAAATCGGGGCCGGGCGGTTCGTCTCCGAACGACTTCGTGTAGACCCCCATCCGTCGCCACTTGGCCTTCGTGCCACTCGGCCCGAAGTCGGGGCCGCCGTGCGCCTTGGATCCGCCCACCAAGGTAGGCGCCACGCTCGTTGCCTGGGCCGCCCAACGGTCGGCGTCCGGCCAGCCGCAGGAACCCATCGACGGCGCCAGCGCCTCTCCCACCGACACGTGCCGGTGGACGCTGGGTGGGGGCGGTCGGAAGGCACCGGCCCACTGCTGCTTGACGGCGACGACGATGCCTTGCAGACGGTGCTGGGGCACTCCGAAGTCGGAAGCGTTCAGGATGAACCAGGTCAGTGCGTAGCCGAGGTGCTCAAGCTCGTCGCGGAGGAAGTCCCGTATCGGCGCCAAGTCGTCCTCGTCGACCAGGCTGGGCACGTTCTCGATGATCAGTGCACGTGGCTGGACGGCGTGGACCAGATAGGCAGTCGCCTCGATGAGACGTAATTCGGCGTCCGACCGACGCGTCACCGTCGCGCTCGACCTCACCCTGGGAAGTCCGGCTGCCAGCAGATCGACGTCGTACACCTCGGGATGGTCCACGGGGTCGAAGTCGAGAAGGTCGGTTTTCAGCACGTTCCAATGCGGCCGGTTGGCTCTGAGCGTGTCACAGGCAGACGGTTCGTTGTCCAGGAGGAGAAGAGGCGTGAAGCCCGCTCGTTCCAGCCCGAGAGCAAGTCCACCTGCCCCCGAGCAGACGTTGACAAAGCTCAGCCCGCTCAACTGTTCCTCCCCCGTTCCAGCCGGACCTTCCGCCGCTCCGCCGTCGCCATACGGAGAGCCCCGGCATCCGGTGCTCCATGCTCCCAGAGGTGCGGGACCTCCAAGCCAGACGGAGGGCGGCCACGGCTTCATCGTGCTCACGGCTACCGTGCTTCACGACGGTGGCTCGCTCTCGATGGCAGTCCAGTGCGTACC
The DNA here is from genome assembly GCF_001044425.1 of Streptomyces roseus. Taxonomy (GTDB): domain Bacteria; phylum Actinomycetota; class Actinomycetes; order Streptomycetales; family Streptomycetaceae; genus Streptomyces; species Streptomyces roseus. The sequence goes on from NZ_LFML01000003.1 coordinate 30,229, forward strand.
GGGGAGCTGCCGACTGCGGCTGTGGTGCCCGAATCCGTCACGGGCCGAGTACTGCCGCACCGATTTCGCCCGTCGGGCCGTACCGCCCGATGGCGTGGGGCAGGCCGAGGAAGAAGGCGGGTCCTCCTGTCGTCGCCGGGGTCGGTGTGGCCTGGTAGGGAGTCCTGGGGCCGCCGGGTCGCTGGGGGGTGGGGGCCGGGCTACTTTGGAGAGGCTGGACCTGGGCTGCGCGTGGTAGGAGGGCGGCATGTCTACACGGGTGCGTCGAGCGGCGGTGGGGGTGGCCGCGTTGGGGCTGGTGTTGGTGAGCCTCGGGTGGGGACGGGCGGTGGACATGCCGGCGGGGACCGTTTCCTCGGCCTCGGCGCCCGTTGCCGCCGATCAGCAGTTTCCGCAGCTCACGCCCGCCGTGGCACGGCAGTTGGACGATGCCGTCCGGAAGGTGATGGACGAGGCGAAGGTGCCCGGGGTGATGGTGTCGCTCTCGGCGCCCGGCAAGGGCTCGTACGTACGGACCTTCGGTGTCGCCGACAAGGCGACCGGTGCGCCGATCCGTACGGACATGAACATGCGCATCGGCAGCGTCACCAAGACCTTCACCGTGACCGCCCTGCTGCAACTCGTCGACCAGGGCAAGGTGCGGCTGGACGACCCCATCGGAATGTATGTGGCCGGCGTGCCCAACGGGGACCGGATCACGCTGCGCCAGCTCGCCGAGATGCGGAGCGGGCTGTTCAACTACTCCGAGGACGAAGGTTTCTTCAAGGCCCTGACGACCGATCCCCGACGGCCCTTCACCCCGCAGGAGTTGCTCGCGTACTCCTTCAAGCACCCGGTGCTGTTCCAGCCCGGAGCCAAGTTCTACTACTGCAACACCAACCTCATCCTGCTCGGGCTGGTGGTCGAGAAGCAGAGCGGGCAGAAGCTCGACGACTACATCAACGAGAAGGTCGTCCGGCCGGCCGGGCTGCACCACACGCTCTTCCCCGTCGGCGCGGAGTTCCCGAAGCCGCACTCCCAGGGCTACACGGACCAGACCGCCTCCGGGAAGACCGAGGACGCTGCCGACTGGAACCCCTCCTGGGGCTGGGCCGCGGGAGCGATGATCTCCGACCTCGACGACCTGAAGGCCTGGACGAAGGTCATGGCCACCGGCACGCTGCTCAAGCCCGCCACCCAGGCCGAGCGCCTGAAGGTCGTCGAGGCACTGCCCGGCACCGGCTACGGCCTGGGCATCTTCAACGTCCAGGGCTGGATCGGCCACAACGGCTCCCTGCCCGGCTATCAGGCGCTGGCCGTGTACCTGCCGGAGGCGAAGGCCACGCTGGCGGTGATGCTGAACACGGACGTCGCGTACGAGGGTTCCGAGCCGAGCACCCTCTTCGGTCAGGCGATCACCAAGGTCGTCACGCCGGACCACGTTTTCACCCTGCCCGCCCAGTCCGTTACCGCACACTGAGGGCATGAGCGATCAGGATGTGGTGTTGCGCGTTGCCGGTCACAGCGATCTCGACGTCGCGGGTGCGCTGTTCCGGAGTTACCTCGACTTCTACGAGGTGAAGGTGGAGGATCCGGACGCGCCGAGGGAGTACCTCGCGCAGCGGCTCCGGGGTGAGGAGTCGCTGGTGCTGCTCGCGGACGTGCCGGGTGCCGGAACGGTCGGGTTCGCGCAGGTCTACCGGACCTTCTCCTCGCTGGCGCTGCGGCCGATGTGGATCCTGAGCGACCTGTACGTCGACCCCTCCGGCCGCCGCAGCGGCGCCGGGCGGGCGCTCCTGCGCGAGGTGCTGCGCCGGGCGCGGGAGGCCGGGGTGTGCGGGGTGCAGCTGGAGACGGCGTACGACAACCACGTCGCGCAGGCGCTGTACGAGGCGGAGGGCTTCGAGCGGGATCCGTTCCACGTGTACTTCCACCCGCTCGGGTAGGAGCCGCTTTCACCGGTTCGCCGGTTCGCCGGTTCAGCGGTTCACCCGGTTCATTTGGCGTCCGCGTAGCACTCCACGATCGCCGTCGTGAACGGGAAACGGACCGGGGTCTCGCCGAAGGCGATGCGGCCTGCGCGGTCGCCGGCGGTGCGGATCGCCTCGGCGACCGCCTCGGCCTCCTCGGCCGGGCAGTGCACGATCACCTCGTCGTGCTGGAAGAACACCAGCTCGGCCCGCATTCCGGCGGCCGCGATGGCCTGGCGCAGCGCCGCGAGGAGCAGCAGGGCCCAGTCGGCGGCACTGCCCTGGACGACGAAGTTGCGGGTGAACCGGCCGCGGGCCCGGGTGTTGGTGGAGGCGTAGCTCGGCGTGTAGCCGTCCTCCCGGTCCTGCGGGATGCCGGCTTCGCCGTCCTCGTCGGCGCCGGCCGGCGGCGGGCAGGTCCGGCCCAGCCAGGTCCGTACGAGGCGGCCCTCCTCGCCGGCTTTGGCGGCGTCGTCCACGTACGCCACGGCCTGCGGGAAGCGGCGGCGCAGCGCGGCCAGGTTCTTCAGGCCGTCGCCGGAGGTCTGCCCGTACACGGCGCCGAGGACGGCCAGTTTGGCCATGTCCCGGTCGCCGGAGAAGCCCTGGCGGGAGATGGCCGTGTAGAGGTCCTCGGGGCGTCCGGCGACCTCCATGAAGGCGGGATCGCGGGAGATCGCGGCCAGGACGCGGGGCTCCATCTGGTCGGCGTCGGCGACGACGAGCCGCCAGCCGGGGTCGGCGATGACCGCTCTGCGGATCACCTTGGGGATCTGGAGGGCGCCGCCGCCGTTGGTGACCCAGCGGCCGGTGAGGGTGCCGCCGGGGACGAACTCGGCGCGGAAGCGGCCGTCGCGGACCCAGTCCTGGAGCCAGCTCCAGCCGTGGGCGGTGTAGATCCGGTACAGCTTCTTGTACGCGATGAGGGGCTCGACGGCGGGGTGGTCGAGCTCCTGGATCTCCCAGCGGCGGGTGGACTTGAGCCGGATCCCGGCCTCGGCGAAGGCCTTTATGACGTCGGCGGGCAGGTCGGGGCGGACGCGGCGGCCGAACGCGGCGGAGACCTCCTCGGCCAGCTCGGCGAGGCGGCGGGGTTCGCCGCCGCCGGCGTAGCGCTCGCCGAGGAGCTCGGTGAGCAGGGCGCGGTGGACGTCGGCGCGCCAGGGGAGGCCGGCGCGCTGCATTTCGGCGGCGATGAGGAAGGCGGCCGACTCGGAGGTGGTGAGCAGGCGCATGCGGTCGGGGTGGGCGGTGGCGGCCGTGCGGTTCGCCTGGTCGCGGTGGATGGCGACGAGGGCGTCGAGGGGGAGGGGCGTGGTGGCGGGCCTGGGGTCGAAGAGGAAGAGGGAGTCCTGGGTGGTGGGAGTGGTGGTACGGGCCGGCTGTGGGGGATCGGGGGGTACGGGGGCGCCCGTGAGGCGGGCCCAGGCGGCTGCCGCGGAGCGGGGTTCGCCGGATCGGCCTTCGTGGGCGAGGAGGAGGAGCTCGGTGTCCTCGATGTCGTGGCAGCGCTCGACGCGGGCGCCTGCGGCGAGCAGGCGGGGGTAGACGGCGGCGGTGTTGCGCCAGACCCAGCGGGTGGGGGCGGGGGCGGAGCGGATCGCTTCCGCGGGGTCTTTGAAGGTGAGGGGAGTGGGGGTGGTGGTGCCGGTGGTGGCGGGGGCGCCGGTGGTGGGGGTGAGCGGCATTGCGTGCCAGAGGCCGTCGGGGGCTTCGGCCAGGGCCCAGTGGGGGGTGCGGTCGCTCATGGGTGCGAGTGTCCCACCGGGGGCTGACAGTTCTGCCTGGTCGGCGCGCGGGGGGTGGGGGCGGGGTGGCGGTGCCGCTGCGCGGGGCTTTCTCCCCGCCCCGCCCTTCTCCCGTTCACCGGGCGCGGCCCGGACCCCTTCGGGGCTCCGCCCCCGGACCCCCGCGCCTCAAACGCCGGCGGGGCTGGGCGGGGCCCCGGCGGCGGGGCTGGGCGGGGCCCCGGGCGTCAGGTGTAGGCGGGGCCTGGTGGGTCCGGCGCCTCAAGCGCCGGAGGCGCGGGGTGGTCCCCTGTGCCGCAAACGCCGGTGGCTGGGTGGGGTGGGCTCCGCCCCGGACCTCATGGCCTCGGGCGCCGCAGGCTGGGGTGAGCGGGTCTGCCCCAGGACCCCCCGCGCTTCGCAGCCGGCGGGGCCCGGTGGGGCCCCAGGCCTCAAGCGCCGGTCGGGCCGGGTGGGGCCCCGCGCCCCGGGCCTCGTGCCTCGGCGGGGCTGGGCGGGGCCCGGGGCCTGGGTGGGGGCGTGGGAAGCTGGGGTGGTGAGAGAGATTGTCGATCGGGCTTGTGAGGCCGCGCTCTACGGCGACGGCGATGCCGGGCTGGATGCCGGGGCTTCCGTGCTCGTCGGGGACGGCGGGCAGTGGGGCGGGGTGGGGCGGGAGCTGCTCGGGCGCGGGGAGGCGTACGTACGCCAGGCCTGGGAGCGGGGGTGGCAGCCCGCCGACGTGCTGCGGCTGGTCGGGCGGGATCTCGGCGAGCGGCATCTGAGGATCACCCGCGACCTGATCGCCGCGGAGGCGCGGTGGTACGCCCGGCTGCCCGAGCGGTGGACCGACGCCGAGGTGTGGTGGGCAGCGGACGGGGAGTACGGGGAGGCCCTCGTACGGCGGGAGAAGAGCGATCGGTTCAGCCTCGCCACGGCCGTGCTCGAAGTGTTCAGGCTGCTCATCCGGCTGCCCTCCATCGAGGCCGTCGGGCCGCTGCCCGGGGACCCCGTCGGCGACGCCCTGGAGCACGCGCACCTGGAGCCCCGCATGCTCGGGCGCATCCGGGCCCTGCTCGCCAAGGCCGAGGCGACCAACTTCCCGGACGAGGCGGAGGCGCTCAGCGCCAAGGCGCAGGAGCTGATGGCCCGGCACACCGTCGACGAGGCGCTGCTCGCGGCGAGCGGGAAGGTGCCCGCTCAGGTGCCCGTCGCCTGCCGGATCGGGGTCAAGGCCCCGTACGAGGAGGCCAAGGCCGTGCTGCTGGACGCCGTCGCCACGGCCAACCGGTGTCGGGCCGTGTGGAACAGCGCCTTCGAGTTCTCCACTGTGGTGGGGTTCGAGAGCGACCTGGAGGCCGTCGAGCTCCTCTACACCTCCCTGCTCGTGCAGGGCACGGCCGCCATGACCCGCGCCGAGGCCGCGCAGCGCTCCGGCGGGCGCAAGCGGACCAAGACCTTCCGGCAGTCCTTCCTGCTCGCGTACGCCAGCCGCCTCGGCCAGCGCCTCGCCGAGACCGCCGAGCACACCGCCGCCGAGGCCCCCGACAACCTGCCCGCACTGGTGGCGCGCGACGTCGCCGTCACCTCGCGGGCCGACGAGATGTTCCCCCGGACCACCACCACCCGGCTGCGCGGTGCCACGGACCATGCGGGTTGGGAGGACGGCACCGCCGCCGCCGATCGGGCCCACATGGCCACCAGGCGGTCATCCCTCCCGCGTTAGCCCCGCCGGCCGTCTCCCACGCCGTCTCCCTCGCCCTCGGCACGCAGGGCCTGCGTCTCCGACTTCAGGATGCGCATCGACCTGCCCACCGAGCGGGCCATGTCGGGCAGCTTCTTCGAACCGAAGACCAGCACGCAGACCATGAGGAGCAGGACCAGGTGCCAGGGTTCGAGGGCATTGCGGATCATGCGGGTTCCCCCTGTGGGTGACGGGAATTCCGGTGTGGTTCCGACCATCGAACAGGGCCGTTCGCGTACGGACAAATCTGAAGAAGACCTGAAGGACGGGTCGGTGTCCGGCACTGGTCGGAGCTTGATCCAGGCTTTACAAGGGCCCGATTCACCCCTGATCCACCCGAGTTCTTCCCTGACAGTGATCAGGGCAGCACCCTCTGCGTGCACGTGCATCTGCCCATGCATGCGCTTATGAACACAGCTATGATCCGGTGCAGTTGACATCTGCACTATCGGGGGCTTCCTGTGGACCACGCGTACAACGGGATGGCAGCTGCAGAACTCGGCGGAGTGACCTGGCAGAAGAGCAGACACAGCAACTCGCAAGGTTCCTGTGTGGAGTTCGCCAAGCTGCCCGGCGGCGCCGTCGCCATGCGCAACTCGCGCTTCCCGGACGGGCCGGCGCTCGTCTACACGCCGGCCGAGATAGAGGCGCTGCTGCTGGGCGTCAAGGACGGCGAGTTCGACCACCTGATCGCCTGACCACCTGATCGGCCGGCAGGGACGGCCGGAGGAACAGCGCGCCGATCAAGCCATGCACGTGCACTGGCCGGGACTGATCGCAATGATCAACCCCGGCCAGTTCCGGTCGTTCACCGGTGCTTCCGTCGGTGTCCGGCGCCCCGCGTCGGACCTACTCGTGCAGCATGAACAGCGCCCAGACGACCTTGCCGGTCAGCCGGCCCGCGAGCGGGTGCCAGCCCCAGCCGTCGCTGTAGGCGTCCACGAGGAACAGCCCGCGCCCCGACTCCAGGTCGCAGTTCTCCTGGGTGCGCTCGGGCGCGAAGGACCCGCCCGGCCGGTCCTCACTGGGATCCCGCACCGCGCACACCAGCCGGGTGCTCCACCGCATCAGGTGCAGCCGGACCGTCGGTTCGACCTCACCCGAGCCAGAGCCCGAGCCAGAGCCCGAACCGGAACCGGAACCCGAGCCCGAACCGGCGCCCGCACCGCCCCCGGCCCCCGACAGCGCCCCCGCGACCGAGCCGCCGCCCGTCCCGGCGTCCCCCGGCAGGGCGTGGCGCAGCGCGTTCGTGACGAGTTCGGACACCACCAGGGCCACGTCGTCGAAGCGCTCGTCGAGGCCCCACTGCGACAAGGTCGACCGGGTGAACGAACGGGCGCCCCGCACCGCCTCGAAGCGGGCGGGCAGAGCGCAGGAGGCGGACCCGGAGACAGCCGTGGGGTCGACCGGGGGCAGCCCCTGCCGTAACGGCTCGAGCATGGTCGATCCATTCGTCCCCATGCGAGGCACTCCCGGGATTCGCGGACGGGGCGGCTCGCTCCGTCCAGAAAGAACTGCGGGGTGGGTCCGGCGCCGGCGCGAAAGGAGCACGCAGGTGCGCGGCACCATCGTTCCGAATGCAGAAGCTGGATGCAAGGGCAGATGCACGTGCACGCGCCGGACCTGTCCACTCCCGTGATGGTTCTTGCTCATTTCTTCCTACGCATACTTACGGACTTCTTTTGCGGCAGGCGGGATTCCGTTACAGAACGAGTACGGACCGATGCGTTTTGGTGGCAGACTGCGGGGCCTGGGGTTCGGGGGCCCCGGCGACGCACATCACGCGCAGACCACGCGTACACATGGCGATGGGGAGGGCTGGACTAGTGACCGCAGAAGCAAGCGGTTCCGTGGTGCGCCGCATCCTCCTGGGCTCTCAGCTCAGGCGACTCCGAGAATCCCGCGGCATCACCCGTGAGGCGGCCGGCTACTCGATCCGCGCATCCGAATCGAAGATCAGCCGCTTGGAGTTGGGAAGGGTGAGCTTCAAGGCAAGGGACGTCGAGGACCTCCTCACGCTCTACGGAGTGACGGACGGCGCGGAGCGGGAGTCCCTGCTGGGGCTCGTCCGCGAGGCGAACGCGGCCGGCTGGTGGCACAGCTACGGAGACGTGCTGCCCGGGTGGTTCCAGACGTACATCGGCCTGGAGGGCGCCGCCTCGCTCATCCGGATCTACGAAGTCCAGTTCGTCCACGGCCTGTTGCAGACCGAGGCCTACGCCCAGGCCGTCGTCAGCCGCGGCATGCCCGGCGCCACCAAGGCCGAGATCGACCGCCGCGTCGCGCTGCGCCTGGAGCGCCAGAAGGTGCTCGTCTCCGAGACCGCGCCCGTCTTCCACGCCGTCCTCGACGAGGCCGCGCTGCGCCGCCCGTACGGCGACCGCGACGTCATGCGCGGCCAGCTGGAGCACCTCATCGAGGTCTCCCAGCGGCCCAACGTGCAGCTCCAGGTGATGCCCTTCTCCTTCGGCGGCCACGCGGGCGAGAGTGGAGCCTTCACCCTGCTGCGCTTCCCGGAGTCCGACCTCCAGGACATCGTCTATCTGGAACAGCTCACCAGCGCCCTCTACCTGGACAAGGACGAGGAAGTGGCCCAGTACGAAAGGGCGATGGAGCGGCTCCAGGCAGACTGCCCCGATCCCGACCGGACGCGGGATCTTCTCCGCGGCCTGCTCCAACTGTCTTGATTCGCACGTAGTATGACGTCTGATCAGTGCATGATGACCGATCGGTCTCCGGTGCAGCGCACGGGTGCGCGCTCGCAGTAAGGGATGGCATGTCCATATTCGACGACCTGGCTCACCAGTACATCGACGGCGAATGGCTGGCCGGCACCGGTTCGTGGGACATCATCGACGTCAACCCGTACAACGGGGAGAAGCTCGCGGCCATCACCGTGGCCACCGTCGAGCAGGTGGACCTGGCCTACCGCAGTGCCGAGCGCGCCCAGAGGGAGTGGGCCGCCACCAGCCCGTACGCCAGACGCGCCGTCCTGGAACGCGCCCTGCGCATCACCGAGGAGCGCGAGAAGGAGATCGTCGAGGCGATGATCGACGAGCTCGGCGGGACCCGTCCCAAGGCCGAGTACGAGGTCCACCTCGCCAAGGAGTTCATCCGCGAGTCGATCCAGCTGGCCATCCGCCCCGAGGGCCGCATCCTCGCCTCCCCGGTCGACGGCAAGGAGAACCGGGTCCAGCGCCTCCCGGTCGGCGTCGTCACCGTGATCAGCCCCTTCAACTTCCCGTTCCTGGTCACCATGAAGTCCCTTGCCCCGGCCCTGGCCCTGGGCAACGCGGTGGTGATCAAGCCGAACCAGAGCGCACCCGTGGTCGGCGGCGGACTCATCGCCAAGGTCTTCGAGGACGCGGGCCTGCCGGCCGGGCTCCTCAACGTGCTGGTCACCGACATCGCCGAGATAGGCGACGCGCTCCTGACCCACCCCGTCCCGAAGGTCATCTCCTTCGCCGGCTCCGACCGGGTCGGCCGGCACGTGGGCTCGGTCGCCGCCCGCCACTTCAAGCGGACCGTCCTGGAGCTCAGCGGCAACAGCGCGCTCGTCGTCCTCGACGACGCCGACCTCGACTACGCGGTGGACGCGGCCGTCTTCAGCCGCTTCGTCTACCAGGGCCAGGTCTGCATGGCCGCCAACCGCATCCTCGTGGACGCCTCGATCGCCGAGGAGTTCACCGAGAAGTTCACCACCCGCGTGCGGGGTCTGAAGACCGGCGACCCCCACGAGGCCGACACCCACATCGGCCCGCTGATCAACTCCTTCCAGGCCGACGCCCTGACCGCGCTCGTCGACCAGGCCGTCGCGTCCGGCGCGCAGGCCCTCGTCCGCGGGTCTACGCGCGGCAACCTGGTCGAACCGACCGTCCTGGCCGGCCTCCCCGAGGACTCCCCGCTGCTCGGCCAGGAGATCTTCGGCCCGGTGGCCCTGCTGGTGGTCTTCGACGGCGAGGACGAGGCCGTACGGCTGACCAACGCGACCCCGTACGGGCTCAGCGGCGCCGTCCACACCCGGGACGTGGAGCGCGGCGTGCGCTTCGCGCAGCGGATCGAGACCGGGATGATCCACGTCAACGACTCGACCATCGGGGACGAGCCGCTCGCCGCGTTCGGCGGGGAGAAGGCCTCGGGGCTGGGCCGGCTGAACGGCGACGCCACGATCGAGGCCTTCACCACCCAGAAGTGGATTTCGGTGCAGCACGGGCGCACGACCTTCCCGTTCTGATCTCGTTTCTCCCTCCGGCCTCGGTTCTGCGTCCGGGGTCGCTCTAGACTCGGGCGAGTCAGCGGCGGGCAGCGTTCCGGGGGAGACCTGAGTTGAGCAACATTCCGGAGACGGGGCGCACACCCCGGGTCCAGAACCGCCTGGTCGTGATCCAGGTGGTCGTCTTCTCCCTGCTGCTCACGCTGGGCGGGCGCCTGTGGTATCTCCAGGTCCGCAACGGCCAGGAGTACACCGACGAGGCGAAGAACAACCACACCCAGCAGGTCGTCCAGCCCGCCGTGCGCGGCTCGATCCTGGACTCCCGCGGGGTGCCGCTCGCCGACAACGAGACGCGCATGGTGGTCTCCGCCAGCCGCACCGACCTCACCAAGATGAAGGACCGGGGCAAGGGCGTCCTGACCCGGCTCGCCGGCGTGCTCGGCCTCAACCCCGAGGACGTGGTCAACAGCGTCCGGCTCTGCGACGCGAAGACGCCGAAGCCCTGCTGGAACGGCTCCCCGTACCAGCCGATCCCCGTCACCGACGAGGCGACGACGGACCAGGTGCTGGAGATAAGGGAGCACGCCGAGCAGTTCCCCGGCATCACCGCCGAGCCGACCGCCCTGCGCCGCTACGCCGGACCCGACGGGGCCAACACCTCGCAGGTGCTCGGCTACCTCTCGCCCGTCACCGACGCGGAGATCACCAAGGCCAAGAAGACCGACTCCCCCTACCTGCGCTCCGACCAGGTCGGCCGCTCCGGCCTGGAGCGCACGTACGACAAGGAGCTGCGCGGCAAGGCGGGCGTCACCCGCTACGAGGTGGACAACCTCGGGCGCGTCATCGGGCAGGCGCAGGCCGACAAGCCGACGCCCGGCTCCAACGTCGTCACCTCGATCGACTCGCGCGTGCAGGCGGTCGCGGAGCGCGAGCTGAACAACGCGATGGTCGAGGCCCGCAAGACGTACGACAAGATCACGCACAAGAACTACGAGGCGGACTCGGGCGCGGTCGTCGTGATGGAGGCCAAGACCGGCCGCATCGTGGCGATGGCCTCCAACCCGACGTACGACCCGAACGCGTGGGTCGGCGGCATCTCCGCGAAGGACTACGCGTCCCTCACCGACAAGGAATCCAACTACCCGCTGCTCAACCGGGCGATCCAGGGCCAGGCGGCCCCCGGCTCGATCTTCAAGGTGGTCTCCTCGACCGCCGCGGTGAACGCCGGGTACCCCTTCAACGGGCGGTACGGCTGCCCCAGCTCCTACTCGGTCGGCAGCCAGACCTTCACCAACTTCGAATCGCAGGGCTACGGAGACATCACCATCGGCCGGGCCCTCGAAGTCTCCTGCGACACCGTCTACTACGGCATCGCGGACAAGGAGTGGAAGAAGGACGGCGGGATCAACCCGAAGAAGGACCCGAGCGACTGGTTCTACAAGACGGCGCACCAGTTCGGGCTGGGCAAGGCCACCGGCGTCGACCTGCCGAACGAGGTGAACGGCCGGGTCCCCGACCGCCAGTGGAAGAAGGACTTCTTCGAGGCCAACAAGGCCGCCTGGTGCCGGGACGGCAAGAAGGACGGCTCGTACGCCGAGAAGATCGCCTACGAGAACTGCCGCCAGGGCAACCAGCTGCGCGAGGGCGACGCGATCAACTACTCGATCGGCCAGGGCGACACCCTCGTCACCCCGATCCAGATGGCGTCGATCTACGCGGGCATCGCCAACGGCGGCATGATGCACCAGCCGAGCATCGGCAAGGCGATCGTCAGCGCCGACGGCACCTCGGTCAAGGAGATCGCGCCGAAGGAGCAGGGCCGGCTGCCGATGGACGAGGAGCTGCGCGACGACATAGACGGCGCGCTCGCCTCGGTGGCCACCACGGGCAGCGCGGCCTGGCGGTTCGGCGGCTGGCCGCAGAAGCAGATCCCGATGCACGCGAAGACCGGTACGGCGGAGGTCCAGGGCAAGCAGACCACCTCCTGGTTCGCCTCGTACACCGAGGACTACGCGATCGTCATGACGATCTCTCAGGGCGGTACGGGCTCCGGGGCGTCCGGGCCGGCGGTCCGCAAGATCTACGAGGCGATGTACGGGCTCGACGAGAAGGGCGGCCAGGACCTGTCCAAGGCCCTGCTCCCCAAGCCGCAGACGCAGCTCCCGGCGATCCGCCCGGAGGGGGCCTCCAACTAGGCCGCCACGCCGGGCCGGATCGAGGACAGAAGCTGACCGCAACCCTTCGTAACGTGGTCTTCGTCAGCAGCGAGAACCACGAAAAGGCGGTTGGTCATGGCGCACATCTCCGAAGAGGTCCCGGGCGACGAGCGCGGCACGCTCCTGCTCTTCGTCGAATCCCAGCGCACGGCGATCCGCGAGTCGCTGGCCGGGCTGACCGCGGAGCAGGCGGCGAGCCGGCCCAGCGCCAGCGAGCTGTCCCTGTCCGGGCTGGTCAAGCACGTCGCCGGGGTCGAGCTGACCTGGCTGCGCATGGCACAGGGCCGGGCGGACGAGAGCGAGCGGAGCCCCGAGGACTGGGCCGACGCCTTCCGCCTCACCGGGGACGAGACCATCGAGTCGGTCCAGGCCTTCTGGGACGAGGTCACGGCCGAGCTGGTGGCCTTCGTACGGGACCTGCCCAGCCTCGACGAGAGCTTCCCGCTGCCGCCGGCGCCCTGGTTCCCCGAGAACGCCAAGGTCTCGATGCGCTGGATGCTGCTGCACCTGGTGGAGGAGTTCGCCCGGCACGCGGGCCACGCGGACGTGATCCGGGAGTCCCTCGACGGCACCAAGGCCATGGGCTAGTCCCACCTCTGCCGGACACACCTCCGCGGCGGACTTGCACCTCACGTGGCGTGAGGGCCCACAGTGAAGGGCGTACCGACCAGAGGAGCGGAAGAGATGAGCTACTCCGTGGGACAGGTCGCCGGATTCGCCGGAGTGACGGTGCGCACCCTGCACCACTACGACGAGATCGGCCTGCTCTCCCCGAGCACCCGCAGCAGCGCGGGTCACCGGCGTTACGACGACGCCGACCTCGACCGGCTGCAGCGGGTCCTGTTCTACCGGGAGCTCGGCTTCCCGCTCGAAGAGGTCGCGGTCCTGCTGGACGATCCGGAGTCGAACCCGAGGGAGCACCTGCGCCGGCAGCACGCCCTCCTGTCCGACCGGATCGCCCGGCTCCAGCAGATGGCCGAGGCCGTGGAGCACGCCATGGAGGCAGAGAGAATGGGCATCAACCTCACGCCCGAGGAGAAGTTCGAGGTCTTCGGGGACTTCGACCCCGACCAGTACGCGGACGAGGTGCACCGACGCTGGGGCGACACGGACGCGTACAAGGAGTCCGCCCGCCGGACGGCCGCCTTCACCAAGGAGGACTGGAAGCGCTTCCAGGACGAGGCGGACGAGATCAACCGGCGGTTCGCCGCGCTGCTGGAATCCGGCGCCGCCGCGGACTCCGAAGAGGCCATGGACGTGGCCGAGGAGCACCGGGGCTGGATCGACCGCAACAGCTACACCTGCTCGCACGAGATGCACACGTGCCTGGGCGAGATGTACGTCGCGGACGAGCGCTTCACCGCCTACTACGACGGGATCCGGACCGGGCTGGCGGTGTTCGTGCGGGACGCGATCCTCGCGAACGCGGTCGCAGCGTCTAGATCGCCGGATGTTCCCCGCACGGCCCCCTCCCGGTACCTGGAACCGGGAGGGGGTCTTGTGCGTTGATAATTGAAACCGCCGTCCTGTCCGAAGCCCCTTCTCGGACGCCCCGCCGCGATACTCGCGATACCCCGATCCAGGAGAGCCCGGAACTCGTGTACACGCTTGCGCTCGGCCCAGAGTGGCTGTCCCCGGAGTATCTGATCGGGCAATTCGGTCTGATCGGCATCCTGGTCATCGTCTTCGCGGAGTCGGGCCTCTTCGCGTTCCTGCCGGGGGACTCGCTGCTGTTCACGGCGGGCCTGTTCGTCGCGAGCGGCACGATCAAGCAGCCGCTGTGGCTGGTCTGCACCCTGATCTCGGCCTCCGCCATCCTCGGTGACCAGGTCGGCTACATGATCGGCAAGGTCTTCGGTCCGAAGATCTTCAACAGGCCGAATTCCAAGCTCTTCAAGCGCGAGAACCTCGACTCGGCGCACGACTTCATGGAGAAGCACGGCCCCAAGGCCATCGTCCTCGCGCGCTTCGTGCCGATCATCCGCACCTTCGCGCCGATGGTCGCGGGCGCGACGGCGATGAGGTACCGCACCTTCCTGACGTTCAACGTCATCGGCGGCGTCCTGTGGGGCGCGGGCGTCACGGTCCTGGGCTACCAGCTCGGCCAGTTCGAGATCATCAAGAAGAACGTCGAGCCGATCTTCATCGTCATCGTCCTGATCTCCGTCATCCCGGTGATCTTCGAGGTGCTGAAGTCCCGCAAGGAGAAGAAGGCGTCGGCCGCCTCCGGCGGGCAGCCCTCGGGCGGCGAGGAGGCGCAGGCCCCGGGCCGGCGCAGCGGCCGCCACGCCAAGCGCTGAGCCGCGCCCCCGTACCGGCCCGGCACGGCCCCGTACGTCCGAAAGCCCTGGCGACCCGAGAGGGTCGGGCCGGGGCTTTCGCGTATGGGGGCCGGCCGGGGCTTTCGCGTGCGGGGGAGGCCTACGGCCTAGAACCCGCGGGTCCGCTTCGCCGCGCGGCGCTTGGCGGCGCTCGCGGCGCCCGGGATCCGCATGAACAGCCGGGAGGTCTCCGACCCCAGGTTGACCCCGATCGCGATGGCCAGCGCGATGGCGGCGGCGTTCACCAGCGAGCCGAGGCCCTCGTTCAGCCGGTTCTCGGCGATGAGCAGCAGGCCGTAGTACGTCGCGGAGCCCGGCAGCAGCGGGCCGATGGCCGCCGTCGTGTACGGCAGGGCCGAGGCGAAGCGGTAGCGCGAGAAGAGCTGGCCGAAGAGGCCGACCAGTCCGGCGGCGATGGCCGTGGAGGGTACGGGCGGGATGCCGCCCGCGTAGTGCAGGGCCCCGAAGGTCACCCAGGCGACCCCGCCGTTCAGCGTCACGATCCACACGGTGGACCGTTCCTGCTGGAGCAGGATCGCGAACGTGAACACCAGCACCATCGAGGCCGCGATCTGGATCAGCGGCCGCTGGGTGATCTGGAGGACCTCCTCCGGCTTCGGCGAGGAGCCCAGCTGGAGCCCGAGGTACAGCACGACCAGCACGCCCATGATGATGCCGATGAAGAGGTACATGACCTCCAGCAGCCGGGCGGAGGCGGTGATGTAGAAGCCGGTCAGGCCGTCCTGCACCGCCGCGACCAGGGCTCGCCCGGGCAGCAGCGCGAAGAGGCCGCCGGTGATCACCGCGGAGGCGCGTACGTCGATCTCGCTCAGCTTCAGGGCCACGCCTATGGCGGCCGGCGGCATCGCGGCCACCACGAACTGGTAGAACTCCGGCAGCCCGCGCCCGGCGCACAGCCAGGCGAACCGGTCGCCGAGCATCGCCCCGATCGCGGCGGCGAAGAACACCAGCACGCCGCCGCCGACCAGGGTGGAGGCGGCCCCGGCGAGCAGCCCGGCGGCGGCCGTCAGGACCCAGGAGGGGTAGGGGTGCCGGTTGCGGCGGATCTCGGCGAGGCGCCGGTAGGCCTCCTCCAGCGAGAGCTCGAACTCGTGCGCGCTGATGTCGTCCACCAGCTGGTAGACGGCGGCCAGCCGGGTGTAGTCGGTGCCGCGGCGGCGTACGGTCCGGCTGGCCGAGACCGGGTCGTCGACGAGGGAGGGCTGGTAGGTGATCGACAACAGCGTGAAGGTCACCGTGGGCTCGCAGCGGTCCAGCCCGTACGAGTGCGCCACCGCGAACATCGCCGCCTCCACGTCCTCGGCGCCCTCGCCGCCCGCGAGCAGCAGCTCGCCGATGCGCAGGGTGAGGTCGAGTACGCGCCCGACGGCGGGCCCGTGCTCGGCGTGCTTCTGCACGGCCTCCGGGACGGGTCGGACGTCGACCGGCATGCGCAGCATGGTGCGCATGCGGTCCTGCCAGGGGGATTCCTTCATCAGGGAGACGGGGAACCCCGTGCCGGGGGTGTAGGCGGGAGGCGAGTGCTGGGCGCTGTACGTGGCCGGGGGTGCGAAGGCGGAGCCCTCCGGCCCCTGCTCGGCGCTCGGCTCCGGTACCCCTGGCGGGACGGCGAACTCGGAGGTCGGCTGGTCCTCGTCGAGCGGTTCCGGCTCGATGCCTGCGGGCGGGGCGAAGGCGCTGCGCGCCTCGTCCGATTTCGGCTTCCGGTCCTCGGTGCCCCCGGATCCCTCGCCCTCCGACACACGTCCTCCAGTCCCCGGCCAGCCCGGGTATCAGTATGCGGAACCGTTCCGTCCTCGGCGAAACCGGACGACGAACGGGCGGCACCCCCTCGGTGAAGGGGTACCGCCCGTCGCGTTCGAGCCTGTCACCTGCCGGGCGGACCCGGCCGGAGCAGCGGACTCAGTGGTGGCCGCCCTGGGCCTCGAGGCGCTTGTACGAGGCCTCGATCTCGGCCTCGGCCTCGGCGCGGCCGACCCAGTTGGCGCCCTCGACCGACTTGCCCGGCTCCAGGTCCTTGTAGACCTCGAAGAAGTGCTGGATCTCCAGGCGGTCGAACTCCGACACGTGGTGGATGTCGCGCAGGTGCTCCACGCGCGGGTCCGAGGCCGGCACGCAGAGCAGCTTGTCGTCGCCGCCCGCCTCGTCCGTCATGCGGAACATGCCGATCGCGCGGCACTTGATCAGGCAGCCCGGGAAGGTCGGCTCGTCCAGGATGACCAGGGCGTCCAGCGGGTCGCCGTCCTCGCCGAGGGTGTTCTCGACGAAGCCGTAGTCCGCCGGGTAGCTGGTGGAGGTGAAGAGGCGACGGTCCAGACGGATCCGGCCGGTCTCGTGGTCCACCTCGTACTTGTTCCGCGAACCCTTGGGGATCTCGATGGTGACGTCGAACTCCACGTCCTGCTCCTCCATGCTCAGCTTCATTGCTTCGAGACTGCGATTGGTCCATCCGCACGCGGGTCGCGCCCACCCGGCGGGGTGGGTGCCATGCTCGCGGCAAGACGCAGTGGTTAAGTGTCCCTCACGCATATGTGTGATCGCGAAAGGGGCTGGTCCGAGGTGCCATACGTCAAGACGTGGCAGCTCATCGCCGTGTCGGCCGTCGCCGGCCTCGCCCTGTCGGTGGCCGCGGTGGCCGCGGCCGGTCCTTGGGACTCCGGCCAGCGTAAGGCCGAGCGGGACAGGGCCGCCTCCCGGGGCCTTACGGGTGGCGCAGATCACGGCGGCCACCGCGCCGGCGGGCTGCTGCCGCAGGCCGCGCCCAGCGCCCCCGGGGTGCTCTCCGGGATCGGTCCGGGCTCCCCGCGGACGACCGGCAGCGGGATCGCGGCCGCCGATTCCGGGCAACTGGCCGAGGCGCTGCGGCCGCTGCTGGCCGACCCCGCGCTCGGGACCGTCCGTACGGCCTCGGTGATCGACACCGCCACGGGCCGGGTGCTCTTCGAGTCCGGGGCGCGCGAGCCCATGACCCCCGCCTCCACCACCAAGATCGCCACCGCGGTGGCGGCCCTCTCCGCGCTCGGCCCCGAGCACCGCATCCGGACCACCGTGACCCCCGGAGCCGGGCCCGGGGAGATCGTCCTGGTCGGCGGCGGGGACCCCTCCCTCACCGCCCGGAAGAAGAGCCCCGCCGGCTCCGGCGGCAGCCTGCTCGCCCTCGCCGCCGACACGGCCCAGGCCCTCAAGGCGGCCGGCACCGACTCCGTGCGCCTCGGCTACGACGACACCCTCTTCACCGGCCCGGCCCGCCACCCGATCGGCGAGAACCCCAACATCGCGCCGGTCACGGCCCTCGCGGCCGACGAGGGCCGCACCGACGAGTCCACCTCCGGGCCCGTGGAGCGGGTCGAGGACCCCGCCAAGGAGACCGCTCTCTCCTTCGCGGCCCTGCTCAAGGAGCGCGGCATCAAGGTCACGGCAGACCCGGCCAGGGCCGAGGCGCCCGCCGGGGCCCGGCCGCTCGCCACCACCCTCTCCACCCCGCTCGCCGGACTCGTCGAGCGGATGCTGACCAACAGCGACAACGACATCGCCGAGGTCCTCGCCCGCCAGACCGCCCTCGCCTCCGGGCAGCCCGCCGGCTTCGAGGGCGCCGAGAAGGCCGTCACCGCCCGGCTCGCCGCCCTCGGCGTGGACACCGCGGGCTCCCGCTTCGCCGACGGCAGCGGCCTCAACCGCGCCGACAGGATCAGCACGGGGCTGCTCGCCGGACTCCTGGCCAAGGCCGCCGACCCGCAGCGGCCGGAGCTGCGCCCCGTGCTCACCGGGCTGCCCGTCGCCGGCTTCACCGGGACCCTGCGCAGCCGCAACGCCGGCACCTCCCCGGCGGCCGGGCTCGTACGGGCCAAGACGGGCACCCTGACCGGCGTGAACTCGCTCGCCGGGACGGTCGTCGACTCCTCCGGGCGACTGCTGGCCTTTGCGTTCCTGACCGCGAACGCCCCGGACGCCGGGCCTGCGGAGAAGGGCCTGGACAAGCTCGCGGCGGCCGTCGCCCGCGCCTCCTGACACCCCTCCGGCCGCCTCCGGGCGCATCCGAGGGGCTCCGCCGCGGCGCCGGTCCACGTACGGTTGACGCATGACGAGCATCGGTGGTGCCGAGATGGTCGACTGGAATCTCGCGGTGGCGACCGCGACCCGGCTGGTGCGGCCGGGTCCCGAGGTCAGCCGCGACGAGGCCCGCGCCGTGGTGGCGGAACTGCGCGGGCATGCGAAGACCTCCGAACGCCACGTCCGCGAGTTCACCCGGGTGATCCCCGAGGGGATCACCGTCCCCGACACCCCCGTCCTCGTCGTCGACCGGGCCGGCTGGATCCGGGCCAACGTGGCCGGCTTCCGCGAGCTCCTCGCCCCGCTGCTGACCAAGATGCAGGACCGCCGCGCCGGCGCCCCCGGCGGCGCCGTCCTCGGCGCGGTCGGCGGCAAGGTCACCGGCGTCGAGCTGGGGATGCTGCTCAGCTTCCTGGCCTCCCGCGTGCTCGGCCAGTACGAGACCTTCGCCCCGGCCGGGCGCGATCTGCCGGGCTCGGCCCCGGGCGGCGGCCGGCTGCTGCTCGTCGCCCCGAACATCGTCCACGTCGAGCGCGAGCTGGACGTGCGCCCGCACGACTTCCGGCTCTGGGTCTGCCTGCACGAGGAGACGCACCGTACGCAGTTCACGGCCGTCCCGTGGCTGCGCGACCACCTGGAGGGCGAGATCCAGACGTTCCTCGGCGCCACCGAGGTGGACCCGGCGACCATCCTGGAGCGGCTGCGCGAGGCCGCCCAGTCCTTCGCCGGCGCCCGCCCCGACTCCGAGCAGGGCGACGAGGGCCGCTCCCTGGTCGAGCTCGTCCAGACGCCCGAGCAGCGCGAGGTGCTCGGGCGTCTGACCGCCGTCATGTCCCTGCTGGAGGGCCACGCCGACTACGTCATGGACGGCGTCGGCCCCACCGTCGTGCCCTCGGTCGCCGAGATCCGCGAGAAGTTCCAGCAGCGCCGGGCCAGCGGCGCGGGCCGCCTCGACGCGGCGCTGCGCAAGCTGCTGGGGCTCGACGCGAAGCTGCGCCAGTACCGCGACGGCGAGCGCTTCGTAAGGGCCGTCGTCGGCCAGGTGGGCATGGACGGCTTCAACCGGGTCTGGACCTCGCCGAACACACTGCCGACGAAGGCGGAGATCGCCAAGCCCGCGGACTGGGTCGCGCGGGTGCACCGCAAGGGCGAATAGGAGCGAAGGGGGGTGACTCAGGGGGCGTAAACCTGACTCACTGGGGGAAGAAGCGTCACCCGTCCGAGGGACCGTGGGGCGTGGAAGGGCGTGCGATGCTCAGGGAACGGCTCGGTTCTGTCACCATCGACGCACTCTGAGTGACAACCCGCGTTCCGCGGGGGCTCCCGGCGGGGGCTCCTCACGGGAGGCGGGGCACCGGGCAGTGTCGAACAGCACCGAACACAGCCGTTCCAGCACCACACCCCCAGCCTTCGAGGCATCCGAACTCCACCGAAGGGCACCGGACATGGGTCCCCATCCTGCGGTCGCGGCGATACGCCTGGCGGTCCGCCGCGTACTCCACGACGTCCTCACCGACCTCACCGACCGTCCCGCCGGCCACTCCCCGAACCCGTCCGGGGGGACGTCCACGGCGGCTGCCAGCACCCTGCCACTCGTACTCGTCGCCTGCTCCGGGGGCGCCGACTCCATGGCGCTCGCCTCGGCCCTGGCCTTCGAGGCGCCCAAACTGGGCATCCGGGCCGGGGGCATCACCGTCGACCACGGCCTCCAGGCCGGCTCCGACCTGCGCGCCGCCGAGGTCGTCACCCGCATGACCGCGCTCCGCCTCGACCCGGTGGAGTCCGTCGCCGTGCGCGTCGGCCGCGACGGCGGACCCGAGGCCGCGGCGCGCGACGCCCGCTACGGGGCCCTGGACGAGGCCGCCGACCGCCTGGGCGCCGCCGCCGTACTGCTCGGCCACACCCGGGACGATCAAGCCGAAACCGTCCTGCTGGGCCTCGCCCGCGGCTCCGGCATCCGCTCGCTGTCCGGCATGGCCGAGGTGTCGGGAGGACCGGGCCGCAGCCACCGCTACCGCCGCCCCTTCCTCCACATCGACCGGCAGACCGCCCGCAAGGCCTGCATGGTCCAGTCGCTGCCGGTCTGGGACGACCCGCACAACATCGATCCCGCCTACACGCGCTCCCGGCTCCGCCACGAGGGGCTGCCCGCCCTCGAGAAGGCGCTGGGCAAGGGAGTGGTCGAGGCGCTCGCCCGTACCGCCCAGCTCTCCCGCGACGACGCCGACGCGCTCGACTCCTGGGCCGCCGAGGCCGAGGCCGGCGTACGGGACGAGGACGGCAAGCTGGAGTGCGCCAAGCTGTACGCCCTGCCCCCGGCCGTCCGCCGCCGCGTGCTGCGCAGGGCCGTGGTCGCCGCCGGTTCCCCCGCGGGCTCGCTCTTCGCCCGTCACATCGAGGAAGTGGACCGCCTCATCACCGGATGGCGGGGCCAGGGCGCCATCAACCTGCCCGGCCGGGTCGAGGCTCAGCGGCAGGGTGGCAGACTTGTCATCCGGCAGGGCTGATTGGTGCTGAAACACGGCTGAGTCCTCCGGGGGCACCCCCGGAGCCCCGGCCGCAAACGAAAGTGATGCGGGTGGACGAGAAGGACATGGGCAGCGACCTCCAGTCGGTGCTCATCACCAAGGAAGAGATCGACGCGAAGCTGGCCGAGCTGGCCGCGAAGATCGACGCGGAGTACGCGGGCAAGGACCTGCTCATCGTCGGTGTGCTCAAGGGCGCCGTGATGGTGATGGCGGACCTGGCGCGTGCCTTGTCCACCCCGCTCACCATGGACTGGATGGCGGTGTCCTCGTACGGCGCCGGGACCCAGTCCTCGGGCGTGGTGCGGATCCTCAAGGACCTCGACACCGACATCAAGGACAAGCACGTCCTGATCGTCGAGGACATCATCGACTCGGGCCTGACCCTGTCCTGGCTGCTGTCGAACCTGGGCTCCCGCCAGCCGGCGTCCCTGGAGGTCGTCACGCTGCTGCGCAAGCCCGACGCCGCCAAGGTCGCGATCGACGTGAAGTGGGTCGGCTTCGACATCCCGAACGAGTTCGTCGTCGGCTACGGCCTCGACTACGCGGAGAAGTACCGCAACCTGCCGTTCGTCGGCACCCTCGCCCCGCACGTCTACGGCGGCTGACGCCCGGATCGCGATCGGGCCCCGGACAGGGGCCCGCTCAGGGGAACCCTGGAACGATTCCTGCCGTTGGAGCAGGGGAAAGCAGTTCTGTCAGCCGTCCCACGAGGCCGCGGGTGACAATACAGGGGTACATTCCGAAGAACAGTCTTTACTCACAGCAGCATTTACCTACGGGCAGGAGGGACGGGGCGCCTGGCGCCCCGTATGGATGGACGTGAAGCGATACTTCCGTGGGCCGGTCATGTGGATCGTGCTGGCCGTCCTCGCCGTGGTCGTGTTGATGAACGTCGTCGGCTCCGGCGGCGGCTACAAGTCGGTGGAGACCAGCGAGGTCATCAAGGCGATCAACAGTGGCCAGGTGGAGAGCGCCAAGCTCACCACCGGTGACAGCCAGATGATCAAGATCGAGCTGAAGAAGGACCAGAAGCTCGGCGACAACGACGGCACCAAGTTCCAGGCCAACTACATCGGAGACCAGGGCGTCCAGCTCGCCCAGAACCTCCAGACCAAGTTCGAAGCCGGTCAGATCCCGGACGGGTACACCGTCTCTCCGGACAAGACCAGCCCGTTCCTCAGCGTGCTGCTCTCCCTGCTGCCCTTCGTCCTCATCGTCGTCGTCTTCCTGTTCCTGATGAATCAGATGCAGGGCGGCGGCTCCCGGGTGATGAACTTCGGGAAGTCCAAGGCCAAGCTCATCACCAAGGACACCCCGAAGACGACGTTCGCCGACGTCGCGGGCTCGGACGAGGCCGTCGAGGAACTCCACGAGATCAAGGAGTTCCTGCAGGAGCCGGCCAAGTTCCAGGCAGTCGGGGCCAAGATCCCCAAGGGCGTGCTGCTGTACGGCCCGCCCGGAACGGGCAAGACCCTGCTGGCCCGCGCCGTCGCGGGCGAGGCCGGGGTCCCGTTCTACTCGATCTCCGGTTCCGACTTCGTCGAGATGTTCGTCGGTGTCGGTGCCTCGCGTGTCCGCGACCTGTTCGAGCAGGCCAAGGCCAACGCGCCGGCGATCGTCTTCGTCGACGAGATCGACGCCGTCGGCCGGCACCGCGGTGCGGGTCTGGGCGGCGGTCACGACGAGCGCGAGCAGACCCTGAACCAGCTGCTCGTCGAGATGGACGGCTTCGACGTGAAGGGCGGCGTCATCCTGATCGCCGCCACGAACCGCCCGGACATCCTCGACCCGGCGCTGCTGCGCCCGGGCCGTTTCGACCGGCAGATCGCGGTCGACCGTCCGGACATGCAGGGCCGTCTGGAGATCCTCAAGGTCCACCAGAAGGGCAAGCCGGTCGCTCCGGACGTCGACCTCTCGGCCGTCGCCCGCCGCACCCCCGGCTTCACCGGTGCCGATCTGTCCAACGTTCTGAACGAGGCGGCGCTCCTCACCGCCCGCTCGAACCGCAAGCTGATCGACAACCACATGCTGGACGAGGCGATCGACCGCGTCGTGGCGGGCCCGCAGAAGCGGACCCGGATCATGTCGGACCGGGAAAAGAAGATCACCGCGTACCACGAGGGCGGTCACGCCCTGGTCGCGGCGGCCTCCCCGAACTCCGACCCGGTCCACAAGATCACGATCCTGTCCCGCGGCCGGGCCCTGGGTTACACCATGGTCCTGCCCGAAGAGGACAAGTACTCGACCACGCGCAACGAGATGCTCGACCAGCTGGCCTACATGCTGGGCGGGCGCGCGGCCGAGGAGCTGGTCTTCCACGACCCGACCACCGGCGCGGCGAACGACATCGAGAAGGCCACGGCGACGGCCCGCGCGATGGTGACCCAGTACGGCATGACCGAGCGCCTCGGCGCGATCAAGTTCGGCGGGGACAACACCGAGCCGTTCCTGGGCCGCGAGATGTCGCACCCGCGGGACTACTCGGAAGAAGTCGCGGCGCTCGTCGACGAAGAGGTCAAGAAGCTCATCGAGACGGCGCACAACGAGGCCTGGGAGATCCTGGTCGAGAACCGCGACGTCCTCGACAACCTGGTCCTGGCCCTCCTGGAGAAGGAGACGCTGGGCAAGGAGGAGATCGCCGAGATCTTCTCGACGATCGTGAAGCGCCCGGCCCGTCCGGCGTGGACCGGTTCCTCGCACCGCACCCCGTCGACCCGCCCGCCGGTGCTCTCTCCCAAGGAGCTCCAGCTGACGAACTCGGCGAACGGCACCTCGGCGGCCACGCCGACGGTGTCCGTGGACAAGGACCCCGTGCCGGAGGACCGCGCCGAGTAGCCCTCGGCCGGACCGTCCCGGAATGGATGCCGCGCCCCCCAGGTTCTAGCCTGGGGGGCGCGGCACTTTTGCGTGCCCGTGAGGCGCCAGTGCACACAGGAACGAGGAAGAGATGACCGACCCAGTGACCCTGACCGGTGACGAGGGCACGATCGGAGAGTTCGACGAGAAGCGCGCCCAGGCGGCGGTCCGCGAGCTCCTGATCGCGGTCGGCGAGGACCCGGACCGCGAAGGCCTCCTCGAAACCCCGGCCCGTGTGGCCCGCGCCTACAAGGAGATATTCGCCGGCCTCTACCAGAAGCCCGAAGAGGTCCTCACGACCACCTTCGACCTGGGACACGACGAGATGGTCCTGGTGAAGGACATCGAGGTCATGAGCAACTGTGAGCACCACCTGGTGCCGTTCCACGGCGTGGCCCACGTCGGCTACATCCCGTCCACCGACGGCAAGATCACCGGGCTCTCGAAGCTGGCCCGCCTCGTGGACGTGTACGCCCGCCGCCCGCAGGTGCAGGAGCGGCTGACCACGCAGATAGCGGATTCCCTGATGGAAATCCTGGAGCCGCGCGGGGTCATCGTGGTCGTCGAGTGCGAGCACATGTGCATGACGATGCGCGGGGTCCGCAAGCCCGGGGCGAAGACGATCACCTCGGCGGTCCGGGGCCAGCTCCGCGACCCCGCGACCCGCAACGAGGCCATGAGCCTGATCATGGCGCGCTAGAGGCCCCTTCCCGGCCCCTGCGGACGCCTTCGGCGAGCTCGCCGGCGAGGGCCTTGACGGCTGTCAGTCCGGTCGGCAGGTCGGGTGCGTCCAGGAGCAGCTTGACGAAGGCGGAGCCGACGATGACTCCGTCGGCGAATCCCGCGACCTGTTTGGCCTGGACGGCGTTGGAGACGCCGAGGCCGACGCAGACGGGGAGGTCGGTGGTGGTGCGGGTGCGGCGGACGAGTTCCTGGGCCTCGTTGCCGACGGATTCGCGGGTGCCGGTGACGCCCATCAGCGAGGCGGCGTAGACGAAGCCGGAACCGGCGGCCGTGATGGTCGCCAGGCGCGCGTCCTTGCTGCTGGGGGCGACGACGAAGACGGTCGCCAGGCCGTACTTGTCGGCGTGCTCGCGCCACAGGGCGGATTCCTGGACGGGCAGGTCGGGCAGGATGCAGCCCGCGCCGCCCGCCGCGGCCAGCTCAGCGGCGAACCGCTCCACGCCGTAGCGGTCGATGGGGTTCCAGTACGTCATCACCAGCACCGGCGCCCCGGTCGCCGCGTGTGCCTCGCGCACGGTGCGCAGGACGTCGGCGATCTTGACGCCGCCGCGCAGGGCGATGTCGTCGGCGGTCTGGATGATCGCGCCGTCCAGGACGGGGTCGCTGTGCGGGAGGCCGACCTCGACCACGTCCGCGCCGCCCGCGATGACGGCCTTGACGGCCTCGATGGCGCCGTCGACGGTCGGGAACCCGGCCGGGAGGTAGGCGACCAGGGCCGCGCGGTCCTCGGACTTGGCCTTGGCGAGGGTGGCGGAGAGGAGTTCGATGTTGCCGCTCACTTGGTCTCCCCCTCGCAGGCGTCGGTGTCGTAGAGGTGGAAGTAGCGGGCGGCGGTGTCCATGTCCTTGTCGCCGCGGCCGGAGAGGTTGACCACGATCAGTCCGTCGGTGCCGAGTTCGCGGCCGAGGTCGAGGGCGCCGGCGAGGGCGTGGGCGGACTCGATGGCGGGGATGATGCCCTCGGTGCGGGAGAGCAGGCGCAGGGCCTGCATCGCCGCGTCGTCGGTGACGGCCCGGTACTCGGCGCGGCCGGTGTCCTTGAGGTGGGAGTGTTCGGGGCCGATGCCGGGGTAGTCCAGGCCGGCGGAGATGGAGTAGGGCTCGGTGATCTGGCCTTCCTCGTCCTGCAGGACGTAGGAGCGGGAGCCGTGCAGGATGCCGGGTTCGCCCGCGGTCAGGGTGGCGGCGTGTTCGCCGGTCTCGACGCCGTGGCCGGCGGGTTCGAAGCCGACCAGGCGGACGTCGGTGTCGGGGAGGAAGGCGTGGAAGAGGCCGATGGCGTTGGAGCCGCCGCCCACGCAGGCCGCGACGGCGTCGGGCAGGCGGCCGGTGCGTTCCAGGATCTGGCGGCGGGCCTCGACGCCGATGACGCGGTGGAAGTCGCGGACCATGGCGGGGAAGGGGTGGGGGCCGGCGACGGTGCCGAAGAGGTAGTGGGTGCGGTCCACGTTGGCGACCCAGTCGCGGAACGCCTCGTTGATGGCGTCCTTGAGGGTGCGCGAGCCGGACTTGACGGCGATGACCTCGGCGCCGAGCATCCGCATGCGGGCCACGTTCAGGGCTTGGCGCCGGGTGTCGATCTCGCCCATGTAGACGGTGCATTCGAGGCCGAAGAGGGCGCAGGCGGTGGCGGTGGCGACGCCGTGCTGGCCGGCTCCGGTCTCGGCGATGACGCGGGTCTTGCCCATGCGCTTGGTGAGCAGGGCCTGCCCCAGCACGTTGTTGATCTTGTGGGAGCCGGTGTGGTTGAGGTCCTCGCGCTTGAGGAAGATCCGGGCACCGCCGGCGTGCCCGGCGAAGCGGGGAACCTCGGTCAGGGCGCTGGGCCGGCCGGTGTAGTTGACCATCAGGTCGTTGAGTTCGGCGGTGAAGGCCGGGTCGCCCTTGGCCTTCTCGTACTCGACGGCGACCTCGTCCACCGCGGCGACCAGCGCCTCCGGGATGAACTTGCCGCCGAAGTCACCGAAGTAACCCTCGGCGTTCGGGGTGTGACCCTCCGGGTCCGGAATGAAGAACGAGGTCATGACCCCTCCTGAAGGGTTCGGCGTGCCTGGGTGTCCTTGAGTCGTGCCACTTCCGCCGCCGGATCGGCCGACCGCATCAGGGTTTCCCCCACCAGTACGGCGTCGGCGCCGTCGGCGCGCAGCCTCAGGGCGTCCGCCGGGCCGCGTACGCCGCTCTCCGCGACCAGCACGCGGTCCGCCGGGACCTGCGTCCGCAGCCGGCCGGTGAGGCCGAGGTCGATGCTGAAGTCCCGCAGGTCGCGGTGGTTGACGCCGATGTTGACGGCGCCGAGGGCCAGCGCCGTGCTCGCCTCCGCCTCGCTGTGGACCTCCACCAGCAGGTGCAGGCCCAGCGCTTCGGCGTACGCGTACAGCTCGGCCAGCCGGTCCCCGGTGAGGGCGGCGACCACGAGCAGGACCGCGTCCGCGCCGTACGCGCGTGCTTCGGCGATCTGGTACTCGTCGACGATGAAGTCCTTGCGCATGACGGGCAGGGCCACGGCCTCCCGTACGGCTTGCAGGTCCTCGGGCCGGCCGCCGAAGCCCTCGGTGTGCGCCAGGACGGAGAGCGCGCAGGCGCCGCCCGCCTGGTAGCGCCGGGCCAGCTCGGCGGGCCGGTACGCGGCCGGGTCGACGAGCGGGCCCTTCAGCGGGCTCCGGGGCTTGAGCTCGGCGATGACGCCGAGGCCGGGGGCCCGCAGGGCGGCTCCGAAGTCCCGTACGGCGGGGGCGCTCGCGGCGCGCCGCTCCACCTCGGCCAGCGGGACCTCGGCGCTGCGGGCGGCCGTCTGGCGGTGCGCGGCTTCGATCAGCTCGCCGATCAGGCCCGGCAGGCCGGCCGGGCCCGGCAGGCCCGGCGGTGCGGTGGGGGTGGACACAGCGGTTGCTCCTCGTTCGGTTCGCGGGGTCGCGGGTGTCGGTGCGGTGCTGGGTGTCACGCGGCGGTCCGCTCGGCCCGCCGGGCCCGCCGGGCGGTGCCCGTCGCCACCCACCGCTCCAGGACGGCGGCCGCGTCCCCGCCGTCGATGGCCTCGGCGGCGCGGGCGATGCCCGTCCGCCAGTCCTCGCACTGCCCGGCCGCACGCAGGGCCGCGGCCGTGTTGAGCAGCACGACGTCCCGGCGCGGGCCGTGCTCGCCCGCCAGGATCCGGCGTACGGTCGCCGCGTTGGTGGTGGCGTCGCCGCCCCGCAGGTCCGCCAGGGTGGCGGGGGCGAGGCCCAGATCGGCGGGGTCGAGCCGGTAGGACGTGGTGGCGCCGTCGGCCAGCTCCACGACGCGCGAGGGGGAGCAGGTGCTCAGCTCGTCCAGTCCGTCGTCGGCGCAGAACACCAGGGCGCGTTCGGTGCCGAGCCGGCGCAGGACCTCGGCCATCACCTCCAGCAGGGCGGGGTCGGACACGCCCAGGGTCTGGAAGCGGGCACCGGCCGGGTTGCAGAGCGGCCCGAGGACGTTGAAGACGGTCCGTACCCCGAGTTCGCGGCGCGGACCGGCGGCGTGCCGGAAGGCGGGCTGGAAGACCGGCGCGAAGAGGAAGGTGATGCCGGTCTCGGCCAGGCAGGCCGCGGCGTCCGCCGAGCCGAGGTCGATGGGAACGCCCAGCGCTTCGAGGACGTCGGCGCTGCCGCAGGCGGAGGAGGCGCTCCGGTTGCCGTGCTTGGCGACGGGAACCCCGCAGGCCGCCGCGACGATCGCCGCGGTGGTGGAGATGTTGAAGGTGTCGTGGCCGGCGCCGCCGGTGCCGCAGGTGTCCAGGACCCGGCCGTCACCGGCCAGGCGGGTGCCGAAGGCACGGGCGGTGGAGACCAGTCCGACGATCTCCTCGACGTCGGCGCCGCGGGCGGACAGCGCCATGGCGAAGCCGGCGATCTGGCCGGGCGTGGCCTCGCCGCGGAGTACGGCGGCCATGGCGCGGCCGGTCTCCTCACGGGTCAGGCGGCGGCCGGCGGCCAGGGTGCGCAGTGCGGACTTCACCGGACCTCCTGGAGCCGGCGGGAGCCGGCCGTACGTACGGATTCCACGAAGTTGACGATGATCCGCAGCCCCTGGTCGGTGAGGACGGACTCGGGGTGGAACTGCACCCCGTACGTCGGATGGGTGAGGTGCCGCACGCCCATGATCGTGCCGTCCTGGGCCCACGCGTTGGCGGCCAGTTCGCCGGGCAGGGTCCGCGGCTCGACGGCGAGGGAGTGGTAGCGGGTGGCCGTGAAGGGGTCGGGCAGGCCGGCCAGGACGCCGGTGCCGTCGTGCCGTACGCGCTCGGTCTTGCCGTGCACGGGGCCCACCCGGACCACGTCGGCGCCGAAGGCCTCGGCGATGGACTGGTGGCCCAGGCAGACGCCGAGCAGGGGGAGGCGCCCGCTGAGTTCGCGGACGGCGGCGAGGCTGACGCCCGCCTGCCCCGGGTTGCCGGGGCCGGGCGAGATCAGGACGGCGTCGTGGGCGGCGAGTTCGCCGGTGGTGACGCCGTCGTTGCGGTGGACGACCGGTTCGGCGCCGGCCTGCGCGAGGTACTGGACCAGGTTGTAGGTGAAGGAGTCGTAGTTGTCGACGACGCCGACGCGGACCGGGAGGCGGGGACGGTCGCTCATGCGGCTGCCTCCGCCCGTTCCACGGCGGCGAACAGCGCCTGCGCCTTGTTGAGGGTCTCCCGGTACTCGGCGGCGGGGTCGGAGTCGGCCACCACTCCGGCGCCGGCCTGGACCCAGGCCTTGCCGTCGGCGATGACCAGGGTGCGCAGCGCGATGGCGGTGTCGAGGCAGCCGCCGGTGCCGATGAAGCCGAGGGCGCCGCCGTAGACGCCGCGGCGTTCCGCCTCCAGCTCGGCGATGATCTCCATGGCCCGGATCTTGGGCGCGCCGGAGACGGTGCCGGCGGGGAAGGTGGAGCGCAGTGCGTCCAGGGGGGTGCGGCCGTCGGCGAGGTCGCCGCTGACCGTCGAGGACAGGTGCATGACGTGCGAGTAGCGCTCGACCTCCATCAGCCGGTCCACGCGGACGGTGCCGGGGGCGGCGATCCGCCCGATGTCGTTGCGGCCGAGGTCGACGAGCATGACGTGCTCGGCGCACTCCTTCTCGTCGGCGAGCAGCTCCGCCTCCAGGGCGGCGTCGGTGGCGGCATCGGTGCCGCGCCAGCGGGTGCCGGCGAGCGGCCGGGTCTGCGCCCTGCCGTCCTCGACCTTCACGAGCAGTTCGGGGGAGGCGCCGATCACGTGCCGGCCGCCGCCGAGGGCGAGGTGGAACATGTACGGGGACGGGTTGACGGCGCGCAAGTGGCGGTAGACGTCCAGGGGTTCGGCGGCGAGCGGCTTGCTGAACCGCTGGGAGAGCACGACCTGGAAGATGTCCCCGGCCCGGATGTGCTCGCGGGCGGCGCCGACCATGTCGAGGAAGCGCTCCTCGCTGGTGTGGGCGTGCCAGGCCGACCGGTCCTGCTGCTGCGCGGTACGGGTCGGGACGAGCGGCCGGGTGTCCGCGCCGCGGCCGCCGCGGTCGGGGGCGGCGTCGGCGAAGAGGCGGTCGCGGGTGGCGCAGAGCCGGGCGACCGCGTCGTCGTACGTCTCCGCGGCGGTGTCGTGGAGCGTGGTGATCAGCAGTCTGCGGGTGGCGTGGTCGAAGACGACCAGGTCGTCGGCGCGCAGGAACACCGATTCGGGCATGCCGGGCCCGGCCCCCGGTGCGCTGGGCAGGCGCTCGAAGTGACGGGCGCTCTCGTAGCCGAGGTAGCCGACGGCCCCGCCGTGGAAGGGCGGAAGGCCGGGTACGCGGGCGACGTCGCGGTCGGCGAGCGGCTGGAGCGCGAGCAGCGGGTCGCCGTCGCCGAGGGCGACGGGGCTGGTCCCGTGGGCGATGTACGAGTAGCGGGCCACGGCCACGGTGCTCTCGGTCCCGATGACGCTCTCCAGGAGCAGACCGGGCTCCTCCGGGCCGCAGAGCCGGGCGAAGGCGGTGACCGGGGAGAGCGTGTCGGCGAGGAGGTCGACGTAGAGCGGTACGTAGGCGTGTGCGGCGGCCAGAGCGCGGGCGGCCGCGGGGCCGGGGACGACCCCGGAGCCGAGGGAGGCGGGCGGGGCGGCGGCGGTGGTCATGCGGTGGCCTCCGTCCCCGGCTCGGCCAGCGGGTCCACGGAGCGGTCCACGGCGGCGTGCGCGGAGTCGAGGACCTGCCGGCAGGCGGTCTCGTACGGGCCCACGGCCACCAGGGCGGCCAGCCGCGGGATGGCCTGGCGGGGCGGCAGCAGCAGCCGGTCGCCGGGTTCGGCCAGGGCGGCGGTGTGGGCGATGCCGGGGACGGCAGCGGCGGCGGTGAGGTCGAGGGGGCGGGCACGGCCGTCGGTGTCGGCGTACACGAACCGGACCTCGGCGGTGCGCCGCAGGGTCGGGGTGAGGTCGGGGAGGCGGCCGAAGGACAGCTCGGCGGCGACCCTGACCAGGTCGATGCCGGTCGCGAAGGCGCTGATGAAGGGGATGAGGTCGCCGCCGAGGCGGGCGTTCAGCTCGATCAGCCGGGGGCCGCGGGAGGTGAGGCGGACCTCGGCGTGCGTGACGCCGGTGGTGACGCCGAGCACCCGGTGCGCTCCGGCGACGAGCTCGCGCACCCCCTCCTCCCACGGTTCGTCGTACGAGGCGGCGACCAGGTGGCCGACCTCCTCGAAGTACGGGGCGAAGCCGAGGCGTTTGCGGGCGATGTGGACGACGTGGACCTCGCCGTCGTGGACGGCGCTGTCGACGCTGATCTCGGGGCCGTCCAGGTACTCCTCGACGAGGATGCCGTGGCCGGTGGGGAGGGTTGCGAAGGCGGCGCCGGCGGCGAGCGCGAACGCGGCGCGGACCTGGGTCGCGTCGTCGGCGCGGGTGACGCCGATGCTGCCGGCCAGCGCGCGCGGCTTGAGGACGACGGGCCAGCCGAACTCGGCGGCAGCGGCCACCGCTTCGTCGGCCGTGGTGACGAGCCGGTGGCGGACGGCGGCGAGGCCCGCCTCCGCCATCAG
Organism: Streptomyces roseus; assembly: GCF_001044425.1. Lineage (GTDB taxonomy): Bacteria > Actinomycetota > Actinomycetes > Streptomycetales > Streptomycetaceae > Streptomyces > Streptomyces roseus. The sequence continues at coordinate 61,587 of NZ_LFML01000003.1, forward strand.
GGTGCGGGTGGCGTACTTGTCGCGGCAGTGCCGGGCGGCTTCGGGCGACAGCTGAGGCAGCCCGAGCTTGGCGGCGGCTTCGGCGGTGGCCTCGACGGCGGTCTCGTCCCAGGTCATGACGGCGACCCGGGTGGAGTCCGCGCCGGCCAGGGTGAGTACGGCGTCGGCGATGGCCACCGGGTCGGACAGGTCGGCGACGACGTAGGAGTCGAGGTAGGCGCGCTGCCAGGTCGGCTCGGCGGAGAGCACGGCGCTGAGGACGTACTCCGTGTGCAGGGACCGGAAGGAGTACTCCCGGTACGGGCGCCCGCCACTGCCCACGACGACGAGGCGCTCGGCGGACTGGGGGGAGGGATCGGTCATGGCGGCTTCCTCTCAGACCTGTGCGGGGGAGGCGTCGGCGTCGGCGGCCAGCTTGGCCAGCTCGTCCAGTACGCCGGCCAGTTCACCGTCGAGCCCGGCCGGGGCACGGAACCCGTCGGGGCCGGTCAGCTCGCCGATGCCGGGTACGCGGACGCTGCGCTCGGCGGGGCGGAAGCCGATGCGGGTGAGGATCGGGCGCAGGGCCTCGATGGCGGGGAGGCCGCCGGAGGGGCCGGCGGTGTAGGTGAACAGGCCGACCGGCTTGTCCTGCCACTCGTCGTAGAGGAAGTCGATGGCGTTCTTCAGCGGCGCGGAATAGGTGCCGTTGTACATCGGCATGACGAACAGGCAGGCGTCGCCGCGGGAGATCGTGGCGCTCCAGTCCTTGGTGTGCTGGTGGACGTAGTGGCCGGTGGACGCCTCCTGCGGCTCGTCGAGGAACGGCAGGGCGACCTCGGCGAGGTCGATGGCCTCGACGTCGAAGGCGCCGTGCCGGCGGGCCTCGTCCAGGGCCCAGGCGGCGACGGTGGAGCCGACCCGGCCGGGGCGGGTGCTGGCGGTGATGATCTGCAGGCGGGGCATGGGGTTCTCCTTGGTGGACGTTCCGGTGTCACCGCGGATCGTCCGGAGGGGCACGGGCCCCTGCAGTGATGTGTAGGTAAACAGCAGCGCCGGGCGGTGCGCAACCGGATGAGGCCCCTCGGCCATGCTCTACGTCCCCATCCGTCCGCTTATGTCCGAACGGGGCTGCCTGGCGCATTCACGACAGCCGTAAACGCGCGGCCCGGGAGACGGCCCCGGCCGGTGCGGCCGGTGCCACAGTGAGATCACGTCACCGCGGGTCTCCTCGTACTCGTCGTCCCGTCATCGCGATGCGACGCGTTTTCCTTCCTTCCTTCCTTCCTTCCCGGTGTCTCTCACCGGTATTTCCTTCCCGGTCTTTCCCGCGCCGCCGCGCTTTCGGCGGCTTCCCCTTCGTGCCGTGATCCGGCATGCCCTGATCCGGCAGAAATGGAGACCGCCCATGGAGAATTCAGCGAATTCGCCCACCGGCCGCTACGTCACCGCGACCGCGGATCCCGACAACGACCTGCGCACGCTGAACGCGCGGATCGACCTTCCCGCCGCGTACGACGAGTCCTACGGACACGTCCTGCTGCCCCGCCCCGTCCTCGTCTGCGAGCGCGAGATCACCTCCTTCGCCGAGGACCTGGCAGCCGTCTTCCGGCTCCTCGTCTCGCTCCCCGACCGCTGCTTCGGCGGTGACCTCGACCGCTACGGCGCGGCCATCGGCCTGACGCCGGAGCTGATCGAGGTGATGCGCGAGGGCGCGACCGGCGACCCGCTGCTGTACGCCCGCGCCGACGCCTTCCACGACGGCGAGCGCTTCCGGCTGCTGGAGCTGAACGTCGGCAGCGAGCTGGGCGGCGTCGACAGCGCCCAGCTGAACCGGGCGCTCCTGGACGTGCCCGCGTTCCGCGCCTTCGCCGAGGCCAACGGGCTGCGCCACACCGACACCATGGACCACCTGGTGGCCCAGCTGCGCGCCGCGGCGGCCACGGTCGCCGGCGCCGACCCGGTCAGCCCGGTGGTGGCGCTGCTGGAGGGGCCGGGCGCGTTCGGCGACCACGACAGCGTCTTCCTCTCCATCCAGGAGGACATGCGCGGCCACGGCATCGAGCTGCTGCTCGGCGAGATCCAGGAGCTGACCGAGGAGGCGGACGGCAAGCTCGCCCTCCACGGCCGCCCCCTGGACGTGGTCCTGCGCTACTTCGCCGCCGGCCAGATCGCCGGGGACCCCGTCGCCAGGGCGGCCCTGAGCCGGGTAAACCGCGCCCACGCGGCCGGCCGCACCGCGCTCTTCACCCCGCTCGAAGGGGCCCTGTTCACCAGCAAGGCCGCGCTCGGCCTGCTGCACCGGGCCGCGGTGCGCGCCGAACTCTCCGACGCCGAGAAGGAGCTGGTGGACCGGGTGCTGCCGCGCACCTGGGTGCTCGCCGCCGACGCCCCCGACGCCGCGCAGGCCCTCGCCCGCGCCCGGACGCACCGCGCCGAGCTCGTCCTGAAGCCCGGCATCGGCTACAGCGCCGACGGCGTGGTCATCGGGCGCGACGTCACCGACGCCGTGTGGCAGGAGGCCCTGGAGCTGACCGCCGTACGGGACTACGTGGCGCAGGAGCTGGTCGTACCGGCCCTGGAGCCGGTGGTCGACCCGGGCAGCGGACGCGTCGAGGAGTGGGTCGCGAACTGGGGGATCTTCGTCACCCCGCAGGGATTCGGCGGCGCCTTCTGCCGGGCGCTGAAGCCGCAGGACGGCTCCGTCATCACGTACGCGAACCCCGGAACCCGCGGCACCTGCGTATTCACCCACCCGGAAACCGCGCCCGCGCCGGAATCCGCGCTGGAATCCGTGCCCGCATCCGCGCCGGAAAGCGCAGCCGCATTCGAGGAGTCCCGGATATGACCGACCACCGCCCGCACATCGTCGTCGTCAACCGCTGGCGCGAGCGGTACGCGGAATTCACCCGCTACATCGACCACGCCGAGCACCGCGTCAGTTACGTCACCACCGAGGTGGGCACCGGTTCGGTACCCGCCGAGGCCCACGAGGTCGTCCTGGTCCCCGCCACCGACGACCTGGAGCGGGTGCGCGACGAGGTCCGTGCCCTCGCCGCCCGGCACGGTGCGCCCGCGGCGATCGTCGCCCTCAAGGAGGACGACCTGCTGGTCGGCGCCGCACTGCGCGAGGAGTGGGACGTCCCGGGCCCGCGCCAGCCCTCGCAGATCGTCTTCCGCGACAAGTACGTGATGTGCCGTGCCGTCGCCGACGCGGGACTGGACGTCCCCGCCTTCGCCGCGGCCACCGACACCTCCGCCGTCCTCGCCTTCGCCGCGGACTCCGGCTGGCCGGTCATCGTCAAGCCGCGCACCGGCAGTTCCAGCGCCGGCGTGGTCAGGGTGGACGGCCCCGAGGAGGTGGGCGGGCTGGACCTGGACAGCGAGCCGATGCTCGTCCAGGCCTTCGTCCAGGCCCCGATCTCCCACGTGGACGGTGTCTTCGACGGCCGGCGGCTGCTGGCCTGGCGGGCTTCGCGCTACCTCAACACCTGCCTGGGCTTCCGCGACGGCAACTTCCTCGGCTCCGTCGAGATCGACGATCCGGAGGTCAACGCGGCCGTCGAGCGGGCGGCGACCGCCTACCTCGGCGCGCTCTCCCCCGGCCGGGCCACCGTCTTCCACCTCGAACTCTTCATCGACCGGGACGCGGACGGCCGCCCCGTCTGCCGGTTCCTGGAGTGCGGGGCCCGCGTGGGCGGCGCCGAGATCCCCTTCCTGTGGCGGGAGGTGCACGGCTTCGACCTGATGCACGCCGCCTGGCAGCTCCAGCTGGGCCGCCCCCTGCCGCCGGTGCCACCGGGCGCCGCCGCACCGCATGCCGCCGGGGAGGTGGCCGGCTGGATGCTCGTGCCCGCCCCGGCCGAACGCCCGTGCCGGATCACGGAGTCCACCTCCATGACCGGCCGCGCCGACGGCCCGTACGCCGAGGTCGTCCTGCGCCCGGGCGAGGTGCTGCCGGACGCGGACGCCTACTACGAGCACGTCGGCGGCCGCTTCCGGTTCCGCGCCGCCACCGGCGCCGCCGCCGAGGCCGCCGTGACCGCCACCGCCGAGGACTTCCGGGTACGCGCCGAGCCGCTCGCCCTGTCCACCACGAACGCCTGACAGGAGCACCGTGTCCGTGTCCAAGGACTACTCGGTTCCCGTACTCGACGGAGACGGGGACAACGACTACACGCGCTACATGCGCACCGACACGCTGTTGTCGCTCCAGCGCCGCCCGGAGGACATGATCCACCGGGACGAGATGCTCTTCCAGGTCGTCCACCAGTCCACCGAGCTCTGGCTCAAGCTGGCCTGTTACGAGGTCGAGGAGGCGGCCCGGCAGATCGACGCGGGCCACCTGGACACCGCGGCCCGTCTGCTCGGCCGCGCCTCGCTCGGCGCCCGGATGACCGCCGACCAGCTGGAGATGATGCGCCACCTGGCCCCCTGGGACTTCCAGATCATCCGCACCGTCCTCGGCCACGGCTCGGGGTTCGAGTCCCCGGGCTGGAAGCTGGCCCGCCAGGTCAGCCAGGACATCGACAAGTCCTTCTCGCGGCTCGTCGAGGCCCGGGGCACCGACCTCGCGGAGGTCTACCGCACCGGCCACGACACCGCCGAGTACCGGCTGGCCGAGGCGATGATCGACTGGGACGAGCGGATCTCGCTGTGGCGCACCCAGCACTACAAGATGGCCACCCGCGTCATCGGCCACTCCGTGGTCGGCACCAAGGGCGCCCCGGTGGAGTTCCTCGCCAAGCTGATCGGCCACAAGTTCTTCCCCTACCTGTGGGAACTGCGTACCGAGCTGACCCTGGCCGGCCCGATGGGCGATGCCGAACCGGCACCCGAGTTCGCCGACGAGGCGCAGGAGGCGCCGGCGCAGGAGGCGCACGAGGCCCACCAGGCCCACCGGGCCGCCCAGGCCGACGGGACCGCTGAGCGGCAGGTCTGCCCGGTGAGCCGGCCATGAGCCCCGGCTCACCGGCCCCCGCAGCCCAAGAGGCCCCGCCGCCCGTCACCGCCGCCGCTTTCCGCCGCGGGTTCCCGATGCTGGAGCGGACGGTCCACCTGGCCAGCTGCAGCCTCGGAGCCCGCTCCGACGCCGTCGACGCGGCGCTGGAGCGGATGCAGGAGGCCATCGCGGCCCACGGCGCCCCCTGGGCCCGGTTCGAGCAGGAGATCGAAGGCGCGCGCCTGCGCTTCGCGACCCTGATCGGCGCCGCCCCGGAGCAGATAGCGATCCTGCCCAACGCCTCGGTCGGCGCCTACCAGGTGGTCTCGACGCTCGCCCTGGACACCCGGACCGACATCGTCACGACCGTCGAGGAGTTCCCGTCCGTCGCGCACGTCTGGCTCGCCCAGCGTCCGCGCGGCGCCCGGGTGCTCTTCACCGGCGACCGCAGCACGGGGCGGATCCGGCCGGCCGACTACACGGCGGTCCTGGGCCCGGCCACCGCCCTCGTGTCCGTCCCGATGTCCACCTACCAGTACGCCGAACGGCCGCCGGTCGCCGAGATCGTCGAGGCCGGCCGCGAGGCCGGGGCGCTGACCTTCGTCGACGCCTACCAGGCCGTCGGCGCGATGCCGGTGGACGTCGCCCGGATCGGATGCGACTACCTGGTCGCGGGCACGATGAAGTACCTCGCCGGACTGCCCGGCCTGGCCTTCCTCTACGCCCGCTCCGGCCTGGCGGGTGATCAGGACCCGCAGCTGACCGGCTGGTTCGGCCGCATCGAGCCGATGGCCTTCGACCCCCTGAACCTCGACTTCCCGGCCGTCGCCCGGCGGTTCGAGACCGGCACCCCCGCGGTGCCCGCCGTGTACGCGGCCAACGCCGCGCTCGACCTGTTCCTCGGGGTCGACCCGGCCGACGTACGGCGCCACGTCGCCGCCCTCATCGACCGTGCGGCGCGCGCCCTCGGCGCCCAGGGCGAGCGGGTGCGGCGGGCCGAGACCCCCGAACTCCAGGGGGCGCACCTCGGCCTGTACGACACCGACCCGCCCGCCCTCGCCGGCTGGCTGGCCGGCCGGGGCATCGCGGTCAGCCCGCGCGGGCCCGTCGTACGGCTGTCCTTCCACTACTACAACTCCGCCGACGACGTGGAGGCCCTCTGCCAGGCCCTGCGCGAGTTCCGCGCGCTGACCGGCCCGGCCGTCCTTCCCGTCCCACTCCCGAAGGTGAGCCCGCAAGCGTGAATGAGCTGACCGACTGGCTGGCCGATCCCGTGCCCAGCCGGTTCCCCTACTCCGCGGTGACCGCCGAGTTCCACCGCGTCGGCAAGCACTTCGTCCCGGACCAGACCCTGAAGTCCCTGGCCCTGGCCAGGGAGCGGCTCGCCGCGCAGGCGCCCGCCGGGGGCGACGAGGCAGAGCGGCTCCTCCTGGACCGGTTCCTGGACACCGCGCTCGACAAGTGGGACGGCCGCTACGACTACCCCACCTACACCTCGCTGAGCGTGCTCGGCCTGCCGACCGCGGACGACGGCGCGGCCGCCGCCCGGGCGGCGCGCACCACCCGGGACCGCCTCACCGTCCAGCTCCTCGCCGACCTGCTCCGCTTCGAGCTGTCCGCGGCGCAAGGCCGTACCGACTGGCTGCCGCAGATGCGGCCGGACGCCCGGCTGGTCGAGAAGCGCCACCGCCTCGCCATACGGGTGGCCAAGCCCGCGCTGGCCCGGCTCGGCCACGGCGACCTGCTCACCGCGGCCGAGCCGGCCGACCAGGCCGCGCAGTTGTGGGACTTCGTCGAGGGCGAGCTGCTGGACCGGCACGAGCGCGACGTGCTGAGGCTCAGCATGCTGCCCGTGTACACCTCCCACGACGAGTACATGTTCATCCGCGTGCTCCAGACCTTCGAGACCACCTTCGCGCTGCTGGCCCTGAGCATCCGTACGGCCATCGGCTGCCTCGAAGACGCCCGCACGCAGGACGCGGCCGGGCACCTGAAGGCCGCCGAGACCGTACTGTCCGAATCGGCGCCGCTGTTCTCGCTGCTCGCCACCATGCAGGTCGAATCCTTCCGCACCTTCCGGGAGTTCACCGACGGCGCCAGCGCGATCCAGTCCCGCAACTACAAGCTGGTCGAGTCCCTGTGCCGGGTCCCCGACCAGGACCGGCTGGACTCCCCGGCCTACCGCTCCACCCCCGAGGTGCGCATGCGGATCCTGGCCGGCCAGCCCACCCTCGACGAGGCCTGCTCCGCCGCCCTCGCCGACGACCGGTTCGGCGCCCAGGACCGCGAGCTGCTGACCACCGCGATGCTCGGCTTCGCCGGCGCGCTGCGCCGCTGGCGCCAGACGCACTACCGGATCGCCGTACGGATGCTCGGCACCCGCTCCGGGACCGGCTCCACGGAGGGCACCCCGTACCTCAGCTCCGTCCGCAAGATCCCGGTCTTCCGCAGCGTCGCGGAGGCGCCCGAGGCCACCGACACCACCGACACCACCGACCACGTGAACGAAGGCGAAGCAGCAGCATGAACAGCGACCTGATCCCCGTAGGCATCGTCGGTGCCGGGCCCGTGGGCATGGCCCTGGCCGCGCGCCTCGCCTCCTTCGGCATCCCCAGCGTCCTCTTCGAGCGCGACCCCGAGCTGCGCAAGCAGGGCTCCAAGGCCTGCCTCATCCAGGGCGACGTGCTGGAGGTGCTGGACAAGTTCGGCTGCGCCGAGACCATCGGCGCCGAGGGCGTCACCTGGACCACCGCCCGCACCTACGTGCGCGGCAAGGAGATCCGCGCCGCCGAGTACACGCGCCGGATCGGCTACGGCCCGTTCGTGAACATCTCCCAGTTCCGCATCGAGCAGCTGCTGCTGGAGACGGTCGAGGCCGGCGCGCTGACCGAGGTCCGCTGGAGCCACGAGATCACCGGCGTCGAGCAGGACGGCGAGGCGGTCACCGTCACCGCCGACACCCCGGACGGCCCGCGCTCGTACCGCTGCCGTTACGTCGTCGCCTGCGACGGCGTCCGCAGCCCGATGCGGGCGCTGACGGGGGTCGAGTGGACCGGCTACAGCCACCAGGACCGCTTCCTCATCACCGACCTGAAGGTGAAGCTGCCGCTCGCCAAGGAGCGCCACTTCCATTACGACCCGCCCTTCAACCCGGGCCGCCAGCTGGTCATGCACCCGCAGCCGAACGACATCTGGCGCATCGACTGGCAGCTCGCCCCCGACACCGACATCGAGGCCGAGCGCGCCGACGGCCGTTTCGACGCCCGGGTCCGCGCGGTCATCGGCGACGTCGACTACGAGATCGACTGGCTGTCCACCTACCGCTTCCACCAGCGCGTGGTCGAGAAGTTCCGCCTCGGCCGGATCTTCTTCGCCGGGGACTCCGCCCACTCCCTGCCGCCCTACGGCTCCCGGGGCATGAACAGCGGCATCCAGGACGCCGACAACCTTGCCTGGAAGCTGGCCCTGGTCATGCAGGGCAAGGCCGAGGACGCCCTCCTCGACACCTACCACGACGAGCGCCACGCCGCCGCGAAGGAGAACCTGGCCGTCACCGAGGCCACCATCAAGTTCATGGTGCCGCCGAATCTCGCGCGCCGGATCGCCCGCAAGGTGCTGCTGACCCTCTCCCAGCCCTTCCAGGGAGCCCGCGACAAGGTCAACAGCGGCAGGATGGCCGAGCCGTACACCTACACCGCCTCCGCGATCGTGGAGTCCGCCGAACGGCATCCGCTGCTGGGCGCCTTCGCCCCCGACGCGCGGATCACCGCCCCGGGCGCCGCCCGCGTCCGCGAGCTGTACGGAGCCGGCTTCACCGGTCTGTACTTCGCCCCGGACCGGGCCACCGGTCGCGCCTTCGCCGAGCGTGCGCTCGCCGACACCCGGGGCCTGGCCGCCCGTCTGATCGTCGTGCTGCGCGAGGGCGAGCTGGCCGTACCGTCCGCGGGCCCCGCGTCCGACATGCCCGGGGGCGTCACCGTCCTGCGCGACCGCGACGGCGTGCTGCGCGAGGCCTACCGGGCCGACGAGGGCACCTGCCTGGTCGTCCGCCCCGACGGGCACGTCGCGGCCCTGGCCGACGCGGGCCGGCCCGAGCTCTTCGGCGCGACGCTCGCCCGCTGCGCCGTCGCCACCGCGGCGGTCGCCGCCGAGGACCGCGCCGAGCGCGTTCCCGCCGCCGCC
>NZ_LFML01000029.1:0-73706 GCF_001044425.1 Streptomyces roseus
GGGAGAGTAGGACGCCGCCGAACAATCATTGTGAAAAGCCCCGTACCGGGTATCCGGTACGGGGCTTTTTGCGTTTACGGGCACGCCGGCCTGTGGTTGGATCCCGGCTATGGATGATCAGTACGTGATGCGTGCGGTACGGGCGGACGAGTGGGAGAAGGTCAAGGAGCTGCGGATCGCCGCGCTCAAGGACCCGGCTGCACCGGTGGCCTTTCTCGAGACCCTGGACCAGGCCGAGTCCAGGACGGACGAGTTCTGGCAGGACCGGGCCAAGAGGGCTTCGCACGGACGGAATGCGCGGCAGTTCGTGGCCGAGGCGCCCGACGGGGAGTGGGTCGGGTCGGTGACCGTGCTCGTCGAGGAAGGCGGGATCCCCGACTTCTTCGAGTGGGTCGTCGAGCAGACCCAGGGGCACCTGGTGGGTGTGTTCGTACGTCCCGAACAGCGCGGGACCGGGCTGACCGAGCGGCTCTTCGCCGCCGCGCTGGAGTGGGCCTGGTCGCTGGAGGGGCCGGCGCTGGAACGCGTACGGCTCTTCGTGCACGAGGACAACCCGCGGGCCGCGGCCTTCTACCAGCGGTTCGGATTCCGGGCGAGCGGGCACGTCGTACCGGTGCCGGCGGACCCGGCGTCCAAGGAGTTCGAGTACGTACTGCCCCGCCCGTAGGTACGCCGATCAGCCCTGGATCGCGGCGGCCTCCGGCCAGCGGGCGCGGGCCTGCTCGCGGCTGCGGCACAGGGCGAGCAGGGGGAGGGAGCCCTCCTGGAGCAGCTCCGGGAGCTGGGGGATCGGGGCCACGGCCGCGACGTCCTCCAGGACCAGGGTCAGTGGTGGGTCGAGCCGACCGTGGGATGACCGTGCGGCCATGCGGCGGCCGTGCTCGACCACGCTCGCGGCGAGTGCGGTGAGCAACGGCATCGCACCCGGGTGGGTACGGGGGTCTTCCAGCGATTCGCCCACCAGATAGAGGGTTCCCCCTTCGGCGACGAACGATGCCAAGGTCAGTGCATCTGTTCGGTTCGGATTGCAGGCCTCGCGGATGTGGATCGACGTGAGGCAGGAGAGGGCACGGGCCGTCAGGTGCTGAGCCTGCTCGCGGCGTTCGGGGTGGGCGGTGAGGGCGCTCTCCAGCTCGCCGGCGGCGCCCGGGGCGGCCTGGGGGTGGGTGCGGAGGATGCGTACCGGGTCCTGGGCGCTGTTGCCCTGGGCCCACCGGTGCAACTGCTTGAACGGGCGGCCGTCGAGGGCCGCGGCCTGCAGCCAGCTCCGCAGGAGCGTTTCCGCCGTATCGGCGATGGCCGCGTCCATACGGGCCTGGGGCCGTACGGGGGCCAGCAGTGCGATCGCGCGGGCCGCGGCGGTGTCGCGGTCGGCGCAGGCGTCGGCCGGGTTCCAGTGCATGCGGGCCGGGGTGTCGCACAGGTGCGAGGGGTCGTAGAGGAGGACCGGGCCGAGTTTGGCGCGGGCGTCCTTCGTCTCCGCCCACAGGGCCGGGGAGGAGGTGACGACCAGGGCCGCGCCCTCCGCTGCCGCCAGGGTCTGGAGGGCGGGGGCGTGGCGCTCGGCCGGACTGCCATAGACCATGCGGCCGTGGACGCCGCCGACGTCGGGGGCTGGGCCCCCGGGCCGGCTCCCGGAGCCGTACGCCCGCGCGGGCGCGGGTACGGCGGGCGGTGCGGCCGCCGGGTGGGGCAGCGGAACCGGGGCGGGCGGCGGCGCGGTGGGGCGCGGCGGACCGGCCGGGGGCGGGATCGGGACCGAAGAGGGCGCCGGGACGGGGGCCGGCGCCGCAGCCGGCGCCGTTGCCGCTGCCGCGGCCCACGCCGGGTTCGGCGCCGGGGGAGCCGGGGCCGCGTCGGCCGGCTTCCTGCGGCGGGACCTCGTACGGGCGATGACGCCCATGACGAAGACCGTCAGGACGAACAGGATCAGGAGCTGGCTGACGAAGAGGCCCCAGAAGAGCCCCCAGCCCGAAAGGGCCTGGGGGTCGGTGTCCGGCCAGGCTCCCGGGACGTCGTGGGGTTGGGTGATCAGGGCGCGGACCGCCCCCGGGGTGTGGGTGAACGTCACCGTGGACGGCCAGGCGCCCTTCGAGAAGAGCGCGGCCAGGCCCGTCGACGTCCAGACGAGGGCCGCCAGGCCCAGGAGGAAGGCGAGGAGGGCGATCAGGAGGGCGTCCGGGATGCCGCCCTGTTCCTTTCCGTTGCGTTCTTGCACTTACGCCACCGTGGTCGCCGAGCCCGGGCCGCCGTTGCGGTGGCGTTCCATCAGGAGGGCTCTTTCCTCAGCCTCCAGCTCGGCCGCCAGCAGGTCGTCGGGGAGCTGGGACGGGGACGAGGACTCCGTCATGGCGCGGTCCGTGTAGACCAGGGGGCGCTCCGCCTCCGTGATCAGGTGTTTGACGACCTGGACGTTGCCGTTGACGTCCCAGACCGCGATGCCGGGGGTGAGGGTCGGGATGATCTCCACGGCCCAGCGGGGCAGGCCCAGTACCCGGCCCGTGGCTCTGGCCTCGTCCGCCTTCTGGGCGTAGATCGTGCGGGTCGAGGCCATCTTGAGGATGGCCGCGGCCTCGCGGGCGGCCGCGCCGTCGACCACGTCGGAGAGGTGGTGGACGACGGCCACGAAGGACAGGCCGAGGCGGCGGCCGAACTTCAGGAGGCGCTGGAACAGCTGTGCCACGAAGGGGCTGTTGATGATGTGCCAGGCCTCTTCGACCAGGAAGATGCGCTTCTTGCGGTCCGGGCGGATCCAGGTGTGCTCCAGCCAGACGCCGACGATCGCCATCAGGATCGGCATCGCGATCGAGTTGCGGTCGATGTGCGAGAGGTCGAAGACGATGAGGGGGGCGTCGAGGTCGATGCCCACCGTCGTGGGGCCGTCGAACATGCCGCGGAGGTCGCCGTCGACCAGGCGGTCGAGTACGAGGGCCACGTCGAGGCCCCAGGCCCGTACGTCGTCTATGTCGACGTTCATGGCTTCCGCGGATTCGGCCTCCGGGTGGCGGAGCTGTTCCACGATGTCCGTGAGGACCGGCTGGCGGTCGCGGATCGTGTCGACGACGTAGGCGTGCGCGACCTTGAGGGCGAAGCCGGAGCGTTCGTCGAGGCCGTGGCCCATGGCGACTTCGATGATGGTCCGGAGCAGGGCGAGCTGGCCGGTCGTGGTGATCGCCGGGTCGAGGGGGTTGAGGCGGATCCCGTCGTCGTTGGCGGCGATGGGGTCCAGGCGGATGGGGGTTATCCCCAGCTGCTGGGCGATGAGGTTCCACTCGCCGACGCCGTCCTCGCCTTGGGCGTCGAGGACGACGACCTGGCGGTCGCGGAAGCGGAGCTGGCGCAGGACGTAGGTCTTCTCCAGCGCCGACTTGCCGTTGCCGGACTCGCCGAGGACCAGCCAGTGCGGGGCCGGCAGCTGCTGGCCGTACAGCTGGAAGGGGTCGTAGATGTAGCCCTTGCCGCTGTAGACCTCGCGGCCGATGATGACGCCGGAGTCGCCGAGTCCGGGGGCGGCGGTGGGCAGGTAGACGGCCTGGGCCTGCCCGGTGGAGGTGCGTACGGGCAGGCGCGTGGTCTCGACCTTGCCGAACAGGAAGCTGGTGAAGGCGTCCGTCAGAGCGGACATGGGATCTCGCATGGGCGGCACTTCCCTCCCGCTAGCGACGGATGCCGGTGGCGAACGGCAACGTGTTGACGAAGGCGCGGTGGTGCTCGCGGTCGCACCACTCCAGCTTCAGGTAGGACTTGCCCGCCGAGGCGCGGATGGTGCGCTTGTCGCGGGCGAGGGCCTCCGGGGATCGGGAGGACACCGTGATGTACCCGACCAGGTTGACTCCCGCGGCACCGCTGGCGAGATCTTCACCCCTCTGGTCGAGCCGGCCGTGGGCGGCGATGTCGCGGGGGTCGACGGTGCGGTTCATCTTGGCGGCGCGGCTGGCGTCGGCCTCGTCGTTGGTCTTCTCGGTGAGCATGCGCTCGATGGCCACCTCGGTGGGCTCCAGATCCATGGTGACGGCGACGGTGCGGATCACGTCGGGGGTGTGGACGAGGAGGGGCGCGAGGAAGTTGACGCCGACCGGGGTCATCGGCCATTCCTTCACCCAGGCCGTGGCGTGGCACCAGGGGGCGCGGGTGGAGGACTCGCGGGTCTTGGCCTGGAGGAAGGTGGGCTCGACCGCGTCGAGTTCGGCGGGCCAGGCGTTGCGCTTGGTCATGGCCTGGATGTGGTCGATGGGGTGGTCCGGGTCGTACATGGAGTGCACGAGGGAGGCGAGGCGGCCCTGGCCGAGGGGCTGGCGGACGCGGATGTCGGCTTCGGCGAGGCGGGCGCAGATGTCGGTGAGCTCGCGGGCCATGACGATGGCGAGGCCGGCGTCGCGGTCGAGCTTGCGGCCCTTGTGCGGGGTGCCGGCGCGGGCGATGGTGTGGGCCTCGCCGGCGAGTTCGCGCGTGTAGTGCATGCAGGCGACGAGGTACGCGCGGTGCTGCTCGGAGGAGGTGGAGACCATCGACTGGAGCTGGTCGTACGAGTCGCGCAGCCAGACGGGGGCCTTGGTGTCGCCGCGCTGAGCGACGTCCTTGGCGTGTGCGTCCGGGTCGGCGGGGAGCGTACGGGCGAGCATCTGGAGGCGGGTGACGAAGCCGTCGCCGTTGGCGACGTGCTTGAGGAGGGTGCCGAAGCGGTCGACGAGGGCTTCCTGGTCCTCGCTGTCGCGCAGGCCGACGCCGGGGCCCTCGATCTCGATGGCGGCGGTGACGGTCCGGCGGTCGGCGTGCAGGAGTACGGCGATCTCGTCGGGGCCGAAGGGGGCGGCGAGCCAGTTGATCCGGCCGATTCCGGGGGGTGGGCCGACCTCGACCTCGCGGCCGTCGGCGGCGCGGACGCCGGCTTCCATGGCGGAGGAGCGGTACGTCGTGCCGCGGCGCAGGGTGCGCTTGTAGCTGCGGTTGATCTCGAACCACTTGTAGAAGGTGCGGCCCTTGTACGGGACGTACACGGCGGCCAGCGCGAGCATGGGGAACCCGGCGAGGCTGACGATGCGCAGGGTGAGGGCGGGGACGAGCAGGCCGCTCATCATGCCGAGGAACGCGCCGACGATGATCAGGGCGATCTCGCCGCTTTCGCGGTTCTTGCCGACGATCGCGTTCGGCCGGGCCCGGCCGATGAGATACGTGCGGCGGGGCGCGACCGGGTGCAGCTGGTGGGACTGGGTCGTCAACGCCCGTCACCTCCTGTGTTCCTCGTACTCGATCCGGAGCGGGGCGCGGGTGCGGCGGAGGGGACGGATCCGCCGCCGGAGGTGGGGCGGCTGCTGTGGGCGGCCACGCCTCCGGAGAGGGGGTTGGCGGGGCGGGGGGCGCTGGAGCCGCCGCCGTCACCGCCGCGGTGGGCGCCGCGGCTGCTGTGGGTCTTGATGCCCTGGGATACGAGTGAGGCCGGGGAGCTGATGACGGCGGCGGCCTGGGCGCCGTCGGTGGCCTTGCTGCGGTTCGAGCGGGCGGAGGCGATCTCGTCGCCGAAGCCGGGGACGAAGCGGTAGATCATCGCGGAGGCGAAGATCGCCAGGAGGATGATCGCGAGGCCGGAGACGACGGCGGAGAAGGCGTTCGGGCCCTTTTCTCCGGCGAGGGCGCCGGCGAGGCCGAGGACGATGACGATGACCGGCTTCACGAGGATGACGGCGATCATGATGCCGGCCCAGCGGCGGACGTGGCCCCAGAGGTTGCGGTCGACGAGTCCGGCGTAGACGACGACGCCGAGGAGGGCGCCGACGTAGAGGAGGGCGGCCCGGACGAAGAGTTCGAGGAAGAGGACGCCGGCGGCGAGGACGGTGACGAGGGAGACGACGATCAGCATGATCGGGCCGCCGCCGATGGAGTCGCCCTTCTTGAGGGCCTCGATGAAGGAGCCGAAGAAGACGTCGGTCTGGCCGCCGCTCGCCGAGGCGATGACCTCTGTGACGCCGTCGGTGGCGGAGACGACGGTGTAGAGGATCAGGGGGGTGAAGGCGGAGGCGAGGACGGTGAGCCAGAGGAAGCCGACGGCTTCGGAGATGGCGGTGGTGAGGGGGACGCCGCGGATGGCGCGCTTGGCGACGGCGAAGAGCCAGAGGACCAGCGTGAGGATGGTGGAGGCGGCGAAGACGACGGCGTACTGCTTGAGGAAGGCGCCGTTGGTGAAGTCGACGTTGGCCGTGCCCTTGATCGCCTTGCTGAGCTCGGTGACGATCCAGGCGGCGGCGTCGGCGCAGCCCTTGGCCAGGGAGGCGAGGGGGTTGAGGGCGTCGGTGGGGTCGCTGGGTGCCAGGCCCGTGCGGGGGGCGCCTGCGGCGCCGCTGCCGCGCTCGCAGTAGTCCCGGGCCGGCCCTGCGATCAGTGCGCACGGGTCGTTGCTGGCGCTGGGTGTGGGAGTCGGCGACGGGTCGGCGGTCGCGCGGGCGGCGAGGAGGATGACGGCGGCCTGCGCCGCGGCTGCGGTGACGCCGATGAGGCGCAGCGAGGGCCTGCGGCTAGCGGGCATAGGTGAACCCTCCGAATTCGGTGACGGCCTTGCCGATTTCGTCGGAGGTGGACACGGGATTGTCGCCGGTGACCGGGGTGGGTCCGGTCTTCTGGGCGGTCTCCAGGACCTTCCAGTCGGACCCGTTCCACTTGAGGTTGAGCGAGATGGTGAACCAGCCG
The DNA here is from genome assembly GCF_001044425.1 of Streptomyces roseus. GTDB lineage: Bacteria > Actinomycetota > Actinomycetes > Streptomycetales > Streptomycetaceae > Streptomyces > Streptomyces roseus. The sequence goes on from NZ_LFML01000029.1 coordinate 6,682, forward strand.
TTGGTCACGGGCCGGGTGGACTTCTCGCCGGTCAGCCCGAACATCCCGATGCACCACACGTCCACTGAGGCGGCTTCGCCCGCGAAGTTCTTGATCTTGGAGCCCACCGGGACGGTCCGGCTGACGAACGTGGAGCCCGTGGGGGCGGCGCCGTCCTTGCTCAGACCGATCTGTGACAGCAGGCCGGCCGAGTAGTCGGCGTCGAACCCTGCTTGGAGTTTGGCCCGCGTGCTGTCGTCCGCGAGGGCGTCGACGATGGTGTGTCTGCGCGCGGCGTTGAACATGCCGTCAGAGCCCAGTGTGACGGCGTAGTTCGAGGCGGCCGACTGTGCTCCTTGTTCGTTCTGCGCGAAGCCGGCGGGGATGGTGCCGTTTTTGCCGTCCACCGGGCGGGTGCCCGTGGCCGTCGTCGAGGCGGGGGAGGGCGGGGTGTCCGCCGACGGGGGGGTCGGGGTGTCTCCCGACCGGTTGGCGAAGGCGATCGCCGCCATCAGGAGGACCACCACGCCGACCACCGTCACCAGGCTGCGCGAGGCGCGCGGGGTGCGGCGGGGGGTGCCGTACGGGTCCGACGGGGAGTCGGGGAGGCGGGTGCGGGTCTGGCCCGTGCCGCCGATGTCGCCGTAGCCGCCGCCGGCGCCACCGCCGTACTGGTCCTCGGTGCTCATCTCGTTTCCGCCCCCTCTGCTTCGTACGACGGTGGTGTGGTGGTTCCTCATCAGGTCGGGTGGCCGGTGGGCGGCCCGGCTAGACGGCCATTCCGTAGACGATGGTGAAGAGGGTGCCGAGGGAGCCGATGATGAACACGCCGGTCAGGCCGGCGACGATCAGGCCCTTGCCCTGTTCCGCGCTGAAGGTGTCGCGCAGTGCGGTGGCGCCGATGCGCTGCTTGGCCGCGCCCCAGATGGCGATGCCGAGGCAGAGGAGGATCGCGACGGCCATGACCACCTCGATCATGACCTTCGCTTCGTTGCCGAGACTGCCGAACGGCCCCCAGTTCGGGGCGATTCCGCCGATGATGGTGGTGATGTCGCCCTTTTCGGCTGCCAGGATCATGTAACTCACCGCCCCTGTATGGGTAGTTCCGCTGGCCCGTGCCCGACGGCAGGGGTCACGTACTATCTTCGCTGATGAAACCGCCGTCGTACGTCGACTTGACGGCTCTCTTTACCCGATCTCCCGCGCTTTGACCCGTCTGTGCGCTCTGACCTGGGCGGGGGCGGCGGGTGTGCGGGAGAACATATGGTCACTCTGTGTATCACGGTGGGTGACCCCGGGCAATGATTGCCCTCTCGGCTTGCGGGGGGCCGCTCGGGTGGCCGCCGTTCGGCGCAGTCTGCGGGCGTGTCGTTGGGCCGAGTCGCTGACGTTGGTCCGACATTCCGTCAGTCGTTCCATGTTTCCGCCGAGTTGCGGGAGATGCTCCTGGCCGTCTGTTCGGACGATGCGAGGAGTGACGGATGGGTTCCGCAGTGAAGGTCGGTAGGCGCGCGTGGCTCGCCGGTGGGTTCGCGGTTCCGCTGGCGATCGCGCTGGTGGGCGCTTCGGTGCCGGCGATGGCGGCGCAGGGGGCGGGCGGCGCGGTCGCGCCGGGCTGGAGCAGCAGCAAGTGCCCGGAGCCGGATGCGAGGACGCTGCCGGCCAAGGCTCCCGGGAAGGCGGCGAAGGCCGCCAAGGCCAAGAAGGCGGCCAAGCCCGCCAACTCGTGCTCCGGTCAGAAGGGCGACCGCGGCCCGCAGGGGCCCAAGGGTGACCGGGGCCCGAAGGGTGACCGCGGGCCGCAGGGACCGAAGGGTGACCGGGGTCCGAAGGGTGACCGGGGTCCGAACGGCGCGCACGGGCCGTGCGAGGACATCGACACGGCGCTGGGGCTGAGCGACACGGAGTTCAGTGTCGTGCTGCACCGGGGCCGGACCACGCTGGGTGTGCGGGAGACGGCGCCGATCGGCTCGTACACCTGGAAGGACCTCACGACGCAGCTGAACCCGGGGCACCCGAGGAACGCGTGCGGGGTGTCGATCGACGCGGTGGGCTTCACGGTGTACGTGAAGGTGCTGACGACCACGGGTGACGTGTTCGAGAACCAGTGCACGTACACCCCGGCGGCCGTGCTGACCTGTCCGTCGGGCTGGACGGCCATCATCAGGCCGTGAGTCGGGGCCGGCGCCGCTGTCGGCGCCGGGTCACGCGGCCCAGTGGGCGGGGCGGACCAAGGTCGGGGGGATCTTGGTCGCCGCGTCGCCCCGGGCCGCGTGCAGCTGGGGCTGGGTCAGGAACAGGGCTCCGCGCAGGTCCGCTCCGCGCAGGTCGGCGTCGCGGAAGTCGGCGCCGATCAGGTCCGCGAGGCGCAGGTCCGCGCCGCTGAGGTCGGCGGCGATCAGGTAGGCGCCGCGGAAGTTGGCGCCGCGCAGGTCCGCGCCGGTGAGGCGGGCGCCCATGAGGTCGGCGCCGCGGTGGTTCTTCTTGCGGGCCGGGGCCTTGGCGCGGGCCAGTTCGCTCGCCCGCAGCAGGAGCGTGTTGACGCGTCCGCGCAGGGCTGGGACGTCCAGGCCGGTCAGGGCGTCCGCTTCGGCCGCGGTCCAGCGCGCGGTCTCGGCCTGGGCGCGGCGCAGGTCCGCGTGGACCGGGGCGGCGGCGGGGAGGGTGAGTGCCTCGGCGACGTAGAAGAGCAGCTCGTGCAGTTGCCGCATCACCGGGAAGACCTCGTACATCGCGGCGGCGGTGTCGGGGTGGGTGCGCCAGTCGCGGCCGCCGAAGGTCGTCTGGGAGACCTGCTGGCCCGCGCCGAAGCAGTCGAAGACGGTGCAGCCCTGGAAGCCCGTGTCGCGCAGCCGGGTGTGGATGCCGCAGCGGAAGTCCTGCCGGAGGTTCTTGCAGGGGGTTCCGGCCGCCTTGTTCACGGCGAAGTCGCCGGACTTGGCGAAGGGCAGGGCGACGCAGCAGAGCGCGAAGCAGTTCGCGCAGTCTGCCTGCAGGACGGGGAGGGCGGGGGTGGCGGACACCCCTCCATTGTGACCGGTCGTGGGCGTGGGTCTGGCGGGGCGGGTTACCTGTCGGTAGCGTTCCGGGCATGGCGATCTCCGAGGCGTTCTACGAGCGGGTCGATGCCGGGCGGTTCCTGGCCACCGAGTACACGCGCGGCCCCTGGGACCCGGGCTCGCAGCACGCCGGTCCGCCGGCCGCGCTGCTGGGGCGGGCGGTGGAGGAGCGGGAGGGTGCCCGCTGCGACATGCGGATCGCGAGGATCACGTACGAGATCCTGCGGCCCGTGCCGATCGGCCCGCTGGAGGTCACCACCTCGGTGCTCCGGGCCGGGCGCAGCACCGAGGTGGTCGAGGCGGCCCTCGCCCCGGCCGGGGGCGCGGCGGTGATGCTGGCGCGGGCGCTGCGGATCCGGGTGGCGGAGGAGGCCGTGCCGGGCGTGGCGCCGGCGCCGCGGCTGCCGCCGCCGGGGGAGGTGGGGCCGACGCCGTTCTTCCCGGTGCCGTGGGAGAGGGGCTACCACTCGGCGATGGAGACGCGGTTCACCGAGGGCGCGTTCATGGCGCTGGGGCCGGGGACGTGCTGGATGCGGATGAAGGTGGCGCTCGTCGCCGGGGAGGAGACCAGGCCCCTGGACCGGGTGCTGGTCGCCGCCGATTCGGGCAACGGGATCAGTTCGGTGATGGACTTCGGCCGGTACGTGTTCGTCAACAGCGACCTGAGCGTGCACCTGCACCGCCACCCGGCGGGCGAGTGGGCCTGCGTGGAGGCCCGTACGAGCGTGGACGCGGCCGGGATCGGGCTGGCGGACGCCCGGCTGCACGACGAGAAGGGGCCCATCGGGCGCAGCGCGCAGAGCCTGTTCGTCGCCCCGCGCTCTTGACCTCCCCGCGCTCCTGACCTTCCCGCGCCCCTGGCCTTCCCGCGCTCTTGACCTTCCCGCGCTCCTGACCTTCCCGCGCCCCTGACCTCCCGCGCTGCCGGCGCCCCGCCGGTCCGCTCCCGGCGGTTCCGGCGGCGGGGTGCGCCCCGGTGTGCCCCCGGTCGGCGTCCGGGGGGACTGGACGCCGGTCTTCTGCCGCGCCGAGGATGGGCCTGCGACGTACGCGGGCGTTCACTTCCCTCGGCTTCCAAGTGGCGTAGTGGACGGGCCGACACGAGCGAATCGCACGTGAAAGCGACGGGGATGGGGGAGTGTTGACGGGTGCGCAGATTCTGGATGGCAGGCGGGATCGGGATCGGGCTCTGTCTGAGCTTCCTCGTGCTGATCGTGGTCGGTACGTACTCGGCCGCGGCGGGCCTCGCCGGAGCCGGGGCGGGGGGCCGTGCGCTCGGGCTGGCGAAGGGGGCCGTGCCGGCGAAGTACCAGAACCTGGTGCAGAAGTGGGGCACGCTGTGCCCGGCGATGACCCCGGCGCTGCTCGCCGCGCAGCTGTACTCGGAGAGCGGCTGGAACCCGAATGCCGTCAGCCCGGCCGACGCCCGCGGCATCGCGCAGTTCATCCCCGGCACCTGGGCCGGACACGGCATCGACGGGGACGGTGACGGCGACCGCGACATCTGGGACCCCAACGACGCGATCCCCTCGGCGGCTTCGTACGACTGCGAGCTGGCCAAGGACGTGGCGGGGGTGCCCGGGGACGCGACGGGGAACATGCTCGCGGCGTACAACGCGGGGGCGTACGCGGTCATCAAGTACGGCGGGGTGCCCCCGTACCAGGAGACCCAGGGGTACGTGAAGGCCATCACGACCCTCGCGAAGAGCTTCGAGCGGCCCGTCGGGCGGGTGGCGCCCTCGCAGCAGGCGGCCGGGGCGATCTACTTCGCGCAGAAGCAGTTGGGGACCCCGTACCTGTGGGGCGGGAACGGAACGCCGGACCAGGACGGGCGGTTCGACTGCTCGGGGCTGACGAAGGCGGCGTACGAGTCGGTGGGGATCGAGTTGCCGCGCGTGGCCAACGACCAGTACAACGCCGGTCCGCACCCCTCGCGCAACGAACTGCTGCCCGGAGACCTGGTGTTCTTCTCCGATGATCTGACGAACTCGCGGGCGATCCACCACGTCGGCCTCTACGTGGGCGGCGGATACATGATCAACGCCCCGTACACCGGCGCCGTGATCCGGTTCGACAAGATCGACTCCCCGGACTACTTCGGTGCGACGCGTGTCACCAAGGACGGGGCCGCGGCCCTGCCGGACCGGAGCGCCGACGCCAAGTCCTCCTGACCGCGGCGGCCTTGCCCACGCTGCGTCAACCCCTGGCCCTGAGCTGCGACGACGAGTCTCTCTTCGATAACGTTGCCGTGATCATTCGGTGGAGAGTGGAACGTGGTGTTCAGAACGGGCGTTCCATGGACGCAGGCTTGATCACCGGGGGGGTTCAGGGGCGCACACCGGCGTGCGCCCGAGGGGAACCGAGCAAGGGCTAAGGGGCTGCATCGCCATGGCTGGACTCACGACCGGTGGGCCGAACGTGGACGTAAGCCTGCTGTACGACATCAACGGACTGGCGCGGCACGCGCCGGCCGGAGTCGACCGGGCCGTCGCCCTCGTGGGTTCGTACGGGATCCCGCTGGCCCTGGTGCTCCTCCTGCTGTGGTGCTGGCACGGAACGCGCCGACAGGACGAGGCCAGGGCCGCCGAGGCGTTCGCCGCGCTCGTGTGGGCCCCGCTCGCCGCCGGGCTCGTCCTCCTCGTGAACGTCCCGCTGCGCGCGTTCGTCGCCCGGCCGAGGCCCTCCGCCGCGCACAGCGGCCTGGACGTCCTCGCCTCCTCCTCGGGCTCCGGCGACTTCTCCTTCGTCAGCGGCCACGCCGGCCTCGCGATGGCGCTCGGCGTCGGCCTGTTCATCGCGAACCGCAGGCTCGGGCTCATCGGGATCGGGCTGGCCCTCGCCGAGGGGTTCTCCCGGGTGTACCTCGGTGTCCACTACCCCACCGACGTCATCGGCGGGTTCGCACTGGGCACCGCCGTCGTCCTGCTCGCCGCCCCGCTCGCGATGGCGCTGCTGACCCCGTTGGTGCGGGCGCTGGGCCGCTCCCCGCGCGCGGGCCGGCTGGTCCGCGCCAAGCGGCGCGCCCTGCCCCGCCCGGTGGACCTCGCGCAGCCGCAGACCCCGCCGCCGGGCTGCCGCCCGCACGAGAGCGACCTCGCGGCGTAGGACCGGGTCCGCCCGGGACGGCGCAGGACCGCGCGGGTCACGGGTCGTCGCCCTCCCTGCCCCGCCCCGGCGGATCCTCCTCGCGCCGGTAGCGGGAGCGCAGCCACAGACCGGTGGCGACGGCCGCGACGGTGGTCGCCCCGATGGCCAGGGCCACGTCGGCCGGCCCGTCCGCCGAACCCGTCGGGCGGGCCGAGGCCGCGGCGGCGGGCGTGAGCGTGAGGAGCAGGGCCCAGAGGAGGGCGGCGGCACGGGGCGCGGGTCCTGGCATGGGTCCAGGGCATCCGCTCCCGGGTGCTCCGGCCAGCCGGGCCGTCCGAACGGGCGACGCGCCGGGGGTCCGGGCCTGCGGGCCTGCGGGTTCCGCCCCAGACCCCCGGGACTCAGGTCGAGGTGTGCCGGTCCGCGTCCCTGCGGGCCAGATCGCGGGAGCGGCGGGCCGGGCCCCTCCAGCCGCAGGTGCACGAGGCGAGGCAGAAGGCCCCGCGCTCGGCGGTGGTCGTGATGTGGCCGGTGGGTCCGGTGGGTGGCCGCTCCGTGGGACGGGCGTGCGGCACGACGTCAAGCGGAGGGACGAGCGACGCTTTGCTGTGCGAATCCACACCACCACGGTACCCGGACCGGGCGGCGCCCCGGGACGGCGGCGGCCCGTGACGGGAAACCCCGGACCTCGTTAACCGGAGCGGGTGGGGGCCTCGGGCAAGCAGCGGTCATGCGTTGGGGGTTGGCAGGCGATGGTGGTGCACCAGCACAGGCGGCGGCGCGGGCGTGCGGGCGGGGCGGTGCTCGCCCTGGGCATCGCCGCGGCCCTGGCCGCGATGAGCGGGTGCGCGGGCGAGGGCCGGGCCGACGCCCGTCCCCCCGCCGACCCGGCCGCGACCGTACGGGGAGCCGCCGACCGGCTGGCCGCGACCGGCAGCGCGCAGGCCCGTACGGCGATGGAGATGGCCACCGGCGGGACCCGGGTCACGATCCGCGGCGAAGGCGGGGTCGACTTCAAGAGCCGGATGGGCCAGCTCCTGGTGATGCTCCCGGCCGACGCGGCCGGCAAGGACGAGCACCGTCCCATCACCGAACTCCTCGTCCCAGGCGCCCTGTACATGAAGAACCGGGGCGCGGGCGTGCCCGACGACAAGTGGGTACGGGTCGACACCGCGAGCCTGGCCGACGGGAACCTGGTCACGGGCGGGGCCACCGATCCACTGGCGGCGGCCGAACTGCTGCGCGGCGTACGGGAGGCGACGTACGTGGGCGAGACCGAGGTGGCGGGCACCAAGGTGCGGCACTACCGCGGGACCACCGACATCGGCGAGGCCGCGAAGAAGGCCTCGCCGGCGGTGAAGGGGGCACTGGAGGCGGCGGCGAAAGGGTTCAGCAAGGACGCGGTCCCGTTCGACGTCTACCTCGACGAGCAGGGGCGGCTGCGGAAGGTCCGGCACCGCTTCAGCTACGTGAACAATGGCGTGATCGATGTCTCCTCGACCACGCTGCTCTACGGGTTCGGGACGCCGGTGAAGGTCGTATTGCCCGCAAGCGGGGACATTTTCGCCGGGAAGATCGCGGAGTAACCGGCCGGGCGGTGCCGGGGCGGCGCCATCGGGCCATGGCCCGGTATCCGGAAATGGTCCATCCGTGTCATGCGCACAGCGCCCCGCCCTCCCTACGCTGAGACGGCCCCTGACCGATGACGGCAGATCGAGGTGACACGCGTGACTCCCGCGGGCGGTTCGACGGTGCAGGACCACGTGGCTCTCGCCGAGATCGAGCTGTGCGGCGAGCTGATCATCGCGGCGTCCGCGGCGGACGAGGAGCGGCTCAGCCAGGACCGGATCGACGAGGTCCTGATGGGTCTCGGGTTGTAGCCGCAGCCGCAGCCGCAAGCGCAAGCGCAACCGCAGCCGAAGCCGTTGAGGCCGTCGCAGCCGGTGCGCTCGCCCAAGCCGGTGCGGGGGCCGCGGAGCCCGCGTACCGGGTCAGGTGCGCAGCAGGCGCGCGATCGCCTTCGTCGCTTCCTCGACCTTGGCGTCGATCTCGTCCCCGCCCTTGACGGCCGCGTCGGCCACGCAGTGCCGCAGGTGCTCTTCGAGCAGCTGGAGCGCGAAGGACTGGAGGGCCTTCGTGCTCGCCGAGACCTGGGTGAGTATGTCGATGCAGTAGACGTCCTCGTCGACGAGGCGCTGCAGACCGCGGATCTGGCCCTCGATCCGGCGCAGCCGCTTGAGGTGCTCGTCCTTCTGGTGGTGGTAGCCGTGTACCGCGCCGGTACCGGTGGCGGTCGCCGTACCGGTGGTGACGTCGGCTCCGGAGCCCTCCGCCTCGATGGCAGTCATGCGTCCTCCCGTGGTCCGGATCGAGGGGTACATACCCCTCATGGGTATAGGGTACTGGGCCCCGGACGGAGCGGTGGGGGCCCGTGGTCCCCACTCTGCCTGATGGAGGACACTGGGTAATCGCCCGGAACCGCCGGTTAGCCCTGGCCGGGGGTTGCGCCTAGCATCAGCCTGACCGAATCCAATGCACCCCGAGGACCTCACGTGCGATTTCGTCTGACCCCCAGGGAGACGAGCTTCTACGACATGTTCGCCGCATCCGCGGACAACATCGTCACGGGCTCGAAGCTCCTGATGGAACTGCTCGGAGCGGACTCCTCCGCCCGGGCCGAGATCGCGGAGCGGATGCGGGCAGCCGAGCACGCGGGGGACGACGCCACCCACGCGATCTTCCACCAGCTGAACTCCTCCTTCATCACGCCGTTCGACCGCGAGGACATCTACAACCTGGCCTCGTCGCTCGACGACATCATGGACTTCATGGAGGAGGCCGTCGACCTGGTCGTCCTGTACCAGGTGGAAGAGCTCCCCAAGGGTGTCGAGCAGCAGATCGAGGTGCTGGCGCGCGCGGCGGAGCTGACCGCCGAGGCCATGCCGCACCTGCGGACGATGGACAACCTGACCGAGTACTGGATCGAGGTCAACCGCCTCGAGAACCAGGCCGACCAGATCCACCGCAAGCTGCTCGCGACGCTCTTCAACGGCAAGTACGACGCCATCGAGGTGCTGAAGCTCAAGCAGATCGTCGACGTGCTCGAAGAGGCGGCCGACGCGTTCGAGCACGTCGCGAACACGGTGGAGACCATCGCGGTCAAGGAGTCCTGAACCTCGTGGACACCTTCGCTCTGATCGTGACCATCGGTGTCGCGCTCGGTTTCACGTACACCAACGGTTTCCACGACTCGGCGAACGCGATCGCGACCTCGGTCTCGACCCGCGCGCTGACCCCGCGCGCCGCCCTCGCGATGGCCGCGGTGATGAACCTCGCCGGTGCCTTCCTGGGCAGCGGGGTCGCCAAGACGGTCAGTGAGGGCCTGATCGAGACGCCCCAGGGCAACCGGGGCATGTGGATCCTCTTCGCGGCGCTGGTCGGCGCGATCGTCTGGAACCTGATCACCTGGTACTTCGGTCTTCCGTCCTCCTCCTCGCACGCGCTGTTCGGCGGCATGGTCGGCGCGGCGCTGGCCGGCGGCACGGAGGTCATCTGGTCGGGGGTGGTCGACAAGGTCGTCATCCCGATGTTCCTCTCGCCGCTCGTCGGCCTGGTCGTCGGCTACCTGGTGATGGTCGCCATCCTGTGGATGTTCCGCCGGGCCAACCCGCACAAGGCCAAGCGCGGCTTCCGTATCGCGCAGACCGTCTCGGCGGCCGGCATGGCCCTCGGCCACGGCCTCCAGGACGCGCAGAAGACGATGGGCATCGTGATGATGGCCCTCGTCATCGCCGACGTGCAGACGGCGGGCGCCGAGATCCCGGTGTGGGTCAAGCTCGTCTGCGCCGTGATGCTCTCGCTGGGTACGTACGCGGGCGGCTGGCGCATCATGCGGACCCTCGGCCGCAAGATCATCGAGCTGGACCCGCCGCAGGGCTTCGCCGCCGAGACCACCGGCGCCTCGATCATGTTCGGTTCGGCGTTCCTGTTCCACGCGCCGATCTCCACCACCCACGTGATCACCTCGGCCATCATGGGCGTGGGCGCGACCAAGCGGGTCAACGCGGTCCGCTGGGGCGTGGCCAAGAACATCGTGATGGGCTGGTTCATCACCATGCCGGCCGCGGCCCTGGTCGCCGCGCTGAGCTTCTGGATCGTGGACCTGGCCTTCGTCGGCTAGGCCGTCTCGTCTCCCGGCCCCGGCCGGGAGACGAAAGCGGGCCGGCTCCCCCCACCCAGGGGGAGCCGGCCCTTTTCTTTCGCCTTGCGGTGGCACCGCCATGCAGCACCGCAGGACGTTGTTCACATCCGCAGGGGCTTCGGCCTAGCCGAAGCGGCCCGAGATGTAGTCCTCGGTCGCCTGGACGGACGGGTTCGAGAAGATCCGGTCCGTGTCGTCGATCTCGACGAGCTTGCCGGGCCGGCCGACCGCCGAGAGGTTGAAGAAGGCGGTGCGGTCGGAGACGCGGGCGGCCTGCTGCATGTTGTGCGTCACGATGACGATCGTGAAGCGCTCCTTCAGCTCGCCGATCAGGTCCTCGATCGCGAGGGTGGAGATCGGGTCCAGGGCGGAGCAGGGCTCGTCCATCAGCAGGACCTCCGGCTCGACCGCGATGGCGCGGGCGATGCACAGACGCTGCTGCTGGCCGCCGGAGAGGCCGGAGCCCGGCTTGTTCAGACGGTCCTTGACCTCGTTCCAGAGGTTGGCCCCCTTCAGGGACCGCTCCACGATCTCGGCGAGCTCCGACTTCTTGAAGCTGCCGTTCAGGCGCAGGCCCGCCGCCACGTTGTCGAAGATCGACATGGTGGGGAAGGGGTTGGGGCGCTGGAAGACCATGCCGACCGTGCGGCGGACCGCGACCGGGTCGACGCCGGCGCCGTACAGGTTCTCGTCGTCCAGGAGCACCTTGCCCTCGACGCGGCCGCCGGGGGTGACCTCGTGCATGCGGTTCAGGGTGCGCAGGAAGGTGGACTTGCCGCAGCCGGACGGGCCGATGAAGGCGGTCACGGAGCGCGGCTCGACGGTCATCGAGATGTCGTCGATGGCCTTGTGGGTGCCGTAGAAGGCGGACAGTCCGCTGACGTCGATTCGCTTGGCCATGAGGGGTCACTTCGCTTTCGGGGGTCGCGTCAGCGACCGGTCTTCGGGGCCTTCCAGCGGGCGATGCCGCGGGCCACCAGATTGAGGATCATGACGAAGGCGATCAGGACGAGCGCTGCGGCCCATGCCCGGTCGTAGGAGGCGTCACTGCCGACCTTGTACTGCTCCCAGATGTACAGCGGGAGCGAGGACTGGGCACCTTCGAAGGGGTTCGGGTTGATCAGCTGGGTACCGAAGACCAGCAGCATGATCGGCGCGGTCTCACCGGCGATGCGGGCGACGGCCAGCATGACGCCGGTCGCGATGCCGCCGATGGCGGTGGGGAGCACGACCTTGAGGATCACGCGCCACTTCGGCACACCGAGGGCGAGGGCGGCCTCGCGCAGCTCGTTCGGGACGAGCTTCAGCATCTCCTCGGTGGAGCGGACCACGACGGGCATCATCAGGATCGACAGGGCCATCGAGCCGGCGAAGCCGGAGGGGCCGAAGCCGAGCGCCAGGTTCCAGGTCGTCAGGATGAACAGGCCCGCGACGATGGACGGGATGCCGGTCATGACGTCGACGAAGAAGGTGACGGCCTTGGCCAGCCTGCCCTTGCCGTACTCGACGAGGTAGACGGCGGTCAGCAGACCGATGGGCGCCGCGATCGCGGTGGCCAGGGCGACCTGCTCGATGGTGCCGAGCAGCGCGTGGTAGACGCCGCCGCCCTGCTCGAAGCTGGTGACGCCGTTCATCGAGTGGCTGAGGAAGTCGCCGTCGAGGACCTTGACGCCGCGGCTGACCGTGGTCCAGATCAGCGAGAGCAGCGGGATGACCGCGAGGACGAAGCAGACCCACACGAGGGAGGTCGCGACGCGGTCCTTGGCCTGGCGGCCGTTCTCGACGATCGCGCTGGAGACGTACGTGATCGCGACGAACAGGATCGAGGCGATCAGGCCCCACTGGACCTTGCTGTGCAGGTCGGCGACGAGGCCGATGCCGCAGCCGAGGGCGATGGCGAGGACCGCGGTGCCGGCCGGGGCCCAGCGGGGGAGGCCGCCTCGGGTCAGGCGGGCGGGGGCGGCGGACTTCGGGGCCCGGGTGGGCCGCTGGTCCTGGAGTGCGTGGCTCATCAGGCGTTCGCCCCCGAGAAGTCCTTGCGGCGAGCGATGATCAGGCGGGCTGCGCCGTTGACCAGCAGGGTGAGCAGGAAGAGGACCAGACCGGAGGCGATCAGCGCGTCACGGCCGAACTCGTTGGCCTCGTCGAACTTGGCGGCGATGTTCTGCGCGAACGTGCCGCCGCCCGGGTCGAGGATGTGACCGTTGATCAGGAAGCTCGGGGAGAGGACGGTCGCGACGGCCATGGTCTCGCCGAGGGCGCGGCCGAGGCCGAGCATCGAGGCGGAGATGACGCCGGAGCGGCCGAAGGGCAGCACCGACATGCGGATGACCTCCCAGCGGGTCGCGCCGAGGGCCAGGGCGGCCTCCTCGTTCATGCGCGGGACCTGGAGGAAGACCTCGCGGCTGACGCTGGTCACGATCGGCAGGATCATGATCGCGAGCAGGATGCCGACGGTGAAGAGGGAGCGGGCGACGCCGGCCTGGGTCTTGTCGAAGACGTAGGTCCAGCCCATGTACTCGTCGAGCCAGAGGTTGAGGCCGGCGAGCTGCGGGACCAGGAAGAGCGCGCCCCAGATGCCGTAGATGATCGACGGCACGGCGGCCAGCAGGTCGACCACGTACGCGAGGGGCGCGGCCAGCTTGCGCGGCGCGTAGTGCGAGATGAAGAGGGCGATGCCGACGGCGATCGGAACCGCGATGGCCATCGCGATGATCGAGCTGATGACGGTGCCGAAGAGCAGGACGGCGATGCCGAAGACGGGCGGGGTGGCCGACGCGTTCCAGTCGAAGGTGGTGAGGAAGTTGCCCTCGTTCTTCGACAGGGCGATCGAGGCGCGGTAGGTGAGGAAGATGGCGATCGACGCCATGATCACCAGGAGCAGGATGCCGGATCCCTTGGAGAGCCCGGCGAAGATCTTGTCACCGGCGCGGCCGGTGGACCTTGCGCTCTTGGAGACAGGCGGAGCCTGGTCTATCTGGGTGGGTGTGGTGGAAGCCATGATCTTTCCGGTCTGGGTGGGGGGCCATGCCCCCTGGCGGCGGTGCACCGGATCCCCTGGGTGGAGGGGAGGGTCCCGGGGGCCGGGCAGTTCGGACGGGAACTGCCCGGCACCCGGGGCTTCAGCGATTAGGACAGCGAGTTGACGACTTCGCGGACCTTGGAGTTGATCTCGGCCGGGATCGGCGCGTAGCCGTTCTCGGAGAGGACCTTCTGGCCCGCGTCGGAGGCGGTGTAGTTCAGGAAGGACTTGACGGTGCCGAGCGTCTCGGGCTTGTTGCCCTTGTCGCAGACGACCTCGTAGGTCACCAGGACGATCGGGTACGCGCCCTCGGCCTTGGTGGTGTAGTCGAGCTTCAGCGCCAGGTCGGAGCCGGTGCCGGCGATCTTGGCGGCGGCGATGGCCTTGGAGGCGCTCTCGGAGGAGGCCTTGACCGGGGCGGCCGCGCCGGTGTTCACGTCGACCGTCTTGATGCCCTGGGCGCTGGCGTAGGAGAGCTCGAAGTAGCCGATCGAGCCGTCCACCTGCTTGACCTGGGTGGCGACACCCGCGGAACCGGAGGCGCCGAGGCCGCCCGGGGCCGGCCACTTCTTCGCGGCCTCATACGTCCAGGCCTCGGGAGCGGCGGCCTTGAGGTACTTGCCGAGGTTCTCGGTGGTGCCCGAGTCCTCGGAGCGGTGGAAGTGCTGGATGGCGGTGGAGGGGAGCGTGACGCCGGGGTTCAGCTTCTTGATCGCCTCGTCGTCCCACTTCTTGATCTTGTCGTTGAAGATGTTGGCGATCGTGGTGGCGTCCAGGTTCAGCTTGTCCACGCCGGCGACGTTGAAGCCGAGCGCGATCGGGCCGCCGACCATGGGCAGGTCGACGCCCTGGCCGCCGGTGCAGATCTTCTTCGACTCTTCGACGGCCTCGGGCTTCAGCGCCGAGTCCGAGCCGGCGAAACCGACGGTGCCCTGGTTGAAGGCGACGATGCCCTCACCGGAGGAGGAGGACTTGTAGTTGACCTCGACGCCGGGGCAGGCGGCCATGTAGTTCTTGACCCACAGGTCCACGGCGTTCTTCTGCGCGGAGGAGCCGGAGGCCAGGAGCTTGCCCTTGGCACCGTCGCACTTGATGTCGCCGGCGGCGGCCGAGGGCTTGCCGCTGGCGGTGCCGCCATCCTTCGTGTTGTTGTCCGAGCCGCACGCCGTGAGGACCAGGGCGCCGGACACGACAAGCGCCCCGAGGGCGGAGGCACGAAGCATGTTCTTGCGCTGAAGCTTCACTTTCGGGTGTTCCTTCCAGAAGCCGCCGGCCGCTTTCTGTATCGGGGCGGCGTGCGAAGAGGACTACGTCGGATCGCACGGCGTGTCGTTCGATCTGGTGGGTGACGCGCTCCGTGCACCACTGAAATTAGGCAGATCAGGTGAAGTGGCCGACCGGGCCGAGTGAACGGACGGTGAACCGTGGCGGACGGCCTGGTGTGGAAGGCCGGGTTTGCTCCGGAGTGTCATCCGCCGTTGTCCCTTCGTTACCGTTATGTGACCGGCTCTGGGTGGCCGGATCTTTTCGGTCTGGGGACCTCCGGGTCACGGAGCCGCGGAGCTCCGGGTCACGGAGCCGCGGCCGGCACCGGCTGCCACAGGTCCTGGAAGGTGAACCGGGCGGCCTCCACCTCGTGCCGCTGGTCGGCGTGGAGCACGCCGAGGGCGTACGCCGTCGCCGGGGCGATCCGCGGGGTCCGGGCCGCCGTCGCCGAGGCGGCCGCGGCCTCCGAGGCGTCGCGGTGGCGGTCCAGCGCCTCCCCGGCCGCCGCCAGCCGGGCCACGTCCTCGCCCAGGGCCTCCCGGGCGTAGCGGTGGACCCGCAGCAGCCGGCGCACCTCGTGCCAGGAGCCGTCGTGCTCGGCGTTGTACGGCTGGGACTCGCCGGCGTGCGGCAGCGCCGAGACGGCCGCCGCCAGCCGGGTGTGGGCCACGTCCGCCAGCGGGACCAGGACCTCGTCCACCCGCCCGCGGGCCGCGACCGGGTCCAGCGGCACCTCGGAGGCCAGTACGGCCACGGCGTCGGCGACCGCGTGGAAGCGGGAGGAGCCCAGCGCCTGGAGGGTCGCCGAGTGGGCGCGGGTGCGGGCCAGCGTCAGCTGCCGCTCCAGCAGGGCCCCGGCGCGCGCCGAACCCACCGTGAGCGCGCCCGCGGCGCCCCGGGGCGCGGGCACCTCCGGGGAGCCCGAGAGCCGGTGCAGCGCGTCCAGCAGCCGGGTCAGGCGGGCGGCGTACGCGTGCTCGTCCGCGAGGGTCGAGGACAGCCACACCAGCTCGGTGCGCAGCCCGTCGGCCCAGGAGGACTCGGTCACCCCCCGGAAGGTGGCCAGGGAGCAGCTGATGCGGCGCGCAGCCCCCCGCAGGCTGCGCGCCGCACCGCTGCTCTGCGCGGCGTCGGCCCCTCCCCCGGACTCCGGCCGGGGGGACCCCCACTCCTCGTGGAGGCGCAGCCCCCGCAGGAAGGCAGTGGCCTGGGCCCGCAGGTACGTGCCGAGCACGTCCCCCGCGGAGCCCTCTCCACGCGCTGTCAGGTCATGGTTTGGCAGAGCCACGCCGGCGCCTCCGGGCGTCTATGAGCATCTCCTGGACGTGCCGCAGCGGCTGGCCTTCGTGGTCCGTGCTGTGCCGGGTCCACTCGCCGTCCGGGCCCAGGTGCCAGGAGGAGGTGGTGTCGGACATGCCGGTCTCCAGCATCCGGTCCAGAGCCGCGCGGTGGGCCGGGTCGGCGACCCGGACCAGTGCCTCGATGCGGCGGTCGAGGTTGCGGTGCATCATGTCGGCGCTGCCGATCCACACCTCGGGCTCGCCGCCGTTGCCGAAGGCGAAGACCCGGGAGTGTTCCAGGAAGCGGCCGAGGATCGAGCGGACCCGGATGTTGTCCGAGAGCCCGGGGACCCCGGGGCGCACGGCGCAGATGCCGCGGACCCAGATGTCGACGGGCACTCCCGCCTGGGAGGCCCGGTAGAGCGAGTCGATGAGTGCCTCGTCGACGATCGAGTTCATCTTGAGGCGCACGTACGCGGGGCGGCCGGCCCGGTGGTGGGCGGCCTCCTTGTCGATCCGCGAGATCAGGCCGTCGCGCAGCGAGCGCGGGGCCACCAGCAGGCGGCGGTAGGTCTCGCGGCGCGAGTAGCCGGAGAGCCGGTTGAAGAGGTCGGAGAGGTCCGCGCCGACCTGCGGGTCGGCGGTGAGCAGGCCGAGGTCCTCGTAGAGGCGGGCGGTCTTGGGGTGGTAGTTGCCGGTGCCGACGTGGGAGTAGCGGCGCAGCGTGTCGCCCTCCTGGCGGACCACGAGCGACAGCTTGCAGTGGGTTTTGAGGCCCACCAGGCCGTACACGACGTGGCAGCCGGCCTCCTCCAGCTTGCGGGCCCATTTGATGTTGGCCTGCTCGTCGAAGCGGGCCTTGATCTCGACCAGGACGAGGACCTGCTTGCCGGATTCGGCGGCGTCGATCAGGGCGTCCACGATCGGGGAGTCACCGGAGGTCCGGTACAGGGTCTGCTTGATCGCGAGGACGTCCGGGTCGGCGGCGGCCTGTTCCAGGAACGCCTGCACCGAGGTGGAGAAGGAGTCGTACGGGTGGTGCAGCAGCACGTCGCGCTCGCGCAGCGCGGCGAAGATGTCGGGCGCGGACGCGGACTCGACCTCGGCGAGGTCGCGGTGGGTGCCGGCGACGAACTTGGGGTACTTCAGCTCGGGCCGGTCCAGGGAGGCGATGCCGAAGAGGCCGGTCAGGTCCAGCGGGCCGGGCAGCGGGTAGACCTCCGCGGCGGTGACGTTCAGCTCCTGCACGAGGAGGTCCAGGATGCCGGGGTCGATGGACTCCTCGACCTCCAGGCGCACCGGCGGGCCGAAGCGGCGCCGCATGAGCTCCTTCTCCAGGGCCTGGAGCAGGTTCTCCGCGTCGTCCTCCTCGACCTCCAGGTCCTCGTTGCGGGTCACCCGGAACATGTGGTGGTCGAGGACCTCCATGCCGGGGAAGAGCTCCTCCAGGTGCGCGGCTATGACGTCCTCGAGGGGGACGTAGCGCTGCGGGGAGGCCTCCAGGAAGCGCGAGAGCAGCGGCGGGACCTTGACGCGGGCGAAGTGGCGGTGGCCGCTGACCGGGTTGCGGACGACGACCGCGAGGTTCAGCGAGAGCCCGGAGATGTACGGGAACGGGTGCGCGGGGTCCACGGCCAGCGGGGTGAGCACCGGGAAGATCTGGTTGCGGAACAGCGTGAAGAGGCGGGCCTGCTCCTTCTCGGTGAGGTCCGGCCAGCGGATGAGGTGGATGCCCTCCTCGGCGAGCTGCGGGGAGATGTCCTGCTGGAAGCAGGCTGCGTGCCGGGCCATGAGCTCGCGCGAGCGGGTCCAGATCAGGTCCAGCACCTCACGGGGCTGGAGGCCTGAGGCCGAACGGGTGGCGACGCCCGTCGCGATGCGCCGCTTGAGGCCGGCGACGCGGACCATGAAGAACTCGTCGAGGTTGCTCGCGAAGATCGCCAGGAAGTTGGCGCGCTCCAGGAGCGGGGTCGCCGGGTCCTCGGCCAGCTCCAGGACGCGCTCGTTGAAGGCCAGCCAGCTGCGCTCGCGGTCGAGGAAGCGTCCCGGGGGGAGCTCGTCGCCGTCCTTGTCGTCGTAGCCGTCCAGGTCGGCGTCGATGTCGGGCGCGAGGCCGGGCTCCATGCCGGAGTGCGGGCGGTGCGCGGCTATGGAGCCGATCCGCGCGGGCTTGGCAGCCGGTCCGGGGGTGCCCGCGGAGGAGGCCGCGGGGGCTTCGGCGGACGTGGGGGACGGGTGCTGGGCGGGGACCTCGGCGGGGCCTGCGCTGGGCTGGGGGCTCATGACTCCATTGTTCCGCGCAGGGGGCGGGACAGGCGCGTCGGACGGGGTTCCCGTCGGTCGGAGTCGGGGCTGCATGCGGGGAGAGTCGCAAGCGCGCATGAAGGTCCGGTGAATGGCGCATGGCTTCCAGGCTCCGGGTGGTGCACGAGTACGTCTTTTACGTGCTTTACGCGCCCGGGATGCTCCGGCGCGTCCCCTGTGTCCCCGGCTGTTTCCCCGGCTGTTTCCCCGGCGTGCGCCCGCAGCGCGGGGCCCGTCCGTGGACGGGCCCTCGCCCTGCGTGCCGGTCCGGCGGCCCTGGGCCGGCCCCCGCGTCAGCTCTCCGTGCGGTACATCAGGTCCACCTCGTGGGTGCTGAAGCCGAGGCCCTCGTACACGGCGAGGGCCGCCGGGTTGTCGGCGTCCACGTACAGCATGGCGGTGGGCAGGCCGGCCTCGGCGAGATGGTTCAGGCCGACCGCCGTGAGGGCCTTGCCGAGGCCGCCGCCCTGGGCGCCGGGGCGCACGCCGAGCACGTAGACCTCCCCGAGCCGCTCCTCGGCGTGCACCTTCGTCCAGTGGAAGCCGATCAGCTCCCCGTCCCGCTCGGCGAGGAAGAAGCCCTTGGGGTCGAACCAGGGCTGCGCGATCCGGTCGTCCAGGTCCCGCTGCGTCAGCGAGCCCTGCTCGGGGTGGTGGGCGAAGGCGGCCGAGTTCACCGCGAGCCAGGCGGCGTCGTCCTGGCCGGGCACGAAGGTCCGTACGGTCACACCGGCGGGCAGCGCCGCCTCGGGCAGCGCCGGCCCCTCCGGCCCCAGCGGGCGGCGCAGCTGGCGCAGCTCCCGGAACAGGGTCAGGCCGAGCACCTGCGCGAGGTGGCGGGCGGCCGACTTGCCGCCGTGCGCCCACACCCGGATCCGCTTGCCGGAGGCGGCCAGCAGGGCCGAGCCCAGCGCCCGCCCGTGCCCGCGCCCGCGCAGCGCGGGGTGGACGACGAGCTCGGCGGCGGGTGCCTCCACCGGGTCGGTGTCCTCCAGCTGTCCGTACCCGGCGAGCCGGCCCTTCTCGGTGAGCAGGAAGTGCCGGATCCCCTCGCGGCGTCCGCCGCGCAGCTGGAGCCGGCCCTGCTCGGAGACGGCGGTGGTGCCGTCCGTACGGGCAGCGTCCTCGATGAGGGCGAGCACGGAAAGGGCCTGTTCCTCCGTCAGTTCGTCGAGGGTCTGGATCTGGCGTCCCGGCTCCAGGGCCGTCGCTGCGTCGTCAGTCATGCGTCGAGCGTACGACCGCGGGGGGCGCCCGCGGTGGTGCGAGTGTGTCGGAGCGACGGGGATCCGTCTTCTGCGTGTAACCAGGCCGACACTCCTACCCCCTGTCGTGCTACGCGCGTTGACCATAGGCTGCCGCCGACCTCCCGAGTTCCACCGCTGTCCAAAAGGGGACTAAATGTCAGCGACGCCACAACGGCACCGCCGAAACCGCCGGTTGACCTTCGCCGCCATCGCCGTCACGGCCGGTGCCGGAGCCATGGTCGCGGCCGCACTGCCGGCCGGTGCCGCGAGTGGTGGCGGTGCGGCCAAGAGCCGCACCGTCGATGTGCAGATGCTGTCGTTCAACGACTTCCACGGCACGCTGGAGCCCCCGCAGGGCTCCTCCGGCACCGTGAGCGAGCGTCAGGCGGACCGCACCACCAAGGCGATACCCGCCGGTGGCGTCGAGTACCTGGCGACCAGCCTGCGCGAGGCCCGCAAGGGTCACGAGTACTCCGTCACGGCCGCGGCCGGCGACATGATCGGCGGCAGCCCGATGCTGTCCGGTCTCTTCCACGACGAGCCCACCGTCGAGGCGCTGAACAAGCTGAAGCTCGACGTCAGCAGCGTCGGCAACCACGAGTTCGACGAGGGCAAGGCCGAGCTGCGCCGCATGGCGTACGGCGGCTGCCACCCGGTCGACGGCTGCTTCGAGTCCGGCAAGGAGTACACGGGCGCCGAGTTCAAGTACCTCGCGGCAAACGTCACGGACGAGAAGACCAAGCGTCCGATGATGAACCCGACCTTCATCTGGCAGAAGGGGGACGTGAAGATCGGCTTCATCGGCGTCACCCTGGAGGGCACGCCGGACGTGGTCACCGCCGAGGGCGTCAAGGGCCTGAAGTTCGGCGACGAGGTCGAGACGATCAACAAGTACGCCGCCGAGCTGAACAAGCAGGGCGTCAAGTCGATCGTCGCGCTCATCCACGAGGGCGGCCTGCCCGCCAACGGTGCCTACAACTACGACTGCGACGTCCCGGGCGCCGGCGCCGGCATCTCGGGCGCGATCGTGGACATCGCCAAGAACGTGGACCCGAAGGTCGACGCCCTGGTGACCGGCCACACCCACCAGGCGTACGCCTGCAACATCCCGGACCCGGCGGGCAACCCGCGCATGGTGACCTCGGCCGCCTCGTACGGCCGGCTGTTCACGGACACCACGCTGACGTACGACCGCCAGACCAAGGACATCGTGCGCACCGCGGCCCTCGCGCCGAAGCCGGTCAACAAGCTCGTCAGCCGGAACCAGCCCAAGGCTCCCGACATGACCGAGCTGATCAGCCGCTGGAACACCCTCGCCGCCCCGGTGGCGAGCGCCCCGCAGGGCTACATCTCGGCGGACATCGCGGGCCGCGGCTCCGAGGCCCCCGAGAAGCCGCTCGGCGACCTGATCGCCGACGCCCAGCTGGAGGCCACGGCCCCGGCCGCCAAGGGCGGCGCGCAGCTGTCCCTCATGAACCCGGGCGGCATCCGCGCCGACCTGGCCTACAAGGCCGCGGGCAACGAGGGCGACGGCGTCGTGACGTACGGCGAGTCCTACACGGTCCAGCCGTTCAACAACCTGCTGAACGTGGTCGACCTGACGGGCGCGCAGCTCATCACCGCGCTCCAGCAGCAGGTCAGCGGCCCGGTCAACGGTGCGAACCCGAAGATCCTCCAGATCTCGAAGGGCTTCACGTACACCCTGGACATGACCAGGACGGGCGCGGACCGCATCGTCGTGGACTCGGTGAGGCTGAACGGCGAGGCGATCGACCCCGCCAAGACCTACCGGGTCGCGATGAACGAGTTCCTCGCGGGCGGCGGTGACGGGTTCACCGTCCTGAAGGAGCACAAGAACAAGCTGGTCGGCGTGCCCGACCTGGAGGCCTTCAACGCGTACCTCGCGAAGTCCTCGCCGGCGGCCCCGATCGCCCCGCCGGCGGCGGACCGCATCACGGTCGTCAAGTAGCACCCGCGCGCAGCGCGCCCGAAGGGGCGGTGGGCCTTCCCGGCCCGCCGCCCCTTCGGCGTGTCCGCCCCCTTCGGCCTCTGCGCCCCTTCGGCCTGTGCCCCCCCTTGGCCTGTCCGTTCCGGACCCCCGTACCGGAGCGGTCAGAGGCCCGCGAGGAACGCGCGGACGGCCTCGTGGAACTCCCCGGGGTGGGTGAACGGCAGGAAGTGGTCCCCGTCCACAGGTGTGTACGAGGTCCCGGGGCGGCGGGCGACCATGGCGTCGGCCGTCTTCTGTGGGAGGGTCTGGCTGCGCGTGCCGTGGATCAGCAGCGCCGGGCAGCGGCTGCCGAGCCAGGCGTCCCAGTGGTCGCCGCGGCAGGCCTCGGCGGAGTCGATCATGTCCTGCGGGTGGAACGGCAGCCGCCAGCCGCCGTCGGGGAGCGGGCGCAGCGCCTGCTCGACGAACGGTGAGCCCACCGGTCCGGCCGCGGCGAGGAGTTCCTCGCGGGTGGGGGCGGTGTAGCGCATGTCGCGCAGGAAGCCGAAGAGCGCTCCCGCCGTGTCGGGTTCGATGTCCACGGTGGCGTCCACGTCGACGAGCGCCGAGACCCGGCCCGGGTGGGCGGCGGCCAGGTGGTAGGCGTTGAACCCGCCGAGGGAGTAGCCGAGGACGGCCACGGGGGAGTCCAGGCCGAGGTGGTCGAGGAGGGCCACGGCGTCCGAGAGGTAGCCCTCGCGGCCGTAGTCGGCGGCCCGGTCGGAGTCGCCGTGGCCGCGCTGGTCGGGGGCGATGACCCGCCAGGCGTCGCCCAGGGCGGCGGCGAGAGAGGCGAAGGCGAGGCCCTCGGACATGCCGCCGTGCAGGGCGAGCAGCGGGCGGCCCGGGCCGCCGAAGTCCAGGTACGACAGCGCGCGGCCGTCGATCGTCAGCGTGTGGCGCATGGCTTGGCTCTCCCCTGTGTGTGACCGGTGGTGACGGGTATGAGCGTGCCAGGATTTGGGCAAGCGCGCAATACGTTTGTATTGGGCGCTTGCCCAAACGGCTGTGGAGAGGGGGTGCGCGCAGGGCGCGCGGATACGATCCCGGCATGGGAAATCGCGAGGACCTGCTGGCCGGAGCGCGCCGCTGCCTGGAGGAGAAGGGCTACCTGCGCACGACCGTGCGCGACATCGCCGCGGCCTCGAAGGTGTCCATGGCCGCGATCGGCTACCACTTCGGCTCGCGCGAGGCCCTGCTCAACCTCGCCCTCTTCGCCGCCATGGACGAGTGGGCCGCGGGCTCCGGCCGGCTCGCCGGCCAGGGCGCCACCACCGCGGAGCGCTACGCCGACACCTGGGACCGCAAGATCCGCGACTTCGGCGAGATGCGCTGGCTCTGGATGGCCTCCGTCGAGGCCTTCGTCCACGCCCAGTCCGCGCCCGAGCTGCTCGCCACCCTCGCCGAGAACCAGCGCCAGGCCCGCCGCATGGTGGCCGCGCAGCTGCGCGGTGTCCCCGAGGACGCGGTCACGCAGGAGGACGTACGGGCCCTGGGATCGGTGCACATCGCGCTGCTGAGCGGGGTGATGGTGCAGGCGCTGACCGACCCGGAGCAGGCGCCGACCGGCCGGGAGCTCGCCCAAGGTCTGCGCGCCATGGCCGAGTTGCTCGAAAGCTGACGGATCCAGGGGCTACCGAAGGGTAGTAATGGCGCGCCCCGCACGCCAGAATCCCGGGGGCACCGGCCGGCGCAGGCCGGCGTCCATCACCGGGTCGCAAAGGGGCGGGCATGGCACTGGATCGTCGGGCATTCATGATCGGGGCGGTGGCGGCGGGAGCGGGAGCCGCCGTGGGACTCGGAGCGGGTACGGCGTCGGCGTCGGCCTCGGCCTCTGCGCCGGCGCCGGCCCCTGCGTCCGCCGGCCGTACGTCCGCCGCGCGGGCCCTGTCCACCCAGGACTGGATGGCCGGCCTCGGCGACGCGACCGCCCTCCAGCGGATGACCATCCCCGGCACCCACGACTCGGGCGCCACCAAGGGCGGGCTCTACGTCGCCTGCCAGAACACCTCGATCGCCCAGCAGCTCGACTCCGGGATCCGCTTCCTGGACGTCCGCTGCCGCGTCACCGGCGGCTCCTTCGCCATCCACCACGCGGCGTTCTTCCAGGACCTGATGTTCGGGGACGTCCTCGTCGCCTGCCGGAACTTCCTCGCCGCGCACCCCTCCGAGACCGTGCTGATGCGGCTCAAGCAGGAGTACTCGACGGACAGCGACGCGACCTTCCGGGCCGTCTTCGACGACTACCTCGACAACCGCGGCTGGCGCCCGCTCCTGCGGATCGCCGACTCGCTGCCCACCCTCGGCCAGGCCCGCGGCAAGGTGGTCCTGCTCGCCGACAACGGCGGCCTGCCCGGACTGCGCTACGGCGACGGCAACGTCTTCGACATCCAGGACGACTACAACACCGAGCCCTTCGCCAAGCGCGGCCGGATCGAGAACCAGTTCCGCAAGGCCGTCCAGCAGCCCGGGAAGCTGTTCGTGAACTACGTCAGCACCGCCGCCTACATGCCGCCGCGCTGGAACTCCGACCGGCTCAACCCGCAGGTGCACTCGTTCGTCGACGGCGGGGAGCTGGCCGGCCGGACCGGGCTCGGGATCGTCCCGATGGACTTCCCGGGCACCCGCTCCGGACTGGTCGACTCACTCATACGGCACAACTGACGGCTGCCGCGGCCGGTCCGGCGGCGGCGCCGGGGCGCCCGGGAGGCGGAGCACCGCCTCCGTACCCGGGCCGCCGCCCTGGGCCGCCCGCAGCTCGACGCTGCCGCCGGCCCGGCGCACCGTACGGTCCACGATCGACAGGCCCAGCCCGCTGCCGGGCAGCGCGCGGGCCGACGAGGAGCGCCAGAACCGCTCGAAGACGTGCGGCAGGTCCTCCGCCGGGATGCCCGGCCCGTGGTCGCGCACGGTCAGCTCGCCCGCCCGCAGCGCGACCTCGACCGTGCCGCCCGGCGGGCTGAACTTCACCGCGTTGTCGAGCACGTTGACCACCGCCCGCTCCAGCGCCGCCGCCTCGCCCCGTACGTACCAGGGCGCGATCTCGTCGGTGAAGTGCAGCTCGGGGCCGCGCAGCCGGGCCCGGGACAGCGCGCTCCGCGCGATCTCGTGCAGGGCCACCACCTCCAGCCGGGCGGGCGGGGCCGCGTCCGGGCGCGACAGCTCCTGGAGGTCGCCGATCAGCGCCGCCAGCTCCGTCATCTGCGCCTTGACCGAGGCCAGCAGCTCCTTGCGGTCCTCGGGCGGGATGGCCCGGCCGGTCTCCTCGCTGCGCGCGAGCAGTTCGATGTTGGTGCGCAGCGAGGTCAGCGGGGTGCGCAGCTCGTGGCCGGCGTCCGCGATCAGCTGGGCCTGGCGCTGCTGGGAGGAGGCGAGGGCCGCCGTCATGGAGTTGAAGGACCGCGACAGGCGGGCGATCTCGTCGTCGCCCTCGTCGGGGATCCGTACGGTCAGGTCCTCGGTCCGGGCGATGTGCTCGACGGCGCCCGTCAGCTCGTCGACGGGGCGCAGCCCGGTACGGGCCACCCACAGGCCGGCGACGCCCGCCCCGGCCACCCCGATGCCGGAGACCAGGATCAGCACCCAGGCCAGGGTGGACAGCGGTTTGTCGGTGTCGGCCAGCGGCCGGGCCACCGAGACGGCGAAGACCGGGCCGCCGGGCTGGGTCTGGGCCGCGAAGGTGTAGACGCGCATCGCGACGCCGTTGTCGGTGGTCGCGTCGTGCAGCGCCTTGGGCTTGCGGCCCGCCGCGACCAGCTTGTCCGTGGCGGTCACCGGCAGGTCGGTCTGGCCGCTCACCCAGCAGTGGGCGCCGTCCGCGGTGACGATCTGGACCGTGGCGTTCAGGTTCTCGGCGATGTCCTGCTGCGGCTGGGCCGGCGGGCGGGCCGGGCACCCCTGGCGCAGCCGCTCCAGCACCTGCGCGGTCGGGTTGGTGGACATCAGGGACTGGTTCAGCTGGTTGCCCAGCTGGGCCCGCACCATCACCCACGACACCGCGGAGACCGTGGCCACCGCCAGGGCCACGGCCGTGGCCACCAGCAGGGCGATGCGCGACCGCAGCGGGAGGGCCCGGAATCTCGCCGACGGGCTCACTCCGGCCCTCCGGAGTCGCCCGCCCCGGCCAGGCGCAGTACGTAGCCCACCCCGCGCACGGTGTGGACCAGGCGGGGCTCGCCGCCGGCCTCGGTCTTGCGGCGCAGGTACATGACGTACACGTCCAGGGAGTTGGAGCTGGGTTCGAAGTCGAAGCCCCAGACGGTCTTGAGGATCTGCTCGCGGGTCAGGACCTGGCGCGGGTGCGCGAGGAACATCTCCAGCAGCGTGAACTCGGTGCGGGTCAGCTCGACCTGGCGCCCGGAGCGGGTGACCTCGCGGGTGGCGAGGTCCATGCGCAGGTCACCGAAGGCGAGGGTGCCCGTGTCGTCGGCGGAGCCGCCGTCGGCGCGCGGGGTCGCGTACGCGCTGCGGCGCAGCAGGGCGCGGACGCGGGCGAAGAGCTCGTCGAGCTCGAAGGGCTTGACGAGGTAGTCGTCGGCGCCCGCGTCGAGGCCGGTGACGCGGTCGCCGACGGTGTCGCGGGCGGTGAGCATCAGGATCGGGGTGGTGCTGCCGGAGGCGCGCAGCCTGCGGGCCGCCGTGAGGCCGTCCATCCGGGGCATCTGGATGTCGAGGACGATCAGGCCGGGGTCGTACGCGGCCGCCTTCTCCAGCGCGTCGAGTCCGTCGACGGCGGTCTGCACGTCGTACCCCTCGAAGGCGAGGCTGCGGCGCAGGGCCTCCCGCACCGCCGGCTCGTCGTCGACGACGAGGATGCGGTGCGGGTCGCCTTCGGCCGGGTTCATTCTCGGTCTCCCAGGGGTGATCGTCGTGGTCGGTCGTACCAGGCTCGCACGAGAGCCGGTGCGGACACCCCCTAGAAGGAGGTGCCGAAGCCGTCGGTGCCGGTGCCCGCGCCGCTGCCGGCGCCCGCGCTGCCGGCTCCCCCGGGACCGCCCTTGCGGAGGGAGTCGAGGTCGGCCTTGACCGTGTTCACCGGGATGGCGAAGCCGAGGCCGACGCTGCCGGCGCCGGAGCTGTCGCTCGAGGGGGAGTAGATCGCGGAGGGCATGCCCACGATCTCGCCGTTCATGTTGACGAGGGCGCCGCCGGAGTTGCCCGGGTTGAGGGAGGCGTCCGTCTGGATGGCCTTGTACGAGGTGGTGTTCGACCCGGTGTCCCCGTTGAACTGCCGGCCGTCGTACGAGAACGGCCAGCCACCGCCGCCACCGCCGCCGCGCTGGCGCTGCGGGGACTGCTGCTCGGACTTGGGTACGTTCACCTCGCGGTTCAGGGCGGAGACGATGCCGCTCGTGACCGTGCCGGTGAGGCGGTCGGGGGAGCCGATGGCGACGACCTGGTCGCCGACCTTGAGGCCGTCGGAGTTCCCGAGCTTGGCCGGCTTGAGCCCCCCGGCGCCCTGGAGCTTGATGAGGGCGAGGTCCTTGCCCGGGTCGGTGCCGACGGTCTTGGCCGGGTACTTCTTGCCGTCGCTCATCGTCACCTGGATCTCGGTGGCGCCGTCGACGACGTGGTTGTTGGTGACGATCTCCCCGTCGGCGGTGACCACGATGCCGGAACCGGTGCCCTGCCCGGAGCCGGTGCGGGTGTCGATCCGTACGACGGAGGGGCTGACCTGCTCGGCGACGCCGGCGACGGTGCCGGTGCTGGACTGCGACACGTTCGTGCCGCTGATGCCGCCGCCGCTGCGGTCCTGGCCGGCCAGCAGCCGCTGCACGCCGGCCGCGGTGCCGCCTCCGACGACGGCGGCGGCCAGCGCCACGGCCACGAGCAGCGCGACGGGCCGCTTGGCCCGGGCCGCGTGCGCGGGCCCCTCGGCGCCCGCGGGCACGGCCGCGTCGGCGGGTGCCGGTGCCACCGGCGGCCGGTGCGCTTCATGCCACCCGGGCGCCGTACCGGCCGCGGGCGGCGGGTACGCGGGCGGCGGCGGGTACTCCCCGAAGCCGGCGCTCTGGGTCGGGCGGTTCTCCTGCGGGTACTCGCCGTCGCGGCGGAAGCTCTCGGTCATGCCTATGACTCTGTCCGCGGATCATGAGAGCTACCTGAGTCCCCGCTGAGAAGCCCGACAGAACCGCGTATGCCCCAAATAAGCCCGCCCGTCGGAGCGATGGCCCGGGGCCGCGGGGAACGGGGTCAGCGGCAGCCGCAGGACCGGCGGATCACCAGGGCCGACGGGAACTGCTTCAGGCGTTCGCGGCGGGAGCCGGCCACCCGCAGGGCGTCGTCCAGGACGAGGTCCACGGCCGCGCGGGCCATCGCCGGGCGGTCCGAGGCGATCGTCGTCAGCGGCGGGTCCGTCAGGGCCGCCTCCTTGACGTCGTCGAAGCCGGCCACCGCCAGCTCCCCGGGGACGTCGATGCGCAGTTCGCGCGCCGCGCGCAGGACGCCGATGGCCTGGTCGTCGGTGGCGCAGAAGATGGCCGTCGGCCGGTCCGGACGTGCCAGGACCTCCAGGGCGACCGTGTACGCGTCGTAGCGGTTGTACGGGGCCTCGATCAGCCGGCCCTCGATCGAGCGGCCCGACTCCTGCATCGCCCGGCGCCAGCCCTCCACGTGGTCGGCGACCGGGTCGCCGACCGACGGGGTGTTCTCCACCCCGCCGATGCAGGCCACGTACGCGTGCCCGTGCTCCAGCAGGTGCCGGGTGGCGAGCTGCGCGCCGCCGATGTCGTCCGTGACGACCGCGACGTCGTCGATGGCCTCGGGGCGCTCGTGCAGCAGCACGACGCGCGCGTCCCACGCCTCGATCTCCGAAGCCGCCCGCTCGCTCATGCCCTGGCTGACCAGGATCAGGCCCGAGACCCGCATCCCGAGGAAGGCCCTCAGGTAGTGGACCTCGCGCTCGTCCCGGTAGTCGGAGTTCCCGACCAGGACCATCTTTCCGCGCTCGGCGGCGGCCTGCTCGACCGCGTGCGCCATCTCCGCGAAGAAGGGCTGGCGCGCATCGGGGACGATCATGCCTATGAGGTCGGTGCGCCGCGACGCCATCGCCTGCGCGACCCGGTCCGGGCGGTAGCCCAGCTCCTTGATCGCGGCGAGTACACGCTCGCGCGTGGCCGGGGCGACCGGCCGGGGTCCGTTGTTGATGACGTAGCTCACGACGGCGGTAGACGTACCCGCAAGTCGTGCAACGTCATCCCGCGTCACCTTGGCCACGCTCGGGAGTCTACGCGGGGTGACCTACCTCTGGGCAGGCCGTCCTGCCGACTGGACGATCACAGGAGGTTCCTCCATACGGGGGACGGCGGCCTGGGACTGGGCCGCTGACCGGGCCGCCGCGGTGGCGGCCGCCTGGGCCGCCGCTTCCGCGGCCGCCCGCTCGACCTTCTCCGGTGTGACGAAGCGGTAGCCGACGTTGCGGACCGTGCCGATCAGCGACTCGTGCTCGGGGCCCAGTTTCGCGCGCAGCCGCCGTACGTGCACGTCCACCGTCCGGGTGCCGCCGAAGTAGTCGTACCCCCAGACCTCCTGGAGCAGCTGGGCGCGCGTGAAGACCCGGCCCGGATGCTGCGCGAGGTACTTGAGCAGCTCGAACTCCTTGAAGGTGAGGTCGAGGACCCGCCCCTTCAGCTTCGCGGAGTACGTCGCCTCGTCGACCGACAGGTCGCCGTTGCGGATCTCCATCGGGGAGTCGTCGGAGCCGAGCTGCTGGCGGCCGGTGGCCAGCCGCAGCCGTGCCTCGACCTCGGCCGGGCCCGCGGTGTCGAGGAGGACGTCGTCGATGCCCCAGTCGGCGGTGACGGCCGCGAGACCGCCCTCCGTGACGACGAGGATCAGCGGACAGCCGGGGCCGGTGGAGCGCAGCAGCTGGCAGAGCGAGCGGACCTGCGGCAGGTCGCGGCGGCCGTCGACGAGTATCACGTCCGCGCCGGGGGTGTCCACGAGCGCCGGGCCCTCGGCGGGGGCCACCCGGACGCTGTGCAGGAGCAGGCCGAGGGCGGGCAGCACCTCGCTGGACGGCTGGAGGGCATTGGTCAGCAGCAGGAGTGAGCTCATGCCCGACCACCTGCCCAAGTCGGGCGTTCGTGCACGGTTCGCTGGTCCATCACGTCGGTTCCTCCTCGGTCCCGTCGAGGACTTTCGCGGTACTGCTTCGTACGTGGTGCGGTGTTGCTGTCCGCCGGTCCCCGCGCCCTGAGGTCCGCACGGACACCAGTGTTTCCGGTCCGTTCAACGTGCTGAAAGCACAAAAGGACCCGGGGGCAACGTTGCCCGGATCCTCTCGCCAGCAGAATAGCCCACCTGTCGCCGAACGGCCGGGGCGGGTCCGCGTCGCTTCTGTGGTCCCCGCCACCCTCACGACCAGCGTATGCCCCGGTTTCACCGGATCGGTGGACATACGGGGGTCCGCCCGGGCGCATGCGGGGCGCGCGGAGGCGCGCCGGGTCCGGGGGCCGGAGGGGTCATCATGGAGGCCGACGGTAGAGAGCCGACGATAGGAGCTGCAGTGGCAACCGGAACCATCCGCTACTGGGCGGCGGCCAAGGCCGCGGCCAAGACGGCGGAGGAGCCGTACTCGGCGCGGACACTGGCCGAGGCGCTCGACGCCGTGCGGGAACGCCACCCCGGTGAGCTGAGCCGGGTCCTGCAGCGCTGCTCCTTCCTCGTGAACGAAGAGCCCGTGGGCAAGCGCCCGCACGATGCCGTACCGCTGACCGAGGGGGGCACCGTCGAGGTGCTCCCGCCGTTCGCGGGCGGGTGAGCGGAAACCGATGAGCACTCCCGAGGAACAACAGCAGCAGCACCGACAGCAGCAGCGCCAGGAGCCGGATCCGTACGGGACCCAGACCTGGCAGTCGGACACGTGGGAGACCGGCTACCAGCCGGTGCAGCAGCAGCAGCACCACCAGCAGCCGCAGGGCTGGCCCCCGCCGGAGGCCGCGGCCCCCGGGCAGTCCGCGTACCCGTCGCCGCCGCATCAGCACCATCAGCAGCAGCCGGTGGCGCCGGAGGGCTGGTTCCGCGACGAGGCCCCGGCCGCTCCCGGCCCGCCGGCGTCCGGCGTACGGGAGGAGCTGCCCGCGGCGGGCTGGGCGCCGAGCGCCGGGGCCTGGAGCGAGGGCTCCGCCGCGGAGCAGACGGCGTACCTTCCGCCGCAGGGCGCGGCCCCGGCGGGCGGTGCCGCCGAGCAGACGGCGTACCTTCCGCCGTACCCGGGCGCCGCCGCGGCGGCCGAGACCGCGTACCTGCCGCCGTACCCGGGCCCCGGCGCGGCCGGGCCCGAGGGGGCCGCCGGTTCGCCGTACCCCGCCGGCGCCGAGCCGCAGGCGCAGGCCGCCGCCCCCGACGGGTGGTTCCGGGACGGGGCGCCTGTCGCCCAGGCCCATGCCGAGGCCCCGGCCTCTGCCGCCGACTGGCGGGGGGCGCCGGCCGACCCGGGATCCGCCGCGGAGCAGACCGCTTACCTCCCGCCGCAGGCCGAGGCGGCCGAGCAGACCGCCTACCTCCCGCCGTACCCCGGCCCCGCCGCGGCGGAGGCTCCGTACCCCGGCCCCGGTGCCGGGGAGACCGCCCCCGGCGCCGACGGCGAGGAGCCCGCGTACTCCCCGCCCACGCTCGGAGGCAACACCGTCCGCGCCGTCGATCCGGCCCAGGCGCGCGCCGAGGGGCGGTCGCCGATCATCGACCCCGGTCCGCAGCCGGCGATACTGACCGCCGCGCTCGGGCTGCTGCTCGCCGGTGCCGCCGCCGTCGGCGAGCTCGCGCTCCTCGGGCCGCTGATCGTCCTCCAGGCCCTCACCGCGGCCGGCTGGTTCCGGCTCAACGGCATGTGGCCCGCCCGCCAGGGCATCGCCCTCGCCTTCCTCGGAGCCCTCGTCGCCGACGCGGCCGTGCTCGCCGTGGACGACACGTACGGCCCCGGCGCGATCATCGGGACCCTCGGCGCCTGGGTCCTGCTCACCCTCGTCCTCCAGCTGCGCAGCCACGCGGACCCCGACGAGCGGATGTACGGGCTGATGGCCTCGGTGGCCTCCGCCGCGCTCGCCATCGTCTGCGCGGGCTACCTGGCCGCCGACTCCGCGGCCGTCAGCGTCGGCGCCGCGGCCGTCGCCGTGGCCGTCTTCACCCGCGCGCTGCCGCTGCCGACGCCGGTCTCCGTCGGCGTCTCGCTGGCGGCCGCGACCGGAGCCGGCATCGCCGTGGGCGGGCTGACCTCGGTCGGGGTGGGCGGGGCGCTGTTGGGCCTGGCCGCCGGGGTGTGCGCGCTGGTCGGGCTGCGGGTGGCGGCGTACGACTACCCGTCCAAGTTCGTGCACATGACGGCCGGCGTCGCGCTGCCGCTGGCGGCCGCCGCACCCGCCGTCTACCTGATCGGCCGGGTGGTGGGCTGACACCGGCCCTCGGTCAGCCGGCAGCCGGCAGCCGTCGGGCCCGGCCCGGGCGCCATGCCCGGGACCCGGGCCTGACGGCTTTCGTACGCCCGGTCGTGGTCCACTGGAACGTACGTACCAGTCGGTCAACAGGGGGAGGGGCACGTGCGGTTCCTGCGCGTCGTCGTGATCATCGCAGTGGTGCTGGGAGCGCTGTTCGCCGGCGTCGACCGCTGGGCGGTGAACTACGCCGAGAACCGGCTGGCCGAGCGCATCCAGGCGCGCCAGGGGCTCGCGGGCTCCACGGAGGTGGACATACACGGGTTCCCGTTCCTGACGCAGGCGCTGAGCCATGAGCTCGACCGGGTCGACGTGAAGCTCACCGGCGTGGAGGCCGTCTCGGACGGGCGCAGGACGCGGCTCTCGCAGCTCGACGCCGGCTTCCGCGGCGTGAGGCTGAACGGGGACTACAGCGGGGGAACGGCGCAGCGGGCCGAGGGCACGGCCCTCGTCACGTACAAGGATCTGACGGAGGCCTCGCAGACCGGTGTGACCGTCACCTACGGCGGCGCGCCCGGCAAGGTGAAGGTCACGGCGGCCCTGGAGGTCCTCGGCCGCAAGCTGGCGCCCAGCGTGGTGTCGACCGTCGCGCTCGTGGACGCCCCCGGCGGCGGCAAGATGGTCCGCGTCCGTGCCGACGACGTGCCGGGCGAGGGGCTGCCCGGGATCGAGAGCGCCGTCCGCAAGAAGACGGACTTCGACCGCCGGCTCGACAGCGGCCTGCCGTCCGGGCTCAAACTGACCGCGCTGACCTCGGACGAGTCCGGGGTGCACCTCACGCTGAGCGGTACGGACGTGGTGCTGGCCGGATCGTGAGACGGCGCGGTCCGATCCGCAGAAGCGCGGGCCGCGCGAGGGCCTCGGAGGCGGTGCGGCGACCGCTGCGGGGCATATGCATCCCAACATGCGGACGATCCCGTCTCGAAATATGACACGCCGGTGACAGGGCGGCCGATTCGTCCCTACGATCCATGCCTATGAAGCATCAGCAGGCGGACCTCACGAAGCGGCGGGCAGTAGACCTGTGTCGCGTCGCCGCCATGCTCTGTCGATCCATGTGACCTGTGAGCGTTTCCGCTCCATCAGCCGGACGACCGTCCTTCCCGCGTGACCGCACCGCAGCCGCCCCCTCCTGCCCACTGACGCCTCCCCGCGCAGTGCCGGGGGAGCCGCCGCGGCCGGTACGCACCAGGAGAACCCGCAGAACCAGCAGAACCCGCGGAAACAGCACCCGCTGAACCTGCACCTGCACCTGCACAGCACGCCCCGCCGCACACTGCCCCGGAGGAGACCACCATGAGCCGCAGCGACGTCCTCGTAGACGCCGACTGGGTCGAGGCCCACCTGAACGACGCCGACGTCGTCATCGTCGAGGTGGACGAGGACACGTCCGCGTACGACAAGAACCACATCACCAACGCCGTCCGGATCGACTGGAAGCAGGACCTCCAGGACCCGGTCCGCCGCGACTTCGTGGACCAGGAGGGCTTCGAGAAGCTCCTCTCCGCCAAGGGCATCTCCAACGAGGACACGGTCGTCCTCTACGGCGGCAACAACAACTGGTTCGCCTCCTACGCCTACTGGTACTTCAAGCTGTACGGCCACCAGGACGTCCGCCTCCTCGACGGCGGCCGCAAGAAGTGGGAGCTCGACTCCCGCGACCTGGTCGACGGCGCCGAGGTCCCGAACCGCCCGGCCACCCAGTACAAGGCCCAGCCGCAGGACACCTCCATCCGCGCCTTCCGCGACGACGTCGTGGCCGCGATCGGCTCCCTGAACCTGGTCGACGTCCGCTCGCCCGACGAGTTCTCCGGCAAGCTGCTCGCCCCCGCGCACCTGCCGCAGGAGCAGTCGCAGCGTCCCGGCCACGTGCCGAGCGCCCGCAACATCCCGTGGTCGAAGAACGCCAACGACGACGGCACCTTCAAGTCCGACGAGGAGCTGACGGCCCTCTACCAGGCCGAGCAGGTCGACCTGGCGAAGGACACCATCGCGTACTGCCGCATCGGTGAGCGCTCCGCGCTCACGTGGTTCGTGCTGCACGAGCTCCTGGGCCAGGAGAACGTCAAGAACTACGACGGCTCCTGGACCGAGTACGGCTCCCTGGTCGGCGTGCCGATCGAGCTCGGCGCCAACAAGTAGTCCCGCCGGGTACGCGACGCCCGCAGCCAGTACGAAGACCTCTAGGACAGGACAGAGAAGATGTGTGGAGCACAGATCGGCGGGCCCGACCTCGCCACGCTCAAGCCCGGTGAGACCGCCATCCAGGGTCAGGTGACCAAGGACGGCGAGCCCGTCAGCGGGTACGTGCGCCTGCTCGACTCGACCGGCGAGTTCACGGCCGAGGTCCCGACCTCGGCGACCGGCCAGTTCCGCTTCTACGCGGCGACCGGCTCGTGGACCCTGCGCGCGCTGGTTCCCGGGGCCCAGGCGGAGCGCGCCGTGGTCGTGGCCGAGGCCGGCGGCGTGACGGACGTGGCGATCGCGGTCTGAGCACCGCACGCCTGACATGACCGGCCGAAGGGCCGCACCCCAGGGGGTTGGACGCCACTGGAACGGGGTGCGGCCCTTCGTGCCGTCGCGGGCCGCCTGTCTCGCGGCCCTGCGCGCCGGCCCCCTCCGGCCCTACCCTGGAGGCATGTACGCCCGGCGGCGTCGCGCCTACTTCGTCCTCATGGGCGGATGCGTCTTCCTCTTCGTGTCCGCCTGGGCCTTCGTGCGGCTGTTCTCGGTCGAGGCGGCCGTGGCCCTGTGCGTGGTGGCCATGGTCATCCCGCCGGTCGCCGCGATGATCGCGAACCGGCGCGGTCCGGACGACCGCTGGTGGGACGACCCCTCGGGGGACCCGAAGTCCGACGAGTGGTGGGACGAACTGGACGGAAAGCGGCGCCACGAGGACTGAAACCCCCGCGTGACGTACGACCGCCCCCTGGCGCGGCAGAAGATCGACCGGCGGAAGCCCTCCCGCTGCCGGCCCCCGAGGGCGGCGCGGCCGGGCGAAGCTGAAAGTGGAACTGGAGTACGAGGGGCTGCGCCAGATCGCCGCCCGCGGCTGGACCACCCCCGACGGAACGCGCACGCGCGTCTACCTGCTGCGCTTCCACGCCGCGGCTTCGTGGACGGCTTCCACGGCTGCGGCTACGACACGCGGCTGGCAGAGCCAGCTGGTGAGCTGACCGATCACGGGCGGAAACGGCCGTGCGGCCCACCTCACGGAGTGCGCCGGTCCCCGGGCCAGTAGGCTTGGGGACCGGCCCCGTACCCGCCCACATCACTTCGAGGAGCACCCCGTGCTTGAGGCATTCTTCACCTCCCTGCTGGTCCTGGTCTGCGTCGGCGTGCTCGCCTTCACCGGCCTCGCAGTGAAGAAGCTGTACCAGGGCCAGCGCTGATCGTCCGATCGGCCGCCCTCCCGGACCCGGAACCCCTCCCCACAGATCGCCTGAGCCAGACATGATCCAGATCCCGTCCGACCTGAACCCGGGCCTCGTCCCCCTCGCCTTCCTCCTCGGTACCTGGGAGGGCGCGGGCGTCTTCGACTTCCCCGGTGAAGAGAAGTGCAACTTCGGCCAGGAAGTCGTCTTCAGCCACGACGGCCGGGACTTCCTGGAGTACACCTCCCACAGCTGGGTCCTCGACGCCGAGGGCAACAAGGTGCGGCCGCTGGAGTCGGAGTCCGGCTTCTGGCGCATCGACAAGGACCGCAAGGTCGAGATCGTCATGGTCCGCGACCAGGGCGTCGTCGAGGTCTGGTACGGCGAGCTCGCCGACCAGAAGCCGCAGATCGACCTGGCCACGGACGCCGTGGCGCGGACCGCGGCCTCGGGCCCGTACAGCGGCGGCAAGCGGCTCTACGGCTACGTGAAGAGCGACCTCATGTGGGTCGGCGAGAAGGCCACCCCGGACGTCGAGCTGCGGCCGTACATGTCGGCCCAGCTCAAGAAGGTCGTCACCCCGGAAGAGGTCGCCGAGATGGCGCGCAACCTCCCGGACATGCCGGACGACGGCATCGCCTTCTTCCGCTGACGGATCGTCCACGAACGGGGACCGCGGGCTCGGCCCGCGGTCCCCGTCGCGCGCTTACACTGGCCGGGTGGGGAGCATCGGAGACACCGAGAGTGCCGATTGGAAGAGCGACCTGCGGCAGCGCGGATACCGGCTGACCCCGCAGCGCCAGCTCGTGCTGGAAGCGGTCGACAGCCTGGAGCACGCGACGCCGGACGAGATCCTCGCGCAGGTGCGCAAGACCGCCTCCGGGGTCAACATCTCCACCGTCTACCGCACGCTGGAGCTCCTGGAGGAGCTCAAGCTGGTCTCGCACGCCCACCTCGGGCACGGAGCCCCCACGTACCACCTCGCCGACCGGCACCACCACATCCACCTGGTCTGCCGCGAGTGCACCGAGGTGATCGAGGCGGACGTGGACATCGCCGCCGAGTTCACCGCGAAGCTGCGCGCCACCTTCGGTTTCCAGACCGACATGAAGCACTTCGCGATCTTCGGACTCTGCAAGAAGTGCGCCGCCAAGGAGCAGCACGCCCCGTCGTAGGCTTGGTGGCATGACCAGCAGCCCCTTGCTCCATCTCCCCGGCGCCGTACCCGCCGAAGGCCGCGACGAGGGCGTCGCCGCCCACTACGGAGAGCTGTACGGCGAACAGCGCGCGCTCGCCGACGGCCGCGGTTTCGTCGACCTCTCGCACCGTGGAGTCGTCACCGTCACCGGACCGGAGCGGCTGAGCTGGCTGCACCTGCTGCTCACCCAGCACCTGACGGAACTCCCGCCCGGCCAGGCCACCGAGGCGCTCATCCTCTCCGCCAACGGCCACATCGAGCACGCGCTCTACCTCGTCGACGACGGCGAGACCGTGTGGGCGCACGTGGAGCCCGGCACCCAGGAGGCGCTCATCGCCTACCTGGAGTCGATGAAGTTCTTCTACCGCGTCGAAGTGGCCGACCGCACCGCCGACTTCGCCGTCGTCCACCTGCCGGCAGGCTCCATCGCCGAGGTCGCCAAGGAGCACCCCGTACGCGAGACCCCGTACGGCCGCGACGTCTTCCTGCCCCGCGCCGAGCTGGAGGGGTTCGCGGCCTCGCACGCCCCGGCCGCCGGGCTCCTCGCGTACGAGGCGCTGCGCGTCGAGGCGCACCGGCCGCGGCTGGGCCAGGAGACCGACCACCGCACCATCCCCCACGAGCTGGGCTGGATCGGCACCGCCGTGCACCTCCAGAAGGGCTGCTACAGGGGCCAGGAGACGGTGGCCCGCGTCCACAACCTGGGCAAGCCCCCGCGCCGCCTGGTCTTCCTGCACCTGGACGGCTCCGAGGTGCTGCTCCCGGCGCACGGCACGCCGATCCGGCTCGCCGCCGACGGGGAGGAGGGCCGCCAGCTGGGCTTCGTGACCACCGCGGTCCGCCACCACGAGCTCGGCCCGATCGCGCTCGCGCTGGTCAAGCGGAACGTGCCGCTCGACGCCCCGCTGCTGGCCGGCACCACGGCCGCCGCGCAGGAGGTCGTCGTGGCGCCGTGACGGCGCGGCTGCCCGGCGAGGTCTGAGGCGCGGCCGCGCGGCCGCGCCTCAGACGTCGACGACGATGGTGAACGGGCCGTGGTTGGTGAGCGAGACGCGCATGTCCGCGCCGAACCGGCCCGTCTCCACCGTCGCCCCCAGCGCCCGCAGCTGCCGGACCACCTCGTCGACCAGGGGCTCGGCGACCTCGCCGGGCGCCGCCGCGTTCCAGGTGGGGCGCCGGCCCTTGCGGGCGTCCCCGTAGAGCGTGAACTGGGAGATCACCAGCAGTGGGGCGTTCACGTCGCTGCAGGACTTCTCCGCCTCCAGGATCCGTACGGACCACAGCTTGCGCGCCAGCTGCGCCGCCTTCTGCGGGGTGTCGTCGTGGGTCACCCCCACCAGCACGCACAGCCCCTCGCCGACGATCTCGCCCACGGTCTCGCCGGCCACGACGACGCTCGCGCCGTCCACCCTCTGCACCACTGCTCGCATACCACCTGTGTACCAGGCGTGCACCCATCAGGGGCCGATCGGGTGGAGTGGGACTGCAACCGCACCACGGAGAGTGGCACGATGCACGCAGGCGGTGCTTCCCTCCGGTCCCATGGGCCGGGAGAGACCCCATGCACCGGTCGAGGGGACGGACACGTTCACATGAATACTTCTGGTACCTCCGTACCTGCTTCACCCGTACCGGCATCACCCGCGGCCCCCGCGAAGGGCAGCGCGGTCCGACCGCCCGCGCAGCGCACGGGCGGGGGGCAGGCGCTGACCACGCCCGCCACCGCGCTCGCAGCCGGCTGCCCCGCCACCGCGCTCGGGCTGCCGGAGCTGCGCACGCTGCGCCGCGACGCGCAGCGCGACGAGGCCGACCTGAGCTACGTACGCAGACTCCTCCAGGGCCGCATCGACATCCTGCGTGCCGAACTGGCCCGGCGCAGCGACCCGGAGGCGCCGGTGACCCCGGAGCCGCCGGTGGTGGACCGGCTCTCGGAGATCCTCGCCGACGCGCCCTCCAGCCGCAGCGCCTCCGCCCGGCACGTCACGCTGTGCACCCCGCACAGCGAGGAGTTCCGGCTGCTGGCGGCGGAGATGCTGTCGGACGTGGAGCTGTCGGACCTGGCGGCCCGCACAGACGGCGAACTGCACGAGGCGATGGCCCGGTTGGTCGGCTACGAACAGCAGGTCTCCCGGCGCAGACAGCAGTTGCAGCGCACGGCGGACGACTGCAGCGCGGAGATCACCCGGCGCTACCGGGAGGGCGAGGCGCAGGTGGACGACCTTCTGGTGTAGCCGGCCGAGGGCTGATGTGCCGGCCCGCCCGCGCGGCGCCGCCGCGGGCCGTGCGGCGCGGGTAATTCGCGCGACCGCGGCCGGGGGCGGCGGTTAGCGTGGCCGGTCATGAGTGCTGACGTGCGGCCGATCGCCGAATCCGAATTCCCCGCGTGGCTCAGGGCCGTCAACAGCGGCTTCCTGCGCCCCGATCCCCCCACCGATTCCGAAATCGCCCAGCGGGCCAAGCACACCGACCTCGCCCGCACCCTGGGCGCCTTCGACCCCGCCACCGGCCGCTGCGTGGCCACCTTCCGCTCCTTCGCGCAGGAGCTGACCGTGCCGGGCGGGGCGAGCGTGCCCGCGAGCGCCGTCACCAACGTCACCGTGCTGCCCACGCACCGCCGCCGCGGTTTGCTGACCCGGATGATGGCCACCGAGCTGGCGGCCGCACGCGAGCGCGGCGACGTCGTGTCCACGCTGATCGCCGCCGAGTACCCGATCTACGGCCGGTACGGGTACGGGCCGGCCGCCTCGATCGCCGAGTGGGAGATCGACGTGAGCCGCACCGGGCTCGACCCGCGCTGGTCCGGGCCCGCGGACGGCGGCCGGATCGAGCTGGTGGACGCGGCCGCCGTGCGCGCCGTGGGCCCCGGGCTGCACGAGCGGCTGCGGGCCGTGTCCCCCGGCACGGTCACCCGCAGCGCGCGCTGGTGGAGTCTTGCCACGGGGCTGGAGGAGATGCCCTCGCGCCCGTACCAGGAGAGGTTCCACGCCGTGTACCGGACGGCGGAGGGCGAGCCGGCCGGCCTCGCCGTGTACGGGACCGACGCGCACTGGACGGAGGCGAAGGTCCCCCTCAACACCCTCCAGGTCAAGGACCTGATAGCGGTCACCCCCGAGGCCGAGCGCGCCCTGTGGCACTTCCTGTGCTCGATCGACTGGGTGCTGAAGGTCCGCACGGGCCACCGCGCTCCGGACGACCTCGTCGCGCAGTTGCTGCCCGACCCGCGGTCGGCCAGGATCGTGACGGCCTCGGACTTCCTGTGGGTGCGCGTGCTGGACGTCGTACGGGCGCTGGGCGCGCGGAGCTACGCCGTGCCCGGTGTCCTCGTACT
This sequence comes from Streptomyces roseus, assembly GCF_001044425.1. GTDB lineage: Bacteria > Actinomycetota > Actinomycetes > Streptomycetales > Streptomycetaceae > Streptomyces > Streptomyces roseus. Next base: position 46,447 of record NZ_LFML01000029.1, read on the forward strand.
GGAGGTGACGGACCCGGGGGGTCCGGCCGCCGGCCGCTACCGTCTGGACGCGGGCACGGGGGAGTGCGCGCCCACACGGGAGCCGGCCGACCTGCGCCTGGACGCGTCGGCGCTGGGCGCGCTGTACCTCGGCGACGAGTCGGCGCAGCGGCTCGGCGCGCTCGGGCGGATCGCGCAGGAGCGGCCGGGGGCGCTGGCGCTCGCGGACGCGGTGTTCCGCACGGCGCGGCGCCCGTGGTGCCCGGACATCTTCTGAGAGGGACGAGGGACGGATCCAGTGACTTCGATTGTCGAGACCCTGCGTGCGGCGGGCTGCGTCTTCGCGGAGGAGGAGGCGCGGCTGCTGACGGCCGCCGCCGAGGACGACGGGCACCTGACGGACCTGGTGGCCCGCCGGGCGGGCGGTGAACCGCTGGAGCACGTCGTCGGGTGGGCGGAGTTCTGCGGGCTGCGCATGCGGGTGGGCGCGGGGGCGTTCGTACCGCGGCGGCGCACCGAGTTCCTGGTGCGGGAGGCGGTGGCCCTGGGCCGCCCGGACGCCGTCGTACTGGACCTGTGCTGCGGGGTCGGCGCGCTGGGCGCAGCGGTGGCGGCGCAGCTGGGCGCCCGGGTGGAGCTGCACGCGGCGGACATCGACCCGGCGGCGCTGGAGTACGCGCGGCTGAACGTGGCCCCGTACGGCGGGCGGGTCCACGAGGGCGATCTGTACGCGGCGCTGCCCGACTCGCTGCGCGGGCGGGTGGATCTGCTGCTGGTCAACGCCCCGTACGTGCCGACCGGGGAGATCGGGCTGCTCCCGGCGGAGGCCCGCGACCACGAGCCGCTGACCTCGCTGGACGGCGGTCCGGACGGCCTGGACATCCACCGCCGGGTGGCGTCGGGGGCCCTGCCGTGGCTGGCCCCGGGCGGCCGCCTGCTGATCGAGACGAGCGCCCGCCAGTCCCCGCGCACGGCCTCGGCCCTGTCGGCGGCGGGCCTGGCGGTCCGCGCGGCATCCTCGGAGGAACTGCACGCGACACTGGCCATCGGCACCCGCGCGGCCTAGGCCCGCGCCCCCGCGCCCCCGGGTACCGGGCAACAGGGCGCCTCCGCCGGCGAGTTGCCGGGGGTCCGGCGGGGGCGCGTACGCTGGCGGGGTGACGCTCGACGACCTCAGACGACTGCGGCGGGCCCGGGACATGATGGACCGCGAGTACGCGCGGCCCCTCGACGTCGCCGAGCTCGCGGGCGTCGCCCTGATGTCGGCGGGGCACTTCTCCCGCAGCTTCCGGGCCGCCTTCGGGGAGACCCCGTACAGCTACCTCATGACCCGGCGCGTGGAGCGGGCGAAAGCGCTGCTGCGGCGGGGGGACCTGAGCGTCACGGAGGTCTGCTTCGAGGTCGGCTGCACCTCGCTGGGGTCCTTCAGCTCCCGTTTCACCGAGCTGGTCGGGGAGAGCCCGAGCGCGTACCGGGCCCGCGATCACGAGCCCGGCGCGGCCATCCCGGCGTGCGTCGCCAAGATCCTCACGCGGCCGGTCAGGAACGGCCCGGCCACGAGCGGGCCCGCCGAGAGCGGGCCCGCCGGGACCGGTCCGGAAGCGGAATCCGCCACCCGCGCTTAGCGTCGGTCGCATGGAAATCAAGCTGTCCCAGTGCTTCATCGCGGTCGACGACCACGACAGAGCGCTCGCCTTCTACCGCGACGCCCTCGGCCTGGAGGTCCGCAACGACGTGGCGTTCGAGGGGATGCGCTGGGTGACCGTCGGCTCGCCGGCGCAGCCGGACGTGGAGATCGTCCTGGAACCCCCGGCCGCGAACCCGAACGCCGCTCCCGCCGACCGGCAGGCGATGGCCGAACTGCTCGCCAAGGGCATGCTGCGCGGCGTGATCTTCTCCACCGACGACGTGGACGCCGCCTTCGAACGCATCCGGGCCGCGGGCGGCGAGGTCCTCCAAGAGCCGGCCGACCAGCCGTACGGGGTCCGCGACTGCGCCTTCCGCGATCCGGCGGGGAACATGCTCCGCATCAACCAGCCCCGCGCCCTTGGGTGATTTTGCAAGCAGCTGCTTGCAAAAGTTAGCAAGGTGCGGCAGGATCGGGGCATGGCATCGCTCAACGTCGGAAATCTCGGCGAGTACCTCCGCGAGCAGCGGCGGCAGGCCCAGCTCTCGCTGCGGCAGCTGGCCGACGCGGCGGGGGTGGCGAATCCGTACCTGAGCCAGATCGAGCGCGGGCTGCGCAAGCCGAGCGCGGACATCCTCCAGCAGCTGGCCAAGGCGCTGCGGATCTCCGCGGAGACGCTGTACGTGCAGGCCGGGATCCTCGACGAGCGCGATCGCGACGAGGTCGAGACGCGGGCCGTCATACTCGGCGACCCGTCCATCAACGAGCGGCAGAAGCAGGTGCTGCTCCAGATCTACGACTCGTTCCGCAAGGAGAACGCGGCCGAGGCCGAACCGGCCGATCCGTCCGCCCCGCCCGGCGGGGACGACGCGATGCACCCTACGAACTGAACTGTGATCCGGGAGGACCAGCCACCATGGCCATCGCCGATGACCTGAAGAAGACCCTCACCGACCCGACTCCGCTCTACTTCGCCGCCGGCACCGCCGACCTCGCGGTGCAGCAGGCCAAGAAGGTGCCCGGGCTCATCGAGCAGCTGCGCGCGGAGGCCCCCGCGCGCATCGAGGCCGTGAAGAACACCGACCCGAAGATCGTGCAGGAGAAGGCGCGCGAGGCGCAGGAGGCGGTCACCGCCAAGTTCGCCGAGGTGCTGACCGCGATCGACCCGAAGAAGCTCGGGGAGACCGCCCAGGACCTGGCGCTGCGCGGCGTCGGCGTCGCCGCCGAGTACGCGGTGCGCGCCAAGGAGACGTACGACAAGGTCGCCGAGCACGGCGAGCAGGCCGTGCGGACCTGGCGGGGCGAGGTCTCCGAGGAGATCGTCGACATCGCGGTCGCCGTCGAGCCGAAGTCGGAGACGGCGCCCGAGCAGCCGGCGCAGGAGCCCGTCGCCGCCGACTCCCCGGCCGAGGACAAGCCCGCCGCCCGGCGCGCCACGGCGCGCAAGAACAACGTGAAGAAGGCCACCGTCGCCGCCGGCGACGAGAGCTGAATCCCGAACGGGAATCGAATGCGGTGATGGCGGGCCGGGCACCAGTGGGGTGTCCGGCCCGTTGTCGTTTGAGAGAGCCGCCCTGCCGGTAGCGTGGAGGCAGGCGGCATCGGGCGTGCGAACGTGAGAAGGCGGTCAGGCGATGTTGATGAACGGGTTCGATAACGGAGTGCTTCCGCTGCTCGGATTCGCCATGCTGGCACTCGCCGTCGTGGCCTTCGTCCTCGCCCTGCTCGCGCGGGAGGACGCCTACCGCGCCGCCGACAAGCAGAGCAAGACGTTCTGGCTGGTCATCCTCGGGGTCACCGTGGTGGTGGACTTCTTCCTGGGGATGCTGTTCCTGGAGATCGCCGGCCTCGTGGCCACCATCGTGTTCTTCGTCGACGTGCGGCCGGCCCTCAAGCAGGTCTCGGGCGGCGGCCGGGGCGGCCGGCGCAGCGGCGGGAGCAGCAGCGACGGTCCGTACGGCCCGTACAACGGCGGGCGCTGACCGCGGCGGGCCCGGCCCGTCAGGACGCGCTGCGGGAGAGCAGCACCACGGCCACGTCGTCGGTGAGCTCCCCGCCGTTGAGGCGGCGGGCCTCGGTGACGGAGGCCTCCAGCAGGCCCTCGCCGGTCAGACCGCGGTCGAGGTGCCGGTTGATCATCTCGACCATCCCGTCCTGTCCCAGCCGCTCCTTGCCCTCGCCGATGCGGCCCTCGATCAGCCCGTCGGTGTAGAGCATCAGGCTCCAGGTGCCGCCCAGCTCGACCTGGCGGCGCGGCCAGCGGGCCTTGGGCAGCAGGCCGAGCGCCGGGCCGCTGTTCTCGTACGGGAGGAGCTGCGCGCGGCGGCCCGGCCGGGATATCAGCGGGGCCGGATGGCCCGCCAGGCACAGGCCGGCGCGGCGGCCGTCGGGGGAGATGTCCACGGTGCACAGCGTCGCGAAGATCTCGTCGCCGGGGCGCTCCACCTCCAGGACCTCCTGGAGGGTCGACAGCAGGTCGTCGCCGCACAGTCCGGCCAGGGTCAGGGCGCGCCAGGCGATGCGGAGCTCGACGCCGAGGGCGGCCTCGTCGGGGCCGTGGCCGCAGACGTCGCCGATCATGGCGTGGACGGTGCCGTCGGGGGTGCGGACGGTGTCGTAGAAGTCCCCGCCGAGGAGGGCGCGGCTGCGGCCGGGGCGGTAGCGGGCGGCGAAGCGGAGGTCGGAGCCTTCGAGGAGGGGGTTGGGGAGCAGCCCCCGCTCCAGGCGGGCGTTCTCCTGGGCCCGAAGTTTCGATTCTGCAAGCTTGTACTGGGCGATGTCCGCCCGTTTTCTCTCCACGGCGTAGCGGATGGCCCGGCTCAGCAGCCGTCCGTCGAGCTCGTCGCGGAAGAGGAAGTCCTGCGCTCCGACCCGGACGGCCTCGGCGGCGCGCTCGGCGTCGGCCTCGGCGGTCAGGACGAGGACGGCGTGGCGCGGCGCGATCCGGAGCACCTCGCGCAGGGTGTCCAGCTGGTCGACGACCGCGGTGCGCGTGCCGCCCGCCGTGGTGGATCCGGCGGCGGGCAGGGAGAGGTCGAGCAGGATGCAGTGCACGTCATGGGTGAGCAGGCGCGCGGCCTCGGTGAGGTTGCGGGCGGTGCGGAGCCGGATGCGGTGCCCGTCGGAGTCGAGGATCTCGGGGACGGTGAGGCCGCCCCCGGGGTCGTCCTCGATCACCAGCAGGGTCAGGGACGCCTGGGGTGCGGTGGTGTGCGCGGCGGGGATGTGCGCGACGGGGACGTGCACGGCTGCCGAGGGGCCTGCCTGCGGGGTTGCCTGAGCGCTCTCCGTGGCGGGGGTGTCCCTCTGCCGCGGTACGGGTACGGCCATCGTCTCCGGTTCCTTCCCTCCCCCCGAGGGTGCGTCCGGCAGACCCTAGCGGGCGGTGGCCGTGGAGCGGAATGCCGCTCTGGGCCGGGGCCGCTGTCATATGCCGCTATCGCGGGGGAAAGTCCGCCTCGCTGAGTGCCCACAGAATGAGAAACGTCACGGAGACGGCGATCGCCATCCCGCCCACCGAGACGCCGCCGCGCCCTGCCGGGTTCCCGGCGGGCCGCCCTTACGCGTCGGGGCGGACCACCGCCTTGATCGGCATCGAGCCGGCGCCCGCCAGGGTGACGTTGCGGCCCGGGCGGGGGGCGTGGATCATCGCGCCGTCGCCCACGTACATCCCGACGTGGCTCGCGTCGTCGAAGTAGATGATCAGGTCACCCGGCCGCATGTCCTTGATCGCGACCTTCGGCAGCAGCCGCAGCTGCTCCTGCGACGTGCGCGGGATGCCCCTGCCCGCAGCCCGCCAGGCCTGCGAGGTGAGGCCGGAGCAGTCGAAGGAGTCCGGGCCCTCGGCGCCCCACACGTACGGCTTGCCCATCTGCGCCGTGGCGTACTGGACCGCCTTCTTCCCCGACTCCGACGCCGAGCTGCTGATCTCCTTCAGCACGCCCGTCGACAGCCAGGCGGTCTGCGCCTTGTACTGCGCTTCCTGCTCCAGCTGGATCAGCCGGGCCTTCTCCTCGGCCTCCAGCTTGCTCTCCAGCGTCTCCGCCGACTTGATCTTCTCCTCAATCTGCTTCTTCGCGTTCTCCTGCTTGATCCGGTTGGCTTCGAGCTTCTCCCACTGCGCGCTCGCGTCCTTCGCGTACTGCTGCAAGTCGCTCTGCGTGCGGTTCATTTCGGACAGCAGGTCGGTGGTCGCCTTCTCGCCCTGGCGGATCCGGTCCGCCCCGTCGAGGAACTGGCTCGGGGTGCCGCTCAGCGCCAGCCGCGCGCCGGCCGGCATCCCGCCCGAGCGGTACTGGGCGCGCGCGGCGGCCCCCGCGCGGTTCTTCAGGGCCGTGATCCGGTCCTGGCCCGCCACGACCTGCTTCGCGATCTCGACGATCTTGGCGGACTGCGCCTTGGCCTCGCTCTCCGCGAGGTTGTACGCGTCCGTCGCCGTACCCGCCTGGCGGTACAGCTCGTCGATCTCCTGGCGCACCTGCTCAAGGGACTTGGCGCCGGGCGCGGGCGCCGGGGCCGCCTGGGCCACGCCCGTCATGGCCGACACGGCCAGCAGCGCCGTCGCACACAGCAGGGTGAGAGCGGACGCGCCGCGCCGCCGCCTTCGCTCCACGGTCCCCATGGTCCCCCCAGGTGCCCCGAGTCGGATCCGGTATCAGATCTGACTATTCATCAGTAACTTTGCCCTGCCTTCGGGATGGTGCCACGAGCGGGTGGATTCCAACACCCTCACGAGGACCGCCCGATCTTGCCTCCGGTCCGGGCTCCGGCCCCGCCCCAGTCCCCCACACCCGTCCCCGACGACTCAACGGGCCACCCCGGCAACCGGTTCCCCGCCGCGCCACATTCACCCCGCCGGGCGCAACGCCTCCCAGCGCACCGTCAGTTCCCCCTGCCGCCACCGCCCGGGCCCGTCCGCCAGCGGCCAGTCCGCGGCCAGCGCCCGCGCCGTGCGGATCCAGCGCTGCCGCGCCCCGTACGAGGCGTACGGAGCCGCCGCCGCCCACGCCCGGTCGAAGTCGCGCAGGAAGGCGTGCACCGGCTCACCCGGCACATTGCGGTGGATCAGCGCCTTCGGCAGCCGCTCCGCCAGGTCCGAGGGGCGCTCCAGGGAGCCCAGCCGGGTTGCGAAGGTCACCGTGCGCGCTCCCTCGGGCCCCAGCGCGACCCACACGTGCCGCCGCCCGATCTCGTCACAGGTGCCCTCGACGAGCAGCCCGTCCGGGGCCAGCCGGCCGCACAGCCGCTCCCAGACCGCCGCGACCTGCTCCTCGTCGTACTGGCGCAGTACGTTCGCCGCGCGGATCAGTGCCGGGCGGACCCCGCCCTCCAGCGGCACCTCGAACCCGCCGTGCCGGAAGCCGAGCCCCTCCCGCTCGTACGGCTTCGCCCCCGCGACCCGCGCCGGCTCGATCTCGATGCCGACCACGCGCACCCGCGGCGCCACCTCCCGCAGCCGGGCCAGCAGCTCCACCGCCGTCCACGGCGCGGCCCCGTAGCCGAGGTCCACCGCGACCGGGGCCTGCGAGCGCCGCAGCACCGGCCCGTGCGTGGCCGCGATCCAGCGGTCCATGCGGCGCAGCCGGTTCGGGTTCGTCGTCCCGCGCGTCACCGTGCCCACGGGGCGGCGCGGGGGCGGGGCGGCGGAGCGGGAGGACATGCGCCGAGGGTAAGCGGAGCGCAGCCACCTGACGGAATCCGCGCCCCGGGCAGGCCCTCGGTCCGAACCCCGCGGAAAAATGCACGCTTCCCCGGAATGCGGGACGCGGCCATCCGGGTTGCACTGCTTGAAGGGCGCCCCGTGCGCTCCTTCCGGCATGCCCTGTCCGTGTCCCGTCCGCGCCCCGCACGGTGGTCCACCCGTTCCACCGTGCGCCGTCCGAGTGTCGTCCGAGCGAGAGGAACTGCTCCCTTGAGCCAGTACGTGTCCCGCCTCGGCGGCCGCATCGCCGCAGCCCGCGGCACCCGCCTCGACCCGCCCCGGCTGCGCCTGCCGGCCGTCGGCCACCACCGCAAGCCGCGCCGCGTGGCCATGCTGAGCGTGCACACCTCACCGCTGCACCAGCCCGGAACCGGCGACGCCGGCGGTATGAACGTGTACATCGTCGAGCTGGCCAAGCGCCTCGCCGCGATCAACATCGAGGTCGAGATCTTCACCCGCGCCACCGAGGGCGGCCTGCCGCACGTGGTCGAGCTGGCCCCCGGCGTCCTCGTACGGCACGTGGACGCGGGCCCGTACGAGGGCCTCGCCAAGGAGGAGCTGCCGGCCCAGCTGTGCGCCTTCACCCACGGCGTCATGCAGGCCTGGGCCGGCCACCGCCCCGGTTACTACGACCTCGTCCACTCCCACTACTGGCTCTCCGGCCACGTGGGCTGGCTCGCCGCCGAGCGCTGGGGCGTCCCCCTCGTCCACGCCATGCACACCATGGCCAAGGTGAAGAACGCCGCGCTCGCCGAGGGCGACACCCCCGAGCCCGCCGCCCGCGTCATCGGCGAGACCCAGATCGTGTCCGCGGCCGACCGGCTCATCGCGAACACCACCGAAGAGGCCGACGAGCTCGTGCGCCACTACGAGGCCGACCCCGGCAAGGTGGCCGTCGTCCACCCCGGGGTGAACCTCGACCGCTTCACGGTCGGCGACGGCCGGGCCGCCGCCCGCGCCCGCCTCGGCCTGCCCCAGGACGCCGTCATCCCGCTCTTCGCGGGCCGGATCCAGCCGCTCAAGGCCCCCGACATCCTGCTGCGCGCGGTCGCCGAGCTCGTCGACCGCGACCCGACGCTGCGCCGGCGCCTGTTCGTGCCGGTCGTCGGCGGGCCCAGCGGCAGCGGGCTCGCCAAGCCGGAGGGGCTGCAGAAGCTGGCCGCTAGGCTCGGCATCGCCGACATCGTCCACTTCCACCCGCCGGTGCGCCAGGACGCGCTCGCCGACTGGTTCCGGGCGGCGTCCGTGCTGGTCATGCCCTCGTACAGCGAGTCCTTCGGGCTCGTCGCGATCGAGGCCCAGGCCACCGGCACGCCCGTACTGGCCGCCGAGGTCGGCGGGCTGCCCGTCGCCGTCAACGACGGGGTGAGCGGGATCCTCGTACCCGGGCACGACCCGGTGGACTACGCGCGCGAGCTGCGGCGCTTCGTGGACGAGCCGGGGCTCGTGGACCGGATGGGCGCCGACGCGGCGCGGCACGCGCAGTTCTTCGGCTGGGACACGGCGGCGAGCGGCACGGCGGACGTGTACACCGCGGCCATGCATGATCACCGCCGTCGCGTACGCTCCCACCATGGCTGACACCGCCGCGATCATCGAGAGCACGCTGACCGAGGCCGGACTGGGCTGGGAGAGCCCCGAGCCCGGCTCCTACGTCGTCCAGCTCCCCGGCACGCGCAAGCTGTCCACGACCTGCTCGCTCCGGGTGGGCCGGCACTCCCTGTCGGTCAACGCCTTCGTGATCCGCCACCCCGACGAGAACGAGGCGGGCGTCCACCGCTGGCTGCTGGAGCGCAACCTCAAGCTGTACGGCATGGCCTACGCGGTCGACCCGCTCGGCGACGTCTACCTGACGGCCCGGCTCCCGCTGTCGGTCATCACCCCCGAGGACCTCGACCGCCTGCTCGGAACGGTCCTGGAGGCGGCGGACGGCGCGTTCAACACCCTGCTGGAGCTGGGCTTCGCGGGCGCGATCCGGCGCGAGTACGAGTGGCGCGTCTCGCGCGGCGAGCCGACGCGCAACCTGGACGCCTTCAAGCACCTGACGCAGCCGTCCTCCTGAGCGCGGCGGCCGCGGCCGCCTACGCCTCGGCGACGGCCGGAGCGGGGACCGGAACCGGAACGGGAGCGGGTACCCCAACCGGTGCCGGAGCCGAAACGGGAGCCGGCTCCGGAGCCGGCGCCGGCGCGGGCGCGGGAAGGGCGGTGGCCGACGCCGTGGCCTCGGGCCCGGCGGCGGGCTCCCCGCTCTCGTCGAGGCCGCGCATCAGCAGCCAGTACCCGGCGGCCGCCACCGTGCCCAGCGCGGCCACGGCGGCCCACAGCCAGTTCGCGCCCCATCGGTCGATCATGAAACCGGCCATCAGCGGAGCCACGAGCGAGGCCACCGCCCAGGACATCGTGTACATGCCCTGGTAGCGGCCGCGGCCGTGCAGCGGGGAGAGCCGGGCGACCAGGCCCATCTGGGTCGGCGAGTTGATGATCTCGGCCAGCGTCCACACGAGGACCGTCAGCCCCATGCTCCACACCGACCCGGCGAAGGCCGTCAGCCCGAACCCGTACCCGGCCAGCAGCGCGGAGACCACCAGCAGCTTCTGCGGGTCGCCCTTCTCGATGAAGCGCGTGACCGGGAGCTGCAGCAGCACGATCAGCACCCCGTTGACGGCGATGACCAGACCGTAGTCCCCGGTGGAGAACCCGCTCGAGCCCATGGCCAGCGGCAGTCCGAACGACCCCTGCATGAAGATCAGCGAGATCAGGAACGACAGCCCGACCACCCCCATGAAGCGCCGGTCCCGCAGCACCGTGCCGAGCCCGGTCTCCGGTTCGGCGGCGGCCCCCTCCGCGGCGGCCCGCTCCGGCCGCGACTCAGGCAGCTTCACGTACACGAGCACCGCGCAGAGCAGCGTGAGCGCGGCCTCTCCGAGGAAGCCGGCCAGGTAGCTGTACTCGGCGACGAAGCCCGCGACCGTCGCCGAGACGGCGAAGCCGAGGTTGATCGCCCAGTAGTTCAGCGCGAAGGCCCGGACCCGGTCCTGCGGGCGGACGATGTCCGCCATCATCGCCTGCACCGCCGGACGCGAGGCGTTCGAGGTCATGCCCACCAGCAGCGCCACCGCCGCGATCGCCGCCGGGTGCTCCATGAAGCCGAGCAGCGCCACCGAGAACGCCGTCGAGGCCTGGGCCGCCAGCATCGTGGGGCGCCGGCCGAGGCGGTCGGTCATCACGCCCGCGCCGAGCGAGGACACGACCCCGCCGAGCCCGTGCAGGGCGACCACGAGCCCCGCGAAGGAGGCCGAGTACCCCCGGTCCACGGTCAGGTACAAGGTCATGAACGTGGCGACGAAGGCCCCGAGCCGGTTCACCAGGGTGCTGGTCCACAGCCACCAGAACTCGCGGGGGAGGCCGGCCACGCTCTCGCGCGCCGCCCGTCTGAGACTGGCAACCGACATGACGGATTCCCCCCGGTGATGTAAGCGTCTCTCCTGCTCACCGCACCCTACGGGCGGGGGGTCCGGGAAGGCCACCGGATTGACGCGCACCGTCAATCCACGCCTCCCGGGCGGGCCGTGGACGCGCGCGCGGGCGCCCCCGCGCGTCCATTAGGCTCGTACGCATGGCCGACGCACCGTACAAGCTGATCCTCCTCCGCCACGGCGAGAGCGAGTGGAACGCGAAGAACCTGTTCACCGGCTGGGTGGACGTCAATCTCAACGAGAAGGGCGAGAAGGAGGCAGTCCGCGGTGGCGAACTCCTGAAGGACGCCGACCTCCTCCCCGACGTGGTCCACACGTCCCTCCAGAAGCGCGCGATCCGCACCGCCCAGCTCGCGCTGGAGGCCGCCGACCGCCACTGGATCCCGGTCCACCGCTCCTGGCGCCTGAACGAGCGCCACTACGGTGCGCTCCAGGGCAAGGACAAGGCCCAGACGCTCGCCGAGTTCGGCGAGGAGCAGTTCATGCTGTGGCGCCGCTCGTACGACACCCCGCCGCCGCCCCTCGAGGACGGCACGGAGTTCTCCCAGTCCGATGACCCGCGCTACGCGACGATCCCGCCGGAGCTGCGCCCGAAGACGGAGTGCCTGAAGGACGTCGTCGTCCGCATGCTCCCGTACTGGTACGACGGCATCGTCCCCGACCTCCTCGCGGGCCGCACGGTCCTGGTCGCCGCGCACGGCAACTCCCTGCGCGCGCTGGTCAAGCACCTGGACGGCATCTCCGACGCCGACATCGCGGGCCTGAACATCCCGACCGGCATCCCGCTCGCCTACGAGCTGGACGCCGAGTTCAAGCCCCTCAAGCCGGGCGGCACCTACCTCGACCCGGCCGCCGCGGCCGCCGCCATCGAGGCCGTCAAGAACCAGGGCAAGAAGTAACACCTCGCGCGATCACGCCCCTGGCCTGCGCACATCGCGCGGGTCGGGGGCTGGTTCGTTTCCGGGTCCGTTTCCGGGTCCGTCCACGGCGAAAGGCCCCCTGCCCGCTCGTCCGCGCGGGTAGGGGGCCTCTCCTTGGGCCTGGTGTCGTGGCGGCCGGGCCGCCGAGCCGGTGCGGCGGGGTCAGCCGCCGCACTGGCAGGGCGCGCCGGACTGGCAGCCGCAGCCGCAGCCCGAGCCGCAGCCGCAGGCCGCGAGCAGCGGGAGCCGCAGCGGCTCGGGCCGCGGCTCCTGCTGCTCGTGCTCCGGTGTGATGGGGACGGGGGAATCGGGCATGCATCCTCCTCGCAGGCGGCGTGCGTGGCGTCGTACTGCCTTCGCCTCATTCATGCCCAGCCGTACGGGCGCGTCAACGGCGCACTGGAGCAGAAGGGCTCAGACGCCGTCGACCACCGTCGGCGCCTGCAGCTCGTCCGCGTGCTCGCCCGTCACCAGGTAGACCACGCGCTTGGCCACCGACACCGCGTGGTCCGCGAAGCGCTCGTAGTAGCGGCCCAGCAGGGTCACGTCCACCGCGGTCTCGATGCCGTGCTTCCAGCGGTCGTCCATCAGGTGCTGGAAGAGCGTGCGGTGCAGCTGGTCCATCTCGTCGTCGTCCTGCTCCAGCTGGAGGGCCAGGTCGACGTCCTTCGTGATGATGACCTCGGCGGCCTTCGCCATCAGGCGCTGCGCCAGCTGACCCATCTCCAGGATCGTGGCGTGCAGGTCCCGCGGCACGGCGGTGTCCGGGAAGCGCAGCCGCGCCAGCTTCGCCACGTGCTGGGCCAGGTCGCCCGAGCGCTCCAGGTCGGCCGACATGCGCAGCGAGGTCACCACGATGCGCAGGTCGGTGGCGACCGGCTGCTGGCGGGCCAGCAGCGCGATGGCGCGGGCCTCCAGGTCGTGCTGGAGGTCGTCCACCTTCTGGTCGGCGGCGATGACGCTCTCGGCGAGCTTCAGGTCGGCGTCGAGCATGGACGTCGTGGCCCGCCCGATCGCGGAACCGACGAGCCGGGCCATCTCGACCAGGCCTTCTCCGATCGAGTCCAGTTCCTCGTGGTACGCGTCACGCATGGCTTGTCCCTCTCTTGCCTACTGCCTCTGCTGCCCGTGTGGGACGGGCCGGGGCGGCCTCGTGCCCCCACGTTGACACGTTGGGCCGCAAACGCGTCCGACTCCGGCATCACAAGTGAATCAACCCCGTCGCCACGGTGAACTCTGGGCGACGACTGTTCGAGGTGCCACCCGAACGGCTGTGGAAGTGCCGTCTGGCCTGCTTAACCTTGAGGCATGGACGTGAACGCGGCGGTCGCCGCAGCTGCAGCGATCGCCGGTCTGTGCACCGGTGTGATCGCGATGCTGGCGTTCCGCTGGAGCGAGCGCGACCAAGCCCGCCCCACCCGGAGCTCCATGCGCCCCGACATCAACGCGGTGCTCCCGCCCGGCGTGGACACCGTCCTCTCCGTGCTCCGCTCCTCCGCCGTCGTCCTCGACGAAGGCGACGCGGTGGTCAAGGCCAGCTCGGCCGCGTACGCCCTCGGACTGGTACGCGGCGGCAAACTGGCCGTCGAGCCCATGCTCCACATGGCCCGCGACACCCGCCGCGACGGGGAGATACGCCAGGTCGAGCTCGACCTGCCCCGGCGCGGCACCGGCCGCGGCGAGGCCCTCGCGGTCTCGGCGCGCGTCGCCCCGCTCGGCTCCCGGCTGGTGCTGCTGCTGGTCGAGGACCTCACCGAGGCCCGCCGCATCGAGGCCGTACGGCGCGACTTCGTCGCGAACGTGTCGCACGAGCTGAAGACGCCGGTCGGAGCGATCTCCTTGCTCTCCGAGGCCGTGATGGACGCCGCGGACGACCCCGAGGCGGTCAGCCGCTTCGCCGGCCGCATGCAGATCGAGGCCACCCGTCTGATCAACCTCGTGCAGGAGCTGATCGACCTCTCCCGGGTGCAGAACGACGACCCGCTGGAGGACGCGGAGCCCGTACGGGTGGACACGCTGGTGGCCGAGGCCATCGACCGCTGCCGCCACACGGCGTCCTCCAAGCAGATCACCATGGCCGCGGGCGGCACCGCCGACCTGCGCGTCTGGGGCAACCGCGGCCAGCTCGCGGCGGCCCTCGGGAACCTGGTCGAGAACGCCGTCAACTACAGCCCCGCCCGCACCCGCGTCGGCATAGCCGGACGCAGGGTCGCGGCACCCGGGGGAGACTTGATCGAGATCGCCGTGACCGACCAGGGCATCGGCATCCCGGAAAAGGACCGCGAGCGCATCTTCGAGCGCTTCTACCGCGTGGACCCGGCCCGCTCCCGCGCCACGGGAGGAACCGGCCTCGGCCTTGCGATCGTGAAGCACGTGGCGGCCTCGCACGGCGGGGAGGTGTCCGTCTGGAGCTCGGAGGGTCAGGGCTCCACGTTCACCCTGCGCCTGCCGGAAGCGGCCGCCCCGGCACCGGCACCCGCGACCACCCCGGCCGCGGAGCCCGCCCCCGCACCGAGCCACCCCACCCCTGCCTGAACAGAACCAGCCATTCCTGCCCCGGAGGTCCTTCCGTGACCCGAGTGCTCGTCGTCGAGGATGAGGAATCCTTCAGCGACGCCCTGTCCTACATGCTCCGCAAGGAGGGCTTCGAGGTCGCCATCGCCGCGACCGGGCCCGACGGGCTCGACGAGTTCGAGCGCAACGGCGCCGACCTCGTCCTCCTCGACCTGATGCTCCCCGGGCTGCCCGGCACGGAGGTCTGCCGGCAGCTGCGCGGCCGCTCCAACGTGCCCGTCATCATGGTGACGGCCAAGGACAGCGAGATCGACAAGGTCGTCGGGCTGGAGATAGGAGCCGACGACTACGTCACCAAGCCCTTCTCCTCGCGGGAGCTGGTCGCCCGCATCCGCGCGGTCCTGCGCCGCCGCGGCGAGCCGGAGGAGGTCACGCCGGCCGCGCTGGAGGCCGGCCCCGTACGGATGGACGTCGACCGCCACGTGGTCACCGTCGCCGGAGCCAAGGTGGACCTCCCGCTGAAGGAGTTCGACCTGCTGGAGATGCTGCTGCGCAACGCGGGCCGCGTCCTGACCCGCATGCAGCTGATCGACCGGGTCTGGGGCGCCGACTACGTCGGCGACACCAAGACCCTGGACGTCCACGTCAAGCGCCTGCGCGCCAAGATCGAACCCGACCCGGGCGCGCCGCGCTACCTGGTCACGGTCCGCGGCCTGGGCTACAAGTTCGAGCCGTAAACCGCCGCGGCGCCGCCCCGGCCGACGGGGGCGGACCGACGAAGGGCCCCGTCCGCTTCCGCGGACGGGGCCCTTCGCGCGTGGTGCCGCAGGCTCAGTGGCCGGCGCTGTGCGAGGGGGAGCTCGCCGGGGACCCCGAGGCGGTGCCCGCCGGAGCGCCCGAGGCGGCGCCCGAGGGGCTCGCGGCCGGGGAACCGGAGGGGCTGCCCGAGGGGGCGCCGGAGGGGCTGCCCGAGGGCGTGGCGCCGGGGGCGGCGACCGGGGCCTCGGTGGGGCCGAAGCCCGCGTACATGCCGGTGCCGGGGACGACGAAGGCGGCGATCTCCACGTCGCCCGCGTTGCTCAGCTGGAAGACGAGCGGCTGCGCGTTGCCCTTCTGCACGGCCTCGGCGCCCTCGATCACGGCGGAGGCGTTGCCCTTGCCGCCCAGCACGATGGAGCCGCCGGCCGGCACGGTGACCTTGGAGGCGCCCTCGGCGGGCTTCAGCACGACCGTGGCCTTGCCACCCACGAGGGTGATGGCGTCAAGGGTCTGAGGCTTGATGCCGCTGTTGAAGAGCGTCGCCGAGACGGCGGCCGGGCCCTTCTTCTCCTCGCCCTGGGTGATCACCAGCGCGTTCTGGATCTTGATGTTGCCCTTGGTGACAGCGGCGTTGTCGGGCTTGATCTGGAGCGTCTCCGCGTTGTTGCCTGCACCGCAAGCGGCCAGCGAGGCGATCGAGAACACGATGGCGGTGGCGGCGAGGGCGCCGCGTCGAAGGCTGCGGCTCACGGCGGCGGCAACTCCTTGGACGTACGGAACGGAAGGGTGGGCAGTCTCAGAGCGGCCGAGGTAAAGCCGTCCTAAGGGTGTGTCAGCGCGCTTAGGTTACCGAGCCGCCGCCCCGCCCCCGCACCCGACCCTCCGCAGCGCACGGGCCGCCCTGCACCGGCTGCCCGATCTTGTATTCACCCTGCTCCGCACCCCGTGCTCCGGCCGGACCTTCGGACCGCCGTTCGCTCCGTACTTCCCGCGCCGTTCACCCGCCGATCATGTTCCGCCCGCATATCGCCGGCGCGGGCCCCGGTGATCAAATTCCGGGATTCCTTCGAACGGCTCTCCGTGATCAATTCCGGATTGGGCCGGAACCGCTCCGTACGGGTGGCCGCCAGTCGAACGGAGTAGTTCGGTTTCCCGGCTTCGAAACCGGCAAAACGGGACGTACGTCACACCTCGGGGACCCGTGGCCGGGTGTAGCGTGGCCGTTTCGCCCGGTCCGCACAGCGCCTCCGACCTGCGAATACCCCCCTCCGGAAGCCCTTCGCAGCACGTTCGTGTCGCTGTTGTCAAGCCCCGAGATGGGCCCTGACCTGCGAAAACGCCATTCATAACAGTCAGTTCTCGTGTTACCCTGGATAGCCACGGAAGGGGTACCTGTCACATGACGTTCAAGGTTGGCGACACCGTGGTCTATCCCCATCACGGGGCCGCGCTGATCGAGGCCATCGAAACTCGCCAGATCAAAGGCGTGGACAAGACCTACTTGGTGCTCAAGGTCGCCCAGGGCGACCTGACGGTTCGCGTGCCTGCGGACAATGCGGAGTTCGTCGGCGTTCGCGACGTAGTCGGCCAGGACGGGCTGGACCGGGTCTTCGAGGTGCTTCGTGCACCGTATGCCGAAGAGCCGACGAACTGGTCCCGGCGCTACAAGGCAAATCTGGAGAAGCTCGCTTCTGGCGATGTCATCAAGGTCGCCGAAGTGGTGCGTGACCTGTGGCGTCGTGAGCGTGAGCGCGGGCTTTCCGCGGGCGAGAAGCGCATGCTCGCGAAGGCGCGCCAGATCCTGGTGAGCGAGCTCGCGCTCGCGGAGAACACCAACGAGGACAAGGCTGAGGCTCTCCTCGACGAAGTTCTCGCGTCCTGACGCGAGAAGTCCTTCACACAGTTGTGCCGCGGTGCCCGATGACACGTCCTCTCCTCCACGAGAGGGCTGTTGCCGGGCGCTGCGGCATGTCTGTACCCGCACCTCTGCTGCACTTTTCCCACCGGCGTGCCGGGTCCACAAGCCTGCCCCACCAGCCTGCTCGACCGGTCGTCACGGAAGGGACGAGGGCGTCGCACCCGGCACCCTTCAGGCCATACCCATGTCGGCCGAAGTCACAAACCTGGCTCGGAGCTACTGATGTCTGACGAATCGCGCCCCCACCGCACCGCCGCGGTGATCCCGGCCGCCGGCCGGGGGGTACGCCTCGGCCCCGGTGCCCCCAAGGCCCTCCGGGCCATCGGCGGCACCCCCATGCTCATCCACGCTGTCCGCGCGATGGCCCGCTCCCGGGCCGTCTCCCTCGTGGTGGTCGTGGCCCCGTCCGACGGCGCCGCCGAGGTGCGCCGGCTCGTCGACGAGCACACCCTGCCCGACCGGACCGAGATCCTGGTGGTCCCCGGCGGCGAGACCCGCCAGGACTCCGTACGCGCCGGCCTCGCCGCGCTCCCCGCGAACGTCACCTCCGTCCTCATCCACGACGCGGCCCGCCCCCTCGTCCCCGTGGACACCGTCGACTCCGTCGTCGAGGCCGTACGCGACGGCTCGCCCGCCGTGGTGCCCGCCCTGCCCCTGGCCGACACCGTCAAGGAGGTCGAGCCCGGCCGCCCCGGCGAGCCCGAACCGGTCGTCGCCACCCCCGTACGGGCCCGGCTGCGCGCCGTGCAGACCCCGCAGGGCTTCGACGTCACCGCCCTCCGGCGGGCCCACGAGGCCATCGCCGTCGACGGCGAGGGCGCCACCGACGACGCCGCGATGGTGGAACAGCTCGGCATCACCGTCATGGTGGTCCCCGGCCACGAAGAGGCCTTCAAGGTCACCCGTCCGCTCGACCTGGTCCTCGCCGAGGCCGTACTCGCCCGCAGGAGGGCCACCGATGCCTACTGACCCCGCGGGCCCCGCCGCCCCCCTGCTCCCGCTCGTCGGGATCGGCACCGACGTGCACGCCTTCGAGACCGGGCGCGAGCTGTGGTGCGCCGGGCTGCTCTGGGAGGGCGAGGACGGCCTCGCCGGGCACTCCGACGGTGACGTCGCCGCCCACGCCGCCTGCGACGCCCTGTTCTCCGCCGCCGGCGTCGGCGACCTCGGCGCGCACTTCGGCACCTCCCGCCCCGAATGGTCCGGCGCCGCCGGCGTCACCCTCCTGGCGGAGGCCGCCCGCGTCGTCCGCGCCGAGGGCTTCGAGATCGGCAACATCGCCATCCAGGTCATCGGCGTCCGCCCGAAGATCGGCAAGCGGCGCGAGGAAGCCCAGAAGACCCTGGCCGCAGCCGCCGGCGCCCCCGTCTCCGTCTCCGGCACCACCACCGACGGCCTCGGCCTCACCGGCCGCGCCGAAGGCCTCGCCGCCATCGCCACCGCACTGGTGTACCGGACGATTCCGTAGCCCGGCGGACACCGCTTCCGCAACAAAGCACCCCCGCGCTCCCGAAAGGGTCGCGGGGCACTGCCACGGGCCCACTACCCTGGATGCCGTGACTATTCGCCTGTACGACACCAGCGCCCGGCAGATCCGCGACTTCACCCCGCTCGTCCCGGGCTGCGTCTCGATCTACCTCTGCGGCGCCACCGTCCAGGCGGCCCCGCACATCGGGCACGTCCGCTCGTACCTCAACTTCGACATCGCACGCCGCTGGTTCACCTACCGCGGCCTCGACGTCACCTTCATCCGCAACGTCACCGACATCGACGACAAGATCATCGCCAAGGGCGAGGACCAGGGCCGTCCCTGGTGGTCCATCGGCTACGAGAACGAGCGCGCCTTCAACGACGGCTACGACGCCCTGGGCTGCCTCCCGCCCACGTACGAGCCTCGCGCCACCGGCCACGTGCCGGAGATGATCGAGATGATGCGCACGCTCATCGAGCGCGGCCACGCCTACGAGGCCGACGGCAGCGTCTACTTCGACGTGCGCTCGTACCCGGGCTACCTGGAGCTGTCCAACCAGGACATCGACGACCTGCGCCAGCCCGCCGAACAGGGCATCACCGGCAAGCGCGACCCCCGCGACTTCGCCATGTGGAAGGCCTCCAAGCCCGGCGAGCCCGACTGGGAGACCCCGTGGGGCCGCGGCCGTCCCGGCTGGCACCTCGAATGCTCCGCGATGGCGCACAAGTACCTCGGCAGCGCCTTCGACATCCACGGCGGCGGACTCGACCTGATCTTCCCCCACCACGAGAACGAGATCGCCCAGGCCAAGGCCTTCGGCGACGCGTTCGCCCAGTACTGGATGCACAACGCCTGGGTCACCATGTCCGGCGAGAAGATGTCCAAGTCCCTCGGCAACTCGGTGCTCGTCTCCGAGATGGTCAAGACCTGGCGCCCCGTCGTCCTGCGCTACTACCTCGGCACCCCGCACTACCGCTCGATGATCGAGTACAGCGAGGAGTCGCTGCGCGAGGCCGAGTCCGCGTTCGCCCGCATCGAGGGCTTCTACCAGCGCGTCATCGAGAAGGCCGGAAAGACCGTCGACCCGGCCCCCGAGGTCCCGCCGGCCTTCGCCGAGGCCATGGACGACGACCTCGGCGTCCCGCAGGCGCTGGCCATCGTCCACACCACCGTCCGCCAGGGCAACAGCGCGCTGGCCGCCGACGACAAGGACGCCGCCATCGCCCGGCTCTCCGAGGTACGGGCCATGCTCGGCGTCCTCGGCCTGGACCCCCTCGACCCGCACTGGGCCGGGGAGTCCGACCGCGGCGAGGACCTCCACGGCGCCGTCGACACCCTCGTACGCCTCGTCCTGGAGCAGCGCGAGTCCGCCCGCGCCCGCAAGGACTGGGCGACCGCCGACGCCATCCGCGACCAGCTCCAGCAGTCGGGCCTGGTCATCGAGGACAGCCCCACCGGACCGCGCTGGTCGCTCGGCCCGCGCTGAGCCGCGGCCGCCCGGAGCAGTCCGACTGTGCCGCCCGGCCTCCCGGGCGGCACACTCTTCATACGTACATATCGCAGCATCAACGAAAACAGGTAGAGGTCATGGCCGGGAACAGCCAGCGCAGGAACCGCCGCACGTCCAACAAGAAGGGCGCCACGGTCGGCAGCGGTGGCCAGCGGCGCAAGGGCCTGGAAGGAAAGGGCCCCACGCCCAAGGCCGAGGACCGCAAGAAGCACAAGGCGAACCGCATCGCCGGCGCCATGGCCCGCCAGGCCGCCAAGCGCCGCCCGGCCCCGCGCCGCGGCGGCCCCAAGGGCACGAGCGAGATGGTCGTCGGCCGCAACCCGGTCTTCGAGGCGCTGCGCGACGGCGTCCCCGCCACCACCCTCTACGTCCAGCAGTTCATCGACAACGACGAGCGCGTCCGCGAGGCCCTCCAGCTCGCCGGCGAGCGCGGCAACATCAACCTGATGGAAGCCCCGCGCCCCGAGCTCGACCGCATGACCAACGGGCTCAACCACCAGGGCCTGGTCCTCCAGGTCCCGCCGTACGAGTACGCGCACCCCGAGGACCTCACCTCCGCCGCGTACGACGAGGGCGACGACCCGCTCATCGTCGCGCTCGACGGGGTCACCGACCCCCGCAACCTCGGCGCGATCGTCCGCTCCGTCTCCGCCTTCGGCGGCCACGGCGTGGTCATCCCCGAGCGCCGCGCGGCCGGCATGACCGCCGGTGCCTGGAAGAGTTCGGCCGGCACCGCCGCCCGCACCCCGGTCTCCCGCGTCACCAACCTGACCCGCGCCCTCCAGGACTTCAAGAAGGCCGGCATCGCCATCGTCGGCCTCGCCGCCGAAGGCACGCACGAGGTGCAGGACCTGGAGGCGCTCGGCGGTCCCGTCGTCATCGTCGTCGGCTCCGAGGGCAAGGGCCTCGGCCGCCTCGTCGGCGAGAACTGCGACTACCTCGTCCGCATCCCGATGCCGGGCGGCGCCGAGTCGCTGAACGCCGGTGTCGCCGCGGGCGTCGTGCTCTACGAGGCGGCCCGCCGCCGCGCCACCCGCGGTCGCGTCTGAGCCCCGCACGGCGCCGCCGCCCCGGTGGCGGCGGCGCCGCCTTGATCCACTTGGCTCATGGAACGTGACCCGTGAGCGTGCCACCCCGCCCCTTTCGGGCGGGGTGGCTTGATCTTGACGGGCCTCGGACACATCCCTGCTGTCAAGGCAGTGTCCTAAACACTGATCACTCGGTTAGATGAGTGTGGACACCAGAACGTCAGGGTTCGACGACCAGCCCGCGCTGAGCATGGTCAAGGTGCCGTGCGACCCCGCACAGGTCATCGTCAACCACGCCAGCTTCCGCGTGCGGCTCGCACCGAGCCCGAGCGCGCGTTCCAAGCCCGCGAACGCCCCCGGCCGCGTGCCCGTCCTCGGCGGCGCCGCGGTCGCCGCCGCCGGCGCCGGCCGCCGCCGGGCCCCCGTCGTCTGGAGCGGCAAGTCAGCCCCCGGCGACACCGCCGCCATGGGCGGACTCCTCCAGGCCGTACGCGAACACGGGCGCGGACACGACGAGTTCGACGGAGGCGCCACCCAGACCATTCCCCGCGTCGACCTCGCGCACGACCTCGCCGAAGACACGCTGGCCACGCCGACCGTCATCGGCCAGCGCACGTACGCGGACCCGGACGAGACCCGCGCGCTCACCCCCGTACGCGACCACCCCCAGGACCCCCGCCCCGCGGTCGGCGGCCCGTACGACGGCGCCGGCTCCGCCTCCGACTACCGCCGCGCCCCCTCCGACACCCGCGGACAGTCCTCGTACTACCCCGGCCGCCGGATGAACCTCGGCGTCGTGCTGCTCCCGCTGCGCGTCTTCCTCGGCTTCATCTGCATCTACGCCGGCATGGGCAAACTGTGCGACCCCGTCTACTTCGACGGCGGCGAACGCGGCTCCATGGTCACCTGGCTGCGCACCCTCCACCCCTGGGCGCTCGCCGAACCGCTGCGGGACTTCGCCCTCGCCCACCCCGTCGGGGCCGGGCTCAGCGTCGCCTTCCTCCAGGTCATCGTCGGCGTCCTGACCGTCCTGGGCCTGTGGCAGCGGTTCGCCGCCTGCATCGGCGCCCTGCTGTCGGCCGCCCTCCTGATGACGGTCAGCTGGAAGACCGTCCCCGCCTACGACGCCCCCGACATCATCTACCTCGCCGCCTGGAGCCCGCTGATCATCGCCGGCGCCCCCGTCTACTCCCTCGACGGACGTCTCGCCGGAGAAGCCTGGCGGACCCTCGGACCCCGCTCCGAGATCTGGCGGCTGCGCCGGCGCGTCCTGCGGCGCGGAACCGTCATGGCCACCGTCGTCTGCGGACTCACCCTCCTCATCGGCTCGCTCCTCGGCGGCGCCGTTCGCTCCACCACCGTGGTCACCGTCCCCGGACCGGGCCAGGCCCCCAGCAACTACCTCCCCGGCTCCCCGCTCCCGCAGCCCCCCTCCACCGGCAAGCAGCAGCCCCGCCAGCAGCCCGCCACCCAGCAGCCCTCCAAGACGGCCGAACCCACCGCCAGCGCCTCGGCGCCCGCCGCCAAGTCCGGCCGCGGCAGCGCCGGTACCACCACCAAGCAGAGCGCCGGCACCGGCTCGCAGTCACCGACCGCGACCCGCGGCTCGGGCAGCGGCTCCAACTCGGGCGGCACGCCCCGGCAGTCCACCCCCAAGCCCCCGTCCTCCAGCTCCGGCAGCGGGGGCGGCAGCGGTGGCGCGGACACCGCCCCGAAGAAGCCCGGACTCGTCGGCGGCCTCCTCGGCTGACGACCGCACGGAAGGAAGGGGGCCCGGCGCGCGAACCGCGCACCGGGCCCCCTTCTCCGTACCCCCGACCTGACGCCCCGCCCCGACGCCCACGCCGCACGGAAGGGCTCAGGAGCCGCTCTGGGAGGCCAGCTCCCGCGCCGCCTCGGTCAGGTCCTTCGCCGTGTCGATGGCCCGCCAGTAGGCCCCCTGCGGCAGCGGGAAGCCCGCCAGCCGCCGCTCCCGGGCCAGCCGCGGGAACGTCGTGCGCTCGTGGTCCCCCAAGTCCGGCAACAGCGCCGCGAATTCGGGCCCGAACACGTACACCCCCGCATTGATCAGATACGGCGACGGCGGCGACTCGATGAAGTCCAGCACCTGCCCGAACTCGTTCGTCTCCACCGCCCCCCACGGGATCCGCGGCCGGGCCAGCGCCAGTGTCGCCGTCGCCCCCCGCTCCGCATGGAACTCCGCCATCTCCCGCAGTGAGAACCGCGTCCAGATGTCCCCGTTCGTGGCGTACCAGGACCGGTCCGGGTACGGCAGATGGCGGGCCGCGAACTTCAGCCCGCCCCCGCGCCCCAGCGGCTCCTCCTCCACCACCGTGCTCACCCGCAGCGGCAGGTCCGCCTTCGCCAGCCACTCCTGCAACACCTCCGCGAGGTGGCCGCACGAGATCACGGCGTCCGTCACCCCCTCGGCGGCCAGCCAGGCCAGCTGATGCCCGATGATCGGCACCCCGGTCCCCGGGATCTCCACCATCGGCTTCGGCCGGTCGTCCGTATACGGACGCAGCCGCGAACCCTGGCCTCCCGCCAACACGACCGCCTGAACAGGCGCCTGGGCGAGGGAGGCCGGATACGCGGCCGCGGAAACGGAAGAACGGGACACGGGGGGTGCGTCGGTCATGGCCGCCAGAGTAGGGGCCCCGGCGCACGGGAGGGCGGCGACGCCCGTGGCGCGGCGTCAGCCCATCGAGGCGACACCGGTCGCGTACGAGGTGTCGCACACGGGACGCGCGAAGGACTGCGCCTTCGTCGGCCCGTACACGTCCACGGCGGCCCGGCCCAGCGCCCGCGCGATCCCCACGCAGTGCTCGGCCAGTGACGGCCTCCGGTCCACCTCCCGCTGAAGGTGCGTCAGTACGTCGCCCGGAGCCTCACCCTGCTGGAGCTCGCCCAGCAGCTTGTCGCGCAACACGTCCTGTGCGGCGCGGGGCTTCGCGGGAACGGACACGTCCTCGGCGGACGCGGTCAGGATCTGGGAAGGCGTGTTGTCCGCCCAAGGGACCATGGTGACCGCGAGGGTCCCGGACAGGACCAGGACGACGGGCAGGACCAGGGCGAGGGAACGGCCGATACGGCGGGCAGTGTGGGTCACGAGGGCGAGAGTAGCGCTCGGTGAAGATTTGGCGACATTTAGTCACCCGGTCGGGGGATGGTTCGACGTGGCTTTTCGAATTAAGGGTTGACGAGTGGGGCCGAATGGCCCGGTCTGCCCGGGATACGGGCCGGGGCGCCCCTCCCTCCGGAGGAACGCCCCTGTCCGCACCCGCTCTTGGCGAAGGCTCAGCCGGAGAGGCGCTCGCCCGAGGAGGTCGAGAACACGTGGATCTCGGAGGCCCGCGGCACCACGTGCAGCGTCGACCCCTTCTCCGGCACCTGGCGGCCGCCCACGCGCACCACGATGTCCTGCGCGCCGTCGGCGTCGGACGTGCGGCCGTACACGTAGCCGTCGGCGCCGAGCTCCTCGACGACGTTGACCGTGATCGTCAGGCCGCCCTCGGTGCCGATGTCGAAGTGCTCCGGGCGCACGCCCACGGTGACGGTGCGGTCGCCCGCGTCGGCGGCGGCGGACAGCGCCTCGCGCGACACCGGGACCACGCTGTCGCCGAACTTCACGCCGCCGTCGGCGATCGGGACCTCGACCAGGTTCATGGCCGGGGAGCCGATGAAGCCGGCGACGAACAGGTTCGCCGGGCGGTCGTACATGTTGCGCGGGGTGTCGACCTGCTGGAGCAGACCGTCCTTGAGGACCGCCACGCGGTCGCCCATCGTCATGGCCTCGACCTGGTCGTGGGTGACGTAGACGGTGGTGATCCCGAGGTCGCGCTGGAGCGCGGCGATCTGGGTGCGGGTGGACACGCGGAGCTTCGCGTCGAGGTTCGACAGCGGCTCGTCCATGAGGAACACCTGCGGCTTGCGCACGATGGCGCGGCCCATGGCGACGCGCTGGCGCTGACCGCCGGAGAGCGCCTTCGGCTTGCGGTCGAGGTACTGGGTGAGGTCGAGCATCTTCGCCGCGTCCTCGACCTTCCTGCGGATGGTCGCCTTGTCCTCGCCGGCGATCTTGAGCGCGAAGCCCATGTTGTCGGCGACGGTCATGTGCGGGTAGAGCGCGTAGTTCTGGAACACCATCGCGATGTCCCGGTCCTTGGGCGGCAGGTGCGTGACGTCGCGGTCGCCGATGCGGATCGCGCCGCCGTTGACGTCCTCCAGGCCGGCCAGCATGCGCAGCGAGGTGGACTTGCCGCAGCCGGAGGGCCCGACGAGGACGAGGAACTCGCCGTCCTCGATGTGCAGCTCCAGCTCGTCGACGGCGGGCTTGTCGCCGCCGGGGTACAGCCGGGTCGCCTTGTCGAAAGTGACAGAAGCCATGGTGATGAATCCCTTCAACCGGCAGGAACGTGCCGGACGATCCGAGTGGAAGGTCTAGTCCAGTAAGCAGGACTCGCCCGACGCTACCCCGCCGTTCCCCGTCCTGTCAGCACCCCGGGCGCCGTGACTTGCGCCTCGGCCGTACTCCGGTGCGCGGGGCGAACAGGGGGACGAGGGGGTCACGCCCCGCCGGAAAAGTTCTTCGCGGGCCGGTGGCGGGGCTGTGTAAAGTGAAGGCGATTCTGTGCGCTGCGCAGGGTCGTGTGTGCCGCCTTAGCTCAGTTGGCTAGAGCGCTTGACTTGTAATCTTGAGGTCGTCGGTTCGATTCCGACAGGCGGCTCCGTCCCAGGCCGGACGAGTTCTGGTGCAGGGAAACGGTACAAGCGGAAGACCCCGGGCCCTTGTGGCCCGGGGTCTTCCGCTTGTCAGTGGCGGCCCGAGATGCGGTCGGCCAGGCGGGCCAGGGGGGTGGTCTGCGGGGCGTGCGTCTTCGTCTCGTGGCGGTCCGCCTCGCGGTATGCCGCGTACAGCGCCTGGACGCCGAGCCAGCGGAAGGGCTCCGGCTCCCAGCGGCGGACCCGGTGGTTGACCCAGGGGAGCGCGGTCAGGTCCGAGGCCTCGCCGAGGACCAGGTCGCGCAGGGTGCGGGCCGCGAGGTTCGACGTGGCCACGCCCGAGCCCACGTAGCCGCCCGCCCAGCCCAGGCCCGTCGTGCGGTCCAGGGTGACCGTGGCGCACCAGTCGCGGGGGACGCCGAGCACGCCGGACCAGGCGTGGGTGATCTCCACCCCGGTGAGGAGCGGGAAGAAGGCCGTCAGGAGGTTCGTGAGCGACGCGATGGTCGCCTGCTGCGTGGTGCCGTCCGTGTCCGTGCGGGAGCCGAAGCGGTACGGGACGCCGCGGCCGCCGAGGGCGATGCGGTCGTCCGCCGTGCGCTGGGCGTACATGTAGGCGTGGGCCATGTCGCCGAGGGTGCAGGCGTCCGACCAGCCGATGCGGTCCCAGACCTCGGGCGGCAGCGGAGCCGTCGCGATCATCGAGGAGTTCATCGGGAGCCACGAGCGCTTGTGGCCCTTGAGGGCGGCGGTGAACCCCTCCGTGCAGCGCAGGACGTAAGGGGCGCGGACGGTGCCGTAGGGGGTGACGGCCCGGCGGGGGGCGATCTCGGTGACGGGCGTGGATTCGTGGATGACCACCCCGAGGCGTTCGCAGGCGGCGGCCAGGCCCCTGGCCAGCTTGAGGGGGTGGATGCGGGCGCCGTGCGGGGTCCACGTGGAGCCGACGGCGTCCGCGATGTCGATGCGGGCGCGGGTGTCGGTGGCGTCGTAGAGCTCGCGGTCGCTCTCGCCGAAGGCGAGTTCGGCGGTGTGGAAGGCCTTGAGCCGGCTGAGCTGGGCGGGGGTGCGGGCGACTTCGAGGACGCCGCCGCGGTGGATGTCGGCGTCGATGGATTCCTTGGCGGCGGTGTCGATGACCTCGGTGACGGTGTCGTTCATGGCCCGCTGGAGGCGCTGGGCGGCCTGGTGGCCGTGGAGTTCGGCGTAGCGGTCGCGGCCGGCGATGCCGTTGTAGAGCCAGCCGCCGTTGCGGCCGGAGGCCCCGAAGCCGCAGAACTTCTGCTCCAGGACGGTGACGCGCAGGTCGGGGGCGGCGGTCTTGAGGTAGTACGCGGTCCACAGGCCGGTGTAGCCGCCGCCGACGATGACGACGTCGGCCGTGGCGTGGCCGGTGAGGGGGGCGCGGGGTGGCTGGTGGGTGGCCGTCCGGTCGGTCGCGTACCAGAAGGAGATGCCGCCGTTGATCGTCATGGGGAGTTGGTACAGGGCGTGGCGCGGGGGTGTCCAGGTACCGGATGTCGGGTTTCGGGGTGGCGGAGGTGGCCTTGTGGTTGGTGTGGCGGGGTGGTGGGGTCCGTAGGGTGCCGGCGCGTGTTTGTGCTGGTTGTGGGAGGTTTCGACAGGACGGCCATC
>NZ_LFML01000029.1:73988-153889 GCF_001044425.1 Streptomyces roseus
TGGGAGGGCGTCGGCATCGGCGGTGCGGCAGCCTGGGGGCATGGTCGAGATTCCGGACGGGCTGGTACGGGCGCAGATCGGGTACGAGGGGCACGCGGGGCGGGAGTTCATCGCCGGGCTGCCCGCGCGGGTGGCGGAGTTCCTGGAGCGGTGGGACCTGCGGCGCACCGGGCCCGGGATGCACGGGGTGACGGCCCTGGTGCTGCCGGTGGAGCGGGCGGACGGGTCGGCGGCGGTGCTGAAGCTCGGGCTGGTGGACGAGGAGAGCGCGGGGGAGCCGCTCGCGCTGCGCGCGTGGGACGGGCGGGGCTGCGTACGGCTGCTGGCGCATGACGCGGCGACCGGCGCGTTGTTGCTGGAGCGGCTGGACGAGCGGCGGCCCCTCTCGGAGCTGGCGGAGCGTGATGCGCGGCGGGCGGTGCGGGTGGTGGGGGAGCTGCTGGCGCGGCTCACGCAGGTGCGGGCGCCGGCCGGGGTGCGGGGGCTCGGGGATGTGGCGGCGGGGATGCTGGAATCCGTGCCGGCGGCGCTGGAGCGGGTGGCGCCCGGGCGGGCGCGGGGGCTGGTGGCCGACTGCGCGGTGGCGCTGGCGGAGGTGGCGGGCGAGCCCGGGGACCGTCTGCTGCACTGGGACCTGCACTACGGCAACGTCCTGGCGGGCGGGCGGGAACCGTGGCTGGCGATCGATCCGAAGCCGTTGGCGGGGGATTCGGGTTTCGAGCTGTTGCCGGCGATCCGCAACGCGTTCGCGGCGGACGAGGTGCGGTGGCGGTTCGACGCGCTGACGGCGGCGCTGGGCCTGGACCGGGATCGGGCGCGGGCGTGGACGCTGGGGCGGGTGCTGCAGAACTGCTTGTGGGACGTGGAGGAGGGGGAGCGGGAGCTCGACGAGGAGCAGCTGGTGGTGGCGGAGGTGCTGCTGGGCCGGCGGTGACGGTCTTCGGGGGGTGTCTAGGCTGCCGGCATGATCCGTAGCGCTGTTGTCGAAGACGTTCCCGTCATCCACGCCATGATCCGCGAGCTCGCGGAGTACGAGAAGGTGCCGCACGAGGCGCGGGCCACGCCGGAGCAGTTGCGGGAGGCGCTGTTCGGGGAGCGGCCGGCGGCGTTCGCGCACATCGCGGAGACGCAGGACGGTGAGGCCGTCGGGTTCTCGGTGTGGTTCCTGAACTTCTCGACGTGGCGCGGGGTGCACGGGATCTATCTGGAGGACCTGTACGTGCGGCCGGGCGTGCGCGGCGGCGGGTACGGGAAGGCGCTGCTGGCGGAGCTGGCGCGGATCTGCGTGGAGCGCGGGTACGAGCGCCTGGAGTGGGCGGTGTTGAAGTGGAACGCGCCGACGATCGCTTTCTACGAGTCCCTGGGGGCGCGGCCGCAGGACGAGTGGTCCGTGTACCGGCTGACGGATGAGCCGTTGGAGCGGCTGGGTGCGGCGCGGGGCTGAGCGCGGGACCGGGTGCGAGGGCCGGCGCGGCCCCTGCGTGACCCCGTGCGAGCCGGCGCGGCCCGGCGCGGGGCCGTGGGCGCCGCGCCGGGCCGGTAGGGGCTCGGTGGTGGTTCGGTGGCCGGTCAGGCCGCCGTGATCTTCGCCGTGAAGGAGTCGAGGTTCGCGAGGGTGCGCTCGACCTTCTCGGGGAGGGTCAGGGTCTCCTCGTACCGGCCGGCGCGCAGCTTCGGCTGTCGCTTGCCCCTGACGTAGAGGGAGCAGGCGAGGTCGGCGCAGACGTAGATGCCGACGGTGTTGCCCTCGCGGCCGCGGGCTCCGGCGAGGGGCGCGACCAGGAGGGAGACACCGGAGGCGGCGTGGCCGGTGAGGCAGATCTGGCAGACGCTGGACTTGAGGGCGCTGGTGCGGCTCGTACCGGGGACGCGCAAGGTGATGCCGACGGGGGTGCCGTCCGCGTCCCGGCGTACGAGGTGGGCGCGCAGGGGGGCGCCGGGGTCCACCCAGCCGAGGAAGTCGAGGTCCTCCCAGGGGGTTTCGCCGAAGTCCAGTGGGAGTCTGAGGCGTGCGGCCTCGCCCTTCGTGCAGTTCACGAAGGAGGAACGGATCTGTTTTTCGGTGAGCGGGTCCACGTGGGTGGACGGTACGTGGGGGTACGGACCGCTGTCATCCGATATTGCAGGCGGGGGTCCGGGTGATTCGGGGGCTCAGGGTTCCAGGGGATGGCGCGGGCGGTGTGGCGGGCGCGGTCGGCGTCGGAGAGGGGGATGGGCCCGGCGGACCGGCCGAAGACGAGAGGGTGATGACGGTGGCGCCGGCGGTCGGGGCGTACTGGACGAGGAGGGTGCCGATGCCGCCGGGCGGTGCGGCCGGTGCCGATCATGGCGACGGCCTGGGCGGGGTCGAGGCCGGGCGGTACGGGGTGCAGGCGGTCGGCGTCGGCGACGGCGTACTCGGCGTAGCCCCCGGGCGCGAGGCCGAGGTGGACGACGACGTGGCGGCCGAGCCAGGCGGGGTCGGTGCCGGGGCCGAGGGCGTCCACGGTGCCGGCGACTTCGCGGCCGGGGATGGTGGGGAGCTCGGGGAGGGGATGGACGGGGCTGTGCACGCCCTGGCGCAGGGCGGTGTCGAGGAGGTGGACTCCGGCGGCGACGGCGATGCGGACCTGGCCGGGGCCGGGGCCGGGGCCGGGTACGGGGGTTTCGGTGCGCTCGTGGACGAGGTTCTGGGCGGGGCCGAAGGCGTGGAGGCGGATGGCGCGCATGGTCTGCGGGGTCTGCCGGGACTGCGGGGTCTGCCGGGTCTGCGGGGCCTGTGTGGTGTTCATGGCGGCAGGCTGTGGCCTCAAGCGTGGTTGAGGTCAAGGGGCGCGTGCCGTGTGCCGGTGGGAGTCGTGGGCGGGCGTCGTCGGCGGGCGTTGTCAGTGGGGCGGGGGACGATGGGGGGATGGCGCACAGGGATCAGCAGGGGCAGCGGGAGACGGTGAAGGCGGCGCGGCGGCCGGAGGTCCGGCTGCCGGAGCTGACCGCGTGGGAAGGCGGTGTGCTGGAGCCGGACGGGGACTACGACGGGGTGGAGTTCGCCGACCTGGATTTCGCGGGGCAGGAGGGCATCGGGGCCCGGTTCATGGACTGCGCGCTGCGGCGGTGCGCGCTGGACGGGGCGGGGCTGGCGAAGGCGCGGATCCTGGATTCGGTGCTGGAGGGGGTCCGGGGGGTGGGGACGGACCTGTCCGGGGCTTCACTGCGGGACGTGGAGCTGGTGGAGGCGCGGCTCGGCGGCGTGCAGTTGCACGGGGCCGTGCTGGAGCGGGTGGTCTTCCGCGGGGGCAAGATCGACTATCTGAACCTGCGGAAGGCACGGCTCAAGGACGTGGTCTTCGACGGGTGCGTGCTGGTGGAGGCGGACTTCGCGGGTGCGGCGCTGGAGCGGGTCGAGTTCCGCGGGTGTGCGCTGCGGGGGGCCGATCTCACGGGGGCGCGGATGGCGGACGTGGATCTGCGGGGGGCCGTGGAGCTGGACATCGCGCGCGGGGTGGGGGCGCTGGCCGGTGCGGTGATCAGCCCGTCCCAGCTGTTCGACCTGGCCCCGTCCCTGGCGGCCCAGCTGGGCTTGCGCGTCCTGTCCTGACCTCCGCGGCCGGGCCGGGGGCTACGCCGGGACGCGGGGGAAGCGGGACTGGAGGGTCCAGATGGTGGGGTTGTCGGCCAGGCTGTCGTGCATGTCGGTCAGGTCCGCGATCAGGTCGTGCAGGAAGTCGCGGGCCTCGCGGCGCAGCAGGCGGTGGCTGAAGGTCAGCGGTTCCTCCTCCGCCGGCATCCAGTCGGCCTCGATGTCCACCCAGCCGAAGCGCCGCTCGAAGAGCATGCGGTCGGTGGACTCGGTGAAGTCGAGTTCGGCGTACTGGCGGTTGGCGGAGCGGCTGCCGCGCGGGTCCTGGTCGAGCTGCTCGACGATGTCGCACAGCGCCCAGGCGAAGTCCAGTACGGGCACCCATCCCCAGGCTGTGGACACTTCCCGGTCCTTGACGGTGTCCGCGAGGTAGACGTCCCCGCAGAACAGGTCGTGGCGCAGGGAGTGGACGTCCGCCGAGCGGTAGTCGGTCTGCGGGGGGTCCGGGAAGCGCCGGGAGAGGGAGTAGCCGATGTCGAGCACGTACCCGATGGTGTCACGGGTACGGGCCCGTGGTGTCACGGGTGCGGCCCGGTGGTGTGACCGGTGTGCGGCCCTTCCCGTCCCGGCGGTGGCGTCGGCGGGCCGCGGCCGTGACGGGGGCCGTCACCGCCGTGGCCGTCGGGGCGGGGACGGCCACGGCGGGGGTCAGGGGAGCAGGCGCTGTTCCTTGGCCACCGCGACCGCCCCCGCCCGGGTGTCCACGCCGAGTTTGTCGTAGATGCGGCCCAGGTGGGTCTTGACCGTGGCCTCGCTGATGAACAGGGCCCGGGCGATGTCGCGGTTGCCCAGACCGCGCGCCAGCTGGCCCAGGATGTCCAGTTCGCGGTCGGTCAGCGTCGGGCGCGAGCCCCGCATGTGGGCCATCACCCGGCTCGCCACCGGCGGGGAGAGCGTGGTGCGGCCCGCCGCCGCCGAGTGGATCGCCGCGAACAGCTCCTCCGGGCGCTCCGCCTTCAGCAGGTACCCCGTGGCGCCCGCCGCGATGGCCCGGGTGACGTCCGCGTCGGTGTCGTACGTCGTCAGGACCAGGACGTGCGGCGGCTCGGGCACCGCGGTGATGCGGCGCGTCGCCTCGACCCCGTCGATGCCCTCGCCCAGCTGGAGGTCCATCAGCACCACGTCCGGGCGCAGCTTCGCCGCCAGCGCCACGGCCTCTTCCCCGCTGCCCGCCTCGCCGAGCACCTCGATGTCCGGCGCGCTGCCCAGCAGCGCCAGCAGGCCCGCGCGGACCACCGCGTGGTCGTCGCAGAGCAGGATCGTGGTCATCGGGCCGGTTCGGGTCGTCATGCGGGGGGCTCCAGGGGGATGGCCGCGGAGAGGACGGTGCCCTCGCCGGGGGTGGATTCGAGGGCGAGGGTGCCGCCGAGCTGGCGGACGCGGGCGCGCATCGCCGGGAGCCCGTGCCCGCGGTCCCCGGCCGCGGCGCGCGTGCCCGGCCGCGGCTCGGTGAAGCCGGCGCCGTCGTCGGCCACGTCCAGGACCACCTGGTCGCCCAGGAAGCTCAGGGTCAGGGCCGCGGTACGGGCGTGCGCGTGCTCCCGTACGTTGGCCAGCGCGCCCTGCGCGATCCGCAGCAGGGCCGACTGGACGCGGTCCGGCAGC
Organism: Streptomyces roseus; assembly: GCF_001044425.1. Taxonomy (GTDB): domain Bacteria; phylum Actinomycetota; class Actinomycetes; order Streptomycetales; family Streptomycetaceae; genus Streptomyces; species Streptomyces roseus. Next base: position 79,210 of record NZ_LFML01000029.1, read on the forward strand.
GGGGCCGCGGCGCCCTCCAGGTGGAAGCGGACCTCGATGTCGGGGCCCGCGTCGAGCGCGCGCAGTGCGTCGGCGAGCCCGCCGCCCCCTTCGAGCTCGGGCGGGGCGAGGTCGTGGACGAGGCGGCGCGCCTCCGCCAGTCCGCGCGCCGCGATGCCGGTGGCGGTGCGCACGTGCGCGCGGGCGGTGGCCGGGTCGCTGTCCCAGGTGCGGTCCGCGGCCTGGAGCAGCATCTGCTGGCTGGACAGGTGCTGGGCGAGCGTGTCGTGGATCTCCATCGACAGCCGCTGCCGCTCGGCGAGGGTGCCCTCGCGCCGCTCGGTCGCGGCGAGCTCGCGCCGGGTGCGGATGAGGTCGTCGATCAGGGCGCGCTGGGAGGCGGCCTGGCGCTCCATGTGGACGAAGACGGCGGTGGCCAGGGCGGCGATGGCGGGCGGGGCCAGCAGCAGGTTGGGGTCGAACTCGCGCGAGAGCTTGAGCTGGGCCGCCACCACGAACACCGTCAGCAGGGCCACCAGTACGACGGCCGCGCGCGGCGGCAGCGTGCGCAGGGCGGTGAAGAAGAGGGGGACGGCGCACCAGGCGAAGCTGGGCGCGAGGACCACGAGCACCACCCAGACCGCCACCACCAGCCCGAGCCAGAGCAGCCGGCGCACGGTGGGCGCGGCCCCGAGCGCGGGACCGAGTACGTACAGCAGGGCCAGCGCGATGCTGAGGACGATGATCCACGGGGTGCTGGGGGAGCCCGGGTGGCGCAGCAGGAAGCGGGCCACCGAGGCGCCGAGGAGCAGGAAGAACGCCGTGTGCATGACGGCTCCCAGGGCCCGGGTGCCGGCCTTCCCGGAAACACCTGCCGCACCCGGCGCACCCGCCGCACCCCCCGTACCCGGAGCTTCCGGGGCCTGTGGCGGTACGCGGCTCACGTGACTCACTGCGGCTCCCGGGTCGGTGTCTGGCTCCTCCATCGTGCCTGGTCGTACGCGATGGCGCCGACCAGCCAATCCGCACCCGTACCCGCTCCGCATCCACCGATCGGTCGACCCCCGGGTCAGCCGGTGCGGCAGCCGCCGCGAGCCGGTACGGGGACGGCCGGGGCCGGGTGCGGCCCCAGGCTGGGAGCAGCGGAACGAGCCGATGTACTCGGTCCCAGCCGACGCACCCAGGAGCAGCAGACATGAACATCCGCACCCGCGTTCTCACCGGTACCGCCCTCGCCGTCGCGCTCGGCGCCGGGACCTTCGGCGCGGTCAGCGCCAGCGCCGCGCAGGCCGAGAGCGCCCCGGCCGCCGCTGCCGCCGCCACCGCGAAGAAGGACGGCGGGGCGGAGGAGAAGAACTTCACCACCACGACCCACCTCACCATCGACGCCGCCACCCGCGCCGCGCAGGCCGCGCTGGACGCCGCGGAGCAGGAGAACCAGAAGGTGACGGTCGCGGTCGTGGACCGTAACGGCAACACCCTCGTCACCCTGCGCGGCGACGGCGCGGGCCCGCAGTCCTACGAGTCGGCGCAGCGCAAGGCCTTCACGGCCGTGTCCTGGAACGCCCCGACCTCGGTGCTCGCGGGCCGTCTCGCCCAGACCCCGAACCTGAAGGACATCCCCGGCACCCTGTTCCTCGGCGGCGGCACCCCGGTGCAGGCCAAGGGCGCCCCGGTCGCAGGCATCGGCGTGGCCGGCGCCCCGAGCGGGGACCTGGACGAGAAGTTCGCGAAGGCCGGCGCCGACTCCCTGGCGAAGTAGGACCCCCGGGGCAAGCCGTCGGGCCCGCATAGGATCGGGCGCGTGGACCACCGCCGCGCGCTCTCCCGCCTCACCGCCGCCGCCCCCGCAGCCGCCGCTGCCGCCCTGCTCGCCCTCACCACGGCGTGTACGGCGGGCACGGTGCAGGGGCGGCCGGGTGCGTCGGGGCTGCGCGACCCTTACTTCCCCAAGGCGGGCAACGGCGGCTACCAGATCGAGCACTACGACCTGGACCTCGACTACGACCCCGCCGACAGGGAGTTGAACGCCACCGCCGTCATCACGGCGCGCGCCGGACAGGCCCTCAGCTCCTTCAACCTCGACCTCGCGGGCCTGAAGGTCGAGAGCGTCACGGTGCAGGGCGAGGAGGCCCGGTTCAACCGGACCGGCCGGGAGCTGACGGTGCGTCCCGCGAAGGACCTCAAGAAGGGCGAGGTCTTCCGCGCGGAGATCGACTACCGCGGTGAGCCCCGGCCCATCGTGGACGCGGACGGTTCCAAGGAGGGCTGGATCACCACCGCCGACGGGGCGGTCGGGGTCGGCGAGCCGATCGGTTCGATGGCCTGGTTCCCCGGGAACCACCACCCCAGCGACAAGGCCGCGTACGACATCACCCTGACCGTGCCCAAGGGGTACGAGGCGGTCTCGAACGGCGAGTTGGCCTCCCGGACCGACACCGGCGGCGGGCGCACGCAGTTCGTGTGGCACGACCGGGCGCCGATGGCGAGCTACCTGGCGGTCGCGGCGATCGGGAAGTTCAAGGTGACCACCGGCCGGACCCCCTCGGGGGTCGCCCTGTACGAGGCCGTCGCGCCCGCCGAGGCGGCGGCCAGTGCCCCGGCGCTCGCGAAGCTGCCGGAGATCGTGGAGTGGGGCAGCCGCCGGTTCGGCCCGTACCCCTTCGGGACGGCCGGGGCGATCGTGCTGCCGGCCGAGTCCCTCACGTACGCGCTGGAGACGCAGACCAAACCCGTCTTCTCCGGTGCGCCCGACGAGGACCTCCTGTTGCACGAGACGGCCCACCAGTGGTTCGGCGACTCCGTGTCGCCGAAGTCCTGGAAGGACATGTGGCTCAACGAGGGCTTCGCGACCTACGCCGAATGGCTGTGGTCCGAGGACCACGGCGGGACCACCGCCCAGCAGCACTTCGACGCCTACCTCAAGGGCGACACGAGCGTGGACGACGACGCGGGCGGGGACTGGGCCGCCTTCCCGCCCGCCGCCCCGCCCGGCGCCGAGGACATCTCCGGGATGCCGGTGTACGTGCGGGGCGCGATGGTCCTCCAGCGGATCCGGCAGGAGGTCGGCGACGAGAAGTTCTTCGCCCTGCTGCGCGGCTGGGCCACCGACCACGAGTACGGGAACGCGAGCACGGCCGACTTCACCGCGTACGCGGAGCGCTCGACCGGCCGCGACCTGAAGAAGGTCTGGGACGTGTGGCTGTACGGGGAAGGCCGGCCGAAGTAGCGCCGGGCGCCTCCGCTCAGGTCCGCAGGTCCTTGCGCATCACGGTGCAGTCGCGGCCGCGCTCCCGCTCCCGGGAGCGGCGCAGGGCGGTGTAGCCCTGCGCCCGCCAGAACGCCATGCCGGCCTGGTTGTCGTCCAGTACGGCGAGCCGCAGGCCGGTGCGGCCGGCGGCGCGGAAGCGCTCCTCGACGAGGCCGGCGACGGCGCTGCCGTACCCCTCGCGGTGCGCGGTGGCGTCGATGAGCAGCAGGCCGATCCAGGGGTCCGGATCGCCGGAGGACGGGTCCGGATGGTGCGCGAGGGTGGCGGCCAGGCCGACCAGCCGGCCGGCGGAGCGGGCCAGGAGCACCTCGGCGCCGTCGTGGGCGAGTTCGTCGGCGAGGGCCGCCGCAACCTGTTCGACGGTGATGCGGCCCGGGTCGGGGAAGTCTCCGCTGAGCTCGAAGAAGGCGCGGTTGGTCGCGTAGAGCACCGAGATCTCGGTGAGGACCGGGCCCGGCAGGGCGCCGTCCACGGCAGTGAGCGGTTGCAGGATCACCTGCCGAACCGTAGCGAAGCCCGCTGCCCGGACGGCCGGGGAGGGGGCTTCGCCGCGGCGGTGTCGCCGGGGTCCTCAGACGTTGACGCCGAAGTCCTGGGCGATGCCGGTCAGGCCGGAGGCGTAACCCTGGCCGACCGCGCGGAACTTCCACTCGGCGCCGTTGCGGTAGAGCTCGCCGAAGACCATGGCGGTCTCGGTGGCCGCGTCCTCGGAGAGGTCGTAGCGGGCGATCTCGGCGCCGCCGGCCTGGTTCACGACGCGGATGTACGCGTTGCGGACCTGGCCGAAGTTCTGGCTGCGGGCGTCGGCGTCGTAGATCGAGACCGGGAAGACGATCTTGTCCACGTCGGCCGCGAGGGCGGCGAGGTTGACGTTGATGGACTCGTCGTCGCCGGAGCCCTCGCCGGTGCGGTTGTCACCGGTGTGGACGATGCTCTGGTCCGGGGTGGACTTGTTGTTGAAGAAGACGAAGTGACCGTCGGAGACGACCTTGCCCGCGGCGTTGACCGCGATGGCGGAGGCGTCCAGGTCGAAGTCGACACCGGTCGTCGTACGGACGTCCCAGCCGAGGCCGACCGTGACGGCGCTGAGGCCGGGGGCCTCCTTCGTGAGCGAGACGTTGCCGCCCTTGGACAGGCTTACTGCCATTTTGACTGGTGTCCCTTCGTCTTCAGATGGCCGCGAGATCGTGGCCAAGGTACCGCTGACCTTCATAACGCGGGGAGGGGGCCGGGAGGTTCCACGCGGGCGGATCCGGGACGCGGTACGGGCGGATCCGGGACGCGATACGCCGTGAAATACGGGTGACGGGCGCCCGGCGGGGCGCGATCATAGGGGCATGCCTGGTCCCTATGTCATCCGCGGTTCGGTCGCGCTCCCCGAGGCGGAGCTCGCCTGGCGCTTCTCGCGGTCCTCCGGGCCGGGCGGGCAGCACGTGAACACCTCGGATTCGCGCGTGGAGCTGCTCTTCGACGTGGCGGCCACCAAGTCCCTGCCGGACGTGTGGAAGGAGCGGGCGCTGGAGCGGCTCGCCGGCCGGCTCGTGGACGGGGTGGTGACCGTACGGGCCTCGGAGCACCGGTCGCAGTTCCGCAACCGGGAGATGGCGCTGGTACGGATGGCGTCACTGCTCGCCGAGGCCACCGCCCCGCCGCCCAAGGCGCGCCGCGCGACGAAGATCCCCCGGGGGATCAACGAGCGGCGGCTGCGCGAGAAGAAGGCCCGCGCCGAGACGAAGCGCGGCCGCACCGGCCGCGACTGGTAGGGGCCGGTGCGCTCTCCCGGGAACCGGCAGGGGCCGCGGCGCCCGGAGGCGGCCTCAGGGCGCCAGGTGGCGGTAGCGGCCGCGGAAGTACGTCAGCGGCGGGGAGTCGGGGGAGGGCAGCGCCGCGGTCAGGACGCGGCCGATGACCAGGGTGTGGTCGCCCGCCTCGACGCGGTTCTCCGTACGGCATTCGAGGGTGGCCAGGGCGCCCGTCAGCAGCGGGGCCCCCGAGACCTCCCCGCGCCCGTAGGGCAGGTCCGCGAAGAGGAGCCGGTCGCTGATGCGGTTCTTCATGGAGAAGCGGCTCGCCACCTGCACCTGGTGGTCCGCGAGGACCGAGACCGCCCACAGCGGCTGTTCCGCCAGGAGGTCGTCCATCCGTGACCCCTCGCGGAGGCTGACCAGCACCAGCGGGGGGTCCAGGGACACGGACATGAAGGCGGTCGCCGTCATGCCGACGTCCTCGCCGTCCGGGCCGGCCGGCGTCAGGGGCGGCTCGTGCGCGGTGATCAGGCACACGCCCGCCGCCAGCCGGGACATCGCGGCACGGAACTCGTCGTTGCTCACGCCCTCAGGATGAGGGGTGGCGGGGATCGGCGTGGGTACGGGGGTCGTCTTCGGCACGTTCGAAACGCTAGTCCCGCCCACCCGCACCGCGCATCGGGCCCGAGTCCGAGCCGCGTCCCCGCCCCTTGGCCTAGGCCGAGGCGTATCGTTTGCTCCCGGGAAGGCGGGGGAGCGCTCCCAGGTGACAGGGACCCCATCTGCCACCTTTGTTCATCTCATGTGACTTGAGTCACAGAGGGCAAGATTTGTTGACCCTGTGTACCTGGCGCACAGCTCACTGTGATTCAGTGGACAGGACACCGCAACGAAACGCCGATGACAAACCTGGAGTTGCTGTCGAGGTCTCGGGGAGAGCGAGCAATGGAGACCGAGTCGGAGCCGTACGTCCGTCTTGCGACCCTGCGGCAGCTCCACCAGGTGGTGGCCGAGCTCAACACGGCCAGGAGCCTGGCGGACACCCTGCAGACCGTCGTGGACGGCATCGTCGTGGGCCTCGGCTACGAACTCGCCTGTGTCAACCTCGTACGCCCCGACGGGGATCTCGTCGTCGCCGCCTTCGCCGGTGACCCCGCCGCAGAGGCCCTCATCACGGGCCGCGTCGGCTCCCGCGCCTCCTGGGAGCGCCGCCTGACGATGGGTGAGAGCTGGGACGGGCTCCGCTTCATCCCGCACACCGAGGGCTGGGTCCTCCTGGAGGACGACGTGCCCCAGTGGCACACGGACGGCCCCGATCCGCGCTTCGCCGACGAGTGGCACCCCGAGGACCGTCTCTACGCCCCCATGTACGCGTCCGGCGGGGAACTTCTGGGTGTCATTTCGGTGGACAGACCGCGCAACGGGCGGCGCCCCGGCGCCTGGGGGCGCGAGGCGCTGCAGATGTACGCCTTCCAAGCGGCGATTGCGATCAGCAACGCACGGCTGCGCGCGAACATGCAGCGGGCCCTGGTCCGGCTGGAGCGCGAGCAGCAGGCACTGCGCGCCAGCGAGGAGTCGTTCCGCCAGGCCTTCGAGTACGCACCCAGCGGCATGGCGATCGCCGAGATGGGCGGGGACCAGCACGGGCGGCTGCTGCGCACCAACGACGCGCTGTGCCGGCTGCTGGGCCGGCCCGCGTCCGTGCTGCGCCGGTACTCCTTCTCCGACCTGGTCCACCCGGAGGACATCGGGACCCTGCTGCGGACCTCCGCCGAGGGCGGGCGGGCCGAGCTGAGGCTCGCGCGGCGCGACGGCACGTACGTATGGGTCTCGCTGCGCAACTCCGTCGTCGCGGACGCCGCCGACGGGCCGCGGTTCCTGCTCACGCACGTCGAGGACATCGAGGAGCGCAAGCGCCACGAGCTCCAGCTCGCCCACCGGGCCAGCCACGACTCGCTGACGGGCCTGCCCAACAGCGCCGAGCTGCGCTCGCGCCTCGGGGCGCGGCTGTGCCGCAGGCCGCAGTCGGTCCGCGCCACCGCCGTGGAAGCGCTCGACGCGGCGTACGAGGGGCACGGGGCGCACGCCGGTCACGGGGCCCACGCCGGGCACGGGGCGTACGCGGGCGGGGCGGTCGAGGCGGGTGGTGCCGTCGGGGAGCACGGCTTTCGGCCCGACGCCTACCCGGAGCCCTTCGAGTACCCCGGCGCCCCGGGGGTGCCCGCGCCGGGCGTGCCCGGCCCCGGCGGGCCCGGCGCGGGCCCGTACGACCACCACGTGCACGCGGTGGCGCCCGCGAGCGACGTCGACGACGGCACGAAGGGGCTGGCGGTCCTCTTCTGCGACCTCGACGGATTCAAGTCGATCAACGACCGGTTCGGGCACCACACGGGTGACGCGGTCCTGATCGAGGTGGCCCGGCGGCTGACGACCGGCGTCAGGGACGGTGACACCGTCGCCCGGCTGGGTGGTGACGAATTCGTCGTCCTCGCGGACGGGCTGGGCGCGGCCGACGCCGCGGACCTGGCCGTCCGGCTGCGCAACGCGATCATCCCGCCGATCCGGGTGGACGGCCGCGCGGTGCGCGTGGGCGCGAGTTTCGGCATCGGCTGGGCCAGCTGCGGCATGTCGGCCGACGAGGTGCTGCGCTCCGCCGACCAGCGGATGTACATCGAGAAGAGGTCCCGCTCCAAGGCGCACCGCCGGGCCGGCTGAGCCGATCGGCCGCCCGTGGGTGCACCTGTTCGGGGTAGGCTCCCGTGGGTCGAAAGGAGTGACCTGCGATGACGACGCCCGCGAACCACGGCCCGAACAGTGGGGCGAACAAGCCCGAGGACGACGATCCGTTCGGCTATCTCTACGCGGACGGCCAGGCCGCCGGAGCCACCCCGCCCGCGTCGGGCGGTGGATACGGCTACCCCGGCCCGACGGTCGGTGGGCAGCCCGGCGTGCAGCCCGGTGTCCCCCGTACCTCGTACAACCAGGTGCGCACGGTCGGTGAGCGGACGTACGGCGGCCAGCGCGGCGCCCAGGTTCCGCCCCAGCAGCAGCCGGCCTACCAGGCCCAGTACCAGGCCCCGGAAGCCCTCCAGGCGGGCGGCTACGGTGTTCCGCCGCAGCAGGGGCAGACCACCACCACGTCGGCGATGCCCGCGCCGGGCGGACACGGCGGCGGCAGCGGAGGCGGCGGTTCCAGCCGCAAGGGCATGCTCATAGCGGCCGTCGCGGTGGTCGCCGCGGTCGCGATCGGCATCGGTGCGGCCGTGGCCTTCGGCGACAAGGGCGACGACAAGAAGGACAAGGGCAACGCGGCGGGCGGGCAGCCGTCCGCGCAGCCGCAGAACTCCTCGTCGGCCGATCCGAGTCCCTCGCAGTCCCCGGAGGCCCCGCTGCCCAAGGCGGACGCCTCGGGCGCGGGCATGTCCCTGACGGGCGGCGCGCACCTGGAGGCCACGATCCCGGGCGCGAAGAGCGCGGGCGGCCAGTACGTGGGTGGGCTGAACGCTCCCGGTGCGGCGGCGACTTGGAACGTGGACGTGGCCAAGGCGGGCCAGTACAAGCTGAAGATGGTCTACGGGGTGCCGGGCAAGGACGCCAGCACCACCCTGACCGTCAACGGCGAGGCGCAGTCCCGGCCCGTCAACATGAAGAACTTCTCCGGGGCCAAGCCGGGCGAGTGGGACAAGGGCTGGACGAACACCTGGTCGCTCGTCACGCTCAAGCAGGGCACGAACACGATCAAGGTCTCGTGTGAGGCCGGCAACCAGTGCGATGTCGCCCTCGACCAGCTCTGGCTTGAGAAGGGCTGATCCCGGTCCCGGCTCCGGCCGCGCCTAGCGTGCCGTCAGCTTCACCGACCCCCGTACCTCCTCGTAGGTGCGGGGGTCGAAGTCTCCCGCCGTCGGGGCGTGGACCGTGGCCGCCGAGAGAGCTACCGCGCGGGTCAGGCGGGCCGGCCAGTCCAGGCCCTCCGTGAGGGCCGACAGGAGGCCCGCGACGGCGGAGTCACCGGCTCCGGTCGGGTTGCCCTTCAGGGCGCGCGGCGGGGCGGCCTGCCAGGTGCCCTGAGGGGTGGCGGCCAGGAGCCCGCCGGGGCCGAGCGAGGTCACCACGGCGTGCGCGCCGCGGCGGCGGGCGTCGCGGGTGGCCTGGAGCGGTTCGCGGGAGCCGGTCAGCTCGGCGAGCTCGGCGGCGTTCGGCTTGATCATCTCGGGCCGGGCGGCGACCCCGCGGCGCAGGGCCTCGCCGCTGGTGTCCAGGAGCACCGGGACCCCGGCCGCGCGGGCCGCCCGTACGAGCACCGCGTACGCGCCCACCGGCACGCCCGGCGGGAGGCTGCCGCACAGGGCCACCGCGGCCGCCCCGGCCAGCAGTTCCCCGTAGCGGTCGAGGAAGGCGGCCCATTCCGCGGAACCGATCGGCGGACCCGGCTCGTTGAACTGCGTGGTGTCGCCCGAGGCCTCGTCGACCACGGCCACGGTGCGCCGGGTGGTGCCCGCGCAGGGGATCAGTGCGTCCGTCAGCCGCGGGGTGCCGGCGAGCAGTTCGCGTACGGCGGCGCCGGTGCGCCCGCCCGCGAAGCCGGTCGCGGTGACCTCGTGTCCGAGCGCGGCCAGGACGCGGGCGACGTTGAGGCCCTTGCCGCCGGGCCGCTCGCTCACGGCGGTGACCCGGTGCGAGGTGTGCGGAATCAGCTTGGGTACGCGGTGGGTGACGTCGAGTGCGGTGTTGAGCGTCACGGTGAGGATCATGGCAGGCCCCGGTCTCGGTGTGTGCCGGGATCATGCCAAACGGCAGTGCGGGCGGCCCAGTCCCCCGGGCCGCCCGCCACCCTCCGTACCTGCACGGACCAGCGTCCCGGGCCGTCCTCAGAGCGTCGGGTCCACGATCCACTCGCCGCGCCGCATGACGCCCTTGACGTCGAACGCGGCGTCCAGGACGACCAGGTCGGCGTACTTGCCCGGCTCCAGCGAACCGACCTCGTCGTACAGGCCGATCAGCTTGGCCGGATTGGCCGAGATCGCCTGCACCACGGACTCGACGGGCAGCTTGTCCAGGGTCACCGACCGCTTGAAGGCGGTGTCCAGGGTCAGGGTGGAGCCGGCGATCGAACCGCCCTCGACGAGGCGGGCCACGCCCTCCCTCACCTGGACCTCCAGCGGCCCGAGGTGGTAGATCCCGTCGCCGAAGCCGGCCGCGTCCATCGCGTCGGTGATCAGCGCCACCCGGTGCGCGCCCGCGTGGTGGAAGGCCAGTTCCAGCATCGCCGGGTGCAGGTGGGTGCCGTCGTTGATCAGCTCGACGGTGACCCGCTCGTCCTCCAGCAGGGCGGCGATCGGGCCGGGGGCGCGGTGCTCCATGCCCGGCATCGCGTTGTACAGGTGGGTGGCCACGGTCGCGCCCGCGTCGATGGCCTGGCGCGTCTGGTCGTACGTGGAGTCGGTGTGGCCGATCGCGGCGATGACCCCGTGCTCGGCCAGCAGCCGTACGGAGTCCAGGCCGCCCGGGAGCTCGGTGGCGAGGGTGAACATGCGGGCGGCGCCGTGCGCGGCGTCGATCAGCTTGCGGACCTCGGCCGGGTCGGGGTCGCGGAGCAGGTCCTCCTTGTGGGCGCCCTTGCGGCAGGGGTTGATGAACGGCCCCTCGAAGTGGATGCCGGCGATCTCGCCCGCCTGCGTCAGCTCGGCCAGCAGCCCGGCTCGGCGGGCCAGTTCGTCCAGGTCGCCGGTGACGGTGGAGGCGACGAGCGTGGTGGTGCCGTGCTCGCGGTGGGTCCGTACGCCCTTGAGGACCTCCTCGGCGGTGCCGGAGGTGAAGGAGGCGCCGCCGCCCCCGTGGTTGTGCATGTCCACGAAGCCGGGGACGAGCCAGTGCCCGGACAGGTCGACGATCCGCGCGCCCTCGCCGGCGCTGCCGGCGATGCGCTCGCCCTCGACGATGACGCGGCCGCCCGCCACGGTCCCGGTGGGCAGGACCACCCTGGCGCCGGAGAGAACGGTGCTGTGTGCGCTTCCGGACATCAGGCAGGTACCTCCGTGGCGAGTAGGTCCCAGGCGAGCAGCCCTGCGCCCAGGCATCCGGCGGTGTCCCCGAGGGCCGCCGGAACGATGTCGGGCAGCCGCTGGAACGTCACGCGCTCCTCGACGGCCGCCCGCAGTGGTGTGAACAAGGTTTCCCCCGCCTCCGCGAGCCCGCCACCGATGATCAGCGTGCGCGGGTCCAGCAGGGTGATCGCCGTGACCAGGCCGTCGGCGAGGGCGCCGACCGCGGCCAGCCACACCTCGCGGGCGCGTGCGTCGCCGGACTCCACGGCCTTGGCGCAGTCGGCGGCGTCGGCGGCCGGGTCGCCGGAGGCGGCGGCCCAGGCACGGCTGACGGCGGACGCGGAGGCGAGGGTCTCCAGGCAGCCGTACTGGCCGCAGCCGCAGGCGGGTCCGCCGGGGCGGACCACGATGTGGCCGATCTCGCCCGCGTAGCCGTGGGCGCCGGCCTCGATGCGGCCGGCGATGCCGATGGCGCCGGCGATGCCGGTGCCGAGGGGGACGAACAGGAAGCGGTCGGCGCCGCGGCCGGCGCCGATGCGGCCTTCGGCGAGTCCGCCCGTGCGGACGTCGTGGCCCAGGGCCACCGGGATGCCGCCGAGCCGTCCGCTGAGCAGCTCGCGCATGGGTACGTCGCGCCAGCCCAGGTTCGCCGCGTAGACGGCGATCCCGTTCCCGGCGTCGACGATGCCGGGGACGGCGACGCCGGCCGCGGCGGCGGGCGCGCCGAAGCGCTCGCGGCCGAGGGCGGAGAGTTCGGCGGCGAACTCCAGGATCGTCTCGACGACGGCGTCGGGGCCCCGGTCGCGGCCGGTGGCGCGGCGCGCTTCGTGGAGCAGCGCCCCGTCGTCGGCGATGAGGGCGGCCTTCATCCCGGTGCCGCCCACATCGAGGGCGATGACGTGTTTCACGGGTTTCACAGGTGACAGTCTCGCGTGCTCAGCGGGGAAAGGTCTAGTCCATTGGAGGGGATTGTTGAGCGGCCATACAAAATCGAACGTCCGGGTCGGGCGGCGGACCCCACGCCGTGCGCACCGGATGTGGACGAGGATGTGGACGAGCCGCCAAAGTGGTGTAGACCTTACGTGGATCGTACGTACAACAAGGGGTGGATCGAGAACTGTGAAGGGCCGTTACCTGCGCCTGGCCGCGACCGGCGCCGCGCTGAGCCTGACCGCCGCGGCACTGACCGGCTGCGGAACCGTGGCGAGTCTCACCGGGGACAACGAGGTGACCCTGCGGGTCGTGGCGGCCGACTACGGGGACAATCCGCAGAACTCCTCGGCGGGCTACTGGAAGGACCTCGCCGCGGGCTTCCGGAAGGACCACCCCGGGGTCAAGGTCGAGGTCAGCATCTACTCCTGGTCCGAGGTCGACGCCAAGGTCGCGGAGATGGTCAAGGCCGGCAAGGCCCCCGACATCGCGCAGATCGGCGCGTACGCCGACTACGCGGCCGCCGGCAAGCTGTACACGGCGGAGGAGCTGCTCTCCGTCAGCACCGAGGCCGACTTCCTCGCGCCGCTCGCGGACGCCGGCAAGATCCGGCGGGTCCAGTACGGGATGCCCTTCGTGGCCAGCACCCGCCTGCTCTTCTACAACGAGAAGCTGCTGACGGACGCCGGGGTGCTGCCGAAGGACGCCAAGGGCGGCTGGCAGCCCAAGAGCTGGGCCGACCTGGAGGCCGCGGCGAAGAAGCTCAAGGCCGCGGGCGTGGCCACGCCGTTCGCGCTGCCGCTGGGCCGCGAGGAGGCGCAGGCCGAGACGATGATGTGGATGCTCGCGGGCGGTGGCGGCTACACCGACAACGAAGAGGCGTACGCGATCGACTCCCCCGACAACGTCAAGACGTTCGAGTTCCTGCGCGACAAGATGGTCGGCCAGGGGCTGACCGGAGCGCTGGAACCGGCGAAGACGGACCGGCAGACCGCCTTCGACGCCTTCACGCGGGGCGAGGTCGGCATGCTCAACGGCCACCCGACGCTGCTGAAGCAGGCGGCCGAGAAGGGTGTGAAGTTCGGCATGGTGGCCATGCCGACCGAGGACGGCACCGAGCACCCGACGATGGGCGTCGCGGACTGGGTGATGGCCTTCAAGAACGGCCACCGCAAGGAGTCCGGGAAGTTCCTGGACTACCTGTACGAGGCCAAGAACGTGACGGCTTTCACCAACAAGTACGACCTGCTGCCGGTCACGACCACCGGCTACCGGGCGATGGACGCCAGCACGGGCGGCCCGGCCACGCAGCTCAAGACGTTCCTCCAGGCGCTGCCGAACGCACGGCTCTACCCGGTCGGCAAGAAGTCCTGGGCCGGGGTCAGCGAGGACGTCAAGCAGAACATCGGCAAGACCGTGCAGCCGGGCGGGCAGCCCGCGAAGGTCCTGGACGACATCGCGGAGAAGGCGCGCAAGGCGGACGCGCAGTAGCGGCGGGCGCCGGGGCGCCGGGGTGGACGCCGGGCGCCCCGGCCGGCGCGGGCGGGCGGCGGGCGGGCGGCGCGGCCCGGCCGCTGTCACCGGGCGGCGTTAATCTGGCCGTATGACGGACGACGTGGGGCTGACGGCCACCGAGGCCGCGGTGCTCGCGTACGAAGGACGCACCTGGCCCGGACCCGGAGCCAAGGAGCGGGCGATACGGGAAGGGCTGGGGATGACCCCGGTCCGCTACTACCAGCTGCTCAACGCGCTGATGGACGACCCGCGGGCGCTGGCCCACGCCCCCGGCACGGTCAACCGGCTCCGCCGCATCCGCGAGGCGCAGCGGGCCCGGCGCTGACGGCGGGACGCCGGGCGGGGGCCGTCGGCGGGGGCCCGGGAGACCGGGGGCGCCTCGCGCCGTAGCCGTGGCCCGGCGGGCCCGTTAGGGTCGTCCTCATGGGGAGCCGTCCGCACAGCCTGCCGATGCCCGTTACCGCCGCCGGACGGGAGGGACTCGAAGCCCTCCTCCGGGTGCCCCGCCGCAGCGTGGTCGCGCTCGACTTCGACGGCACCCTCGCCGAGATCGTCCCGGACCCGGACCAGGCGCGGGCCCACCCGGGGGCCGTCCCGGCGCTGTCCGCCCTGGCCCCGGAAGTCGCCTCGGTGGCCGTGATCACCGGCCGCCCGGCCGCGGTCGCGGTCCGCTACGGGGGCTTCGCGGGGGTCGAGGGCCTGGAGCACCTGGTGGTCCTCGGCCACTACGGCGCCGAACGCTGGGACGCCGTGACCGGCATCGTCCACGCCCCGGCCGAGCACCCGGGGGTGGCCGCCGTACGGGCGGAGCTGCCCGGGTTCCTGGACTCCATCGGCGCCTGGCGCGGTACCTGGATCGAGGAGAAGGGCCGAGCCCTGGCCGTGCACACCCGGCGGGCCGCGGATCCGGACGCGGCCTTCGCCGCGCTGCGCGAGCCGCTGGCCGAGCTGGCCGCGCGGCACGGGCTGATGGTGGAGCCGGGACGGGCGGTGCTGGAGCTGCGGCCGCCGGGGATGGACAAGGGCGTGGCGCTGACCGAGTACCTCGCGGAGACGGGCGCCGAGGCCGTCCTGTACGCGGGGGACGACCTGGGCGACCTCGCGGCGTACGCCGCCGTCGAGAAGCTGCGCACCGACGGCATGCCGGGGCTGCTGGTGGCCAGCGGCTCGGCGGAGGTACCCGAACTCGCGTCCCGCGCCGACCTGGTCCTGAACGGCCCGGCGGACGTGGTGGCCTTCCTGGCCGCTCTGGCCGAGGCCATCCGCGGCTGACGGCGCGGCCCCCCGGGCGGACGCAGCGGCCCCGGCCGAGCGGGCGACTCCTACCCGACGGGGGCTCCCCCCGCCCCCCGGCCCCGCGCGGCGGCAGCCGCTACGCGTCGCGCAGCGCGTCCAGCTGGGCCGTGAACCAGGCCGCCGGCGGGAGCGCGGTGGCCGCGGCGGCCAGGCGCTTGGTGCGCTCCAGCCGCTCGTCCGCCGGCATGGACAGCGCCGCGTGCAGGGCCTCGGCCGTCGCCGTCACGTCGTACGGGTTCACCGTCAGCGCGTCCTCGCGCAGCTCCTCGTACGCCCCCGCCCCGGTGGACAGCACCAGCGCGCACCCCGCCTCCGACACCACCGGGATCTCCTTCGCGACCAGGTTCATCCCGTCCCGCACCGGGTTGACCAGCGCCACGTCGGCCATCCGGTACGCCGCGAGCGAGCGCGCGAAGTCGTCCTCGACGGAGACCAGCACCGGCTGCCACTCGGGCGTGCCGAACTCCGCGTTGATCTCCGCCGCCAGGTCCCGCACCGACTGGGTGTAGGCCCGGTAGACCTCCAGGTCCTGGCGCGAGGGATAGGCCGAGGCCAGGTGGACCACCCGCTCCCGCCACTCGGGGTGGGAGATCAGCAGTTCCCGGTACGCCAGCAGCCCGCGCAGGACGTTCTTCGACAGCTCCGTGCGGTCCACGCGGACGATCGCCGCCCGGTCGCCCACCTCCGCCCGCAGCGCGGCGAGCTTGTCGTCGACGACCGGCCGGTGGGCGAGCGCGCGCAGGTCGTCCCCGTCCACGCCCAGCGGATACGCCCCCACGTCGGTGGTGCGCCGCTCCCCGAGCCGGCCGTCCGGGCCCATCGGGCGGTGGTGCACCCCGGGCGAGGAGTCCGAGGGCCAGAACGGGTCGGCGCACCCCCGTGCGTCGTCGCGGTCCGCGCCGCGCACGAACTCGCCCGCCCACGCGCGGGTGTGGAAGCCCAGCCGGTCGGCCCCGAGCATCCCCCACACCAGCTGCGAGCGGATGTCGTCGGGGAGCATCCCCAGGAAGTCCGGCGAGGCCCACGGGGTGTGCGTGAAGTGGCCGATCTTCAGGTCCGGGCGCAGTGCGCGCAGCTCACCGGGGACCAGCGCCAGGTGGTAGTCCTGTACGAGCACGACCGCGCCCTCGCCCGCCTCCTCGGCCAGCGCCACCGCGAAGGCGTGGTTGTAGGCGGCGTACGCCTCCCACTGCCGGCGGAACCGGGCGTCGAAGACCGGCTCGCGCGGGACGTCGTACAGGTGGTGGTGGGTGAACCAGAGCACCGAGTTCGCGATGCCGTTGTACGCGTCGTCGTACGTGGTGGGATCGATGTCCAGCATCCGGACGCCGGGCTCGGAAACGCCCCGGCGGACCGCCTCCCGGTCCGCGTCCGAGAGGGCCGCGCAGATCCACAGCGCCTCCGGCTGGCGGGCGAGGGCGGCGGAGAGGCCGGAGACGAGTCCGCCCCCGCCGCGCCGGGCCGTGAGGGCGCCGTCGTCGTCGAGTACGTAGGAGAGTGGGCCGCGGTTCGCTGCGACGAGTACCTGGGAAGCCATGCGGCGAACCTAGCCCGGGGTCCGCCCGCTCAAACGTCAGTTCCCTCACGCCACCCGTCGGCCGGAGTACTCCTTGACCCCGGCCATCGGCGGCCGCTCCTCGGTGTCCACCGGGTACGTCCGGGGCACGAACCCCTCCGGGGCGCGCTCGAACTGCGTCAGCTCCGGCCGTACGAGGTGGGCGCGCGAGAGCCGCAGCTGCGCCGTCCGGTAGATCGCCGCGGCCATGCGGCCCAGCGCCAGGCCGTCCTGGTGGCGGTGGAGCCGTACGCCCACGTCCACCTGGGCCAGCGCGTCCAGTCCGACGGTGTGCAGGGCGTCCACCAGCAGGCCGAGCTCGACCCCGTACCCGACGGGGAAGGGCAGGCGCTCCAGCAGGGACCGGCGCACCGCGTACTCGCCGCCCAGCGGCTGGACGAACCCGGCCAGCTGCGGCCAGTGGAGGTTGAGAAGGGGGCGGGCGACGAGCTCGGTGACCCGGCCGCCCTGGCCCGGCGCCTTGCCAAAGGCGCCTTCGCCGGATTCCGCGCCCAGCGGGCGGTCGTACATCGCCTTGACGAACTGCACGTCCGGCTCGGTCAGCAGCGGGCCCACGATCCCGGAGACGAAGGCGGACGAGAAGTCCCGCAGGTCCGCGTCGACGAAGCAGACGACGTCCCCGGTGGTCGCCAGCAGCGAGCGCCACAGCACCTCGCCCTTGCCGTGCACGGCCGGGATCCGCGGCAGGATCTCGTCGCGGTGCACCACCCGGGCGCCGGCCTTCGCGGCCACCTCGGCGGTCCGGTCGGTGGAGCCCGAGTCGATCACGAGCAGTTCGTCGACCAGCGGCAGCGGCAGTCCGTCGATCAGATCGCGTCGGATCACCTCGACGATCGCCCCGACCGTCTCCTCCTCGTCGAGCGCGGGCAGGACCACGCTGACCGTGGTGCCCGCCGCCCGTTTGGCGGCCAGCAGCTGGTCGAGCGGTCGGTCGGCCGCGGACCAGGAGCGGTCCGCGAACCAGCGCTCCACCTCTTCCAGCACCTTCAGCACTCCCTGGTCGTCCGTAAGCAGTCCGACACCCCTCGGCGGTTTCGGCCGAAAAGTGATCCATCTCGCGGTTCGGACGGCTGTCTCAACCGCCCGGACCTTCGGTTACAGTCTTGAACAACGCGAAGGACCACCGCATGCCGGGGGTCCCCGCGCACAAACGCCCGGACGCGCATCCCGCGCGCAACCCGGTGCCATACCGCTCATCCAGAGGGGCAGAGGGACACGGCCCGTTGAAGCCCCGGCAACCCTCCAGTCGGTTCTCGCGATCGCTTGCGGCAGCGAGGTCCCCGGCTAGGGAAGGTGCCAATTCCGTCTCATGGCGAAGTGCGCCATGGGGAAGATGAGGAGAAAGGGCCTCGCCATCATGGCTGCACAGACTGTTGCCACCTCTGTCGATCTCGGACCTGCCACCGGCCTCTCGTGTCGTGAGTGCGGTACCCGTTTCGAACTCGGACCCATCTTCGCCTGCGTCGAGTGCTTCGGTCCGCTGGAAGTCGCCTACGACCTCCCGACCGGCGACCCCGAAGCGCTGCGCGCGGCGATCGAGGCCGGCCCGAACAACATCTGGCGCTACGCCCCGCTGCTGCCCGTCCCCGCGGACGTGGCCTCCAAGCCCAGCCTGAACCCCGGCTTCACCAAGCTCGTGGACGCGGCCAACCTGGCCAAGGAGCTCGGCTTCACCGGCAAGCTGTACGTCAAGGACGACTCCGGCAACCCGACGCACTCCTTCAAGGACCGCGTCGTCGCCATCGCCGTCGAGGCCGCCCGCGCCTTCGGCTTCACCACCCTGTCCTGCTCCTCCACCGGCAACCTGGCCGGCGCCGTCGGCGCCGCGGCCGCCCGGGCCGGCTTCCGCTCCTGCGTGTTCATCCCGCACGACCTGGAGCAGGGCAAGGTCGTCATGGCCGGCGTGTACGGCGGCGACCTCGTCGGCATCGAGGGCAACTACGACGACGTCAACCGCTTCTGCTCCGAGCTCATCGGCGACCCGCTGGGCGAGGGCTGGGGCTTCGTCAACGTCAACCTGCGGCCGTACTACGGCGAGGGCTCCAAGACCCTCGCCTACGAGATCTGCGAACAGCTCGGCTGGCAGCTGCCCGACCAGATCGTGATCCCGATCGCGTCCGGCTCGCAGCTGACGAAGATCGACAAGGGCCTGCAGGAGCTGATCAGGCTCGGGCTCGTCGAGGACAAGCCGTACAAGATCTTCGGCGCGCAGGCCGAGGGCTGCTCCCCGGTCTCCACCGCCTTCAAGGCCGGCCACGACGTGGTCCGCCCGCAGAAGCCGAACACCATCGCCAAGTCGCTCGCCATCGGCAACCCGGCCGACGGCCCGTACGTCCTGGACATCGCCCGCCGGACGGGCGGCTACGTCGAGGACGTCACCGACGAGCAGGTCGTCGAGGCCATCAAGATCCTCGCGCAGACCGAGGGCATCTTCGCCGAGACCGCGGGCGGCGTGACCGTCGGCGTGACCAGGAAGCTCATCGAGAACGGGCAGCTCGACCCGGCGCTGACCACGGTGGTCCTCAACACCGGTGACGGCCTCAAGACCCTGGAGGCGGTGGCCGCGGACAGCGGGCAGACCGCCACCATCCGCCCGAGCCTGGACGCGTTCCGCGCCGCCGGCCTGGCCTGACCCCCACACCTCGCTTCCGGAAAGGCAGTAGCGCCATGAGCGTCAACGTCCGCATCCCCACCATCCTGCGCACCTACACCGGCGGCCAGGCCGAGGTCTCGGCCGAGGGCGCGACCCTCTCCGAGGTCATCGCCTCCCTGGAGGCGAACCACCCGGGCATCGCCGCCCGCGTCCTGGACGACCAGGGCAAGCTGCGCCGCTTCGTGAACGTCTACGTCAACGACGACGACGTGCGCTTCGAGGGCGGTCTGGACGCGGTGACGCCGGACGGCGCGGGCGTTTCGATCATCCCCGCCGTCGCGGGCGGCTGCTGACACGCGAAAGCCAGAATTACCCCCTCCGGTAAAAGCGGAGGGGGTAATTCTGCTTGATTGGGCGCGGTAGAGTTGGGGAAGTCCCCTCCGCTGTTCTTGCCCGCCGCATATGAGCGGGTCGCGTGATGGTTGACATTGAGTCAATGTCCGAGTGCGGTATGCGGCTTTGGCGAGATATGCCGGGTCCGAGTTGCCCGAGAATATGCCAAATTTTCACTCTATTTCAATGTATCCCCGTGTCCAGATTTCTCGTCGGATTGACCTGTTGCAGACAGCAGCGGTGCAGATACATTCAGCCCCGGTCGAGGCGTTCCGGCGCAAGTTCTGACCCGGGACCGCGAAGTGCGGTCCTGCGCAAGGGCCAGTAATAGGGGAGTTAGGCATGGCTCAGGGCACCGTCAAGTGGTTCAACGCGGAGAAGGGCTACGGCTTCATCGCGGTCGACGGTGGTGCGGATGTGTTCGTCCACTACAGCGCCATCCAGATGGACGGGTACCGCACCCTTGAAGAGGGTCAGCGGGTCGAGTTCGAGATCTCGCAGGGCCAGAAGGGTCCGCAGGCGGACATGGTCAAGCTCGCCGTCTAGTCCCGGCGCGATCGACCACCGACGCATACACACGAAGGGCCCGCACCTCAGAGGAGGGGTACGGGCCCTTCGTGCTGCCCGGCCGCGGGGCGGGCGTTCGCCCGGGGCGCCCCGCGCCCGCGTGCGCCCGACCGCCGCCCGACCGCCGCCCCGGCGGGGCTTCGTCCAAGCCGCTTGCACTCGGAGGGGTCGAGTGCTAATCATTGGCGTTAGCACTCTCCGGTTGAGAGTGCTACTACACGGGACCGGGTCGGTGAGGCCCGCAGGGTCCGGCGGGAAGGAACCGCCGGGCACGCAGGCCGTCCGTCGCGGGCGCGGGCGCGGTCCGGAGCAATCCAACCCTCCCCTCGTACCGACGGTGCAGGGGGAACCCCAGTCCTGGAGGACCACTTCAGATGGCCAAGATCATTGCGTTCGACGAGGAGGCCCGGCGCGGTCTCGAGCGCGGGATGAACCAGCTCGCCGACGCCGTCAAGGTCACCCTTGGCCCCAAGGGTCGCAACGTCGTCCTTGAGAAGAAGTGGGGCGCCCCCACGATCACCAACGATGGCGTCTCCATCGCCAAGGAGATCGAGCTCGAGGACCCGTACGAGAAGATCGGCGCCGAGCTGGTCAAGGAAGTCGCCAAGAAGACGGACGACGTCGCGGGCGACGGTACGACCACCGCCACCGTGCTCGCCCAGGCGCTCGTCCGCGAGGGCCTGCGCAACGTGGCCGCCGGCGCCAACCCGATGGCCCTCAAGCGCGGTATCGAGAAGGCCGTCGAGGCCGTCTCCGGCGCCCTGCTCGAGCAGGCGAAGGATGTCGAGACCAAGGAGCAGATCGCTTCCACGGCCTCCATCTCCGCCGCCGACACCCAGATCGGCGAGCTCATCGCCGAGGCCATGGACAAGGTCGGCAAGGAAGGCGTCATCACCGTCGAGGAGTCCCAGACCTTCGGTCTGGAGCTCGAGCTCACCGAGGGCATGCGCTTCGACAAGGGCTACATCTCGGCGTACTTCGCCACCGACATGGAGCGTATGGAGGCGTCGCTCGACGACCCGTACATCCTGATCGTCAACTCGAAGATCGGCTCGGTCAAGGACCTGCTGCCGCTCCTCGAGAAGGTCATGCAGTCCGGCAAGCCGCTGCTGATCATCGCCGAGGACGTCGAGGGCGAGGCCCTGTCGACCCTGGTCGTCAACAAGATCCGCGGCACCTTCAAGTCCGTCGCCGTCAAGGCCCCGGGCTTCGGCGACCGCCGCAAGGCCATGCTCGGTGACATCGCCATCCTCACGGGCGGCACGGTCATCTCCGAGGAGGTCGGCCTCAAGCTGGAGAACGCGGGCCTGGACCTGCTCGGCCGCGCCCGCAAGGTCGTCATCACCAAGGACGAGACCACGATCGTCGACGGTGCGGGTGACAGCGACCAGGTTCAGGGTCGCGTCAACCAGATCCGCGCCGAGATCGAGAACTCCGACTCGGACTACGACCGCGAGAAGCTCCAGGAGCGCCTCGCGAAGCTGGCCGGCGGCGTGGCCGTCATCAAGGCCGGCGCCGCGACCGAGGTGGAGCTCAAGGAGCGCAAGCACCGCATCGAGGACGCCGTTCGCAACGCGAAGGCGGCCGTCGAGGAGGGCATCGTCGCCGGTGGTGGCGTGGCCCTGCTCCAGGCCTCCGCGGTCTTCGAGAAGCTCGAGCTCTCGGGTGACGAGGCGACCGGCGCCAACGCCGTGAAGCTCGCCCTGGAGGCCCCGCTCAAGCAGATCGCCGTCAACGGTGGTCTTGAGGGTGGCGTCGTCGTGGAGAAGGTCCGCAACCTGACCGTCGGCTGGGGCCTCAACGCCGCCACCGGCGAGTACGTGGACATGATCGCCGAGGGCATCATCGACCCGGCGAAGGTCACCCGTTCCGCGCTGCAGAACGCGGCGTCGATCGCGGCCCTCTTCCTCACCACCGAGGCCGTCATCGCCGACAAGCCCGAGAAGGCCGGCGCCCCGGCCGGCGGCGGCATGCCGGGCGGTGACATGGACTTCTGATCGACCGCGGCTCCGGCCGCAGCCGATCGGCTGTTCTCACGACCGAGGGCGGCACTCCCGTACAGGGGGTGCCGCCCTCGGGCGTTACGCGGCACCGTACCCGGGGGTGAGGGCGGCCGCGCCCGGGGGGCGAGACGGATCACCATCGGGCGGGGCGGTTTGGTTGACTGGGGGCATGAGCGAGCTGTTCGTGAAGATCTGCGGCCTGAAGACCGGCCACGACGTCGGTGCGGCCGTGGACGCCGGCGCCGATGCCGTCGGGTTCGTCTTCGCGCCGGGAAGTCCCCGTACCGTCGACGCCGCCACCGCGCGGGCGCTCGCCGCGGGGGTGCCGGACTCGGTGCTCACCGTCGGGGTGTTCCGGGGGCAGCCGGTCGAGGAGGTGCGGCGCTTCGCCGAGGAGAGCGGCGTACGGGGCGTGCAGCTCCACGGGGACGAGGGCCCGGAGTTCTACGAGGCGCTGCGCGCCGGGGGCCGGACCCTGCTGCGGGCCACCGCGGAGCACGTGAAGCGCTGCGGGGAGTACGGTGAGGACCTGCTGCTGCTCGACGCGCCCGACCCCGGCTCCGGCAAGCCGTGGAACTGGGGCTCGGCGGAGTTCGCCGCGCCGGAGGGCCGCTGGCTGCTGGCCGGGGGGCTGACGCCCGGGAACGTGCGCGAAGCCGTCGCGACCACCGGCGCCTGGGGCGTGGACGTGTCGAGCGGGGTGGAGCGCGAGCGCGGCGTGAAGGACCCCGCCCTGATCCGCTCCTTCATCGAGGCCGCCCGCGGCTGACCCTTCCGGTCGGAGGCTCGCGCCCCGGGCCCGCGGCCCGTCGCGGATAGGCTGCGGGCCGGGGAAGGGGATCATGGACACGCCACCGCCGCTCGTGGAGCGGCTCCGGGACCACGTACGCCTCGCCGCGGCCTGCGCGTTCGGCGCGGTCGCGGCGCTGTACGCCGTCCTGTCCGTGAAGTTGACCGTCGTGGACATGACCGACGGCGTGTGCGATTTCGGCGGCTGCCCGCGCGGACTGGGGCCGCTGGTGGGGTGGACGCTGCTCGCCGGGTCGGCCGCGGGCGGACTGTGGTGGTCGGTGGTGAAGGGCCGGGCGTACGGGTCCGGCGTCGGCCGGAGCGCGGCGGTCGCCGTCGCGCTGGTCGCCCTGTGGCCCGCCTGGCTCGGCTTCTCGTGGCTGCGCGGCCCGCACATGGACCTCTTCTCGTACCAGGCCCCGCTGGGCCGGGCCGCCGGGAAGCCGCTCGGCTCCTGGGCGGGGGACCCGGCCGCGGGCTCCGTGGTCCGGGTTCGCGCGGACGGCGTGACCGGCTACGACGGCGAGGGCCGCCACGGCTGGAGCCTGCCCGCCCCGGCCGGAGGCGAGGTCTGCGTGATGAGTGCGCAGGCCCCCTCCGGCACCGGCCTGCTCACCATGGCCACGGCGGGGAGCGGCTGCGGAAACCGCCTCGTCGCCGTGGACGTCGCCTCGGGCAAACAGCGCTGGACCAGGGAGCTCCCGAAGCTCGTCGGCAAGCCGTCCGCGGGCGGCTCGCTGGCGGTGGCCGCGACGGCGGACTCCGTACTCGCTCACGACCTGGCCACCGGCGCCGAGCTGTGGCGGTCCCCGCTGCCGCCCGGCGCGACGGCCGTGGAGGTCACCGTCGGCCCCGAGCGGGTCCTGCTCCTGGCCCGGACCGACCGGGGGGTCGAGTTGTTCGCGCTCGGCGCCCGCACCGGCGCCCTCGCCTGGCGGTTCCCGATGCCGGTCGGGTACGAGTACCCGCGCATCGTGTCGGCCTCCCCGGCCGCGGCGGTCGGGGACGGGCGGCTGCTGGTGTTCGACGAGCAGGGGCGGGTGCGCGCCGAGTCGCGGGAGCCGTACGTCCCGACCACGGGCGGGACGGAGTGGCTGGTCGCGGACGACGTGCTGTTCGCGTCGGTTCCGGAACGGGAGGAGGCGGAGGTCCTGGCGGCCTTCTCCCTGAAGGACGGCCGCCACCTGTGGACCCGTGCGTTCGAGCACGACTGGCGGGTCCGCGCCCTGGCCGCCGACGGCCGCGCCGGCGGCCGGATCGCCGTGGTCACGGAGGGCGCGTACACCCACCTCTGGCACCTCGACCCGCGCACCGGGAACCCGGACGGAGAGTCGACGGTCCTGCGGGGGCTGCGGCTGGGCGAGTCGTTCGCCCTCCACGGCAGGACGTTCGTCAACCTCGACGACGACGGCCGCCTCCCGCCCCTCTTCGACGTGGCCCCGACGACCGGCTGGTGAGTCCGGGGCCGTGATGAGCACCGCCCCGGGGGTGGTGGTCAGACCTTGACCGCGGCGAGGCGTTTGCCGCAGAGGGCCGTCAGGTCCTCCGGGTCGGAGGTCAGGACGGTGACCGGCCCGGGCGCCGCGAGCGCGGTGGCGGCGAGCATGGCGTCGATGGCGTGCTTGTGCCCGTGCAGGCCTGCTTCGCGCAGCAGATCGGTGGCGTGGTGGGCGATCTCCTCCGTGACGGGTTCGACCACCACGCGGGACAGCGCCCACTTCAGTGCCGGCACGTTGATCTGGGGGTGGATCACTTCGACGAGGGTGGCCGTGCTGGTGATGACGCGCACGTCGTCGGCAAGGGCGAGGGCGAGCCACCGCGTGATCACGCGGTCCCGCAGTACGGCCTTGGCGAGTCCCTCGCTGTCGAGCACGAGCGTGCCGCCCGGTGTCGCCGCCTGACGGGTCATGAGGCTTTCCTCTCGGGCTCGCTGTCGGCGCTCTGCGCGGCGCGGGCTCGCCGCTGGATCTCGCGCGTCGCCTCGATCTCTTCCTCGGTGATGGGCCCGTGCTCCGCCTCGGCGACGGCGATGAGCTCGGCGAGGTTGTCGCGCTCGATCTGGCGGGCCACGGCGGCGGTGACGTAGGCGGACAGGCCCGAGGGGCCGCTGCGGGCGCGAGCGGCCTCGGCGACGTCGCGGGGCATCGAGATCGAGTACTTCTGGGTGGGCTCGCTCATGCCACCCATGCTACTTCCGATGCCACCGCCGTATCCGGCGTGTGGGGTGGGGGAATACATGTGCATAGGTTGATGGCATATGCGGGCCCGAGGGGCATCCAGCGGCGTGCGTTAGCTCGATGGTGTGATCATGCGGTGAGCTTCAAGCGGGGACCGGGCCGTCCGTGCTCAGGCGGGCGTGGAGGTGTTCGTCGTGCCATCCGTCCGCGTGGAGCAGGGCGCCGCGCATGGTGCCCTCCAGGGGGAAGCCGGCCTTCTCCGCCACACGGCAGGAAGCCGGGTTGGCCACGGAGTGGGTGATCCGCAGGCGGTGCAGGCCGAGGCCGTCGAAGGCCCAGCTGCTGACCCGGGCCGTGGCCCCGGCCATGACACCGGTGCCGCGGCCCGCGGGCAGCAGCCAGTACAGGATCTCCCCGCTGCCGCCCGGGAGATCGAGGTCGGCCACGCCGATCAGCCCGACGGGCAGGCCCCCGCCGCTCGGGGCCACCGCCCAGACCGCGGCCGCCTCGGCGTGCCAGCGCTCCTGCCAGCGCGCGATCCGTTCCTCCGCCCCGGCCGGGGTCGGCACCGGTGTGCGGTTCCAGTGGCGGATCTCCGGGTCGTGGCAGGACTCGACCAGCGCGGGGGCGTCGTACGGGGTCCACGGCCGCAGGTGGAACGGGCCCGGGAGGTCCAGGACCGGCTGGGGGCGGCCCGCCATCCGGCCCGGCGGGACCACCGGGGGGAGGGCGGGGGCGGGAACGGTTCCGGCGGGCGCGGTGGCGGCGGGCGTCTGCATCCGGGAAGTCTTCCCGGTCGTTCTAGATCTCCGCCAGGGAGGGCTCCGTGGCCGCCGGTGGGGCGGCGGCCGGGGTCGGGGCCTGGTCGGTGTCGAGGTCGGTCAGCATCTGGCGCGTGAAGCCGAAGAAGTACGTGGCGACGAAGCCGGCCAGGTAGCCGGTCAGCAGCCCGCCCGCGTAGATCGCCAGGTTCGGGCCGAGTCCCGACGGGCCGTCCAGCAGCGGGAACAGGGCCCAGCCGGACGGGCCGATGGCGGTGGCGCCGAAGGGGGCGCCGAGCTGGTTGAAGAGCCCGATGAACGCCCCGCCCGCCGCGCCGCCCACGCAGGCGGTGACGAAGGGGCGCCCGAGCGGGAGGGAGACCCCGTAGATCAGCGGCTCGCCGACGCCCAGGAAGCCTGCCGGGAGCGCGGATTTGATGGTGGTGCGCAGGGAGCGGTTGTGCGGCACCCGGCAGTAGACCGCGAGCGCCGCGCCGACCTGGCCCGCGCCCGCCATGGCGAGGATCGGCAGGAGGGCGGTGTGGCCGGTCTGCTCGATGAGGGTGGTGTGGATCGGGATCAGCGCCTGGTGCAGGCCCAGCATCACCAGCGGCAGGAACAGGCCGCCGAGGACCAGCCCGGCGAAGGCCCCGCCGGCGGAGAGCAGCCAGGTGGCGGCGGAGCCGATGGCGGTGGCGACCTCCCCGGCGAGGAACATCAGGCCGAAGATCGTCACCAGCCCGGAGACCAGCACGGTGAGGGTGGGGGTGACCAGCGCGTCCACCGACTCCGGTACCCACCGGCGGCACAGCCGCTCCACGTGGACGGCGAGGAAGGCGGCGGCCAGGGCCCCGAGGACCCCGCCCTGCCCAGGGGAGAGGTGCTGGCCGAAGGCGTCGATCTTGGTGACGCCCGGGAAGACGATGATCGCGGCGACGGCCCCGCCCAGGATCGGCGTACCGCCGAACTCCTTGGCCGTGTTGTAGCCGACGAAGACCGCGATCAGCGACATGAACCCGGAGGCGATCGCGGCGAGCGCCGGGACGACGGTGGGCAGCCAGCCGGTGTTGAGCAGCACGCCGTTCAGGCCCGCGATGATGCCGCAGCCGATGAGCGCGGGGATCAGCGGGACGAAGATGTTCGCGATCCGGCGCAGGAACAGCTTCACCGGCGTGCTGTTGCGGGCCCGCTGCGCCTCCTTCAACGCGGCGCCCTGGGCGGCGAGTTCCCCGGCGGTGACCGGCGTGCGCGGGAGATGACCGGCAGCGCGGCCCTCCTCGACGAGCGCCTCGAACTCCGGGGTCACCCGGGCGACCGTCCCCGGGCCCAGCACGATCTGGTACGTCTCGTCCTCGACGACGCCCAGGACCGCGGGCAGCGCCCGCAGGGCCTCGTCGTCGACGAGCGAGCGGTCGTGGAGCGCGATGCGCAGGCGGGTCATGCAGTGCGCGATCGAGCTGATGTTGTCCGGGCCGCCGACCAGGGGGAGGATCGCGGCGGCTGTGGCGCGGTTCTTGTCAGTGGACATGTGGTGATCGCCTTGCGTCGGGGAAACGGGGCAGTCAGCAGGTCAGCAGGTCAGCAGGTCAAGGAGTCCGATTCGAGGCCGGCGCCGGAGCCGGCGCCGGGGTCATCGCCAGGGCCTCGCGGAGGTGGCCGTGCGCGGCCGTGAGCAGTTCGGCCGCCGCCGAGCCGTCCACGCCGCCGAGCAGTACGAGCACGGCCTGCTTGACCTCGCCGCCCGCGGCGTCGAGCGCGGCCTCGATCTCCTCGTCCGGCGCCCCGGTGGCCAGCGCGACGATCCGGCGGGAGCGGGCGCGCAGCTTCTCGTTGGAGGCGCGCAGGTCGACCATCAGGTTCCCGTACGTCTTGCCGAGCCGGATCATGGTGATCGTCGAGATCAGGTTCAGTACGAGCTTTTGCGCGGTACCGGCCTTCAGCCGGGTGGACCCGGTCAGCAGCTCGGGCCCGGTGACCACCTCGATGCCGTGTTCGGCGGCGGCGGCCAGCGCCGAGCCGGCGTTGCAGGACAGGCCGACCGTGAGCGCGCCGCGCGTACGGGCGTACTCGACGGCGCCGATCGCGTACGGGGTGCGGCCGGAGGCGGAGACGCCGACGACGGTGTCCTGCGGTCCGATCCCCAGGGCGGTGAGGTCCTCGGCGGCCAGCTCCTTCGAGTCCTCGGCGCCCTCGACGGACCGGACCACGGCCCCGGGCCCGCCCGCGATCAGGCCTACGACCTGCGCCGGGTCGGTGTTGAAGGTGGGTGGGCACTCGCTGGCGTCCAGTACGCCCATCCGGCCGGCCGTGCCGGCGCCCGCGTACACGAGCCGCCCGCCGCGGGCCATCCGCGGCGCGATGGCGTCGATCGCGGCGGCGATGCGCGGCAGCTGCGCGGCGACGGCGGCCGGGACGGTGGCGTCCTCGGCGTTCATGGTCCGGGCGATGTCGAGGGTGGACTGCCGGTCGATCTCGGCGAGTTCGGGCCGGAAGGCTTCGGTGGTCAGGGTGTCGAGCTGGGCGCGGAGCGCGGTGTACGAGCCGGTCATGGGCGGGGGCTCCTGGCGGATCGGCGGGGGGCGAGGGCCTCGTGGGAGGCGGCGAGCGCGGGTGCGGCGGTCTCGTACGTCTGCTGCGCGACGGCGACGAACAGGCAGTCGACGACGAGGAGTTGGCTGGTCCGGCTGGACATGGCGGCCGGGCGCAGCCGGGTCTCGCGGGCGGCGGAGGTGGCCAGTACGAGGTCGGCGCAGTGGGTGACGGGGGCGTGCGGGCGGCCGGTGAGCGCGATGGTGGTGGCGCCGCGTTCGAAGGCCGTGCGGAGGGGGTCGATCACGTCGCCGGTGGCGCCGGAGTGGGTGATCGCGACGGCGGCGTCGCCGGGGCGCAGCTGGACGGCGCCGGTGACGGCCAGGTGGGGGTCGCCGTGCGCGTGGGCGACGAGGCCGATGCGCAGCAGCTTCTGGGCGAGGTCCTGGGCGACGAGGGCGGAGGCACCGACGCCGTAGATGTCGATCCGGCGGGCGGTCGCGAGCGCGGTGGCGGCGGCGGCGAGCGCGGTGAGGTCGAGTCCGGCGGCGGTGTCGGCGAGGGTCTGGGCCTCCTCGTGGGCCAGCTTCGCGACGACGTCGGCGATCGGGTCGTCGACGGCTATGTCGGCGGTGACGACGGGGGCCGAGCCGGTCTCCTGCCGCGCGGCGAGCGCGGCGAGGGCCAGGCGCAGGTCGCGGTAGCCGGGGTAGCCGAGGAGGCGGGCGGTGCGGACGACGGTGGCCTCGCTGGTGCCGGTGCGGGCGGCGAGTGCGCTGACGGTGAGGCGGGAGCAGCCGGCCGGGTCGGCGGCGACGGTTTCGGCGACGGCCTGGACGGAGCGGGTCATGGAGGGGCCGAGGCTGCGGACGCGGGCGCGCAGCGGGACGGCGTCCGGGACCGCCCCGGAGGGGGTGCCGGGGGTGGGGCCCGGGGCGGTGCCGGGGGCGGCTGCCGGGTCGGCGCCCGCGCCACCTCCCTCGCTGAAAGTTACTTTCGGGTCCTTGCTCATCTCTGAAATCTATTTTCGGCCGGGGTGGGGGTCAAGGCACCATTCGGGCACCGGTACGGGAACGACCTTCACCACTTGGGCCGTACGGGTTCACAATGGGCGCATGGACCACGCGACCCCCCTGGAACAGGCGCTGCACGCCGCCCGCGCCCTCGTCCTCGCCGATCTCGTCGCGGGCGAGGTCGCGGAGGCCGATGTCGTCTCCCTCGTCGAGGACTCGGTCACGCACCGCCGGTGGTGGGTGGAGCAGTGGCCGGAAGGGGTCGGCTACCTCGCCGGACTCGTCGCCCAGGACGTACAGGACGCGCTGCTGGAGAAGTACGGGCGCTGGCCGCTGTGCCCGGTCTGCTCGCACGGCGATCCGCACGCGCTGGACGTGGAGCCGGAGTTGGGGCCCGATCCGCACTGGGTGTGCGCGAAGGCCGGAGT
The DNA here is from genome assembly GCF_001044425.1 of Streptomyces roseus. Taxonomy (GTDB): domain Bacteria; phylum Actinomycetota; class Actinomycetes; order Streptomycetales; family Streptomycetaceae; genus Streptomyces; species Streptomyces roseus. Next base: position 108,819 of record NZ_LFML01000029.1, read on the forward strand.
GAAGGTCGCCGCGGTAGGCGGCCTCGCGCCCGTGTTCGGCGCCGGCCGGTGAGCGGCCGGTGACGCTCTACATCGACCCGCCGACCTGGCCGGGCCACGGCCGCATGTGGTCCCACCTGGTCAGCGACGTCTCGTACGAGGAACTGCACGCCTTCGCCGCGTCGATCGGCTGCCCGGCGAAGGCGTTCGAGCGGGACCACTACGACGTGCCCTCGCACCGCTACGCGGACGCGGTCGCCGCGGGCGCGGTGGAGGTCGGCAGCAAGGAACTGGTCCGCCGCCTGACGGCCGCGGGCCTGCGCCGCCCGAAGGGGCGCCCGGCGGCGTAAGGGCAGGGGGCCCGGGTCAGTGCGCGGCCGAGTCCGCGGTGGCCGGGGCGGCCTGCGGGGCGGAGGACGCGATCACCCGGGTCGGCGGCTGCGGGGTGCGGGTGTGCAGGCGCAGGGCGATCGCGCCCAGGGCGATGGCCGTCACCGTCATCGCGGCGCCCGCCCACGCGGTGGCGGCGAAGCCGCGGCCCGCGTCGATGACCGCGCCGCCGAGCCAGGGTCCGCCCGTGTTGCCCAGGTTGAACGCGGCCGTCGTGGTGGCTCCGGCCAGGGTCGGGGCAGCGCCCGCCACGTTGAACATGCGGGCGTTGAGCGCCGGCGCCGTGGCGAAGGCCGAGACTCCGATCAGGAACGACAGGCCGACGGCCGCCACCGCCGAGGAGGCGAACAGGGCCAGCGCGAGGAGGAAGACCGTGGACGCGGTGATGCCCCACAGCATCACGCCGAACAAGTGCGCGTCGGCGATCCGCCCGCCGATCGTCGCGCCGACGAGCGCGCCGACGCCGAACAGCGCGAGCACCCACGGCACCCAGCCGGCGTCGAGTCCGGCGACCTCCGTCAGCAGCGGCGACAGGTAGCTGAAGGCGCAGAAGACGCCGCCCGCGGCCAGCGCCGTCACGCCGATCGACAGCCACACCTGGCGGTCGCGGTAGATGCGCAGCTCGCGCGCGAGGGTCGGCCGTACGGCGGGCCGCGGGATGTCCGGGATCAGCGCGAGGATGCCGACGAGGGCGACCGCCGAGGCCGCGCCGACCGACCAGAACGCGGACCGCCAGCCCAGGTTCTCGCCGAGGAAGGCTCCGGCGGGGACGCCGAGGACGTTGGCGACGGAGAGGCCGCCGATCATGACGGCCATGGCCCGGGCCCGCTGGTCCTTGTCCACCATCGCGATGGCGACGGCCGCGCCGACCGCCCAGAATCCGGCGCAGGCGAGGGCGGAGACGACGCGGGAGGCGAAGAGGAGCTCGTACGAGGGGGCCAGCGCGCCCGCCACCTGCCCGAGGCCGAAGAGGCTGATGAGGGCGATGAGGGTGGTGCGGCGAGGGAGCCGCAGGGTGGCCACCGCCAGCAGCGGCGCCCCGACGACCATGCCGATCGCGAAGGCCGATATGAGCAGGCCGGCCTGCGGGATGGTGACGTCCATGTCCTGCGCGATGGGTGGCAGCAGCCCCGAAAGCATGAACTCGCTGGTCCCGAGCGCGAAGACGGACAGTCCGAGGACGTAGACGGCGACGGGCATGCGCGAGCGGCCTGCGGCCGGAGGTGTGGCGGAGGGCATGCTCTGCACAAACCGCCGCGAACGGGATCTCATTCCCGGGCGGCGGGATCGCTGCCCGGTCCGGCGCCCGTGTCGGTGGTCGGGCCGGTGCCCGGGCCGGTGGTCGGGCCGGTGCTCAGGTCGGCGAGTTCGGCGGCCAGGTTGCGGCGGGCCGGGGCCTCCCAGTGCGCGGCGCCGTACGGGGTGCGGAAGAGGCGGGGGAGGCCTAGCAGCTGGCGCAGTACGGCGGCCCGGCCGCTGCGGAAGGCCTCCTCGGGGACGAACCCGTACTCGGCGCGGACGGCGCCGACGTACGCCGCGTACGCGTCGGGCCCGCCCGCGAGCACCGCCAGGTCGGCGTCGCAGAGCGCCTCGCCGTTGGTGTCTCCGGGGGCGGGGTCGTGGGTGACGGTGAGCCGGACCAGCCGGGCGACCTCGGCGGTGCGGGCCGCGTCGATGCCGAGCTCGGGCAGGGCGCGCTCGGCGAGGGCGGCGCTGCGCTCCTCGTTCTCGGAGCGGTCGGGGCGGTAGACGGCGTCGTGGAACCAGGCGGCGAGCTCGACGGCGGCGGGGTCGGCGGCGTACGCGGCCAGTACGTCGATCCGCGCGAGTACGTCGGCCAGGTGCGCGGTGGTGTGGTAGCGGCGCTGGGGCTCCGCCCAGGCGGCGAGGAGGCGGTCGGCGTACGGGTCGGGGTCGCGGTCGGCGGCGGCGCCGGCCGCGGCGGTGGTCGCGTGCCAGCGGGCGCGGAGCGTGGCGGTGTCCATCCGGTCATCCATTCGGGTCGTCCATCCGGTCGGCCGGACGGTCGTCCATCCGGTCGTCCCTCCGGGCGTCCGTACGGTCGCCCGTAGGGGTCCATGCGCACATTGTGCGGGTGGCGTGATTGTGCTGGTGGAGGGTGGGCGGCGGCCCGTACTCTGGATATTGGACTAGACCTATTTTGCATACCAGCAGCTTTCCGGAGGAGTGGGGCCCAATGAGCAACCGTGCAGTCCTGGAGGTGATCGCCCTCGACGCGCAGGACGCGGTCGCGGCCCGGGCGGGTGGGGCGGACCGCCTCGAACTGGTCACCGACATGGCCGCCGACGGGCTCACCCCGCCGCGCGAGACCTTCGCGGCGATCAGGGCGGCGGTCGACATCCCGCTGCGCGTGATGCTCCGTACGGCCGACGGCTTCTCGGCGGGCTCGGCCGCGGACCAGGAAATGCTGGCCGCGCGGGCCCGGGCGCTGCGGGCGGAGGGGGCGGACGAGTTCGTCCTCGGGTTCCTGGACGCGGACGGCTCCCCGGACCTGGCCGCGATCGAGGCGGTCGTGGCCGAGCTGGGCGGCTGCAAATGGACCTTCCACCGGGCCATCGACCGGGCCGCGGACCGGGACCAGCTGCGCAAGGCGCTCGCGGAGCTGCCGGAGTCCGCGGCGCCGGACACGTACCTGACGGCGGGGTCGGCGGCCGGCGTGGACGCCGGGCTGCCGGTGCTGCTCGCGGAGGCGGCGCGCCGCGGTGAGCCGGGGTACACCGCGCAGATCCTGGTGGGCGGCGGGCTGGCGCTGTCGCACCTGCCGGAGCTGCTGGCGGCGGGGATCGACGCGTTCCACATCGGCGGCGCGGCCCGCCCCGACGGCTGGACGGCGCCGGTCTCGGCAGCGGCCGTGGCCGACTGGCGCGCGGCCCTGTCCTGACGCCGGGCCGGAGGACGCAGCCGTCCTCCGGCCCGATCCGCGAGACGACTCGGATCCGTCACACGGGCCTCAGGATCCGCGACACGCCTCAGACCAGTTCGGCCGGCAGCGGGTCCGCGTGCAGCAGCGTCAGGCCCGACACCGCTCGGGTGAGGCACACGTACAGGCGGCGCAGGCCCGTCCGCTCGTCGGGCTCGCCCGACACGATCGCCGCGGGCTCGTCCAGGACCACGTAGTCGTACTCCAGGCCCTTCGCCAGCGAGGCCGGCACGAGGGTCAGGCGCGAGAACGCCGTCGTCTCCTCGCCGGGGGAGAGGTACGCCATCCCCGCCTCCTCCAGCGCCCGCGCCAGCTCCGGGACCCGGGCGTCCGCCGCGATCAGGCCGATCGAGCCCTCGTGGCGGAGCGAGTCGCGGCAGGCACCGACCACGGCGGCGGTCAGCTCCGACGGCTCCACCGCCGGCGCCACGACCAGCGATCCCGGCGTCTCGCGCACCGAGGAGACCGGAGCCAGCCCCGGCGAGATCGACGGCAGCAGCCGCGAGGCGTACGCGATCACCTCGCGCGGTACGCGGAAGCCCGCCGTCAGCTCCTCCAGCACCGCCTCCGCCTTGCCGAGGTGGGAGAGGGCCTCGTCCCAGCTGCGCGTGGCCCACGGGGTGGTGCCCTGCGCGAGGTCGCCGAGCACCGTCGCCGAGCCGGTCGTACAGCGCCGCCCCACCGCCCGGTACTGCATCGGCGACAGGTCCTGGGCCTCGTCGAGGACGACGTGGCCCAGCGAGTGCGTGCGCTCCACCAGGTCGGCCGCCTCGTCGATCAGCACCAGGTCGGCGGCCGACCACTTCGCCGACTTCACGCTGCGGAACGGCTTCGCCCACAGCAGCAGCGCCTGCTCCTCCTCCGAGAGCACCCCCGCCGCGTGCTCCGCCAGGAACCGCGCGTCCGACAGCAGGCGCAGCACCAGCTTGGCCGGTTCCACGGCCGGCCACATCGCCTTGACCGCCGCCTTCACGGCGGCGCTCCGGGCCACCGCGTCCTGGACGCGGTCGTCGGGGGCCTCGCCCGCCTGCTCCATCCGTACGAGCACGGTGTGCGCGATCCGCTGCGGCAGTGCGTCGCGGGCGGCGCCGTAGCGGATGTCGCGGTCCTGGAGCTCGGCGACGATCTCCTCCAGCTCGTACGCCGGCACCCGCCACCGGCGCGAACCGCGCACCACCATCAGCGGCTCGGCGGGCGGGGTGACGTGCGAGCGGACGGCGCGGCGCAGCACTTCCGCCATGCGGGCGTCGCCCTTGACGACGGCGGTGGCGGCGGTGTCGGCGCCGCGGATCTCCAGGCCGTCGCGGGCGACGAGGTCCTCGACGGTGGCCTGCTTGACCTCCAGCTCGCCCAGGGCCGGCAGGACCTGCTCGATGTAGTGGAGGAAGGAACGGTTCGGCCCGATGACGAGCGTGCCGGTGCGGGCGAGCCGCTCGCGGTGCGCGTACAGCAGGTAGGCGACGCGGTGCAGGCCGACGGCCGTCTTTCCGGTGCCCGGGCCGCCCTGCACGCAGACGGAACCGGACAGGCCGGAGCGGACGATCTCGTCCTGCTCCGGCTGGATCGTCGCGACGATGTCGCGCATGGGGCCCACGCGCGGCCGCTCGATCTCCTGCTGGAGCAGCTTGCTGACGGCGGCCGCCTCGGAGGGATCGGAGAGGTGCTCGTCCTCGTACGCGGTGAGCTCGCCGCCGGTGTAGCCGAAGCGGCGGCGCAGGGCGATGTCCTGCGGGTCGTTCTTGGAGGCCCGGTAGAAGGGCTGGGAGACGGGCGCGCGCCAGTCGATGACCATGGGGTCGCCGTCGGCGTCGTGGACGTGGCGGCGGCCGATGTAGAACTGCTCGCCCTCCGCGCCCTCGGCGAGTTCGGCGCCGGGTGCGTGCAGGTAGTTGAGGCGGCCGAAGAAGAGCGGGGTGTGCGCGAGGTCGGCGAGGGCCTTGATCCGGTCGTCGATCTGGGCCTGGAGGACGATCGCGTTGACCCAGTTCGCGGTGACGTCGCGGATGTCCAGGGCCTCGACGTCCTCGCGCATGGCGCGGAGCGCGGCGCGGGAGGCGGTGAGGTGGGCCTGCTCGCGGGCGAGGGGGTGGGCGGCGGCGCCGGAGTCGCCGTCGTTGGCGCCGTCGTCGTCGATGCCGGTCTCGGGGGCGTGCGCGGACACGGAAATGCCTCCAGCTGCTGATCGGTACGGAACGGAGCCCGCCGGTTTCCGGCCGGAGGGCGGCTCTCCCCGAAACGGCGGCGGGAGGCGGCAAGAGCGGAGATTGTAGTCAGCGGGCGGACGCGGCGCGAATGGATTTAGCGGCGGGAAGTCCGGCGGAGGGGTGGGACCGTCCGGGGTAGTACCTGGGAGTGTCAGACCTCAGGCAGGCCACTAGGGGGCGGCATGAGCCGGCAGGAGTAGGCGCGAGGGCCTGGGGTTCCACCCGCAGACCGATGTGCGATCCGGGAAAGGAACGCACCATGGATACATGAGCACCGCAACCTTCACCCCGATCCGGGGCGGCCGCCCTAGCGGCGCCACCGCCACCTCCGACTCCCGCCCCCGCCACCTGGTGGGCAACGCCCTGCGCGCCGCGAAGGTCTTCGCCTCCGCCGCCGTGAGCGTGGTCGTCCTGGGCGAGTACGCCGAGGACGCCGGCGTCATACGCCGCTGACCACCGCGGCCCCTGCTCCGCCTGGCCGGATAGCGGCGGGGCGGCCGTGGTGATCCACTAGGGTCACGCGCGTGACCCGGAGTCTCCCTTCCAGCCCGCCGACGTCGCCCCTGGTCGGCGTACTGGTCACGGGCCCGCTCCTCGCGCTCGGCGTGCTGTGCGTCGTGGTGCGGATCCCGATCGCCGACGGCCTCGCCTCCGGTTTCAGCGCCGGTTTCAGCGCCGCCGAATGGCGGCCTCCCGCCGCGTACCCGCCGTTCGCGGCGATCATGTTCACCCCGGCCGCCTGGCTGCCCTCCGGGGTGCTCAAGGCCGTCTTCGTGCTCGGCAACGCGGTCCTGCTCGCGCTGCTGATCCGGATGTCCTGCCGCCTCGCGGGACTGCCGGTCCGGCCCGGGCCCGTCCTGGCCGCCACCATCGCCGGGCTCTGGGTGGAGCCGCTGTTCCAGAGCCTGCTCGCCGGGCAGATCAACCTGGCGCTGGCCTGCCTGGTCCTGTGGGACCTGCGCCGGCCCCGCGCGGCCCTCGGCAAGGGCTTCGCGCTGGGCACCGCCGCCGGGATCTCCCTGACCCCGGCGCTGCTGATCCCGTACCTGCTGCTGACCGGGCGGGTGCGGGCCGCCCTGACCGCGCTGGGAGCCTTCGCCGGTACTGCCCTGCTCGGCCTGCTGGTCCTCCCGCAGGCCTCCGCCGAGTTCTGGGACCGGCACCTGCCCGCCCCGGGCCGGGCCCTGCTGCCGCACTGGCCGCACCTGTGGGTCTGGGCGGTTCCGCTGCTCGCGCTCCTGGCCCGGGCTGCGGCCCGCCGCCGCCCGAAGCCCCCGCCGGACCTGGTCCCGGTCCCCATCCCCGTCCGAAGGGCGCCCCTCGGACAGCAGGACGTCCGCGTCGTCGAAGATCCCCGGTCAGGCGGCCACGGCGGGTGGCCGGTCGGTCCGTCCGGGCGGCCGGTCAGTCCGCCGGTCCGTCGGACGTCCGGAGTTCGTCGGCGTCCATGATGCGGTAGGCGTAGCCCTGTTCGGCCAGGAAGCGCTGGCGGTGCGCCGCGAAGTCCTGGTCGATCGTGTCGCGGGCGACGACCGAGTAGAACCGCGCCTCATGGCCGTCCGCCTTCGGGCGCAGGACGCGGCCGAGGCGCTGGGCCTCCTCCTGGCGGGAGCCGAACGTACCGGAGACCTGGATCGCGACCGTGGCCTCCGGCAGGTCGATCGAGAAGTTCGCGACCTTCGACACCACCAGCACGCTGATCTCGCCCTCACGGAACGCGCCGAAGAGCTTCTCGCGCTGCGCGTTGGACGTCTCGCCCTTGATGACGGGCGCGTCCAGGTGCTCGCCGAGTTCGTCGAGCTGGTCGATGTACTGCCCGATGACCAGCGTCTGCTCGCCCTTGTGCTTGGCGACGAGCGCCTCCGTCACCTTCCGCTTCGTCGCCGTGGTCGCGCAGAAGCGGTACTTCTCCTCCGTCTCGGCGGTCGCGTACGCCAGCCGCTCGCTCTCGGTCAGGTTCACCCGGACCTCGACGCAGTCGGCCGGCGCGATGTAGCCCTGCGCCTCGATCTCCTTCCACGGCGCGTCGAAGCGCTTGGGGCCGATCAGCGAGAACACGTCCGACTCGCGGCCGTCCTCGCGCACCAGCGTCGCGGTCAGGCCCAGGCGCCGCCGCGCCTGGAGGTCGGCGGTGAACTTGAACACCGGCGCGGGCAGCAGGTGCACCTCGTCGTAGAGGATCAGGCCCCAGTCCCGGGAGTCGAACAGCTCCAGGTGCGGGTAGACGCCCTTCCGCTTCGTCGTCAGGACCTGGTACGTGGCGATGGTGACCGGCCGGATCTCCTTGCGGGTGCCGGAGTACTCGCCGATCTCCTCCTCCGTGAGCGAGGTCCGCTTGACCAGCTCGTGCTTCCACTGGCGGGCCGAGACGGTGTTCGTGACCAGGATCAGGGTCGTCGCCTTGGCCTTCGCCATGGCCCCGGCCCCGACCAGCGTCTTTCCGGCGCCGCAGGGCAGGACGACCACGCCCGAGCCGCCGTGCCAGAAGCCCTCGACGGCCTGCTGCTGGTACGGGCGCAGCGCCCAGCCGTTCTCCTCCAGCTCGATCGGGTGCGCCTCGCCGTCGACGTACCCGGCGAGGTCCTCGGCCGGCCAGCCCAGCTTCAGCAGGGTCTGCTTGATCTGCCCGCGCTCGGAGGGGTGCACGGCGACGGTGTCGGGGTCGAGCCTGGCCCCGACGAGCGGGGCGACCTTCTTCGAACGCAGGATCTCCTCCAGCACGGGCCGGTCGGTGCTGGTCAGGACCAGCCCGTGCACGGGGTGCTTGGAGAGGGTGAGGCGGCCGTAGCGCGCCATGGTCTCGGCGACGTCGACGAGCAGCGCGTGCGGGACGGGGTAGCGGGAGAACTCGACGAGCGCGTCGACGACCTGCTCGGCGTCGTGCCCGGCGGCCCGCGCGTTCCACAGGCCGAGCGGGGTGATCCGGTACGTGTGGATGTGCTCGGGGGCCCGCTCCAGCTCGGCGAAGGGCGCGATGGCCCGCCGCGCCGCGCCGGCGAGCTCGTGGTCGACCTCGAGAAGCAGTGTTTTGTCGCTCTGGACGATGAGAGGCCCGTTCACAAACGTCCCTTTCCTGCGTGGGGTGGCCGCCCGAACGCGGACGGCCAAACCTCCAGTCTGCCGTATCCGGGCCCGTGCGGGGGGCCCGCGCGCTACCGCACGACGGGCCCGGCCCCCGCCCGCCAGTCGTCGAGCCGCTTGCGGACGGCGGGGACCATGGGCAGCCCCGCCACCTCCTCGGGCCGGAACCAGGCGACCTCGAAGGACTCGTCCGAGACGCGGAGGGTGCCGCCGGTGGGCCGGGCAAGGAGGCAGATGGAGAACTCCTGCCGGACCTCGCCGTCGTCGTAGGCGAAGACGTGGCCGGGGTCGGTGTACGTGCCGACGATGCCGACGATGCCGACGATCTCCACGCTCACGCCGGTCTCTTCGAGCGTCTCCCGGATCGCGCACTGCCCGATGGACTCGCCGAGCTCCATTCTCCCGCCGGGCAGGGCCCACATGCCGTTGTCGGTGCGCCGTTGCAGGAGGACGCGTCCGTCCCCGTCCACGACGACCGCCGAAGCGGCCGGGACGAGGCTGTTCGCCGCCGGGGCGTCGGGATCGTCCTCGTAGTCACGCCTGGCCATGTGCTCCACCTATCGTGCCGGTTCCGCGCGTGTGGCGTGAGTGCCGGCCGCCAGTTGCCCGGGGGCACTTTCGCTTCCGCCATAGCGTCCCGCAAGGTCGTGTTCGGAGCTCCCCCGGCGACGTTGGGCGTTCCTGCACCGTACTGCCGGAAAGGCGGCGCCCGTTGCGGCCTGCGGTGTGTGCCAGGTGCTGGTGCGGGACCGGGAGTCGGCGTGGAAGGTCGGCACTCTAAAGGCGGTGGCCGTGCAGAACGCGGCTCTGCGCCGGCACCCGCACGCGCGGGCCCGGGCCGTAGATCCCGGCGACGGGAGCCGGGACGGCTCGGGCCCTTGAGCGCGTCCGCGGAGCGGACGGGTAACGGGACCGGGGAACGGCCGAAGGGGCCCGGCACGGGTGTGCCGGGCCCCTTCCGGGTGTCGTGGTCAGGCGCGCGTCGCGCGGCGGCGGCGGGCCCCGAGCCAGGCCGCGGCGCCGCCGAGGGCGACGAGGGCGGCGGCCAGACCGGCGTACAGGCCCGTGTTGGAGTCGGCGCCGGTGTGGGCCAGGGAGCCGGTGGTGCCCGTGGCCTTGGTGTTGGTGTTCGCCGCGACGACCGCCGTGGTGGAGGACGAGGGCGAGGGGGACGCGGACGCGGAGGGCTGCGCCGTGGCGGACTTACTCGGGGTCGGCGAAGGCGACGTCGTCGCGGTGGCCGGGGCGAGCTGGAACTTCGTCTCGGCGCCCGAGAACTCGTAGGTGTTGCCCTCGGCCAGGCCCACGCTCGCCTGCAGGGTGACCTCGGTGGCCTTCTTGTAGTCCGTGTTCGGGCCGAACGAGGTCCGCAGGTGCAGGACGCGCTCGCCGGAGGCGGCGCTGAAGCCCGCCGGGATCGTCGGCAGCATGAAGCTGTACGGGTCGGCGGTGCTGACGCCCTGCCACTTGCCGTCGACGAGCATCTCCAGCTGGAGGTTGGGCACCTTGACGTTGCTGCCGAAGTTCACGCCCAGCGAGGTGTACAGCGCCGTCTTGAACGCACCGTCGCCGGTGAGGCGGTAGGTCAGGTCCATCTCGCGGCACTGGAGCGCGGGCACGCCCTTGCAGTCGCCGACGTTCTTGAACGCGGTCTCCAGCTTGCCCGTCTTCACCGACGGGTCCGTCTTGAAGGTCAGGGAGGCGGCGTTGCCCTCCGCCACCTCGCCCGAGTAGCTCGTGGCCTTCAGCTCGAAGTCGCCGTTGGTGGTCGGGTAGCTCTTGCCGAGGCCGATCGTGACCTTCCAGGTCATCTTGGCGCCCGCCGGGATCTCGAAGCCCTCGCCGCCCGGCTTGCCCGCCGGCCGGAACAGGCCCTGCCACTCGCCGTCCTGCTGCCCGATGGAGGACTCGGTCGCCGGCGCGGTCACGCCCTCGACCTTGAAGACGACGTCGCTCTGCCCCAGCGGGCTCGCGCCGGCGCCGTGGAGGAGCAGCCAGGGGTGGAAGGAGCTGGCCTTGTCCGTGGTGTTGGTGGCGGTCAGCTCGAAGGTCTCCGTCGCACCGCCGCGGGTCAGCGGGCCGCTCGGCACCGGGGCGCTCATGGCCAGCTTCAGCGCGGCGTGGTTGTCGTCGGCCGGTGCGGCGTGCGCCGACAGCGGCAGCAGGACGGTACCGGCGACGGTGGCGACGACGGCGGTGGCGGCCGCGGTGCGGAAGGAACGGCGGGTGGCGGTGCGAGCGGACATGGTGGACTCCCCCCAAGGAATCACGAAGGCAGGCGAGCAGCGCAGAGCGGTGGCGGCCGGCGGAACAGACGGAAGAGGACGTGCGAGGTGCCGCGGCGCGGTGCCGGCGGCGGGTGGTGCGGGGTTCTCGCTCCGGCGCCGGTTCGACTTCCTCGGCCGCTTGCTGCGATGAACTGATCTTCACACACCGCGGATCACCGATCCATCGCCCGTCTGTCACCGCTCTGCAACAGGGACCGCAGGGGCCCCTCCACCCGTTCTGAGCTGCGCAAACGATACCCCGCATTCCGCTTTCCGCGTCGGGTGCCGGCTACGCGCCCAGGTGCGTCAGCGGCCCCGCCCCGTACGGGGTCTCCGCGGGCAGCAGGGCCCGCGCCGCGGCCTCCTCGCCCGCCCGGACCAGCCCGTGGATCTCCCGGGCCAGTGGGGTGACGTCACGGATGGAGACCGTCCACTCGTCGGCGTACGCGCGCGAGGCCGGACCGGACAGGCCCAGCTGGAGGGAGCGGTGGGGCAGCGGGTTCAGGTGCAGGTCGCGTTCCGGGTCCCACTGCACCCGGGTGCTGCTGCGGCGCAGGTCGCGCCGCCAGGACTGCGCGTCGTCGTGCGTGCGGGGTTCGTAGTGGGACAGGCAGGCGTGGCGCAGCGCGTGGTCGAAGCCCTCGCGGGTGATCTCGACGGCCAGCACCGTCTCCTGGCCCTCCTTGGTCGCCCAGCCGCAGCGGTACATCATCCACAGGAACGAGGGCTTGATCCACGTCATGCGCTCGCGTTTCCAGGCGGGCGGGAAGCGGCCGTCGCGGGCCGCGGGCAGGCCGAGCGAGGGCGAGTACGCCTGGTAGACGGTCACCGTGGTGGCGGTGTGGACGGCCCGGATCCGCCGATCGCCTCGTACGCCTCGGACGTGTCCTGCACCTCGGACGTGTCCTGCACCTCGGACGTGTCCTGCACCTCGGACCTGTCCTGCACCTCGTGCTTCTTGCATGGGGCAAGGGTGCTCGCCGCCGTCCCCGGGCCGCCAGCCGTTTTACAGGTGCTCCTCCGCCAGTTCGGCGACCCCCGTGATCCGGTGCAGCGCGTACGTCCGCACCTCGTCCGCCGTGTGGTCGTACCCGGTGACGAAGCCGCCCTCCACCCGCACCGGGGCGATGACCCGCTGGCTCGCCGCGCCGTCCGCGTTCACGTACCCGATCCACACCGCCGATCCGGTCAGCGCGGCCGCCTGCACCGTGGCCAGGGTCTCCGCCGCGCTCGTGCGCGGGAGTTCGCCCGCCGCCACGGGCGCCGACGCCGGCTCCTTGCGGACCGCCGTCGCCGCCAGGTCGCCCGCGCGGATCGCCCGTACCGCCGCTGCCAGCAGCGTCGTGTCCGGCACCGGCGGGCCGTCCGGCACCGGGACCGGCGCCGATCGCGGCGGCGTCCGGTGGGCGTCGGCCCGCGCCACGACCACGTCCCCGGTCTGCGACTCCGCCGCCGGCGCGTACCCCATCGCCCGCAACCCGTCGAGCAGCGCGCCCGGTTCGGCCTGCGCCGCCAGTACCGTCGGGGCCAGCCGCCGCAGTCCGAGCCCGGCGGAGCGCCGGTCGGCCATGATCTCGTTCAGCATGCCGTCGTCGTCGCAGCGCACGTACGAGGAGGCCGCGCCCACCCGCAGGTGCCCGTGGCGGCGCGCCACGTCGTCGATCAGGTAGGCCAGCGGCTGCGGAACGGGCGTGATGCTGTGCTCGGCGAGGAAGGCGTGCAGGTCGGAGGCGGTCCGTCCGGAATCCAGCGCCCGCCGTACGGAACCGGGTGTGAAGCGGTACACCGTCGCCCCGCCCTTGGACTCCACGTCCGCGAGGACGGCCAGCACCTCGCCGACCGCCCGGCGCAGCGGCCCCGGGGCCACCGCCGTCAGGTCGGCCTGCAGCAGTACGTGGTCCACCGGCTCGGGAAACAGCGGCGCGAGCTGCGGCGCCGGATCGCGGTGCTCCAGCAGGGCCCGGCCGTGCGCCGCGAGCGCGCCGCGGCCGGTCACGCCGAGCACCTCGGCCTCGGTCAGCGTCCAGCGCGCGAGGCGGGCGCGCAGCGCGCTCGTCCCCCGTACGGGGCGCTCCCAGTCCAGCCGCGCCAGCAGGGCCTCGGGGGCGGCGGAGGCGCCTTCGGGCAGGACGGCGAGGAGTTCGAGCACGCGCCGGCGCACCTCGGGGGCGGCGGAACGGTCGAGGTCGGGGCCCAGCGCGGACAGGGTGCGGCCCTTGGCGTCCTGATCGCCGACCAGGCCCGCGGTCCGGGTGGCCGCCAGCCAGGCCTCGGCGAGGGCCGACCACCGTTCGGCGGGCGGGAGTTCCAGCCAGTCGTCGAAGGCGGGCGTGGGCGCGTACCGCTCGTCCGCCTCCCCGTCGCCGGCCAGCAGCCCGGCCGCGTAGGCGAGTTCCACCCAGAACGCGGCCGTCGGCTCGGTGGCGTCCAGCGTGGCCGCCGTCCGCTTCAGGTCCCGTACGGACAGCCCGCCGGCCCGCAGCACTGGCGGCCCGGCGTGCTCCCAGGACTTCACGAGCTCCTCGACGGTGGACAGCGCGGCCAGCGCCTGACCCGCCGCGTTCGCGTCCACAAGCTGTGGACGGTGCTCGCGGTCGGCGCCCACCTCCGGAGCCACCGGCTCCGTCTGCCGGTGGGCGAGCCCGCCGCGCAGGTGCAGCGCCACCTCGCGGGGCAGTACGACGGTCCGCGCCGAGGCCGGCAGCAGCAGCCCGCGGTCGCGCAGCCAGCGCACGGGCGGGGTCGGGTTCGGCGTGACCTCGCCGTACGGCGGCCCCCACACGAGCCGGCCCAGCACCTGGTGGGCTTCGGCGGGGGCCTCGTCCAGCAGCGCCGACATCCGCCCGGGGTCGGTGAACAGGCCGGTCAGCGCCGACACCGCGGACACCGGGTCGTGCGTCGCGGGCAGCCCGGCCGCCGCCACGATCTCCTGGATCCGGGTCGGTGACATCCCGGCCGTGGCCTCGGCGACGGTCGGCCCGAGGCCGGTGGGGGAGGGCCGGCCGGCGGACGGCGCCAGCAGCTCCCGGGCGGTGCGGACCAGCCGCAGCCGCTCGTCGTCGCCCCACACCAGCGCCTGGTCGCGCAGGGTGGCCAGGGCGCGCGGGAGTTCGGCGCGGGCGCCGTTGTCCTGGCGGGCGCCGCCGCCGCTGCCGTGCTCGCCGGCCAGCAGCGATTCCAGCACCGGGTACGGGCACGGGTCCGGCGCCACCGCGAGGGCCTCCGCCGTCTGGAGCGCGAAACGGTCGAGCCGGTCCAGCGCGCGGACCACCGAGGCCCGGGTCCCGGCCCGGGTGGCCAGCTGCGTCATGTCACCCGGCACCGGGCCGAGCAGGTCCGGGCGCGCATGCAGCAGGGCGGCGAGCGACGCGTCGTCACGGGCGCGCAGCGCCTCGGCGAGGGAGCGCGGGGCGCTGCTCGCTGTGGCGCTTCCCGCAGCACTGCTGGGCTCGGGCAGCTCAGGCACGGTCGCCTCCATGGTCGCGTCGGCCGGTCCCCATCCGGCCAACGGTATCCGCTGAGCCCTCGGCAGCTCCACGGGCGCACGCGCTACCTTTCCGGTGGGCGGTACGGGAGGAGCCGGGCATGGGGATCGAGAGCGACCATCTGGTCTACGAATATCTGAGCCGGGTCGGGGACTTGGCGCAGCGGCGGCAGCTGTCCTCGGGGGACCGGATGCGGCTGGTGGCGCGGTTGCGGGACGAGATCGACGTGCGGCGCGCCAAGTACGAGCCGGAGACCCCGGCGGCCGTACGGCGCATCCTGGAACGGATCGGCACGCCCGAGGAGGTCCTCGACTCCATGGGCGCGTCGCCCGCCCCGCAGACGCGGGCGGCCACCCCCGATCCGGCCCCGGCGGTGCCGACCCAGCGCGGGCCCGGCCGGCTGCTGCGCAAGCCGGTGCCCCCGCCGCGCCCGGCGGACACCGCGCCCGCGCCGCCGCACCTGGCGGGGCTCGACGAACTCGGCGCCGACGGCGGGGCGGAGCCCGACTGGTGGCGCGTCGCGCCGGGACCGTACGGGGCCGGGCCGCAGGTGGAGGGGTTCGCGGGCGGCATCGAGATCCCCGAGCTGTTCAAGCACCCGGAGGCGGAGGGGAAGCCGGAGCCCGCGGCGGGCCCGGCCGCCGCCGAGGACGGATCGGCCGTACGGGGCCTCGTACGGTTCCTCAAGCAGCGCCGGCGGGCGAAGGCGGAGGCCAAGGTGGCCGCCAAGGCGGGGGTCGCACCCGATGCGGGGGCCGTGCCCGGCGCCGCCGCGCGCCCGAAGCCGCACGCCTTCCTGCTGCTGGCCGCGGCCGTGCTCGTGGCGGGCGCCGTCACCGGCTCCTGGCTGCTGCTGATCGGCGGCTGGCTGCTCGCGTACGCCTCGCGGGTGCTGGGGCCGGCCGAGCGCAAGGCGGTCGTGTTCGGGCTGCCGGGTGCCGTCTTCGCGGGCGCGGTGGTGTGGCTGTGGGGCCGCCTGGAGGGCCGTTGGGGCGCGCCGCTGACGGACGACGGGCTGGGCGGGGTCTTCCAGGGCATGTGGCCCTGGCTGGCCCGCGGCGCGGCGGTGGCCTCGGCCCTCTACCTGGCCTGGCGCTCCCGCCGCCGCTGAGGCCGCCGGATCGGGCCGTCCCGGATTTCACCGTCCGGTCACGCGGGCCCCCGTGCGCGTTCCCGTGCGCGGGGCCGGGCTCGGCACAATGGGCGCATGAGCCCCGAGACCCCCGCCGTGCCCGCCCAGCTGACCGTCGGCTTCGACCTCGACATGACCCTCATCGATTCCCGCCCGGGCATCAAGGCCGCCTACCAGGCGCTTTCCGCCGAGACGGGTACGTTCATCGATGCCGACGAGGCGGTCACGCGGCTCGGTCCGCCGCTGGACGAGGAGCTCGCGTACTGGTTCCCGGAGGCGGAGATCCCGGCCATGGCCGACCGCTACCGGGAGATCTACCCCACACACGCCATCGAGCCGACCCCGGCGATGCCCGGCGCCCGCGAGGCGATCGAGGCCGTCCGCGCGCTCGGCGGCCGTGCGATCGTCGTCACGGCCAAGCACGAGCCCAACGCCCGGCTGCACCTCGCCCACCTCGGCATCGAGCCGGACGCGGTGATCGGCTGGCTGTGGGCGGAGGCCAAGGCGGCCGCGCTGCGCGAGTACGGCGCGCAGGTCTACGTCGGCGACCACGTCGGCGACGTGCGCGGGGCCCGTACGGCCGGCGCGCTCTCGGTGGCGGTGCCGACCGGGCCGTGCCCCGAGCCGGAACTGCGCGCGGCGGGAGCCGACGTGGTGCTGGCGGACCTCACCGCGCTGCCGCAGTGGCTCGCCGGGTACGTCCGCGCGCAGGCGGCCTCACCCGCAGTACGCGCCTGACCCGCAATAAGCGCCTGATCCGAGCGGCGGCCCCGGCCGGACCGCGGACCTGCCGTCAGGTCAGGCCTGCGAGGCGCGGGCGGCCCGGCGCTGGGCCGCCGCCGAGCGCAGCACGCCCGCCGCCGAGATCAGGAAGCCGACGCCCATCAGCATGCACACCGCCCACGCGTAGGACGGGAACGGGTCGGTGTCGAGGAACAGCGGGGCCATCGTCGCGAGGGTCGCCACGGCGCCCACGATGAACACGATGCCACCGGCGCGCACCAGGCCGTCGCCCGGGCGCGCTTCGTCGGGATGAGGAGTAACGGTCACCCCACCAGGGTAGTTCCCTGGCCGAAGCGGCCGACAGCGCGGCCGGACGCGAAGAGCCGGCGAAGGACCGGGGAACGTCTTGTCTCCCGTCCATCGCCCACTAGCCTGGACACGGCGGGTCACCATGACCCGCTGCGCTGTTGTCCGGACCCGCCGAGCGGCGTCCCGGACCCCGACGAGCACAAGGACAGAGGACGGACGTGCCTACCGGCAAGGTCAAGTGGTTCAACAGTGAGAAGGGCTTCGGCTTTCTCTCCCGTGACGACGGCGGAGACGTCTTCGTCCACTCGTCGGTGCTCCCGGCCGGGGTCGACGCCCTCAAGCCCGGCCAGCGCGTCGAGTTCGGCGTCGTCGCCGGACAACGCGGTGACCAGGCGCTTTCCGTGACGGTGCTGGACCCGGCGCCCTCGGTCGCGGCCGCTCAGCGCCGCAAGCCGGACGAACTGGCCTCGATCGTGCAGGACCTCACGACGCTGCTGGAGAACATCACCCCGATGCTGGAGCGCGGCCGCTACCCCGACAAGGTGCACGGCACGAAGATCGCCGGCCTGCTGCGCGCGGTGGCCGACCAGCTCGACGTCTGAGCCCGCAGCCGACCCGTACGCACGACGGTGCCCCGGCCCTCGAAAGAGGCCCGGGGCACCGTCGTACGCACCTCGTCCGCAGCCGGAGAACGGCTACGGGAAGGCCAGCGCGTCCCCCGCGATGGCCGGTACCAGACCCTCCGCCGCGGCCCGCGTCAACAGCCCGCGCACCGCGGCGTACCCGGCGTCGCCGAGGTCGGCGGTGAACTCGTTGACGTACAGCCCGATGTGCTGGTCGGCGACGGCCGGGTCCAGCTCCTGCGCGTGGGCGCGCACGTACGGGCGGGAGGCCTCCGGATCGTCCCAGGCCATCCGGACCGACGTGCGGGCCGACTCGGCCAGGGCGCGCAGGGTCTCGGCACCCAGCGAGCGCTTCGCGATGATCGCGCCGAGCGGGATCGGCAGACCGGTCGTGGACTCCCAGTGCTCGCCCATGTCGGCGAGGCGGTGCAGCCCGTAGTCCTGGTACGTGAACCGGGCCTCGTGGATGACCAGTCCGGCGTCGACCCGGCCGTCGCGGACCGCCGGCATGATCTCGTGGAACGGCAGGACGACGACCTCGCCGACCCCCTCCGCCAGCACGTCCGCGGCCCACAGCCGGAACAGCAGGTAGGCGGTGGAGCGTTCGCTGGGCACGGCGACGGTCTTGCCGTTCAGGTCCAGTCCCGGCTCCCGCGTCAGCACGAGCGGCCCGCAGCCGCGCCCGAGCGCGCCGCCGCACGGCAGCAGCGCGTACTCCTCCAGCACCCACGGCAGCACGGCGTACGACACCTTCAGCACGTCCAGCTCGCCGCGCTCGGCCATGCCGTTGGTGATGTCGATGTCCGCGAAGGTGACGTCGAGGGCGGGCGCCCCCGGGATCCGGCCGTGCGCCCAGGCGTCGAAGACGAACGTGTCGTTCGGGCACGGCGAATAGGCGATGGCGAGCGGTTCGGCGGGCGGTTCGGTGCGCGGTTCGGCGGGTGCCGCGGCGGGCGCTCCGGCGAGCGGGTCAGCGGTGCTCATGGCGTTCTCCCCAGGTGACGAGTACGGGCCCCAGGGCGCGGAATCCGGCGGTGAGCGCGGCCAGCGCGTCCCCGATCCGCCAGGCGTCGCGGTCGCGGGGGCCGACGGCGTTGGACACGGCGCGGACCTCCAGTACGGGCAGCCCGTGCGCGGCGGCCGCCTCCGCGACCCCGAACCCCTCCATGGCCTCGGCCCCGGCCAGCGGATGCCGGGCGGCGAGCCGGGCCGCGCCCTCGGCGGTGCCGGTGACGGTGGAGACGGTCAGCACGGGCGCGAGCAGCGCCCCGGTGGCCTCGGCGGCACGGGCGGCGAGCTCGGCGGGCGGGAGGTGCACGCTGCGCCCGAAGCCCAGCTCCTGTACGTCGAGGAAGCCGTCGGGGGTCTCGGCCCCCAGATCGGCGGCGACGAGGGCGTCGGCGACCACGAGGGAGCCGACCGGGGCGGCGGGAGCGAACCCGCCGCCGATGCCGGCGGAGACGACGAGGGAGTACTCGGCCAGCGCCAGCGCGGTGGCCGTGGCGGCCGCGGCGGCGGCCGGCCCGACCCCGCCGACGAGCACGTCGGCGGCGAGGCCGGGCAGATCCCGCCGAGAGAGGAGGTACCCGCCGGGAAGGGTGCGCGGCTCGGGCGTCACCGGGTCCGGATGAGGGGTGGGCCCGGTCAGGCCACTGGCGACGGAGTCTGCCTCCGCCGCCACTGCGGTCACGATGAGCGCGCGCACCGTCGGTACGTGCCTACTTGAGCTTGACGTTGTAGGCCCAGACGGCGAGCGGCTTGCCGTCCTCGCCGACCTGGACGATGTTCAGCTTCTTGGCGGAGGGGGCCTCGCCCTGGCCGCCGGTGGCGAAGATGTCGGCGCCGGGGAAGCTGCGGTAGGTGTTGGCGGAGGGCTCGGTGATCGGCTGGCCGTCCAGGACCGCCTGCCACCGCTTGCCGTCCTCGACGACTTCCGGCTCGACGCCCAGACGCAGGGTGTCCCCGCGGCGGTAGGCGATGGTCTTGGCGTCCTTCATGTCGGTGAGGCACTCCTGGACCTTGTCCATGGAGAGCTCCTTGGCGTCGGAGCAGACGGCCTCGGTGGACACCGACGACGAGCCGACCGTCACGGTCGCCAGCGGCGTCGGCTTGTCGCAGGCGGAGAGGAGGAGGAGGCCGGCGGACACGGCTCCGAGGGCCGCGACGCTGCGGCGGCCCCTACCCGAGAAAAGCGGTGCGGTCATGAGCCGAAGGCTATCGGGCCACCCCGCTCTGCCGCCGCACGGGGGTGTCCGTGGCCTGCCGCGCCGCGCGCGGCCGGCCCGGGAGGGCCGATTTGCCCCGCTCTGAACGGCCTCAGGCCACCCGGGGGCGCGAGGAGCCCGGATGGTGGTGGCTCGGGGCGCGGAGGCGCCCGCGTACGGCCATCGTGGTGCCCGCCGCGACGATCGCCGCGGCGACGGCCATCCCCAGCACCCCGTTCAGCGGCAGCACGATCCCGATCGCGCCGCCCAGCACCCACGCCATCTGGAGCAGCGTCTCCGAACGGGCGAACGCGGAGTTCCGCACGGCCTCCGGCACGTCCCGCTGGATCATCGCGTCCAGGGACAGCTTCGCCAGCGCCTGGCAGAAGCCGGCCGTGGCCGCCAGCACGGCCATGAACAGCCCGCTGAAGAACACCGCCGCCAGGATCGCGACCCCCAGGGTCACCGACAGCACCGACGCGATGATCGTCTCCGGGGCCCGTGCCCGCAGCCACGCGCCCACCGCCGTCCCGCAGGCGTTCCCGACGCCGGCCGCGACGCCCACGATGCCCAGCGAGACGGCCGCGCTCTGCCCGGCGAGCGGGTGTTCGCGCAGCAGGAACGCCAGGAAGAAGATCAGGAACCCGGACAGCGCGCGCATCGCGGCGTTCGCCAGCAGTCCGCACAGCACCGAGGGGCTCACCGTGCGCAGGCCCGGCTTGCGCGAATGCGGCTCGTGCGTGGAGAGCCGGGCCCGCCGCTCGCCCTTGGCCTCGTCCACCTTGGGCGGCAGCGAGAACGCCGCGAACGTGCCCCACACGAAGATGGCGCAGGCCCCGTACAGCGGCCAGGGCGGCCCGATGCCGTGCAGCCCCGCCGCGACGGGGGCCGCCGCGCCGGTCGCGAGCAGGCCCGCCAGGGTGACCCGCGAGTTCGCCTTGACGAGTGAGAACTTCGGCGGGAGCAGCCGCGGCACCACCGCGCTGCGCACCACCCCGTACGCCTTGGACGCGACGAGCACGCCCAGTGCCGCCGGGTAGAGCTCCAGCCCGCCCGTGGCGACCGCGCCCGACATCATCACCGCGAGCAGCGCCCGCGCGAGCATCGCGACGGCCATCGCGGCCCGCCGGCCGTGCGGCAGCCGGTCCAGCGCCGGACCGATGACCGGGGCCAGCAGGGTGAAGGGGGCCATGGTGATCGCGAGGTACAGCGCGACGCGGCCGCGTGCCTCGTCCGTGGGTACCGAGAAGAACACCGTGGAGGCCAGCGCCACCGTGATCATCACATCGCCGGCGCCGTTGATGGCGTGCAGCTCGATCAGCTTGCCGAGGCCCGATTCGCCGGCCCCGTGCGCGTGCGTGGCCCGCCGAATCCCGCGCGCCGTACCGGTGAACGGGCTCCGCAGGGCATGCCCGACGGCCCGGCCGGCCCGCCTGGCCGGTCCCGGGCCGTCGCGGGACGACCGAACGGGTGCCACATCCGCCATAGTGCCCCAAGGACCCCTCCCGCTATCGTCCCGGCGCGTTACGGACGCCCGTCGGGCGGGCGTCGGGAGGGCGCGGGAGGGGTGTCGGCACGCGCTCCCGTCCGCGAATCGGACCTTGCATGTGGGCCCAAGGCTTCGGAGGAGGTAGCGTGCGTAGCGCGCCACCGGCGGTTGCTCTCGGCCGCGCGCCTCTTCGCGATCCCGCAGAATGGATTGCAGGTAGGTGCGCCCGAGGCCGATCGGGTGCGGACGTCGACGCGGCCCTCTGGTCCGCTCCGCCCGCGCCACGTACGGACAGGACCGACGGGTCGTTCAGGACGACAGTACGGACGGCGCACTCGTGAGACGGCGTAGGAGAGAACGAGACCTGTGAGTGCTGCGACGACGCGAAGCCGTACCCCCGACCGCCTGTGCGCCGAGGCGGTAGACCTCGCCCGCACGGCCGCCGAGGAAGCCGCCGCTCCCTCCGTGGTGGGCGAGCACGTCTCCGCCGTGGCGGAGGGTGACAGGGTCGTCACGCACTTCTTCGAGTGCAAGGACCCGGGCTACCGGGGCTGGCGCTGGGCCGTCACCGTCACGCGCGCCTCCCGCGCCAAGAACGTCACCCTCGACGAAACGGTGCTCCTCCCCGGCGAGGACGCGCTGCTCGCCCCCGAGTGGGTGCCGTGGAGCGAGCGGCTGCGCCCGGGCGACATGGGCCCCGGCGACCTGCTGCCCACCGACGCCGAGGACCTGCGGCTGGAGCCGGGCTGGTCGGGCGAGGACACCCCGCCGCCGAACTCGGTCGTCTCCACCGAGATGGCCGAACT
The DNA here is from genome assembly GCF_001044425.1 of Streptomyces roseus. Taxonomy (GTDB): domain Bacteria; phylum Actinomycetota; class Actinomycetes; order Streptomycetales; family Streptomycetaceae; genus Streptomyces; species Streptomyces roseus. Next base: position 130,452 of record NZ_LFML01000029.1, read on the forward strand.
GGTCGAGGCCGAGGACGCGGACGTCACCGACCGCGCCGTGGTCCCCGTACGGGGCTCCATCACCTCCGTCGCCGAGGAGCTCGGCATGCGGCGGGCCCGGGTCCTGTCCCGGTACGGGCTGCACAGCGCGGCCGACCGCTGGGACGAGTCCTTCGGCGCCAAGACCCCGATGGCGCAGGCGGCGCCCGCCTCCTGCGTCTCCTGCGGGTTCCTCGTCGCCATCGGCGGCTCGCTCGGCCAGGCCTTCGGCGTCTGCGCCAACGAGTTCGGCCCGGCCGACGGGCACCTCGTCTCGCTCTCGTACGGCTGCGGCGGCCATTCGGAGGCCGCGGTCATGCCGAAGCCGCCGCGGCCGGCGCCGCCGGTCCTCGACTCGATGGCCACGGACGAGTTCCCGCTGCGCCCGGCCGCCGACACGGGCTCCGTCCCCTCGGCGGACCTCCCGGCCGCCGACCTCGGCCACTCGTAGAGAACTCGGCCACTCCCGGAGCGGCACCGGGGCCCGGTGCCGCGGCGTACCCTCGCACCATGGGGGAAGACGGCATGATCGGGCTGGACGGCCGGGTGACCGGCACGGTGGGCCCCGGGCTCGTGGGCGAGGTCATCGTCCGCATCCGGGGCGGCGCGGAGCACTTCCTCGCCCATCCGGCGCACGGGACCGGCCGGCTGCCGGTCGGCACGGTCGTGACGGTCGTGGAGTACCTGCCGCCGCGCACGGTGTACGTGATGGCCGCGTACGACAACTGAGCCCCGGCGCCACCTGCGCGGATGTGCTTCGTATCAAGATGGCGACAAGAATCCCCCCCTGACTTCTTAACGGCCCGCCGCAGGAGCACACTCGCCCTCGTCAGTGTCGAACGGCACTGCGATAAGGGGGCGTTGCCGATGGCTATCGGCGTCGTGGCGGGAATCGTTCTCGCCGCAATCCTGGCTTTGATCGGCCTGTTCAAGCTCATGTGGCGGGTGGCCGAACCGAACGAGGCACTCGTCATCTCCGGCTCCACCCACCGCACCGAGGGCATCGGCGAGGGCATGGGGTTCCGGATCGTCACCGGGCGCGGAACCCTCGTGGTCCCCGGCGTCCAGGCGGTCCGCAAGCTGTCGCTGGACCTGAACGAGACACAGCTGAACGTGGACTGCGTCACCCATCAGGGCATCCCGCTGCGGGTGAAGGGCGTCGTGATCTTCAAGATCGGCGACGACCTCGTGTCCATCGCGAACGCGGCGCGCCGCTTCCTGGACCAGCAGAAGATGATGCCCGAGCGGGTGCACATCGTCTTCGCGGGTCATCTGCGTTCCATCGTGGGCGGGTTGACGGTCGAGGACATGATCCGCGACCGGGAGAAGCTCACCGGGCAGACCCGGGCGGCCTGCGGTACGGAGATGGAGAAGCTCGGCCTCATCGTCGACTCGCTCCAGATCCACGAGATCGAGGACCCGACCGGCTACATCAAGAACCTGGCGATGCCGCACGCGGCCGCCGTCCAGCGGGACGCGCGCATCGCGCAGGCGGAGGCGAACCGCCTGGCCACCGAGGCCGAGCAGACCGCCTTCGCACGGATGGCGGAGGCCACCCGCGACAGCGAGATCCTCCAGGCGGGCTACCAGGCCGAGCGCGACAAGGCCGCCGCGACCGCCCGCCAGGCGGGCCCCCTCTCGGAGGCCGCGGCCCGCCAGGAGGTCGTCGTACAGGAGACCCGGGTCGCCGAGCTCGAAGCGCACCGGCGCGAACAGCAGCTCCAGGCGGACGTGCGCAAGCCCGCGGACGCCGCGGCGTACGAGACCCGCACCCGCGCCGAGGCCGAGCGCGACGCCCGCATCTCGGCGGCGCAGGCCAAGGCCAAGGAGACCGAGCTGGCGGCGGCGGCCGAGGCCACCCGCGTGACCACGGCGGCGACCGCGGACGCGGCGGCCACCGAGGCCCGGGGCCTGGCGGCGGCGAAGGCCACCCGGGCGACCGGTGAGGCCGAAGCGGCCGCCACCCAGGCGAAGGGCCTCGCGGTCGCGGCTTCGGCCAAGGCCAAGGGCCTCGCCGAGGCCGACGCGATCAAGGCGCGGGCCGCCGCACTCGCCGAGAACCAGGAGGCGGTCGTCGCCCAGCAGCTCGCCGAGAACTGGCCGGCGATCGTGGAGGCGGGCGCGGGCGCCTTCGGCAACGTGGAGCACATGGTGCTCCTGAACGGTGCCGAGGGGATGTCGGAGATGTTCGCGAAGGCGCTGACCATGGGCGGCACGGGCCTCGGCCTGGCCCGCCAGCTCCTCGCCTCGATGTCCCAGCCGGCCGCCCCGGGATCCGCCGCGGACACCACCCCGGTCAACGGCAAGACGGCGTCCGCCTCCCACCAGATCCCCATCGCGGACGCGTGACGCGCCCGGGCGCGAGCCTGACCCGCGGTCCGGGTTAGGCTCGCGCCCATGAGGCTGTTCGCCGCGGTGATGCCGCCCCCGGATGCGGTCGACGAGCTGCGCCGCGCCGTGGCGCCGCTGCGCGACGACCGGCTGCGCTGGACGGACGAGGCGGGCTGGCACTTCACCCTCGCCTTCATGGGCGAGGTGCGCGACGAGCTCCTGCCGGACCTGCACGCCCGGCTGGCCCGCGCCGCCCACCGCACCGAGCCCTTCGGCCTGCGCATCCACGGCTGCGGACACTTCGGCGACCGCGCCCTGTGGGCCGGTGCCGCCGGCGGGATCGACCCGATGCGGATGCTCGCCGAGCGCGCCGACGCCGCCGCCCGCCGGGCCGGGGTGGCGATGGAGCACCACCGCCGCTACACCCCCCACCTCACCCTGGCCCGCAGCCGCACCGGCGCCGACCTGCGCCCCTACACCGAGGCCCTCGCGGGCTTCGAGGGCACGCCGTGGCGGGTCGGCGAGCTCAGCCTGGTCCGCAGCAACCTCCCCACCGCCGGGGTCCCGGGGGAGCAGCCCCGCTACGAGGTGGTCGAGGCCTGGCCCCTGGCCGCCTGACCCCCGTACGGGAACCGGCGCGGCTCGCGTTACGCTCGACGGGTGGATCCCAAGACCCGAAACCGTGTGATGGCCGGTGTACTCGTGCTGATGTTCGTCGTCGTGGCCGTGGCGGCCGCCGTGGGCCAGTAGCCCACCGGACGCCGCCCCGTCCGCGCGGGCCCTTGCTTCGAGTGGACTCCAGGCAGTTGGCTTGGGGGTCATGAAGTACACACAGCTCGGACGCACCGGACTCAAGGTCAGCCGACTCGTACTCGGCACGATGAACTTCGGTCCGCAGACAGACGAACCCACCAGTCACTCGATCATGGATGCCGCGCTCGGCGCGGGCCTGAACTTCTTCGACACCGCCAACGTCTACGGCTGGGGCGAGAACAAGGGCCGTACCGAGGAGATCCTCGGCACCTGGTTCGCCCGGGGCGGCGGCCGTCGGGACAAGACCGTGCTGGCCACCAAGGTGTACGCGAACATGGCCGGCGAGGGCGACCCGTGGCCCAACTACGACCGGCTCTCGGCGCTGAACATCCGCCGGGCCGTCGAGGCCAGCCTCAAGCGGCTCCAGACGGACTACATCGACCTCTACCAGTTCCACCACGTCGACCGCCGGACCCCGTTCGAGGAGATCTGGCAGGCCGTGGACGTGCTGATCCAGCAGGGCAAGGTGCTGTACGCCGGATCGTCGAACTTCCCCGGCTACAAGATCGCCCAGGCCAACGAGAAGGCCGCGCGGCGCGGCTCGGTCGGGCTGGTCAGCGAGCAGTGCCTGTACAACCTCGCCGAGCGGCGCGCCGAGATGGAGGTCATCCCGGCGGCGCAGGAGTACGGGCTCGGCGTGATCCCCTGGTCCCCGCTGCACGGCGGCCTGCTGGGCGGCGTCATCAAGAAGGAGGTCGAGGGCGGCCGCCGCGCCTCCGGGCGCTCCGCGGACGCCCTCGCCAACAGCTCCGTACGGGCGCAGGTGCAGGCGTACGAGGACCTGCTCGACAAGCACGGCCTGGAGCCCGGCGAGACGGCCCTGGCGTGGCTGCTGACCCGCCCCGGGGTGACCGGGCCGATCGTGGGTCCCCGGACGGCGGAACAGCTGGAGAGCGCCCTGCGGGCCCTGGAGCTGGAGCTGTCGCAGGAGGTGCTCTCCGGCCTGGACGAGATCTTCCCGGGCCCGGGGGCCTCCCCGGAGGCCTTCGCCTGGTGAGCCGGTAGGCCGCCGGCCGGGGTGACGGTACGGTGCGACCGGTCCGCGCCCCGGCGCGGGGCGCGGATCAGTCGCGGGGGAACTCGGAGGTGTCGAGGACCAGGCCCACGACCGTGCCCGTGAGGTCGATCTCGTCCCCGAAGGGGATCTTGGTCTCCGTGGCGTAGTCCCCGTCCTTGGGCTGGGTGTAGAGCAGGCAGCGGCGGACGTACGGGTCGACGACGAGGTAGGCGGGCACTTCGGCGGCCGCGTACGCGGCCTTCTTGGGGCCGTAGTCGTTGGCGGCGGTGCCCTTGGAGATCACCTCGGCGACGAATTCCACGTCCTGGTGGCGCCAGTGAGCCGAGTCGTCCTTGGTGGCGTCCGTACTGAGCAACGCGACGTCGGGCGCGAACCCGTTCAGCCGGCCGGGGAAGTCGATGCGCACGTCCGAGAGGGCTTTGACTCCCATGCCGAACTCGTCTTCCAGGGCACGGACGATCCTGCGGATGATCTCCCAGTGCGTGTCCCGCTGCGGCGACATGTAGACGGTCCCCTCGACGATCTCGACCTTCAATCCCTCGGGGACGGGCTCAAGCGCCTCGAACATGTCGTCCAAGGCCTGCTCGCTGCTGATGTCGGCCATCTCGATCCTGTCGGTCTCTACGACGGTCACCGTGGCGCTCCTCCCCGCTGCCGCGCAGTCGCGGGCAGCCGCGTAGTACAACGATACGCACGGAGGCCGGGTCACGGCGGGAACGCGGGATGTGGTCCTACGGGGCGTCAGGGCATCCGGTACGGGCCGCCGATGCCCCACGCCTGGTGCAGCACCGCCGCGAACTCGCCGGCCAGGCGGTGCTCGCCGGAGGCGTTGGGGTGGGTGCCGTCGTAGGTGTCGTACGCGATCTCGTACGAGGCCGGGCGCGCGGCCAGCAGGACCGGCGAGGCGTCGGTCGACAGGTCCGCGACGGCCTTCGCGAGGAGCTCGTTGAACCGGGCCACCTCGGCCGCGAAGGGCGCGTCGGTCTCGGCCCGGACGTTCGGGATGACGGGGAGCAGGACCATCCGGATGCCGGGGCGGGCCGCCCGGGCCTCCGCGACGAAGCGGCGGGCGTTGGCCGCGGTCTCCTCGGCGCCGGTGTAGAAGCCGAGGTCGATCAGGCCGAGGGAGACGAGCAGCACGTCGGGCTCCCCGGAGCGCACGGCGGAGCCGATGAGGGGGGCCATGTGCTGCCAGCCCTCGCCCCAGCCGGCGAGGTGGCGGCGGGCGTCCTGCGGGAAGCCGGGGTCGGCGTAGGCGTGGCTGGTCGGCGCGTTGGCCGCGGTGTCGAAGAGCGCGGTGCGCGGGCCCACGATCTCGTGGGGGCCGCCCGGGACGGCGCTCAGGTGCTGCCACATCCGGTAGCGCCAGGTGTAGTCGCCGGCGCGTCCGATGGTCATGGAATCGCCGACGAACATGAAACGCATCCGGTCATCATCGCGGATCGGGCGCCGCGAGCCCCTGTGATGCCGGACACGCGCGGCACCCTGGCAGGCTTGGGGCATGCGCCTGCTGCCGTTGACCGCCGTCATTGCCCTTGCCGTGCTGCCGGGTTCGGCCGCGGCCGCCGTCCAGGCCTCGGGAGCGGCTCCCGCCTCCGGATCCCCCGGCGCCTCCGGGTTCACCATCACCGATCCGCGGATCAAGGAGTCGAGCGGGCTGGCGGCGAGCCGGATCCACCCGGGCGTGTACTGGACGCACAACGACAGCGACGACGGCCCGTACGTGTACGCGGTGGACTCGGCGACCGGGAAGACCGTGGCGCGGGTGACGATGACCGGGATCGGGGCCCCGCGCGACGTCGAGGCGATCTCGCTCGGCCCGGACGGGCAGCTGTACGTCGGCGACATCGGGGACAACCTGAACGGGACCTGGGACCACGTCTGGATCTACCGCTTCCCGGAACCGAAGCGGCTGGCCGACGTCACGGTCAAGGCCGAGCAGTTCACGGTGAAGTACGCGGACGGGGCGCGCAACGCGGAGGCGCTGATGGTGCATCCGGTGACGGGCCGGGTGTACATCGCGAGCAAGAGCGAGGACAAGGGCGGCCTGTACGAGGGGCCCGAGCAGTTGTCGGCTTCGGGGACGAACGTGTTCCGGCGGGTCGCGGACCTGCCGTGGGTGACGGACGGGGCCTTCTCCCCGGACGGCGGCCGGCTCACGCTGCGCGGCTACTTCTTCGCGAGGACCTACCCGTGGAAGGACGGGAAGCCGGAGGGCGAGGGGGAGCGGGTGGAGGCGCCGTGGCAGGGGCAGGCGGAGTCGGTGACGTACTCGGCGGACGGGTCGACGCTGCTGTTCGGATCGGAGGGGGAGTCGAGCCGGGTGGTGGCGGTCCCGGTGAAGCCCGCGGCCGGCGGCCCGGCGTCCCCCGCGCCCGGGAAGCCGGGCGCGAGCCCGGCTCCCGGCGCCCCCGGCCCCGCGGGGGATCAGGGCGGGGGCGGCTTCACCAAGGGCGCGGCCGTCCTGGCCGTGGGCGCGGCCCTGGTCTTCGGCGTCAAGCGGCTGTTGCGCCGGGGGCCGCGCGGCTGACGACGGGGCCTCAGGCCGCCGTCACCAGCTCGCGGGGGCGGGGCGAGGGGACGAACGTGACCCCGCGGCGGCTCACGCTCAGGCGGAGGTTGCCGACCCGGGACAGGATCACCGCGATGGCCGCGGCCGCGGCCAGGGAGACGAGGCCGCCCGCGGCCATGCCGATCCGGGCCCCGTACGTGTCCGTCACCCAGCCGACCACCGGGGCGCCGATCGGGGTGCCGCCGGTGAACACCATCATGTACAGCGCCATCACCCGGCCCCGCATCTCGGGGTCGCAGGCCATCTGGACGCTCGCGTTCGCGGTGACGTTGACCGTCAGTCCGAACATCCCGATCGGCACGAGCAGCGCCGCGAACAGCCAGAACCCGGGCGCGAAGGCCGTCACGACCTCCAGTGCCGAGAACAGCACCGCCGCCGCGACCAGCAGCCGCAGCCGCGAGTGCCCGCGCCGGGCCGCGAGCAGCGCGCCCGCCAGGGAGCCGGCCGCGATCAGAGTGTTGAAGAGCCCGTAGGTGCCCGCGTCCCCGTGGAACACGTCGCTGACGAAAGCCGACAGCCAGATCGGGAAGTTGAACCCGAACGTGCCGATGAAGCCGACCAGCACGATCGGCCAGATCAGCTCGGGCCGGCCGGCGACGTACCGCAGGCCCTCCCGCAGCTGGCCCTTGGCGCGTGGCTGCGTCTCGGCCGGGCGCAGTTCGCGCGTGCTCATCAGCAGCAGGCCGGCGACCGGCGCGGCGAAGGACAGCCCGTTCAGCAGGAAGGCCCAGCCGACGCCGACCGCGGTGATCAGCACACCGGCGATCGCCGGGCCGACCAGCCGCGCGGACTGGAAGTTCGCCGAGTTCAGGCTGACGGCGTTGGCGAGCTGCTCCTTGCCGACCATCTCGGGCACGAAGGTCTGCCGCGCCGGGTTGTCCACGACGCTGACGAGGCCGAGCAGGAAGGCCGCGAGGTACACGTGCCAGACCTGGACGTGTCCGGCGAGGGTGAGCGCGGCGAGCGCGACGCCGGTCAGGCCCATCAGGGTCTGGGTGGCGATCAGCAGCGGCCGCTTGGGCAGCCGGTCCGCGAGTACGCCTCCGTAGAGGCCCAGCAGCATCATCGGCAGGAACTGCAGCGCGATCGTGATGCCGACCGCGGAGGCGGAGCCGGTCAGGGACAGGACCAGCCAGTCCTGGGCGATGCGCTGCATCCAGGTGCCGGTGTTGGAGACGGCCTGTCCCGTGGCGAAGAGCCGGTAGTTCCGGATCTTCAGCGAGCTGAACATCGAGTTGTTCTTGCCCGTGGAGCCCGTGGAGCCCGTGGAGCCCGTGGAGCGTGTCGAGCCGGTGGGGCTCGTGGAGCGTGTCGGGCCCGTGGCGTGCGCGGAGCCCGCCGGGTGCCCGGTGGTAGTGGTGGATGTATGGCCGGGTGCGGAGTCTGCTCCGGTTCCCGTACTCAAAAGCGTTCGCCTCCTGGCGTCGTCCGTTACAAGTGCGCGAGCTTCTCCAGGACGGGAGCGGCCTCGCGGAGCTTGGCCCATTCGTCCTCGGTGAGCTCGGCCGCGAGCCCGGCCAGGAAGGCGTTCCGCTTGCGACGGCTCTCCTCGAGCATCGCTTCGGCTTCCTCCGTCTGGGTGACCACCTTCTGGCGGCGGTCGTCCGGGTGCGGCTGCAGCCTGACCAGTCCCTTGGCCTCCAGCAGCGCCACGATGCGGGTCATCGACGGGGGCTGGACGTGCTCGCGCCGGGCCAGCTCACCGGGGGTGGCCTGGCCGCACCGGGCGAGGGTGCCGAGCACCGACATCTCGGTCGGGCTGAGCGATTCGTCGACGCGCTGGTGCTTGAGGCGCCGGCCCAGCCGCATGACGGCGGAGCGGAGGTCGTTCACGGCGGCAGCGTCGTCGCCATGGGTAAGGTCGAGCATCTCTTTAGACTACCTCATTACTCTCTCTAAAGAACGCAGGTGAAGCGTGTCACTCGTACGGGTGAGTCGGCGGCGGAAAGTGACACGCGTCCACGTCCTGTGCCACGACTCTTTCGGCATGGGGACACACGTGCTGAGCATGCGCATAGACGGGGAGCTGCTCGAACGCCTCCGGACTCATGCGGCCAAACGCGGAATGAGCGTCCAGGACTATGTCGTCCGGACGCTCATTCGCGATGACTTCGACGAGCGCTTCAAGGCCGCAGTCGACGAGACGGAGAAGTTCTACGGGCTCACGTGAGCCGTTCTACGGGCTCACGTGAGCCGTTGGGGCGCCTACGTGAGGCCGAGGGCCGGCATCGCGTAGTAGAAGACGAACACCGCCGATACGACGTACAGCGCCGCCGGGACCTCGCGTCCCCGGCCGGTCGCCAGCCGCAGCACGCAGAAGGCGATGAAGCCGAAGCCGATGCCGTTGGTGATCGAGTACGTGAACGGCATCATCACCATGGCCAGGAAGGCCGGGACGGCGATGGTGAAGTCGCTCCAGTCGATGTCCCTGACCGAGCCCGCCAGGATCAGGAAGCCGACCGCCACCAGGGCGGGGGTGGCCGCCTGGGACGGGACCATGGTGGCGAGCGGGGTCAGGAACAGCGCCACGGCGAACAGGCCGCCGGTCACGACGTTCGCGAGGCCCGTGCGGGCGCCCTCGCCGACGCCGGCCGTGGACTCCACGAAGCAGGTGGTGGCCGAGGACGAGGTGGCGCCGCCGGAGGCGACGGCCAGGCCGTCGATGAGCAGCACCTTGTTGATGCCGGGGAAGTTGCCGTCCTTGTCGATCAGCTTGGCCTCGTCGCCGACGCCGAGGATCGTGCCCATCGCGTCGAAGAAGCAGGACAGCAGCACGGTGAAGACGAACAGGATGCCGGTCAGCACGCCGACCTTGCCGAATCCGCCGAACAGGCTGACCTGGCCGACGAGCCCGAAGTCGGGGGCGGCCACCGGGTTGCCCGGCCACTCGGGGACGGTCAGGCCCCAGCCCGAGTCGGGCAGTCCGACGATCAGCTGGACGGCGACGGCGACGACGGTCATGGCCACGATGGAGATCAGGATCGCGCCGGGCGTCTTGCGGATCAGCAGCGCCAGGGTCAGCAGGACGCCGACGATGAAGATCAGGACCGGCCAGCCGAGCAGGTGGCCGCCGGTGCCGAGGGTGAGCGGCACCGTGGTGTGCGCGGCGTCCGGGATGCGGGTGACGAAGCCGGAGTCGACCAGGCCGATCAGCATGATGAAGAGGCCGATGCCGATCGCGATGCCCTTGCGCAGGCCGAGCGGGACGGCGTTCATGACCCGCTCGCGCAGGCCGGTCGCGACGAGCAGCATCACGACGAAGCCGGCGAGGACCACCATGCCCATGGCGTCGGGCCAGCTCATGCGCGGGGCGAGCTGGAGCGCGACGACGGTGTTCACGCCGAGGCCGGCGGCGAGCGCGATCGGGACGTTGCCGATGACGCCCATGAGGAGCGTGGTGAAGGCCGCCGTCAGGACGGTGGCCGTCACGAGCTGGCCGCTGTCGAGCTGGTGCCCGTACATGTCCTTCGCGCTGCCCAGGATGATCGGGTTCAGCACGATGATGTAGGCCATCGCGAAAAAGGTGGCGAACCCGCCGCGGATCTCCCGGGCGACGGTGGAGCCGCGCTCGGAGATCTTGAAGTGGCGGTCCAGGGCGGAGGTGCCGCCGGAGGCGGGGTCCGGCCGGGTGGGCGCGGGCGCGGGGGCCGACGTGCTCATGCGGTCCTCTGGTGTCTTCATCGCGGGGGCATTGGGTGATTCATACGAAGAAAATGGGCCAAGCCCACACCGTTTCAGTATGAACACATGAACGAAAGCCCGTCCATCTCCGCGCGTAGACCCGGTTTCGGCGCACCTAGACTTGGGGGCATGGCGAAATGGATTGCGAAGCACGAGGCGCCCGCGCCCCTTGAGGGCCCGATCGTCGCGACCGTCACCGGCGGCACGATCCTCTGGTTCGCCATGTTCGTCGTCCAGCTCCCGTTCTACGGCTGGTTCGCCGACCGGGACCTGCTGTGGTGGGTCTGGTGCTGCGCGGCCGGCGGGTTCCTCGGCCTGATCGGCCTCTGGTACGTCCGCGGCCGCGACGCCGCGCTCAAGCGCCACGCGGCGGAGCAGGCCGGGCAGGGCGCGCAGACCGCACGGGACGGGGACGGCGCCGCCGGCTGAGGGCGGCGTCGGCTGAGGACGGTGTCGGCTCCGGGGGAGCGGTGGATGCACCGGCCGGGCCCCGGGGGACCAGGGGAGGATTCGGGTCATCCCGAAGCCGGATCTTCGGACTTCTCGGCGGGTGAAGCGGTAAAACCCCCTTTACCGTCGATTGCATGACGCAGCGGGCAGAGATCGAACCAGGCGGTTCCGAGCCGGGCAGCGGCGGCGGTGGCGGGCCCGGCGGCGCCGCCATCGACGCGGGCGCCGAGCTCGATCCGGTGCACCCGGTCCGGCCGCCCGCGCCCCGGTTCAAGCCCGGCGGGCTGACCACCGCCGAAGTCGCCGAGCGCGTCGCCCGCGGTGCCGTCAACGACGTGCCCGTCCGCAGCAGCCGCTCCACCGCCGACATCGTCCGCGCCAACGTCTTCACCCGGTTCAACGCCATCATCGGCGTGCTCTGGGTGATCATGCTCATCGTCGCGCCGCTCCAGGACAGCCTGTTCGGCTACGTGATCATCGCGAACACCGGCATCGGCATCATCCAGGAGATGCGCGCCAAGAAGACCCTGGACGGCCTCGCCGTCATCGGCGAGGCCAAACCCAGCGTGCGCCGCGACGGCCGGACCGCCGAGATCTCCACCTCCGAGATCGTCCTCGACGACGTCATCGAGCTCGGACCCGGCGACAAGGTCGTCGTCGACGGCACGGTCGGCGAGGCCGAGGGCCTGGAGATCGACGAGTCCCTGCTCACCGGCGAGGCCGACCCCGTCCTGAAGAAGCCGGGCGATCCCGTCATGTCCGGGTCCTTCGTCGTCGCTGGCGGCGGCGCGTTCACCGCCACGAAGGTCGGCCGCGAGGCCTACGCCGCCCAGTTGGCCGAAGAGGCCACCCGCTTCACGCTCGTCCACTCCGAGCTGCGCACCGGCATCTCCACCATCCTCAAGTACGTCACCTGGATGATGATCCCGACCTCGATCGGGCTGATCATCAGCCAGCTCGTCGTCAAGGACGACAACCTCAAGGACGCCATCGCCCGCACCGTCGGCGGCATCGTCCCGATGATCCCCGAGGGCCTGGTCCTGCTGACCTCCGTCGCCTTCGCGATCGGCGTCATCCGGCTCGGCCGCAAGCAGTGCCTGGTCCAGGAACTGCCGGCCATCGAGGGACTCGCCCGCGTGGACGTGGTCTGCCTCGACAAGACCGGAACCCTCACCGAGGGCGGCATGGACGTCACCGAGCTCCGCCCGCTCGGCGGCGCGGATCCCTCGTACGTCCGGAAGGTGCTCGGCGCGCTCGGCGAATCCGACCCGCGCCCCAACGCCAGCCTCCAGGCGATCGTCGACGCCTACCCGGACAGCGCCGAATGGCGCTGCACCGAGTCCCTGCCCTTCTCCTCCGCCCGCAAGTACAGCGGCGCCAGCTTCAGCGAGGGCGACGGCGAGAACAGCACCTGGCTGCTCGGCGCCCCCGACGTGCTCCTGCCGGCCGGCGATCCGGCCCTCGACGAGATCAACGGCCTCAACGAGCAGGGCCTGCGCGTCCTGCTGCTCGCCCGGGCCGCGCGCGAACTCGACGACCCGGACGTCGGGGCCGGCGCCAAGCCGACCGCCCTGATCGTCCTGGAACAGCGGCTGCGCCCCGACGCGGCCGACACCCTGCGCTACTTCGAGGACCAGAAGGTCCACGCGAAGGTCATCTCCGGCGACAACGCCGTCTCGGTCGGCGCGGTGGCCGGCAAGCTGGGCCTGCCGGGCGCCGAGAACACCGTCGACGCGCGCAAGATGCCCGCCGAGCAGGCCGGCATGGCCGAGGTCCTGGACGAGAACGCCGTCTTCGGGCGGGTCACCCCGCAGCAGAAGCGCGACATGGTCGCAGCGCTGCAGTCCAGGGGCCACACGGTCGCCATGACCGGCGACGGCGTCAACGACGTACTGGCCCTCAAGGACGCCGACATCGGCGTGAGCATGGGCTCCGGCTCCGAGGCCACCCGCGCGGTCGCCCAGATCGTCCTCCTGAACAACAGCTTCTCCACCCTCCCCTCGGTGGTCGCCGAGGGCCGCCGGGTCATCGGCAACATCACCCGGGTCGCCACCCTCTTCCTCACGAAGACCGTCTACTCGGTGCTCCTGGCGATCCTGGTGGTCTGCTTCCAGGTCGAGTACCCGTTCCTGCCCCGGCACCTGACGCTGCTGTCCACGCTCACGATCGGCATCCCGGCGTTCTTCCTGGCCCTCGCGCCGAACAAGGAGCGCGCGAAGCCGCACTTCGTGAAACGGGTGATGCGGTACGCGATCCCGGGCGGTGTGATCGCGGCGGTGGCCACGTTCGTGACGTACCTGGTCGCCCGCCACCACTACACGGGGCCCGACGCCCTCCCGGCGGAGACGAGCGCGGCGACGCTGACCCTCTTCCTGACCTCGATGTGGGTCCTGGTCATCATCGCCCGCCCCTACACGTGGTGGCGGGTGGCGCTGGTCGGCGCGATGGGCGCGGCCTTCCTGATCGTCCTGGTGGTGCCCTGGCTCCAGACGTTCTTCGAACTGAAGCTGGTGGGCACGCAGCTCCCCTGGACCGCGGTGGGCATCGCCGCGGCGGCCGCGGCCCTGATCGAGGTCACCTTCCGCTGGGTCAACCACAGGTTCCCGGCGTAGGGGGCCGACCGACCCCGCCCCGGCCTCCCGGCGCCCACCGCGTTCGGGCGACGCCCGCCCGGGTTGAAATGCGTGTGCGAGCTGATGATCCTTCTGGAACATTACGTCCGGTCAACAGCCCGGAACCCAGGGGGGAACGCTTCACATGAAATCTGCTCGTGCCCTGTCCACAGCGGCCGTCGCGCTGGCACTCGGCCTGTCGGTCGCGGCGCCGGCGGCCGCGGCGGCGGACCCGGCGGCGCCCACGGTCACCGCGACCCGGACCAGCCCCACCCCCGGCTTCGCCGGGGAAGACCGCTCCTCCGACTGCGACACCGACCCGTACTCCGGGTCGGGCGCCGGCTGGATCGGCCTGGGGGGAGACCTCACCTTCCGCGCCACGGCCTCCTCGCCGACGGGTGCGCCGCTCCAGACGACGTTCCAGCTCTGGGACACCGCGTACGGGGGCAAGCGCACCGACCAGGCGTCGATACGGACCACGTGGCCCGAGGCCGCCACGACCTTCGGCCGAGACCGGTTCGCGGACGGCGGCCAGTACGCCTGGCGGGCACGCGCCACCGACGGCAAGCTGACCAGCCCCTACACGGCCTGGTGCTACTTCCGGGTGGACCACACCCCGCCGACCGCAGAGGTCACCACGGACGCGAGCCCCAAGAGGGCCGGCGAGGAGGCGACCTTCACCCTGAAGGGGACCGACACCGACGCCGGCTCGGGTATCGCCTGTGCCCGCTGGCGCACCGACCCCACGCCGAGCGTCGGCTGGCGCTGCTCGGACGAGTCGAGGGACGCCCATGTCGTCCGCCTCACGGACGGTGCGACCGACATCAAGGTCAAGCCCGCGACCTGGGGCAGCCAGTCGGTCTACCTCCAGACGATGGACAACGCGGGCAACGTCTCCCAGGACGCGGTCCTCTCGTACTACGCCCAGACGAGCACCGCCCCGGCCGCCTTCGGTGACATCGACGCCGACGGCAAGCCGGACGTCCTGGTCCCGGACGCAGAGGGCAATCTGCGCATCCCGGGCTCCGACCCGCGGTTGATCACCCATGCCCGCGCGAACGCCGCCCCCGGCGGCAGCGGCAGTTGGGCGGAGATCCAGTACACCCACCGCGGCACGTTCAGCGGGGCGGGGGTGGACGACCTCCTGGCCCACGCGCCCGGCGGCGGGACGCTCTACCTCTTCCGCAACGACGGCGCGGGCCGGTTCACCGGGCAGGGACCGGTCCTCCTCCGCAAGCCCACGCTCTGCCTGAACGCGGCCGGCGAGGGCATCTCGTGCGCGGACCACGGACTGGGCGCCGACTGGTCGGCGGTCACCGGGATCGCCGCGTACGGTTCGCCGCGGGGCGACAGCGCCGTCGACGGGGTCCTGCCGAACACCTCCGTGCTGTTCGTCGAGACCGGTCGCCTCTGGCTGGCCACGCGGGGCGGCTTCGGCCTGAGGTCGGCCACGCTCCTGTCCGACGACGAGCGCTGGGCGGGCTACGACCTGCTCACCCCCGGCGCCGCGCAGGGCACCGACTTCCCGACGCTCTGGGCCCGTTCCCGGGCGGACGGCTCCGTCCGCGCCTTCTCGGTCGCGGGCACGGCGGACGCCCCGGACTTCTCCGCTTTCGCCGACCCGGCCGCCGGTCCGTCGCTGGGCACCTTCGGTGCCGCGCAGCACCCCCGCATCGGCTCCGACGGTGACCTCACCGGCGATGGTCTGCCGGACCTGTGGTCCGCCGACGCCTCCGGTAAGGTCACGGTCTTCGCCGGCAGGGGCACCACGGGTACCTCTCGCACGGTGACGGGCTTCGCCCCGGGCCTCTGACGGTCAGTCGAACCAGCGGTCGCGGGCCAGTTCGGGGGTGCGGGAGGGGTCCTCCAGGAGGGCGGCCACCTCGAAGCGGCGGGGCCACTGGGCGGCCGACCAGGCCAGGCCCGCCGCCACGCCCTCCAGGGTGGAGGCGTGCAGGGTGCCGTCCGGGGTGCGGCGCCAGTCGAGTTCCACGCCGCCCGCGATCAGCTCCTCGTGCTCCAGGTAGGTCGCCGGGGTGGAGGGGCCCAGCAGGATCCGTACGGACTCGGGGACCTCGTGCTCCTCGCCCGGCGTCGTGACCTCCGCGGGGACCGTCTGCGAGACCCGGCGGACCTGGAGCAGCTCCGCCAGGTCGGCCGCGCGGGCCGGGGCCACCGGCAGCAGCGGCAGCCCCGCCGTCAGCGGCAGCAGGTCCGGGGCGTCCGCGATCAGCGCGTCCGCCGCGTCGACCACGACGACCTCGCCGTCCACCACCGCGCGCAGCTCGTCCGGGAGCGTCACCTGTTCGGGGTCCAGATCGGCCAGGGCCCCGTACAGGGCGTGCAGTTGCCGGTCCGACACCTCGCGGTCCGGGTCGGCGAGCCGGCCCAGGAGCTCGGCGGCTCCGCCGGGTTCGGCCAGCAGGGCCGGCACGGTCGTGCGGACGCCGAGCGCCCGCAGCACCTGCTCGTCCTCGAAGCCCGTCGCGTCCGCCGGGGTGTACAGGCCCGCCAGCAACGGGTCGCCGCCCGCCGCGCGCAGCCCCGCCGGGCGGCGGCCGTCGAGCACCGGGTGGTCGCGCAGCCACCAGGCGGTGTACGGGCGCACCGACTGCGTGGTGCCGTCCGGCAGCAGCACCCGTACGGGCTGGGTCAGCGCGTCGCGCAGCGGCGGCCGGGCGAGCATGGCCAGGGCCTGCGGCCAGCAGTCGTCGTCGACGAGGTCGAGGTCGCGGACCGCGACGAGTTCGGTGGCCACGGGCGGCAGCGGGGTCTCGGGGAGCTGGTCCAGCACGTCCTCGCACCACACGTCCACCGCGTCCAGCAGCCCCGCGTCGTCCGGCTCGGCGAAGTCCCCGTCGCGGGGCTCCAGTTCGTCCGGGTCGAGGACGACGTCGGCGGCGCGCACCAGCTGGAACGTGGCCAGCACCCCGCAGGCGGTCAGCGGCTGCGCGCCCCACCGCTCGGCCAGCTCGCCTTCCACGTACGGGACTTCGTCCTCGCGGATCACCGAGGCCAGCGGGGACCCCGGCAGCAGCAGCTCGCCCGCGGGGGTGAGCTCCCCGTCCTCGTCCGGCAGGGCCAGCGCGCCCAGCCACGGCTCGTCGCCCGGCGCCAGGTCGGCGTCGCGGACCAGGCGCAGGACCAACTCGGCCAGCTCGTCGGCGTCGAGGGCGTCCTCGTCCCAGATCTCCCCGGCGTCCAGGGAGGCGGCCACCGCCGCCCGCACCTGCGGGGTCGTCAGGACCGCGCGCGGCGTGGCCGGGAGGGCGCCGAGGCGCTCCAGCAGCGGGTGCGCCGCGTCCGGGTGGGCCACCTTCAGGCCCATCCGGGCCAGGTCCTCGGGGGTGTCCGAGTCGGGCAGCAGTACGTGCCGCGGGCCGATCGTGGTCCGCCCGTCGGCCAGCGGCACCGGCAGGCCCGAGAGCCGGTCCGGGTCCACCCCGGCCAGGGTGTCGTACAGCCGGTGCCACCACTCGGGGCCGCGCTCGATGCCCGCGATCCGCTCGATGGCGTCGCCCAGCGGCAGCCGGCCCACGCCCAGCGTGCGCAGCTCGGGCCGGCGCTCCAGTCCGGCGGGCAGCAGCGTCGGCAGCACCTCGGACAGGACCCGTACGGTCTCGGCGCCCGCGCCCTCCACCACCTCGGCCTCGAAGGGGCGCAGGGCGGCCCGCTCCTCGGCGTGCTCGGCGTGCTCGGCCGGGGCCGCCGGGGCGAGGAACGCCGTGCGCGGCAGCCGCTCCAGTACGGCGGCGCGCAGCGCCCCGTCCAGCGGGCCCTGGCCGAGCGGCCCGGGTACGAGGTCCACCAGCGCGGTGCTCACCGGGTCCCAGGAGCCGAGCAGTTCGGCGTAGGCGTCGGCCGCCCGCTCCACCAGGAAGTCGGTCAGCGGACCCGGCGCGGGGTGCCGGCGGGCGGTGTCCAGCGGCAGGGTCGCGATGAGCAGCGCCGGGATGCCCAGCGGCTCGTCGGTCGGGGTCGGTGCGTGGACCACGGGCGCGGTGGCGGGGCGTACGGGAGCGCCCTCGGTGTCGACGGGCACGGCCCAGGACACCGTCCAGACGGGCCGCAGCCGCTCCTCGACCGGGCGGTCGGCGAGCAGGGCCCGCTCGATGGGGCCGCTGTGGCGGACGGTGCGCCAGCGGCGGGTCTCGCCGCCGGGGCCTGCTGCCGAGTCCTCGACGACCGTGTACGGGCCCTCATCGCGGCGGCGGAGCGTGCGGATGCCCGCCTCCGGGGTCTCCACGACGATCTCCGCCAGCCCGGGCAGGGTCAGCAGGAGCGCGTCGTCGATGCCGGCCAGCAGCCGCTGCACCAGGTCCGCGGCGGCGGCGTCGCGCAGCGGGAGGACGACCACGGTGTCGTAGCCGTCGGGGGCGGTTCCCTCGGCGGGCAGCGGCAGCCGCAGCAGCGGGACGTGCCCGTCGCGGCGGCGCAGTTCGTCGCCGAGGCCGGGGCTGCCGTTGGAGGCGTCGCGGGCCAGCTCGCGGGCCTCGGCGAGGGACCAGCGGACGCCGCCGTGGCGGCCGAGCACGGCGGGCTCGTCGGACACCGCGAGGACGGCCGCGAAGCCGACGCCGAAGCGGCCCACGGTGTCGGCCGATCCGGTCGGGCCGGCTGTTCCGGCCGATCCGGCGGTCCCCGTCGTCGGGCCGGCCGTCCCCGCCGGCTCGCGCTTCGCCGAGGCCCGCAGGGTGCTCAGCGACTCCACGCCCGTCGCGTCCAGCGGGGCGCCTGTGTTGGCGACGGCCAGCACCGCGTGCCCGGCCTCGCCGGGGTGCAGGGTGAGCCGCAGCCGGCCGGGCACCCCGGCCCGGGCCGCGGCGTCGGCGGCGTTCTGTGCCAGCTCGACGACGAGCCGGTCGCGGTAGCCGCCGAGGGCCAGGTCCTCCTCGGCGTTCGCGTCCTCGCGGAAGCGGGCCGGGCCCGCGCCCCACGCGTCGAGCACCCCGCGCCGCAGCCGGGCCGTACCGAAGGGGTCCGTGCCGCCTTGGGCCGCCGTCACTCGCACGCTCACGCCGTTGCCTCCATGCCGTCCTGCATTCACCGAATGCCGAGGCCCTGAAGGTATCGCGTGCGGGTCCCGATCCTCGGGGCGGCCGGGCCCGGCCGGGACCGGGGCGGGTCCCGGGTCAGGCCCGGCCGGTGAGGTGGGCGTACACGACGACGTTGGAGTCCCAGTGGCGGTCGGCGGTGAGGTTGCCGCCGCAGGTGATCAGGCGCAAGGCGGCCGAGCCGTGGGTGTCCCCGTACACCTTGTCGGTGGGGAAGGCGTCCTTCTTGTACGTGCCGACTTCGTCGACCGCGAAGACGGCGGTGGTGCCGTCGACCCGGTGGACCTCGATCTTCTCGTCCCTCTTCAGGGTCTTGAGGTTGAAGAAGACGGCCTTCGGCGCCCGGGGGGTGTCCATGTGGCCGACGATGGCCGCGGCTCCCGGCTCTCCCGGGGTGGGGCCGTCCTTGTACCAGGCCGCGTCGTCGGGTTTGGCGAAGTCCGGCTCCTGCATGACGCCTTGGGCGTCGAGGCCGACCGTGTCGAGCGGTGCGTCGACCTTGAGGTCCGGGATCTCGATCCGGTCCGGGACGGAGGGCGGCAGGGCGGAGGCCGCGGTGGCGTTCGCCGGGGCCGCCCCGGCGGTGCCGGCACCGCCGGCGGCCGGGCTGCCCGCCGCCTGGGAACAGCCGGTGGCGAGGACGGCGCCGAGGGCCGCGGCCCCCGCCAGGGCGGCGGCGCGGCGTGCGCGGCCGCCCCGGCGGGAGGGGGTGGGACGCTGCTCAGGCATGGTCGGCCGGGGCTGCGGGGAGGGAGCCGGCCGGGGCCTGGCCGGTGTTGACGGAGCCCTTGGGCTTCTTGTGCTCGCTCGGCTTGAGCGGGGTCACGGGCTTGACGTCGCGTGCGGCGCCCCCGCCCGCCTGGGTGGAGAACTTGACGGTGTCGAACTCCTTGCCGCCCGCGAAGGCGTGGACGCCGTAGTAGCCGGTCTTGACGTCCTTGGCGACGACCGCGGTCCCGGTCCAGGTGCCGTGTCCGTCGTTCTTCAGGTCGACCTTCCCGCCGAACGCGTCGGAGCTGACGTACGCGCTCTTCACGTCGGCCGCCGTCTTGACCGTGACGCCGATCCTGTCCCCGGGGCGGCCGTGGTCGGCCGACAGCTTGAGGGAGGAGACCGGGGCGGGCGGCGGGGTGTCGGTCTTGACGGTGAGCCGGTCGCCGGCCTGGAGCTTGGCGCCGTCCGGGCCGGTGCCGGTCAGGCTCACGCCGTAGGCGCCGTGTCCGACCCGGGCTATCTTCGCCGTGCCGGTCCAGGTGCCGTCGCCGGCCGGGCCGATCCGTACGTCCTCCAGGGCCTTGGAGGAGACCGACAGGGCCGTGGAGCCCTGGGGGGCCTTCACGGTGATCCCGACGGTGTCGCCCGGCGTGCCGGAGGAGACCGACAGGCGCAGGGAGGCGGAGCCTTCGTCGGTGCCCGGGCTGTGGCTCGCCGCGGGGGACGGGCTCGCGTCGGCGGCGAACGCGGGGACGGCGGAGCCGAGGGCCAGCGCCGATACGAGGGCTACGGCGGCGAGGGTGGCTGTCTTGCGCATGGGATTCCTCCTGAACGGGCCGGGGTTCGTTCCCGGCACACCAGACATGAGGGACATCCCGGGTGTTTTGGTTGCAGGTCCTGGGCGGGGGCGGGAGGGCCCCTGCCGAAGGTCCCCCGGCGGGAAACCGCAGGCCGCACGCCCGTCAAGGGTGCACCTTTTGCAGCCCCTTTGCCCCGATTTTTGGGACGAAAGTCCCGGAGGCAGGGGCCCCGGAACGCCGGGAGCCCCCGGCGACACGAGGTCGCCGGGGGCTCCGCAGGAAGGACGGGAAGGCCGTGATCAGAGCTGTTCGATCACGTAGTCGACGCACGCGGTCAGCGCCTGCACGTCCGCCGGGTCGATCGCCGGGAACATCGCGATGCGGAGCTGGTTGCGGCCGAGCTTGCGGTACGGCTCGGTGTCCACGATGCCGTTGGCGCGCAGCACCTTGGCGACGGCGGCGGCGTCGATGTCGTCCGAGAAGTCGATCGTGCCGATGACGGCGGAGCGCTTGTCGGCGTCCACGACGAAGGGGCTCGCGTACTTCGAGGCTTCCGCCCACCCGTACAGGTGGCGTGCGCTGGCCGCCGTACGGCCGGTCGTGAACTCCAGGCCACCCTGGCCGTTCATCCACTTCAGCTGCTGGTCCAGCAGGAAGAGGGTGGACAGGGCAGGGGTGTTGTACGTCTGGTTCTTCAGCGAGTTGTCGATCGCGGTCGGCAGCGAGAAGAACTCCGGGATGTGCCGGCTGCCGGAGGCGTGCACGCGCGCCGCCCGCTCCAGGGCCGCCGGGGAGAACGCCGCCAGCCACAGGCCGCCTTCGGAGGCGAAGGACTTCTGCGGGGCGAAGTAGTACACGTCGCTCTCGGTGATGTCGACGGGCAGACCGCCGGCGCCGGAGGTGGCATCCACCAGGACGAGTGAACCGGCGT
The DNA here is from genome assembly GCF_001044425.1 of Streptomyces roseus. Classification (GTDB taxonomy): domain Bacteria; phylum Actinomycetota; class Actinomycetes; order Streptomycetales; family Streptomycetaceae; genus Streptomyces; species Streptomyces roseus. Next base: position 151,446 of record NZ_LFML01000029.1, read on the forward strand.
CGGCGCCCGCGACGCGCTTGACCGGCGCCGCCACACCCGTCGAGGTCTCGTTGTGCGTGTACGCGTACACGTCGACGCCCGCCTCGGCCACCGGCTCGGGGTGCGTGCCCGGCTCGGAGGAGATGACGGTCGGCTCGTCCAGCCACGGCGCCAGCTTGGCGGCCTTGGCGAACTTGGACGAGAACTCGCCGAAGGTGAGGTGCTGGGACTTGCGCTCGATGAGCCCGGCGGTCGCGATGTCCCAGAAGGCGGTGGAACCGCCGTTGCCCAGGATCACCTCGTAGCCCTCGGGGAGGGAGAACAGGTCCCGGATGCCGTCCCGCACCGAGCCGACCAGGTTCTTGACCGGGGCCTGGCGGTGGGAGGTTCCGAGCAGGGAGGTACCGGTGGCGGCCAGGGCGTCCAGCGCCTCGGTCCGCACCTTGGAGGGGCCCGCGCCGAAGCGTCCGTCGGCGGGCTTGATGTCAGCGGGAATCTGGATCTCGGCCACGAGCGGAGCGTATCGGGTCCCGGTCCACCCCTTGGAGGCGCGTCCACCCGATGAGACGAGTCCACCCGGTGGCAGGGTGGGGGCCGTGACGTCACCCGGGGAACTCGAACGGACATTGCGGGAGAACCTGCGCGGGGAGGTGGACTTCGGGGCCGCGGCCCGCGCCCTCGCGACCATGGACGCCTCGAACTACCGCCGGGTCCCGGTGGGGGTCGTCGCGCCGCGCGACGCCGAGGACGTGGCCGCCGCGCTGCGGATCTGCGCGGAGGCGGGCGTACCGGTCGTCCCGCGCGGCGGCGGCACCTCGATCGCCGGGCAGGCCACGGGAACCGGCGTGGTCCTGGACCTGACCCGGCACATGGACGCCCTGGTGTCGCTGGACCCGGCCGCCCGGACCGCCGTGGTCCAGCCGGGGCTGGTGCTCGACCGGCTGCGCGAGGCGGCGCGCCCGTACGGGCTGACCTTCGGCCCGGACCCCTCGACGCACTCCCGCTGCACGCTGGGCGGGATGATCGGCAACAACGCGTGCGGGGCCCACTCGGTGGCCTGGGGGACCACCGCCGACAACGTGGTGGAGCTGGCGGTCACGGCGTACGGCGGCGCCCGCCACCGGCTCGGGACGGGCTGGACGGGAACGCCGGAGGGCCTGCGGGAGCTGGTGACGGGCAACCTGGCGGTGCTGCGTACCGGCATGGCGGGAGGTTTCTCGCGCCGCATCTCCGGATACGGCGCCCTGGACGCGCTGCTGCCCGAGCGGGGCGTGCAGGCGGCCCGGGCCTTCTGCGGGAGCGAGGGCACGCTCGGGGTGGTGACGGAGGCGGTCGTACGCCTGGTGGAGGCGCCGCGCGCACCGGCGCTCGCGGTCCTCGGGTACGCGGACGAGAGCGCGGCGGCCGACGCGGCGGCCGGGCTGCTGGAGTACGGGCCGCTGACGGTGGAGGGCATGGCGGCCGACCTGGTCGGCGCGGCTTCCGGGCTGCCGCGGGGCGGCGGGTGGCTGTTCGTGGAGATGCGGGACGAGGGGGCGGCGCGGGCCCTCGTACGGGCCGCCGACGCGGTGGACTCCGTGGTGGTCACGGAAGCGGCGGGGCAGCGGGCGCTGTGGCGGATCCGCGAGGACGCGGCGGGCACGGCGACGCGGATGCCCGACGGGGGGATGGCCTGGCCGGGGTGGGAGGACTGCGCGGTACCGCCGGCCCGGCTCGGCGCGTACCTGCGGGAGTTCCGCGCGCTGCTGGCGCGGCACGGGCTGCGGGGGACCCCCTACGGGCACTTCGGCGAGGGCTGCGTGCACGTGCGGATCGACTTCGACCTGGCGTCGCGGGCCGGGATCGCGGGCTTCCGCGCCTTCTCCACCGACCTGGCGGACCTGGTGGTCTCCCACGGAGGCTCGCTGTCCGGGGAGCACGGGGACGGCCAGGCGCGGGCGGAGCTCCTGCCGCGGATGTACGGGGAGGAGGTCGTCCGGCTCTTCGGCGCGTACAAGGACGTGTGGGACCCGGCAGGCGGGATGAACCCGGGGATCCTGGTCCGCCCGGCCCGCCTGGACGAGAACCTGCGCTTCGCGGTGCTGCCGGCGACGCCGTTCGCGGGGGAGGTGGCCCGCTGCGTGGGCGTGGCGAAATGCCGGTCGACGGAGCCGGGCGGTCCCCACGTGATGTGCCCCTCGTACCGGGTCACGGGGGAGGAGCGGCACTCCACGCGCGGCCGGGCGCGGCTGCTCCACGAGATGCTGGCGGGCGAGGTCCTCACGGACGGCTGGCGCTCGCGGGAGGTCGCCGAGGCGCTGGACCTGTGCCTGGCCTGCAAGGGGTGCCGCAGCGACTGCCCGGTGGGGGTGGACATGGCCTCGTACAAGGCGGAGTTCCTCGACCGCCACTGGCGCGGCCGCATCCGTCCCCTGTCGCACTACCTCCTGGGCGGCCTGCCGGCGTGGCTGCGGCTGATCGCCGCG
>NZ_LFML01000030.1 GCF_001044425.1 Streptomyces roseus
GACCAGCGGCATGGCGGTCCAGGGCAGCATGCGGACCCCGGCCTGGGGGGGCGAGTAGCCGGCGACGCCCTGGAAGAACTGGCTGAGCCGGAAGATCGAGCCGAACATGCCCAGGTACATGAGGAGGCTGGCCGTGTTGATCCCCAGGAAGCCCCGGTTCAGGAAGAGGCGCATGGGCAGCATGGGGTTCGCGTTGCGGAAGCCGTGGACGACGAAGGCACCGACGAGCGCGGTGCCGGCGATCAGTGCGGTCAGTACGGGGCCGCTCGTCCAGCCGTGGGCGTTGGCGTTGACGAGGCCGTAGACGATGCCGAAGAGGCCGCCGCTGATGAGGAGCGTTCCCGGGACGTCGAGCCGGGCGTTCGGGGCGGTGGACTCGGCCAGCTTCAGGCGGGCGAGCGGGAGCAGGGCCAGCCCGATCGGGACGTTCAGCCAGAAGATCCACTGCCAGGAGATGTGCTCGGTGAGGGTGCCGCCGACGAGCGGGCCGCTGGCGACGGCGAGGCCGCTGACGGCGCTGAAGATCCCGAGGGCCATGCCACGGCGGGCGGGCGGGACGGCGGCGGTGAGCAGGGTGAGGGTGAGCGGCATCATGACCGCGGCGCCGACGCCCTGGACGGCGCGGGCGGCGATGAGCTCGTCGATGCCGGGCGAGAGGGCGGCGGCGGCCGAGGCGCCGGTGAACACCGCGAGGCCGGCCATGAAGAGCCGGCGCCGCCCGAAGCGGTCGCCGAGGGCCGCGCCGAACATCAGGAGGACGGCGAAGGTGAGCGTGTACGCGTTCACCGTCCACTCCAGGTCCTCCAGCGCGCCGCCGAGATCCTGGCGGATGGCGGGGAGGGCGGTGGTGACGACGAGGTTGTCGAGGGCGGCCATGAAGCCGGCCACGGAGGTGAGGACGAGCGCCCAGACGGCGGGGCCGCGGAGCGCGGCGGCCCGGGTGTCCCGGGCGCCTTCGGCTTCGTGCGTGGAGTTCACGGTTTTCCCCTGAGGTGGTGAAGAGCCTTGTTAGTTATCACTGACTAACTTTTGCGGCCATGGAAATGCACCGCACGAGGCGGCGGACCGGGCCCGCCGGGGGCTCACTCCCCCGGCCGGCCGGCCCTGCCCTGGACGCGGGCGGCGGGAAACAGCCCCTCCCAGACCCGGTGCCCGGGCGGGAAGCCCATGGCGGCCAGGTTGTTGATCAGCATTCCGTAGGCCATGAAGGTCGTGGTCTCGTTGACGTCCCCGCCGAGGGGGATGTGAACGGTGTCCCAGAGCTCCATCCAGCCCTTGCGCACGAGCTCGCCGAGTTCGTGGTCGCCGGCCGCTTCGGCGGCGGCGATGGTGACGTACATCTGGAGCTGCATCTGGAGCTTGTCCGGATCCTCGGTGATGAGCCGGGCGTACGCGTTCGCCATGGCGTGCGTGGCCTCCTGGCCCTCCAGCCCCTCGGCAGCCGCGGCGAGCACCTCCCGGGTCTCGTGGAGGCAGCGCTCGGCGGCGGCGAGGAAGATCGCCGGCTTGTTGGGGAAGAGCCGGAACAGGTACGGCTGCGAGACGCCCACCCGCTTGGCGATCGCCTCGGTGGAGGTCCCGTGGAAGCCGCCGCGGGCGAACTCGTGCACCGCCGCACGGATGACGCTCTCGCGCCGCTCGTCCGCACTCATCCTTGCCATGCGTGCAAAGTTAGTACTCAATCACTAACTTGGCAAGCCTCTCGCTTTCCGTACGGCGCAGCGGTTCGCACACCTCCGGGCCGCGTCGGCGGGAGGGTGTCGCGCGTCACATCGCAGCCGTGTCACGAACGGGGCCCCTGCTCGCATCTGGTGGTCGTCAACAGCGAGTGGAGAAGGGCGAGAGCGATGAGCGCACAGTCGAAGAGCGGGCGGCGGGCGGATGCGGCCGGGGCGGACAGCGGGGACGGCATCCACCACGTCCTGATCCTGGGGGCGGGGTACGCGGGGATGTCGGCGGCCGTCCAGCTCGGAGCCCGGGTCGGGCGGCGCCCGGACGTGCGGGTGACCCTGGTGAACGCGCAGGAACGGTTCACCGAGCGGCTGCGGCTCCATATGACGGCGACCGGGCAGCAGCTCGCCGAGCTGAGCATCCCGGAGCTGCTGGAGGGGACGGGCGCGCGGTTCGTCCGCGGCTGGGTGACGGCGGTGGACGCGGGCGCGAGGACGGTCCGCATCGACGACGACCGCGTCCTGCACTACGACACGCTGGTCTACGGGCTGGGCAGCGTGGCCGACCTCGCGAGGGTGCCGGGCGTGGAGGAGCACGCGTACACCCTGAACAGCGCCGAGGACGCGGCGGTCCTGGCCGACCGGCTGGACCGGCTCGCGGGCGCCGACGCCGACGGCAGCAGCGGCAGCGGGACGGTGGTCGTCGTCGGGAGCGGGCTGACCGGCGTCGAGTCCGCCGCGGAGATCGCCGAGCGCCACCCCGGCCTGGACGTGGTGCTGCTGGGGCGGCAGGAACCCGGCGCCTCGATGACCCCGAAGGCGGGGGCGTACCTGCGGGCCGCGCTCGGCCGCCTGGGCGTGGCCGTGCGCAGCGCGGTCGAGGTGGTGGAGGTGCTGCCCGGCGCGGTCGAGCTGGCCGGGGGCGAGCGCGTTCGCGCCGACGCGGTCCTGTGGACCAGCGGTACGCGGGTGTCGCCGCTGGCGGCCGCCGCCGGTCTGGCCGTCGACGAGCGCGGCCGCGTCCTCACCGACGCCGCGCTGCGGTCGCTCTCGCACCCGCAGGTGTACGCCGTGGGCGACGCGGCGGCGATCCGGCAGGGCTACGGCGTCATGCACGGCACCTGTCAGGGCGGCATGCCGACCGGCGTGCACGCCGCGGTGTCGATCGTCCGCACGCTGAAGGGCAAGGAGCCCCGGCCGTTCCGCTTCGGCTACTACCACACGCCGGTGAGCCTGGGACGGAACGACGCGGTGGTGCAGTTCACCCGGCCCGACGACAGTCCACGGCGTATTCATCTGACGGGCCGTACGGCGGCGCGGTACAAAGAGGCAGTGAGCGCCGCGCCCTGGCCGACGTACGGCCGTATGAAGAAGATGCCCGCCTCGGGAGCCGTCTGGCCGCGCGGCGGCCGCTTCACCCGCAGCGGGGTGCAGCGGTGACGGGCCCGTCCGCGGAGCCGGACCTGGAGCAGGGCCTGGATCAGGACCAGGACCAGGACCAGGACCAGCAGGTGTTCCACCGGCACCGGAACCTGCTGTTCACGGTGGCCTACCGGATCCTGGGCACGGCGGTGGACGCGGAGGACGCGGTCCAGGACACCTGGATCAAGTGGTCGGCGGCCGACCGCTCACAGGTTGCCGACCCCAAGGCGTACCTGGCGCGGATCGTGTCGAACGAGGCGCTGGCCCGGCTGCGGTCCACCCGCCACCAGCGCGAGACCTACGTCGGCCCGTGGCTCCCCGAGCCCATCCTCACCACGGGCGACACCGCCGAGACCGTCGTGGACGCCGAATCGGTGTCCATGGCCGTGCTCGTCGTACTGGAGACGCTCAGCCCGCTGGAGCGCGCGGTGTTCGTGCTGAAGGAGGTCTTCGACTTCAGCCACGCCGAGATCGCGGAGGCGCTGGAACGCTCCGAGGCGGCGGTGCGCCAAGCCGCTCACCGGGCCCGTGAGCACGTACGGGCGCGCCGGCCGCGCTTCACCGCCGACCGGTCCCGTCGGCGCGAGGTCACGGAGCGGTTCTTCGCCGCCACGACCGGCGGCGACGTCAACGCCCTGATGGAGGTCCTGTCCCCGGACGTGACCCTCTGGACCGACGGCGGCGGCAAGGTCCGCCAGGCCATGCGCCCGGTCCTGGGCGCGCAGACGGTGGCCTCCTGGTTCGCCGCCATGGGCAGCGTCACCTATCAGGGCGTCGCCCCCGCCGACATGAGGGCCGAGCTCGTCGAGATCAACGGCGGCCCCGGCCTGCTGTTCAGCGCACCGGACCGGGTGATCTCCACGGTCACCTTCGACTTCGACGCCGACGGGCGGATCACCACGATCCACAACGTCGCCAACCCGGACAAGCTCCGGGCCGTCGCCGGGGGCACCGCCCACGGCATCGGAACGCGCTGAGCCGGGCGCCGAGCGGGACATCCCCGCCCGGCGCCCGGCCCGGTGCCTCGCCCGGCGCCCGGCTCAGGCCAGGGTCACCACGGCCCGGGACATGCCCAGGACCTTCTGTCCCGCGCTCATCGCCGTGAGGTCCACGCGTACGCGGTTGTCGTCCAGCTTCGCCGCGACCTTGGCCGTGACCTCGATCAGCGCGCCCGCCTCGTCGTTCGGCACCACGACCGGCTTGGTGAAGCGGACGCCGTACTCGACGACCGCACCCGGGTCGCCGACCCAGTCGGTGACCACGCGGATCGCCTCGGCCATGGTGAACATGCCGTGCGCGATCACGTCCGGCAGTCCGACCTCCCGGGCGAACTTCTCGTTCCAGTGGATCGGGTTGAAGTCGCCCGAGGCACCCGCGTAGCGCACCAGCGTGGCGCGCGTCACCGGGAAGGAGCCCGCCGGCAGCTCGGTGCCGACCTCGACGTCGGCGTACTTGATCTGCGCGGTCATCTCAGGCCTCCTCGGGGGCGCGGGAGACGAGCTTCGTCCACGCCGTCACCACGTGCTCGCCGGTCTCGTCGTGGACCTCGCCGCGGATGTCGATGATGTCGTTGCCCGCCATCGACTTCACGGCCTCGATCGTGGAGGTCACCGAGAGCCGGTCACCGGCGCGCACGGGCCGGGAGTACGCGAACTTCTGGTCGCCGTGGACCACGCGGCTGTAGTCCAGGCCCAGCTGCGGGTCCTCCACGACCTGGCCGGCGGCCGCGAACGTGATCGCGAACACGAAGGTCGGCGGGGCGATCACGTCCAGGTGGCCGAACGCCTTGGCGGCATCGGGGTCGGTGTAGACGGGATTCGGGTCCCCCACCGCCACCGCGAATTCGCGGATCTTCTCCCGGCCGACCTCGTACGGATCGGTGGGCGGGTAGCTCCGCCCCACGAAGGACTGGTCGAGCGCCATGGCTCCCTACCTCCTGTTGGAAAAAGTCGGTCACATGAGGAAAACGATCAGAGACCGGCGATCACGGAAACGACACGAGGCCGCCCCCCAAAGAAGGGGACGACCTCATGACGGTGCCTGTATTCGAGACTTCGCTGGGGTCAGCGGGTCTCGCGGTGCGCGGTGTGCGAGTTGCAGCGCGGGCAGTGCTTCTTCATCTCCATGCGGTCCGGGTTGTTACGCCGGTTCTTCTTGGTGATGTAGTTCCGCTCCTTGCACTCCACGCAGGCCAGCGTGATCTTCGGGCGGACGTCGGTGGCAGCCACGTGAGTGCTCCTTGACGGACTATGGGACGGATGAACGCATAAAAGAGTAGCCGATCGGGAGACCGACCCCGCAATCGGCTACTGTGGGTAGCGGCGACCGGACTTGAACCGGTGACACAGCGATTATGAGCCGCTTGCTCTACCGACTGAGCTACGCCGCTTTGATGTGATCAGCCCCCCACCCGAGGGTGGGGAACCTCTCTCACCAGAGCCCCAATGCGGAATCGAACCGCAGACCTTCTCCTTACCATGGAGACGCTCTACCGACTGAGCTATTGGGGCGAGCGATGAAGACATTACACGGTTGCCCGCCCATCGCCCAAATCCTTTGCGGCGACTGGCCTCCGAGGGGTCGGGGAAGGCTTTCCCGATCAAGCGCCAGGTGCCTCCGAGGCCCTTTTCGGGGCAGATTGTGTCCGGGCTCACATTCCCGGCGGGCCCGCGCGACACCCCGAGTCCCGAACCACCGCTCCCGTACGGGGCGGTCGGCGCGAGCGGGCGTCCGCGGCGGAGCGGCACCCACCCGCGCCCCGGCCGTACCCGGTCGCACCCGGCCGGGGCGCGTCCGTACGCCACGCCCCGGCGCGCCCGCACGCACCACACCGGTACGACTATTTCGCTCCTCCCCGGAGCAGGGAGCCCCGCGCCCTAGGCTCTGAGCACGCTGCGTGATCTTGGGCCGCGAGCCGCGGCCACTCGGCCCAGGAACCGCCCGAGCCACCGCAGGAGCGCGATGTCCGACAGCCAGCCGCAGCAGCCCTCCCCCGTCCCACCGGGCGGCCGTGGTGAGGGCGGCGGCCAAGGGGCCCGGCGGCCGCCCGGCGGCGCGCACGCGGCCGCCGCCGAGTCCACCACCCTGCTGCTCTCGGGAGCCCGCCTCACGGACGGCCGTACGGTCGACGTCCGGCTCGGCGGCGGCCGGATCCAGGCCGTCGGCACCGCGGGCAGCCTGCCCTCCCCCGCGCTCGCCCGCGTCGACCTCGGCGGCTACCTGCTGCTCCCCGCCCCCGCCGAGCCGCACGCCCACGGGGACACCGCCCTGACCGCCGACGGCGAGGGACCCGTCTCGTACGGCACCGACGAGGTGCAGCGCCGGGCCACCGAGGCCGCACTGCTCCAGCTCGGGCACGGCGCCACGGCCGTGCGCTCCCACGTCCGGATCGGCGACATGCACGGCCTGGGCCCCCTGGAGGCCGTGCTCCAGGCCCGCCGCTCGCTGCGCGGGCTGACCGACCTGACCACCGTGGCCGTGCCCCGCCTCCTCACCGGGGTGGCCGGCGCCGACGGACTCGCCATGCTGCGGGACGCCGTCAAGATGGGCGCCTCCGTCATCGGCGGCTGCCCGGACCTGGACCCCGACCCGACGGGCTTCCTCGAAGCCGTCCTGGAGCTCGCCGCCGAGCACGGCTGCCCCGTGGACCTGCACACGGACGGTGACGATCCCGGGCGCCTGGCCCGGCTCGCCGCGATGGCCGGCGGGCTGCGGCCGGGGGTGACGATCGGCCCCTGCGGCGGCCTGTCGCGCCTCCCGCTGGACGTGGCGCACCGGGCCGCCGACCAGCTGGCCGCGGCCGGCGTACGGGTCACCTGCCTGCCCCAGGGGGACTGCGCGGCCCTGGAGCGGCGCGGCCTGCGCACGGCTCCCGTACGGCTGCTGCGCGCCGCCGGGGTCCGGGTCGCGGCCGGCAGCGGGGCGCTGCGGGACGCCGGCAACCCGGTCGGCCGCGGCGACCCGCTGGAGGCCGCCTTCCTGCTGGCCTCCCAGGGCGGGCTGCGGGCGGTGGAGGCCTACGCGTCGGTCAGCGGCGCCGCCAGGGAGGCGATGGGCCTGCCGGAGGTCCGGGTGGAGGCCGGCTTCCCCGCGGAGCTGCTGGCCGTGCGGGGGGACCGGATCGCGGGGGTGCTGTCCCTGGCGTACAGCCGGATCGTGATCCACCGCGGCCGGGTGGTGGCCCGCACGAGTGCCGTACGGGAGTACTGCGACTCGGCGGTGGCGGTGGCCATGGACCTGCCCCGCCAGGGCCGTGCGGAGCCCGGCCCCTGACCGTCGCGGCCCGTCGGCCGGCGGTTTCGCGGGGCGGCGGCGCCCGGCTCGTCGTACGGTCGTGGCATGCGCATCGTCATCGCGGGTGGACACGGTCAGATCGCGCTGCGGCTGGAGCGACTCCTCGCCGCACGCGGGTACGAGGTCGCGGGCATCATCCGCGATCCGGGGCAGGGCGACGACCTGCGGGACGCGGGCGCCGAACCGGTGCTCTGCGACCTGGAGTCGGCTTCGGTCGGCCACGTGGCGGGCGTCCTGCAGGACGCGCACGTCGCGGTGTTCGCGGCCGGCGCGGGGCCCGGGAGCGGCGTGGCCCGCAAGTATTCCCTGGACCGGGACGGGGCGGTGCTGTTCACGGACGCGGCCGAACGGGCGGGAGTCCGGCGCTTCCTGATGGTCTCTTCGATGGGCGCGGACGCCCACCACGAGGGCGACGACGTCTTCGACGTCTACCTGCGGGCGAAGGGTGAGGCGGACGACCACCTGCGGACCCGGCTGGGCCTGGAGTGGACGATCCTGCGGCCCGGCTCGCTGACCAACGACCCGGGCACCGGACGGGTGCGGCTGGAGGCGCGGACGGGCCGCGGGGCGGTGCCGCGCGACGACGTGGCCGCCGTGCTGGCGGAGCTGGTCGACACCCCGGCGACGGCCGGCCTTACGCTGGAGCTGATCGAGGGATCGACCCCCGTCGCGGTGGCCGTCAAGGCCGTCGCGGGCAACTGAGGCAGCCCGGGGCCCCGCGGTGACGGGCTCTCAGAACTCGGCGGTCACCTCGTCGTCGGAGCGCCCGACGGAGTCCTGCTGGTACTGGTCCTCGTAGGCCTGCCGGATCCGCTCGATGCGCGCGCTGCGCTCCTCGGCCTCCTTCTCCGGGTAGAGGAGCACCACCTCGTACGAGGTCTCGCGGATGACCTTGCCGGCCCGCTGCCACTGGCCGCGCCCGTCCAGGAGGGTGAGCCCCTCGGGGAAGGCGGGGGTGATCTCGCGGTCCAGGAAGCCCAGGAACTCCTGTTCCGCGACGGGGGCCCGGTCGCCGGGGCGCTCCGTGCCGAAATAGAGCGTGGTCTGCTGGTAGGGCTCGCCCACGTGGCTGTGCAGTGCGGCCCCGACCAGTGCCGGGATCCCGGCTCCGAGGAGGGCGAGCAGCACGCCGCCGCCGACCCTCCCGCGCGTGTCAGAAATGAAGTTCACGTCCGGAGAACGAACACGTGACCCGGACGATACGGGCACCGGTGCGGGCCGTACGAGAAGACCCCCGTTACTGCGTTTCCGCAGTAACGGGGGTCTCACATCGCGTGGCGGCGCCAGGGTTCGAACCTGGGTAGGCTGAGCCGGCAGATTTACAGTCTGCTCCCTTTGGCCACTCGGGCACACCGCCATGATCGCTGCCATTTTTCCGCCTCTCGGCGGCGCTCCCTGGCAACGACGTAAACGATACCTGATGCCCGGGGGTGCTTCGCCACCGGATTGATCAGCACCCGGGGCGGGCGCGGTGGCTAGGCTTTGCCGAGCGGGCCGGGGATGTCCGGCCGCGCCCTCCGGGGCAATGACAGCCGACTTCAAGGAGCCACAGCACATGGCCGACTCCAGTTTCGACATCGTCTCGAAGGTCGAGCGGCAGGAGGTCGACAACGCCCTCAACCAGGCCGCCAAGGAACTCTCGCAGCGCTACGACTTCAAGGGCACCGGCGCCACCATCGCCTGGTCCGGCGAGAAGATCCTGATGGAGGCGAACTCCGAGGAGCGCGTCAAGGCCGTCCTCGACGTGTTCGAGACCAAGCTGGTCAAGCGCGGTATCTCGCTGAAGGCGCTCGACGCCGGCGAGCCGCAGCTGTCCGGCAAGGAGTACAAGATCTTCGCCTCGATCGAGGAGGGCATCTCCCAGGAGAACGCCAAGAAGGTCGCCAAGATCATCCGGGACGAGGGCCCCAAGGGCGTCAAGGCCCAGGTCCAGGGCGAGGAGCTGCGCGTCAGCTCCAAGAGCCGTGACGACCTGCAGGCCGTCCAGGCGCTCCTCAAGGGCAAGGACCTCGACTTCGCGATCCAGTTCGTGAACTACCGCTGATCGCGGTCTCCACCTGCCGTCCGGCGGCCCGGCGGTCCTTCGCGGACCGCCGGGCCGCGGCTGTTCCCGGGGGCCGAGCCCCTCCTCGGGGGCGTGCGGATCATGTGCCCGGAGTGCACGGCGCATGCGCCTCACCAGCCCCCAATGGGCACTTGGGCAACCGTGCCCGCGCCCGCCAGCCTGGCGGTGTTCGTCACCGCGGGACAGGGGAGGCTCACGGATGCCTGGCGTGGATGCGTTTCGCGAGGACTTCGGGGCGTCCGTCGTGGTCGCGCTCGTCGCGCTGCCGCTGTGCGTGGGGGTCGCCGTCGCCTCCGGCGTGCCCGCGGAGCTGGGGATCGTGACCGGGGTGGTGGGCGGGCTGGTCACCGGCTGGTTCCGGGGCAGCTCGCTCCAGGTGAGCGGGCCCGCCGCCGGGCTCACCGTGCTCGTCCACGAGGCGGTGCACACGCACGGGGCCCGCGCCCTGGGGGTCCTGGTGCTGGCGGCCGGGGTGCTCCAGCTGTGCATGGGGGCGCTGCGGCTCGGGCGGTGGTTCCGGGCGATCTCCGTGGCCGTCGTGCACGGGATGCTCGCCGGGATCGGGCTCGTACTGATCGCGGGCCAGCTGTACGCCCTGGGCGGCGTGGCGGCTCCCGGCGCGACCCTGGAGAAGCTGGCCGCGGTCCCCGAGCTCGCCGCGGAGGCGGACTGGGCGGCCGTGGCGCTGGGGGCCGGGACCATCGCGGTCCTGGTGGCCTGGCGCCGGATGCCGGCCCGGCTGCGGCTCGTACCGGGCGCACTGGTCGGGGTGGCGGCCGCCACCTCCGTGACGGTGCTGCTGGGGCTGCCCGTGGACAAGGTGAGCGTGACCGGAGTGCTGGGGGCCGTCGCCCCGCCCGGCTGGGCGGACTTCGGGCTGCTGGCTTCCGCCGGGGCCCTCGGCACCGTGATCGCCCTGGCGCTGATCGCCTCGGCCGAGACCCTGTTCAGCGCGGCCGCCGTCGACCGGATGCACGACGGGCCGCGGACCCACTACGACCGGGAGCTCATGGCCCAGGGCGTCGGCAACACCGTCTGCGGGCTGCTGGGGGCCCTGCCGATGACCGCCGTGATCGTGCGCAGCGCCGCCAACGTGGAGGCCGGGGCCCGCACCCGGGCCTCCCGGGTCATGCACGGCTGCTGGTTGCTGCTGTTCGCCGTCGCACTCCCCCAGCTGCTGCGGATCGTGCCGCTCGCGGCGCTGGCCGGGGTGCTGCTGCACGCCGGCTGGAAGCTGCTGCCGGCCCGGGCCGTCGCCGGCCTGTGGCGCACGCACCGGGGCGAGGCGGTGGTGCTGGTGACGACGGCCGCCGCGATCGTGGCCACCAACCTCTTCGAGGGCGTGCTGGTCGGACTGGGGCTCGCCGTGGCCAAGGCGGCCTGGGAGACCTCCCAGGTGCACATCGAGGGGGTCTGGGAGGGCGGCGAGCTCCACGTCCAGGTCCTGGGAAGCGCCAGCTTCCTGCGCCTGCCGAAGCTGCTCGACGAGCTGGACGCGCTGCCCGCCGGGCACCCGGTACGCCTCGACCTGAGCGGGCTGCGCCACCTCGACCACGCCTGCCTGACGGCCCTGAACGGCTGGGAGCGGAACCGGACGTCCCCGACCGGCCGCGAGGGCGTCATCTAGGGCGGTTACCCTCCGGCGCGTGGACAACGAACTCAAGCGCACGCTGGGGGTGGCCGACGCCGTCGTCGTCGGGCTGGGCGCCATGGTCGGGGCGGGCATCTTCGCCGCCCTCGCCCCGGCGGCGGGCGCGGCGGGGCCGGCGGGCGGCGCGCTGCTCGCGGCCCTGGCGGTGGCGGCCCTGATCGCGTACTGCAACGCGCACTCCTCGGCGCGGCTGGCCGCCCGGTATCCGGCTTCCGGGGGGACCTACGTGTACGGGCGGGAGCGGCTCGGTCCGTTCTGGGGATATCTGGCGGGCTGGGGCTTCGTCATCGGCAAGACCGCCTCGTGCGCGGCGATGGCACTCACCGCGGGGGCGTACGTGTGGCCCGCCGACCCGCATGCCGTGGCCGTCGCGGCGGTGGTGGCGCTGACCGCCGCGAGCTGGGGCGGCGTGCAGAAGTCCGCCCGGATCGCCCGGGTGATCGTGGCGGCGGTACTGGCCGTGCTGGCCGGGGTCGTGGTGGTGTGCCTGACGTCCGGGGCGGCGGACGCGCAGCGGCTCGGCGGCCTGGCCGGCGGCGGCGCCGGCGGTCTGCTGCAGGCGGCCGGGCTGCTGTTCTTCGCCTTCGCGGGGTACGCCCGGATCACCACCCTGGGCGAGGAGGTGCGCGATCCGCGGCGGACGATCCCGCGGGCGGTGCCCCTGGCCCTGGGGATCGCCCTGCTCGTGTACGCCGCCGTGGCGGTGGCCGCCCTGTCGGTGCTGGGCGCCGGGGGCCTGGCGGCTTCGGCGGCCCCGCTGGCCGACGCGGTACGGGCGGCAGGGGTGCCCGGGCTGACCCCCGTGGTCCGGGCCGGGGCGGCCCTGGCGGCGCTGGGCTCGCTGCTGGCCCTGGTGCTCGGGGTGTCGCGGACCACCCTGGCGATGGCCCGCGACGGCCACCTCCCCCGCGCGCTGGCCGCCGTAGACCCCCGGCACCAGGTGCCCCGGCGTGCGGAGCTCGCGGTGGGCGCGGTGGTCGCGGTGCTCGCGGCGAGCACCGATCTGCGGGGCGCGATCGGCTTCTCGTCCTTCGGGGTGCTGGCCTACTACGCGATCGCGAACGCTTCCGCGTGGACGCTCGGTCCAGGTGTCAAGGGCCGGGCCGTGGCGGCGGTCGGGCTGTCCGGCTGCGTCGCACTGGCCTGCGCGCTGCCGGCCGCGTCGGCGCTCGCGGGGGCGGCGGTACTGGCGTTGGGCGCGGCGGCCTACGGGGTGCGCGGCCGGCTCGGGTCCGGGATCTGAACTCCGCCCGGGGCGCCATGTCCGGACCGGCGCACTCCGGGTCCTCGCAGTACCGGACGGTGCCGTGGAGCCCCTCGGAGCCGCCGTCAGCTCCCCTGTCCGCCGGGGGAATCGCCAGGGTCCTCGCGCGCCGAGTCGTACCCGATGAAGTACGTGGGCCGGCGCTGCACCGCGGTGTAGATCCGCCCGATGTACTCGCCGAGGAGCCCCACGCAGATCAGCTGCACGCCGCCCAGGAACAGCATGGCGACGAACAGCGAGCTCCAGCCGGGCACGGTCTTGCCGAGCAGGAAGACCACCAGCGTCCAGGCGATCATCACGAAGCAGGTGACGAAGCTGATGACGCCGAGCCAGGTCGCCAGCCGCAGCGGCGCGGCGGAGAAGTTGGTGATGCCGTCCACGGCGAGGCGGATCATCTTGCTCAGCGGGTACTTGGTCTCGCCCGCCACCCGCTCGCCCCGGCGGTACGTCACCTGCCCGCTCGGGAAACCGAGCCACGGCACCAGCAGCCGGTAGACCTGGTGCTGGTCCGGCAGGGACTTGAGGGCTTCGACTGCCTCGCGGCTGAGCAGCCGGAAGTCCCCGGCCTGCGCGGGCACCTGCTTGCCGACCATGCGGCGCATCAGCCAGTAGTAGGCGGCGGCGGTGCGGCGCTTGAAGCCGGTGTCGGTGCTGCGGTCGGAGCGGACGCCGTAGACGATGTCGAGGTTCTCGGACCGGGCCAGGTCCAGCATCTCCGGTATTTTCTCCGGCGGATCCTGGAGGTCGGCGTCGATGCTGGCCACGTACGCCCCGACCGAGCTGTGCAGTCCGGCGCGCAGGGCGGCCTGGTGGCCGGAGTTGCCGCGCAGCCGGACGATGCGCAGCTGGGGCCAGTCCGTCCGGAACTTCTCCAGGAGTTCGGCGGTCCGGTCGGTGCTCCCGTCGTCGACGGCCAGCACCTCGTACGGGACGCCGGTCTCGTCGAGCACCGGGCGCAGCCGGCCCACCAGGGCGGGGAGGGCCTCTTCCTCGTTGTACATCGGCACGATGACCGAGAGGGTCGTGGCCGTGCTCGCGGACGACACCGGCTCTGCCGTCTACCGGGACGCGAACGGCGCGTCGGTCGGGACGATCTCACGGCCCAGCGGGAGCAGGGACAGCGGGACCATCTTGAAGTTGGCGATGCCGAACGGGATGCCGATGATCGTCACGCACAGGGCGATGCCGGTGACGATGTGGCCGAGGGCCAGCCACCAGCCCGCGAGGACCAGCCACAGGACGTTGCCGACGCAGGATCCGGCGCCCGCGTCGTGGCGCTCGACGGTGGTGTACCCGAAGGGCCACAGGGCGTACAGGGCGATGCGGAAGGCCGCGATGCCGAACGGGATCCCGATGATCGTGATGCACAGGAGCACGCCCGCCAGGCAGTAGCCCAGGAAGAGCCAGATGCCGCTGAGGACGAGCCAGATGATGTTGAGGAGGGTCTTCATCGGCTGCGTCCTGCCATCTGTTCGAGCCGGGCGATGCGCTCGGCCATCGGGGGGTGGGTCGAGAACATCTTAGAAAGGCCCTGGCCCGGGCGGAACGGATTGGCGATCATCATGTGACTCGCGGTCTCCAGCCTGGGTTCGGGGGGCAGCGGGAGCTGCTTGACTCCCGCGTCCAGCTTGCGCAGGGCGCTTGCCAGGGCGAGCGGGTCGCCGGTGAGCTGGGCGCCGGACGCGTCCGCCTCGTACTCGCGCGAACGGCTGATCGCCAGCTGGATCACCGAGGCGGCCAGCGGGCCCAGGATCATGATCAGCAGCATGCCGAGGATGCCGGGCCCCTCGTCGTCGTCGGACCGGCCGACCGGGATCAGCCAGGCGAAGTTCACCAGGAACATGATGACGGAGGCCAGGGCTCCGGCGACGGACGAGATCAGGATGTCGCGGTTGTAGACGTGGCTCAGCTCGTGGCCGATGACCCCGCGCAGCTCGCGCTCGTCGAGGATGCGCAGGATCCCCTCGGTGCAGCAGACGGCCGCGTTGCGCGGGTTGCGGCCGGTGGCGAACGCGTTCGGCGCCTCGGTCGGCGAGATGTAGAGCCGGGGCATGGGCTGGCGCGCGGACGTGGAGAGCTCGCGCACCATGCGGTAGAGCTGCGGGGCCTCGAACTCGCTGACGGGGCGGGCGCGCATCGCGCGTAGAGCCAGTTTGTCGCTGTTCCAGTACGCGTACGCGTTCGTCCCGAGGGCGACGAGGACGGCGATGATCAGGCCGCCCCGCCCGAAGAAACTCCCGATGAGGATGATGAGTGCCGACAGCCCGCCGAGGAGTACGGCGGTCTTCAGCCCGTTGTGCCGGCGGTGCACGGTACGCCCTCCAAGTGGTGCGGCAGGGGAGCCCCGTCCTGGTTCTGAGGGTCTACGGTCCAGTGGACCCTCCCTCATCGCTCAACGCGAGGTGAGGGCGTCTGGTTCCCAGGGCGCGGCGGGCCCGCCGCCCGGGGGGCCGGGGCGGCGGGCGTACGGCGGGCGTTGGGCCGTACGGGTCACGGCGTACGGGCCTGCCGGCGCGGGGCCCCTCGTGCGGGCCCCGGGCGACGGCGGGCTAGAGCGGGAACAGGCTGCCCGACGCGAAGCGCAGGACCAGCTGCGGGGCGAGCGAGAGCACCACCGCGACGACGGCCGTGACCGCGATCGCGGCGGAGACCGGCCACGGGGCCTTCGTACGGACGCCGTCGGCGGGGGTCTCGGGGGCGCGGAAGAGCAGTGCCGTCCAGCGCAGGTAGTAGTACAGGGCGATGACGACGTTGACCGCCATGACCACGGCCAGCCAGCCGAGGCCCGCGTCGACCGCGGAGCGGAAGACGGTGACCTTGGCGAAGAGGCCGATGAGGCCCGGCGGCAGGCCGGCCAGGCAGACCAGGAAGAAGGCCAGCGCGAGGGCGGCCGCCGGGCGCCGCGCGTACAGGCCGCGGTAGTCGCTGATCCGGTTCTGCGGGTGCGTCCGGGCGACCAGGGCGGCCACCGCGAAGGCGCCGAGGTTCACGGCGCCGTACATCAGGGCGTACGCGACGGTGGAGCCGATCTGGTCGCGCCCGGAGTACGCGGCGGCGGCGATCGGGACGAGCAGGTAGCCGGCCTGGCCGACGGAGGACCAGGCGAGGAGCCGGACCGCGCTGTTGCGCCGGTCGGCGCGCTGGCGCACGGCGGCGGCGTTGCCGAGCGTCATGGTGAGCGCGGCAAGGACGGCGAGGGCCGGGCCCCAGATGTCGGAGTACGCCGGGAAGGCGATCACCGTGACGAGGATGAGCCCGGTGAAGCCGACGGCCTTGCCGATCACGGAGAGGTAGCCCGCGATGGGCAGCGGCGCGCCGACGTAGGTGTCCGGGACCCAGAAGTGGAAGGGGACGGCGGCGGTCTTGAAGGCGAAGCCGACGAGGGTGAGCGCGACGCCGGCCATGGCGAGGGTGTCGAGCTGCCCGGGGACGTCTTCGAGCCGGTCGGCGACCTGGGTGAGGTGCAGGGAGCCGGTGGCGGCGTAGACGAAGCTGACGCCCATCAGCGACACGGCGGTGGCGGTGACGGAGGACAGGAAGAACTTGAGGGCGGCCTCGGAGGAGAGCCGGTCGCCGCGGCGCATGCCCACGAGGGCGAAGGCGGGCAGCGAGGCGACTTCGAGGGCGACGATGAGGGTGGCGAGGTCGCGGGAGGCGGGCAGCAGGGCGGCGCCCGCGGCGGAGGACAGCAGCAGGAACCAGTACTCGCCGGCCGGCATGCGCGCGTCGCGGACCGCGGTGACCGACAGCAGGGCCGTGACCAGGGCGCCCGCCAGTACCAGGAACTGGATGACCAGCGCGAAGTGGTCGGCGGTGTAGCTGCACGCGCCGGGGTCGGCGGTGAGGCAGAAGGTGGCGCGGTCGCCGGCGCGCAGCGGGATCAGGGTGGCGGTCGCGGCGGCGAGGCCGGCGACGGAGAGCCAGCCGAGCAGCGGCTTGCGGCGCTCCGGTACGAAGAGGTCGGCGACCAGGACGACCAGAGCGACGGCGGCGGGCAGGACCACCGGGGTGATCGCGAGCCAGTCGACGCTCTGGACGAGGCTCGCGGCCTGGGCGGCCGGGGCCGCGGCCGCGGTGGGCAGGGCCGTCATGGCCGTCATGCGTTGCCTCCTGCGAGGAGCTTCTGGACGGCCGGGTCGGTGAGGCCGAGGAGGACGGCGGGCCACAGGCCGGCGAGGACGGTGAGGGCCACGAGCGGGGTCCAGGCGGCGAACTCGTAGTGCCGGATGTCGGCGAGTTCGAGCGCCGGTCCGGACGCCGCCCCCGGCGCGGGATCCGGCTGGGCGTTGGGGTCGCCCATGCAGACGCGCCGGACGACGGTCAGCAGGTAGGCGGCGGTGAGCAGGGTGCCGAACGCCCCGAAGGCCATGTACGTCAGGAACGCGGGCCGGGCCAGTCCCCGCGCCGGCTCGAACGCGCCGAACAGGGCCAGCATCTCGCCCCAGAAGCCGGCCAGGCCGGGCAGGCCGAGCGAGGCGACGGCGGCGAAGGCGAGGAAGGCGCCGAGGCGGGGGGCGCGGCCGTAGAGGGCGGCGCCGGTGGCTCCGGCGAGGGTGTCGAGGTCGGCGGTGCCGTAGCGGTCCTTGAGGGCGCCGACCAGGAAGAAGAGGAGGCCGGTGATCAGGCCGTGGGCGATGTTCGCGAACAGCGCGCCGTTGACCCCGGTGGGGGTCATGGAGGCGATGCCGAGGAGCACGAAGCCCATGTGGCCGACCGAGGAGTACGCGATGAGGCGCTTGAGGTCGCCCTTGTTGCCCTTGCGGGCGAGCCAGAGGCAGGCGAGCGACCCGTAGACGATGCCGACGGCGGCGAAGGCGCCCAGGTAGGGGGCGAAGGTCGCCATGCCGTCGGGGGTGACCGGCAGCAGGATGCGGACGAACCCGTAGGTGCCCATCTTGAGCAGGACGCCGGCCAGCAGGACGGAGCCGACGGTGGGCGCGGCCGTGTGGGCGTCGGGCAGCCAGCTGTGCAGGGGCCACATCGGGGTCTTCACGGCCAGGCCGGTTCCGATGGCGAGGACGGCCAGGAGCTGGGTGGTGTGGGTCAGTCCGCGGCCGTTGTCGGAGGCGAGTGCCACCATGTCGAAGGTGCCGCTGTTCACTCCGATGAGCAGCAGTCCGAGGAGCATGACCACGGAGCCGAGGAGGGTGTAGAGGATGAACTTCCAGGCGGCGGCCTGCCTCTGAGCACCGCCCCAGCGGGCGATGAGGAAGTACATCGGGATGAGGACCATCTCGAAGGCGAGGAAGAACAGCAGCAGGTCGAGGACGGCGAAGGTCGCGAGGGTGCCGGACTCCAGGACGAGCAGCAGGGCGACGAAGGCCTTCGGGGAGGGGCCTTCGGGGAGCTTGAAGTAGCTGTAGAGCGCGCAGAGGAAGAACAGCAGCGCGGTCATCAGGAGGAGGGGGAGCGAGATGCCGTCGATGCCGAGGTGGATCCGGACGTTCAGCGCCTGGATCCAGCTGATGTCCGTGGTCGCCTGGAAGCGGGCCGGGGTGTCCTGGTCGAAGCCCAGGGCGAGGGCGACGGCCGCGGCGAGGACCACGCCGGTCACGGTCACGCCGTGGCGCAGCACGGCCTGTTCGGGGCTCTTGCCCTTGAGTCCGGGCGGGGCGGGCAGGAGGGCCGCGAGGGCGCCGAGGAGCGGTGCGGCCACGACGAACGCCAGAAGGAACTGCATCACGGACGGGCTGATATCAATCACGGCTGACTCACGGCTCACGATCCGGCGTTGACGTTGGCGAGGACGGCGGTGGCGATCGCCAGGACCACGGCGCCGGCGAGCAGGGCGCTCAGGTAGCTCTGCACGTTGCCGGTCTGGGCACGGCGTACGAGGCTGCCGAGCAGCCGGGGGCCGGCGCCCGCGCCGCTGACGTACGTGTCCACGACCTCGCGGTCGAGGAAGCGGACGAGGCTCGCGGCGGCGCGGACGGGGCGGACGAACAGCCGGTCGTAGACGGCGTCGAGGTGGAAGCCGTCGGCCGCGTGGCGGTGCAGGGGCCCGAGCAGTGCCCGGCCGGGGTCGGCGGCGGGGCCGGCCGGGACGGCGGGGTGTTCGTGGGCGACCTCCGCGACCTCGGGCGTCTCGGCGGCGGATTCGGCCGCGGCGGTGGCCGCGGACACCGCGGCGGCGACGGCGGGGGGCTGGTCGGCCGCGGCGAGGGTGGCGCCGGGAGCGGGTGTGGCCGTGGCGGGGGCCGTGGCGGCCTTCGCGGCGGCCCGCTGCCACAGGGCGTAGGTCAGTACCGCGCCGACGGCGGCGGCTCCGGTGCCGAGGACGGAGGTGACCGGCGTGGGGGTGAGGCCGTTGCCGTCGAACCAGTCGGCGATCGGACCGGCGGCGAGGCCGAGTCCGAGGGACGGGATCGCCAGCAGCCACAGCACGCCGGTCATGGCGAGGGGCTCCTTGCCGTGGTCGGGGGCGGCCGCGCCCCGGCCGCGGAAGGCCATCAGCCACAGCCGGGCGGCGTAGGCGGCGGTGAGCAGGGCGGTCAGGACGCCCGCGACGAGGACGAGCCAGCCGGCGGCGCTGGGAGCGGCCTGCGTGTGCCCGCCGGCGGCGTGCTCGGCGGCGACGAGGACGGCTTCCTTGGAGAAGAAGCCGGCGAAGGGCGGGATCGCGGCGAGCGCGAGCAGCGCGATCGTCATGGTCCAGAAGGCGTCGGGGATGCGCTGGGACAGGCCGTCCATGCGGGACATGGCGGCGAGGGAGTTCGTCCCGGCGGCATGGATGATCACGCCGGCGCCGAGGAACAGCAGCGCCTTGAAGGCGCCGTGGGACAGGAGGTGGAAGACGGCGGCGCCGCGGTCGCCGACGGCCAGGGCCCCGGTCATGTAGCCGAGCTGGCCGATCGTGGAGTAGGCGAGCACGCGCTTGATGTCGTCCTGGGCCAGGGCGGCGAGGCCGGAGCCGACCATCGTGACGGCCGCCATGACGGCCATGACCACCATCGCGGCCTGCGAGGCCTCGAAGACCGGCAGGAGGCGGGCGACGAAGTAGACACCGGCGGCGACCATCGTCGCGGCGTGGATCAGCGCGGACACGGGGGTGGGGCCGGCCATGGCGTCGGGGAGCCAGGTGTGCAGCGGGAACTGCGCGGACTTGCCCGCGACCCCGGCGAGCAGCAGCAGCGCGATCAGGGTCGGGTGGTCGAGTCCGCCCGCGGCGACGGTGTCCAGGATCTTGGTGATCCGGAAGGAGCCGGCGTCGGTGGCGAGCGCGAACAGGCCGATCAGGAAGGGGACGTCGCCCAGCTTGGTGACGAGGAAGGCCTTCAGGGAGGCGGAGCGGGCCGCCTCGGTCTCCCAGTAGTGGCCGACGAGGAAGTACGAGCAGATGCCCATGACCTCCCAGCCGACCAGCAGCACCATCAGGTCGCCGGAGTAGACGACGAGCAGCATGGCGGAGGTGAACAGCGAGACCAGGGCGGCGTACGAGGGGTAGCGCGGGTCCTCGCGGAGGTACGCGGTGGAGTAGAGCTGTACGCAGGTGGCGACGACGCCGACCAGCACGGCGACCAGGACGGCGAATCCGTCCAGGTAGAGCGCGAGGTCGATCGGCACCGAGCCGGTCGGGGTCAGTTGCGTCGAGGCGACGATCGGCTCGCCGCCGCCCTGGCGGACGGCGACGACGACGGCCAGTACGGCGGAGGCCAGGGCCGGCAGCACGGCGAGGGGCCGGGCGAATCCGGGGGCGCTGCGGCCGAGCAGCAGTCCCGCGAGCGCGCCCAGGAAGGGCAGGAGCGGGACGAGGACGGCGAGGGTCGTGGTGCTCACGCGGTGACCTCGCTCTGGTGGTTCGGGGCGGGCCGGCCGTCCGGGGTGTCCGGGCCGGGCTCGTGGCGCTCCGCGGTGTCGCGCAGCCGGTCGACGTCCGAGGTGCCGCGGTTGCGGTACACCATCAGCACGATCGCGAGGCCGATGCCGATCTCGGCGGCGGCGATGGCGATGGTGAAGAGGGTGAGGGCCTGGCCGGCGTGCAGGGCGTCGCGCAGCCAGACGTCGAAGGCCACCAGGTTGAGGTTGACGGCGTTGAGCATCAGCTCGACGGACATCAGGACCAGGATGGCGTTGCGGCGGGCGAGTACTCCGTACAGGCCCGTGCAGAAGAGGAGCGCCGCGAGCACGGCGGGGTAGGCGAGGTGCATCAGCGCTGCTGCCCCTTCGGGTGGTCTTCGGGTCCGGCGACGGCGTCCCTGCGGGAGAGCACGATGGCGCCGATCAGGGCCGCGAGGAGGAGGACGGAGAGCGCTTCGAAGGGCAGCACCCAGTGCTGGAAGAGGATCTCGCCGGAGACCTTCGTCGAGCCCTGGGCGGGTCCGTCGAGGTCGATCCACGTGGTGCGGAAGGCGTCGACGACGACCCAGACGAGGGACGCGGCCGCGACGAGGGCGACGCCGAGGGCCACCCAGCGGTTGTTCGAGTCGGCGTCCGGGGAGCGGCCGATGGGCGCCTTGGTGAGCATCAGCCCGAAGAGGAGGAGGACGACCACGGAGCCGAGGTAGATCAGGACCTGGACCCAGGCGATGAACTCGGCGGTCAGCAGCAGGTACTCGACGGCGATGCCCCCGAGGGCGACGACCAGCCACAGGGCCGCGTGCACGAGCTGCTTGGTGGTGACGGTGACGACGGCCGCGCCGAGGGTGGCGAGGCCGACGAGGAGGAAGGCGATCTCGACGCCGGTCGGGGAGAGGAACCCGTGGCCCGTCGCCGCGGCGGCCAGGGTGGTGGCCGCGGGGGTCAGGTCGCTCACGCGTCCGCCTCCGGGGTGGTGGGGGTGTCGGTCCCGGGCGCCGCGGGCGTCCCGGGCGCTGCGGCCTCGGCGGCTGCGGCGGCTGCTGCCGCGGCGGCCGCGGCTTCGGCCTTCTCCGCCGCCTTCCGGGCCGCGGCGATCTCCTTGGGCTCCTCCGCGGCCGGATCCAGGGCGGGCGGGGCCGGAACGGTCCACATCCACTCGCGCAGCTTGTCGCGCTCGTGGGTGAGTTCGAGGATGTCCGTCTCCGCGTACTCGAACTCCGGCGACCAGAAGAGGGCGTCGAAGGGGCACACCTCGATGCAGATGCCGCAGTACATGCAGAGGGAGAAGTCGATCGCGAACCGGTCGAGGACGTTGCGGCTGCGCTCGCGTCCGCCGGGGGTGGCGGCCGGGACCGTCTCCTTGTGGGAGTCGATGTAGATGCACCAGTCGGGGCACTCGCGGGCGCACAGCATGCAGACCGTGCAGTTCTCCTCGAACAGGCCGATGACCCCGCGGGTGCGGGGCGGGAGTTCGGGCTGCACCTCGGGGTACTGGGCGGTGTGCGCGCGCTTCGTCATCGTGCGCAGGGTGACGGCGAGGCCCTTGGCGAGGCCGGATCCGGGGATGGGCATCAGCTGATCGCCACCTTCACGATGCCGGTGAGCGCGATCTGGGCGAGCGCGAGCGGGATGAGTGTGGTCCAGGCGAGCTTCTGGAGCTGGTCCTCGCGCAGCCGCGGGTAGCTGACGCGGAGCCAGATCACGACGAAGGCGAGGACGGCGGTCTTGAGCAGGGTCCAGACCCAGCCGTCGGCGACCGGGCCGTGCCAGCCGCCGAGGAAGAGGACGGTGGTGAGGGCGCAGAGGACGACGATGCCGGCGTACTCGGCGAGCAGGAACAGCGCGAAGCGCAGGCCGGTGTACTCGGTGTACGCGCCGAAGATGATCTCGGAGTCGGCGACGGGCATGTCGAAGGGCGGCCGCTGGAGTTCGGCGAGGCCTGCGGTGAAGAAGACGAGCGCGCCGGTGATCTGCCAGGGGAGCCACCACCACTGGAAGGCATCGACGATGCCGGGGAGGGACACGGTCCCGGCGGCCATCGCGACGGAGGCGGCGGCGAGCAGCATGGGCAGCTCGTAGGCGAGGAGCTGAGCGGCGGTGCGCAAGCCTCCGAGCAGGGAGAACTTGTTCGCGGAGGCCCAGCCGGCCATGAGGCTGCCGAGGACGCCGACGCCCATGACGGCCAGCACGAAGAAGAGCCCGGCGTCGATGGCCTGGCCGACGGCGCCCTCGCCCGGTCCGATGGGGATGGCGACCAGGACGAGGAGGTACGGGAGCAGGGCGACGGCGGGGGCGAGCTGGAAGATGCGGCGGTCGGCGCCCGCCGGGACCACGTCTTCCTTCTGCGCGAACTTCACGCCGTCGGCGACGAGCTGGGCCCAGCCGTGGAAGCCGCCGGCGTACATGGGGCCGAGGCGGCCCTGCATGTGCGCCATGACCTTGTGCTCGGTCTGCCCGACGACGAGCGGGAGCACGAGGAACACGGCGAAGACGACGATGAGTCGCAGTGCGACGTCGAGGACGTCGTTCACGCGTCGCCTCCGTTGGTGTCGGGTCCGTCTGGTCCGTGTGGGTCGTCTGGTTCGTCGGGTTCGGGTACGGCGGGGCCCGCACCGGGTTCCGGCCCGGCCGCGGGTGCGGGCGTGGGCTGCGGTTCCGTGAAGGCGGGCCGGGCGTGGTGCCAGGGGGCGTCCGCACTGCGGGGTGCGGGGCGCCTGCCCGGCGCCACGGTGCGGCCGCGGATCGTCTGGCCCGGAGCCGGGTCGGCCTGCGGGGCGGCCTCGGAAGCTGCCTCGGGCGCGGCCTCGGGCGCCGCCTCCGGGACCGGGGGTGTCGCCCCGGATTCCGCCGCGGGGGTCGCCTGGCTCGCCGAGCCCTCCGAGACCG
>NZ_LFML01000031.1:0-18979 GCF_001044425.1 Streptomyces roseus
GGCCCATGGTCTGTGGGGTGCCGCGTTCCGCGGCACCGCGCCGCTTACGCGACGAGCTCCTCGAAGGACTCCGCCTCGTCACGGCCGAAGCTCAGCACCTCGTCGTCCCGCAGCCGCCGCAGCGACCGCCAGATGCTCGACTTCACCGTGCCGACGCTGATGCCCAGGATCTCGGCGATCTCCGGGTCCGTGCGGCCCTCGTAGTACCGCAGCACCAGCATCGTGCGCTGCGGCTCCGGGATGCGGGCCAGCGCCTGCCACAGCACCGCGCGCAGCTCCGTACCCCGCATCGCGTCCGTGTCGGAGGCCGTCTCCGGCAGTTCCTCCGTCGGGTACTCGTTGAGCTTGCGCCGCCGCCACGCGCTGATGTGCAGGTTCGTCATCGTGCGGCGCAGGTACCCGCCGACGGCGGCCTTGTCGCTGATCCGGTCCCAGGCGCGGTACGTGGAGAACAGCGCGCTCTGGAGCAGGTCCTCGGCTTCGTAACGGTCACCGGTCAGGTGGAAGGCCGTCGCGTAGAGGGCGGCCCGCCGCTCCCGTACGTACGCCGTGAACTCGGCCTCCGAGGTGGCGGAGAGTTCGGGCGTGGGCTGCACCGGGACGGCGGAGGCGCTCTGGTACGTGTTCGCGTCGATGGCCACCGTGTGCGCCGGCCGCGGACGAGCGACCGTCACCGAACGGACACCTGCCCGGCGGTTCGCATCGTGCAGCCGCGTGACAACCGCGCTGGTGGTGGTGCTGTGCAGCGTGTTCATCTCGCGCCCCCCGTCGTGGAGTCTGCTTCGGATCCTGCTCGGTTTCGTTGGTAGAAGACTGCCCGGCCGACTTAACCGGGGTGTCCGCCGACTGTCACAGGCCTGTCACAGCGACTTCCGCGGGTCCCCCCGTGCGACCGCTTGGACCCGACGGTCGAACTCCGAACGGTCGATGGGACAGAATGAGCCCGTGCCTTTCCTGTTGCTGATCGAGGACGACGACGCCATCCGCACGGCCCTCGAACTCTCCCTGTCTCGCCAGGGCCACCGTGTGGCCACCGCGGCGACGGGAGAGGACGGCCTGAAACTGCTGCGCGAGCAGCGGCCGGACCTGATCGTCCTGGACGTCATGCTGCCCGGGATCGACGGCTTCGAGGTGTGCCGGCGGATCCGCCGCACCGATCAGCTGCCGATCATCCTGCTGACCGCCCGCAGCGACGACATCGATGTCGTCGTGGGTCTGGAGTCGGGAGCCGACGACTACGTCGTCAAGCCCGTCCAGGGCCGGGTGCTCGACGCCCGGATCCGGGCCGTCCTGCGCCGCGGGGAACGGGAGGCCAGCGACTCCGCCATGTTCGGCTCCCTGGTCATCGACCGGGCCGCGATGACGGTCACCAAGAACGGCGAGGACCTCCAGCTCACGCCGACCGAGCTGCGGCTGCTGCTGGAGCTCAGCCGCCGGCCGGGCCAGGCGCTCTCGCGCCAGCAACTGCTGCGCCTGGTCTGGGAGCACGACTACCTCGGCGACTCGCGCCTGGTGGACGCCTGCGTGCAGCGGCTGCGGGCCAAGGTCGAGGAAGTACCGTCCTCACCCACCCTCATCCGGACCGTGCGGGGCGTCGGCTACCGGCTGGACTCGCCGCAGTGATCAAAGCCCTGTTCGCGGGCCGGCGCTGGACCAGCCTGCGGCTGCGGCTCCTGATGGTGTTCTCCCTGGTCGCGCTGGTGGCCGCCGTGTCCGCGTCCGGGATCGCGTACTGGCTCAACCGCGAGGCCGTGCTCACGCGTACCCAGGACGCGGCCCTCGGCGACTTCCGCCAGGAGATGCAGAACCGGGCCGCGGCGCTGCCCGCCGACCCGACGCCCGAGGAGATGCAGCGCACCGCCGAGCTGATGGCGGGCAGCAGTCCCGGCTACAGCGTGCTGCTGGTCGACGAACGCAAGGACGGCCGCAAGGTGTTCGGCGCGGCCGGTCCCGACTCCTTCGGGCTGGACGACGTACCCGCCTCGCTCCAGCGCGCGGTGAACGACCGGCAGAAGGCGACGGCCGCGAACGACTCCGAGTACCACGTGTACTGGCAGCGCACGAAGCCGCGCGGCAATCCGTACCTGGTCGGCGGGACGCGGATCGTGGGCGGCGGGCCGACCGGCTACATGTACAAGTCGCTGGCCCAGGAGCGGGACGACCTGAACGCGCTCGGCTGGTCGCTGACCATCGCGACGGGCCTCGCGCTGCTCGGGTCCGCGCTGCTGGCGCAGGCGGCCGCCCGGACCGTGCTCAAGCCGGTGCAGCGGCTGGGCGACGCCGCGCGGCGGCTCGGCGAGGGCGAGCTGGACCACCGGCTGGAGGTGTCGGGTACGGACGAACTGGCCGACCTCTCGCACACGTTCAACAAGACGGCGGAGGCGCTGGAGAAGAAGGTCGCCGACATGAGCGCCCGCGAGGAGGCCAGTCGGCGCTTCGTCGCGGACATGTCGCACGAACTGCGCACTCCGCTGACGGCGCTGACGGCGGTCGCCGAGGTGCTGGAGGAGGAGGTCGAGTACCTCGATCCGATGATCGCACCGGCGGTGGGCCTGGTGGTCAGCGAGACCCGGCGGCTGAACATCCTCGTGGAGAACCTGATGGAGGTCACCCGCTTCGACGCGGGGACGGCCAAGCTGGTCCTGGACGACGTGGACGTCGCCGACCAGGTGACGGCGTGCATCGACGCGCGGGCCTGGCTCGACGCGGTCGAACTGGACGCGGAGCGGGGCATCGTGGCGCGGCTCGACCCGCGCCGGCTCGACGTCATCCTGGCCAACCTGATCGGCAACGCGCTCAAGCACGGCGGCTCGCCGGTGCGGGTGTCGGTGGTCGTCGAGGGCGCGTGGCTGGTGATCGCGGTCCAGGACAACGGGCCGGGCATCCCGCAGGAGGTGCTGCCGCACGTCTTCGACCGGTTCTACAAGGCGAGCGCCTCGCGGCCGAAGTCGGACGGCAGCGGGCTGGGCCTGTCGATCGCCGTGGAGAACGCGCACATCCACGGGGGCGAGATCACGGCGGCCAACGGGCCGCAGGGCGGCGCGCTGTTCACGCTGCGGCTGCCGATGGACGTGGGGAAGGTGATCGCCGGTGAAGCGGACGCGTAGGACGCGCAGGGCCGGGGCGGTACTCCTCGTGCTGCTGACCTCGGCGTGCGGGATCAGGGCGACGACGGTGCCGGTGGACGTCGGCGCGGCGCCCTCGCGGGTGTCGTGCGATACGCCGCAGCCGCAGGCCGAGGTGCAGGGCTTCCGGGCCACGGTGGAGCTGGTGTGCGGATCGCAGCTGGTCGGCGTGGAGCGGGTGGTGCCCGTACCGGAGAAGAAGCCGGTACGCGACCCCGTGGCACTGGTCGCCGAGGCGCTGCTGGAGGCACTGGAGCGGGAGCCGTCGGCGCAGGAGCGGGACGCGGGGTTCACGACCGCGGTGCCGGGCGGGCTGACGGTCGCGCCGGCCCGGCCCGGGGACCCGGCGGGGACGATACGCATCAGCCGCAAGCCGGAGGACCTGCCGCCGGTGGCGCTGTCGCAGGTGGTGTGCACGCTGGCCGGCAGCGAGGCCGTCTCGGCGGGCCCGGGCCCGGTGGTCCTGGGCGGCCCCGACGCGGATCCGCCGCGGGCCTGGGAGTGCACGGAAGCGGTCCGCTCCCGCCCGGAGTCGGTCCCCACGCTGGGCGAACTGGTCCGCCCGACCCCGACCTCTTCTTGACGTGCCACTCGCGCGGCTCGGCCCTGGCGGGCCTCCCCGGCTGCGCGCCACTGCGCCGGCCTCCGACCGGCGGGTGCGGGCCGGGGCGGGGGTAGGCGGGACCACGGCACGCCGGGTCGGGTAGGGAGCGTGACGACGAGGTACCCGATTGGGCCAGGTTCGCCGGCCCGTTCGAAGTCGACTACGCCACGGCCGACATGTACATGAAGGCGAACCAGCCGCAGCGAGCAGTGCCCTTCCTCCGGGCCGCCGTGCACGGCATCGGCGGAGGTCTGGTCCGGAACAGTGCCTCCCACAGGGTCAGGTTGGCCGACGCCCTGCTCGCGGCCGGAGAGGTTGAAGAAGCGTGTGCTGAGGTGGACGGCGTACTGGACACATGGGGTGGGATCGCCTCTCCCCGCTTGCTGGGAAAGGTGTGCGACTTTCAGCGGTCGGCATCCGCGGTCGCCAGTCGGAATGCCCGCGACTGCGTGGCGCGCATTTATGAGACCCTTGGAAAGAGCCCGGGATGAATCGGTCGCAGATCAGCGTCGAACGGCTCGACGGCTCGGCCGCGGCGAAGGAAGAGGGCGCCTTCCGCCTGGTCTACGCCGAGGTGTTCGCCGAACCGCCCTATGCCGAAACCGAGGCGGCGGCGTCAGCAGCCTTCCGTCGCTTCCGGGCCCAGACCCGCAAGAGCACATTCCTCGGATGCCTGGCGACAGCTGAAGGCGGCCAGCCGGTGGGCATGGCATACGGGTACCCCCTCGGCCTGCAGACGGGTTGGTGGGACCAACTCACCGAGCCGGGGCCGGAGGAGATGCGCCGCGAGGACGGCCGCCGACCCTTCGGCTTGATGGAACTCGCCGTGCGCGCCGCCTGGCGTCGACAGGGCGTCGCCCGCCGTCGGCACGAAACCCTGCTCGCCGCCGTCGACGCCGAACGGGTCCTGCTCAACGCCCACCCGGACAGCAATGCGGCCGTGGCCGCGTATCGCGCATGGGGCTACCGCAAGGTCGGCGATGCACACCCGTGGGCCGGGGCACCCCCGCACGACGTCATGCTGCTCGACCTCGGCTGACCAGCAGGCGACCGACCGGCTGGCGCCGGGACGAGAGAAGCGCGTGGCGATCCGGCGCGCTCGGGCACGCCGCAGGGCGCGTTGATCGCCGCTTCGTTCAGGCAAACCGCTCCCGATGTCGCCCCCCAATCCCCTCGGCAACGCCGACGGCCCCCGAGCCGAGGCTCAGGGGGCCGGGCACGGGCCGAAGCCCTTGGACTGCACCCGATGGACGGAATCCGGTGCAGAGGCGCGAGAGGCGCGTGCCGGGTCAGATGCCGGCGGCCGCCGACAGGTCCTTCTTGATCGCGTCCAGGACCTCCTGGCCGCGGACGCGGGCCGCCGCCAGGTCGCTGGCCTCGGCCACCGGGACCACGACCTCCAGGTAGCACTTCAGCTTCGGCTCCGTGCCCGACGGGCGCACGATCACCCGGGCCTTGAAGTCGCCCTCCAGGTAGTAGCGCAGGCCGTCCGTCGGCGGCAGCGTCCCGGTGCCCCGCGTCAGGTCCTCCGCGGAGGCGACCCGCAGGCCCGCCAGGGAGGTCGGCGGCTCCGCCCGCAGCGCGGCCATCGCGTCGGCGATGACCGACAGGTCCTCCACGCGGACCGACAGCTGGTCGGTGTGGTGCAGGCCGTGGGCCATCGCCAGGTCGTCCAGCAGGTCGGTCAGCGTACGGCCCTGCTCCTTGAGCTCCGAGGCCAGCTCCGCCACCAGCAGGGCGGCCGTGATGCCGTCCTTGTCGCGGACCCCCTCGGGGTCCACGCAGTAGCCGAGCGCCTCCTCGTAGCCGTACCGCAGGCCCTCGACGCGGGCGATCCACTTGAAGCCCGTCAGGGTCTCCTCGTAGCCGACGCCCGCCGCCTCCGCGATCCGCCCCAGGAGGGAGGACGAGACGATGGACTCGGCGAAGACGCCCGTCGCGCCCTTGTGGACCAGGTGGGCCGCCAGCAGCGCGCCGACCTCGTCCCCGCGGAGCATCCGCCAGCCGTCCGCGGTGGGGACGGCCACCGCGCACCGGTCGGCGTCCGGGTCGTTCGCGATCACGATGTCGGGCTGGACCTCGGCGGCCCTGGCGAAGGCCAGGTCCATCGCGCCCGGCTCCTCCGGGTTCGGGAAGGCCACCGTCGGGAAGGCCGGGTCCGGCTCCGCCTGCTCGGCGACCAGCACCGGCTCCGGGAAGCCGGCCCGGGCGAAGGCCGCCAGGACGACGTCCTTGCCGACGCCGTGCATGGCCGTGTAGACGGTCCGCACGCCCCGGGGGGAGCCCGGGGTCAGGACCGCGTCCGTACGGGCCAGGTAGGCCTCCAGCACCTCGTCGCCGAGGTCCTCCCAGCCGGACTCCGGACGGGGGACCGAGGCGAGGGTCTCCACGCGCCCGATCTCCGCCGCGATCTCGACGTCCGCCGGGGACACGATCTGCGAGCCGTCGCCGAGGTAGACCTTGTAGCCGTTGTCCCGGGGCGGGTTGTGGCTCGCGGTCACCTCGACGCCGGCGACGGCGCCCAGGTGCCGTATGGCGTACGCGAGGACCGGCGTCGGCAGCGGTCGGGGCAGGACGGCCGCGCGCAGGCCGGCGCCGGTCATCACGGCGGCGGTGTCGCGGGCGAAGTCCGCGGACTTGTACCGCGCGTCGTAGCCGACGACGACCAGGCCGCCGGCGTGGCCCTGGGCCTTGAGGTAGGCCGCGAGGCCCGCCGCCGCCCGGATGACCACGGAGCGGTTCATCCGCATCGGACCCGCGCCGATCTCACCGCGCAGCCCGGCCGTGCCGAACTGCAGGGTGCCGGAGAACCGGTCCGCGAGTTCGGTGAGGTCCCCGGCCTCGATGATCCCGGCGAGTTCCGCCGCGGTCTCCGGGTCCGGGTCCTCCGCCAGCCAGGCACGCGCCCGGGTGATCAGGTCGTCCTGTTCCTGCACTGCCACTGCTGCTTCCGCCTTGTCTCTCGTACGGTTCCGATGCCCCGGGTGCCGGCTCAGATGCGGGCGAGGACCTGCGTCAGCAGCTTGCCCATGCGCGCGGCCGAGTCGCGGCCGGCCTGGAGCACCTCTTCGTGGTTGAGCGGCTCGCCGGAGATGCCCGCCGCCAGGTTGGTGACCAGGGAGATGCCGAGCACCTCGGCGCCGGCCTCACGGGCGGCGATGGCCTCCAGCACGGTGGACATGCCGACCAGGTCGGCGCCCATGACGCGGATCATGTTGATCTCGGCCGGGGTCTCGTAGTGCGGGCCGGGGAACTGGACGTAGACGCCCTCTTCGAGGGTCTCGTCGATCTCCTTGCACATCGCGCGCAGGCGCGGCGAGTACAGGTCGGTCAGGTCCACGAAGTTCGCGCCGACGATCGGCGAGGTGGCCGTCAGGTTGAGGTGGTCGCTGATCAGGACGGGCTGGCCGGGCTTCATGCCCTCGCGCAGGCCGCCGCAGCCGTTGGTCAGGACGACGGTCTTGCAGCCGGCGGCGACGGCGGTGCGCACGCCGTGGGCGACGGCGGCGACGCCGCGGCCCTCGTAGTAGTGGGTCCGGCCGAGGAAGACCAGGGCGCGCTTGTCGCCGATCTTGTACGAGCGGATCTTGCCGCCGTGGCCCTGGACCGCGGCGGGCGGGAAGCCCGGCAGCTCGGTGACGGGGAATTCGGCCTCGGGGGCGCCCAGCGCCTCTGCGGCGGGGGCCCAGCCGGAGCCCATGACGAGGGCGACATCGTGGGATTCGGCGCCGGTCAGCTCACGCAGGCGGGCGGCTGCGGCGGTGGCGTCGGCGAAGGGGTCGGTAACAGATGCGTTCACGCAGACGAGCGTAGCCGAGCATTGCCTACGCGCGTAGATGGCGCAGCTCACGGTGTTCGGATCGTTGCCTTGTCGTTTCCGCCGAAATGCCCCCGGCGGTTCATCCCCTAACAGGGGCGCTTGCCCTAACAGGGGCGCTTGCGCAGTTCCATCACGTAGTCGTGCGGGGCGCCGGCGGATTCGGCCGCGTCGGCGATCTCCCCGAGGTAGCGCGCGGAGGGCAGGCCGCCCTCGTAGCCGTTCAGCACGTAGCACCACGCCGGCTCCTCGCCGTCCAGCGTGTGGACGCGGATCCGCATCCGGCGGTAGATGTCGAGCCCGACGCCCTCCCACCGGTCCATGGAGTCCTCGTCCAGCGGCGCGATGTCGTACAGGGCGACGAAGACCTGGTGGCGCGGGGCCTCGACGATCGTCGCGAGCGCGCCCTCCCAGCCCATCTGCTCGCCGCCGAAGGTCAGCCGCCAGTCGTTGATCCAGCCCGTGCCGCGCAGCGGCGAATGCGGAGCGCGGCGCGTCATCAGCCGCGGGTCGAGGTTGCCGGCGTACGCGGCGTAGAGCGACATGAGGTCGAGGGTACGGGAGGGGCGGGGCGGGCGGCGTGCCCGGCCGCCCCCACGGATGGCCGGACCGGGGGAGAAGCACCTTGAAGCGTGCGGGACAATGGGGCACGGAATGCATCCCCCGGGGAGACCCCGGAAGCCCCGGCCGGGGCGGCAGCCGGCCGGGTAGACGTGAGGCGGAGTTTTCGTGACCCGGATCGTGATCATCGGCGGCGGACCCGGCGGGTATGAGGCGGCCCTCGTGGGGGCCCAGCTCGGCGCGGAGGTGACCGTCGTCGACTGCGACGGCCTCGGTGGCGCGTCCGTCCTCACCGACTGCGTACCCTCCAAGACCCTCATCGCGACCGCCGAGGTCATGACGACCTTCGACTCGTCGTACGAGGAGCTCGGCATCGTCGTCGCCGACGACACCCCGCACATCGAGCAGGCCGCGCGCGTCGTCGGCGTGGACCTCGGCAAGGTGAACCGGCGCGTCAAGCGCCTCGCGCTCGCCCAGTCGCACGACATCACCGCCTCCGTCACCCGCGCCGGAGCCCGCGTCGTACGGGGCCGCGGCAAGCTCGGCGGACCGCAGGGCATCGACGGCACGCGCGACGTCATCGTCACCGCCGCCGACGGCACCGAGACCATCCTGACGGCCGACGCCGTGCTGATCGCGACCGGCGGCCACCCCCGCGAGATCCCCGACGCCATGCCCGACGGCGAGCGGATCCTGAACTGGACCCAGGTCTACGACCTCGACGAGCTCCCCGAGGAGCTCATCGTGGTCGGCTCCGGAGTCACCGGCGCCGAGTTCGCCGGCGCGTACCAGGCCCTCGGCTCCCGGGTCACGCTGATCTCCTCCCGCGACCGCGTGCTGCCCGGCGAGGACCCGGACGCGGCGGCCGTACTGGAGGACGTCTTCCGACGCCGCGGCATGAACGTCGTGGGCCGCTCGCGCGCCGAGTCCGCCAAGCGGGTCGGCGACCGCGTCGAGGTCACGCTGTCGGACGGCCGGGTCATCACCGGCACGCACTGCCTGATGGCGGTCGGCGCGATCCCGAACACCAAGGACATGAACCTGGAGGAGTCCGGGGTCCGGCTCAAGGAGTCCGGCCACATCTGGACCGACAAGGTCTCCCGCACCTCCGCGCCCGGCGTGTACGCGGCCGGCGACGTGACCGGGATCTTCGCGCTGGCCTCCGTCGCCGCCATGCAGGGGCGCATCGCGATGTACCACTTCCTCGGCGACGCGGTGGCCCCGCTGAACCTGAAGACGGTCTCCTCCAACGTGTTCACCGACCCGGAGATCGCCACTGTCGGTTACACCCAGGCGGATGTGGACTCCGGCAAGATCGACGCCCGTGTCGTGAAGCTGCCCCTGCTGCGCAACGCGCGGGCCAAGATGCAGGGCATCCGGGACGGGTTCGTGAAGCTGTTCTGCCGTCCGGGCACGGGAATCGTGGTCGGCGGCGTGGTGGTCTCCCCGCGGGCGAGCGAGCTGATCCACCCGATCTCGATCGCAGTCGACAACAACCTGACCGTCGAGCAGATCGCAAACGCGTTCACGGTGTACCCCTCGCTGTCGGGTTCGATCGCCGAGGTGGCGCGGCAGCTGCACACGCGCAAGGCCGCCGGCGAGGTCTGACGGAGGCAACCGCCCCACGTCAGAGGCGACTTGGGGCGGTCTGCCGGAGCGTGGAGTGACGTTCACTCAACCGACCCGCCGCGTATACCACTAGTCGCCCTGTTTTATGGACAACTTCGGTATTCCGGCGCAAGGAGCTGAAACCAGACGGTCGTTGGGGTTACTGTCAGTTTCGTGTTCGCTGCAGAACGTCGCCAATTGATTCTCGAAATGGTGCGGGCCAACGGAGCGGTGTCGCTCCGGGAGCTCGCCCGCGTCGTCCAGACCTCCGAAGTGACCGTACGGCGGGACGTGCGGGCGCTGGAGGCCGAAGGACTCCTCGACCGCCGGCATGGCGGTGCGGTCTTGCCGGGCGGTTTCACCCGCGAATCCGGCTTCCCGCAAAAGTCCCATCTCGCGACGGCGGAGAAGACCGCCATCGCCGACGTGGCGGCCTCCCTCGTCGAAGAAGGCGAGGCCGTCGTCGTCGGCGCGGGCACCACGACCCAGGAGCTGGCCCGCCGGCTCGCCCGGGTGCCCGGACTCACCGTCGTCACCAACTCGCTGCTGGTCGCCCAGGCCCTGGCGCACGCCAACCGGGTGGAGGTGGTGATGACGGGCGGCACCCTGCGCGGCTCCAACTACGCGCTGGTCGGGAGCGGGGCGGAGCAGTCCCTCCAGGGGCTGCGGGTCTCCCGGGCCTTCCTGTCGGGCAGCGGCCTGACCGCCGAACGCGGCCTGTCCACGTCCAACATGCTGAGCGCGAGCGTGGACCGGGCCCTGGTCCAGGCGGCGGCGGAGGTGGTGGTCCTCGCGGACCACACCAAGCTGGGCACCGACACCATGTTCCAGACGGTGCCGACGGACGTGATGACCCGTCTGGTCACGGACGAGCCCCCGCCGCACGACGACCGCGCGGCGACGGAACTCCAGGCCCTCGCGGACCAGGGCGTCCAGATCACGATCGCCGGGGCCGTGCCCTCGGGCGGTACGGGGGACGGCATGGCGGGCCGCCGCCCGCGCCGGGAATCCCCGCTGCCGGTCCAGCGCCGGGGCGCCCACCAACTCCGCACGGCGGGCCCCCTCCCGGACCCCCAGCCGGGGGAGCGGGAACGCGCGAGGGTGGCGGACCTGCGGCGCCGGTGAGTGTTCCTCCGCGGGCGATGACTGTCGTCAAAGAGGCCGAAAGCCCCGCCGGATGTCTCCGGCGGGGCTTTCGGCCTTACGGTAGCGTCTCGATCGGCAACCCTCCCAGAAGGTTCAGAACCACCTTCTCCAGAGTGTTTTGGCCGAGCCGGCGGAGAGCCAGAAGGCGACTCTCCGGTAGGTCGATCAGGGCACAGGAGCGTATGGCCTTCCCTGATTCAAGGAACCAGAGATAGCACCGGAACGATCGTTCTCCTACCGCTTCCCGGAACCCGTTCTCCAGCATGGGCATGAAGACGTGGAGTCCATCATGATCGATGCGTCCTTCGGAGAGCAGGGAATCCAGTCGGGCGTTCAAGTGAACGCACCGCGGGTCATCGCGGATCTCGAGGAGTTCGGCGTACGAGGCAATCCTCACCCCGTACTCGTTCGGACTGACCTGATCAGGCGATTTTGTCACCAGTCCAGGCTATTCCATACGTCGTCCAGGCTCTTTCCGCCCCCTCCACCGCCTCCGTCGAAGTCGTCGAACATGCTCATGTCTCGCTTGTGGCGTTTGATGGCGACCTTCGTCGTCCACTGGATTTTGCTGCTCGGGTCATCCGCCCGCCGCGCGAGTTCCGCAACGCGGTGATTTCCCTGAACCACGGTGTTCAGGTCGTTGAGAGTGATGAACTCTCCGTCGCTCGGATTGTTGACGGCGTTCAGGAAATCGTCATCGGAGAGATCGCGAAGCGGCTTGAGATGTGAATCCGTCGTGCCATGTGCAGGCTTCGCCATGCTCAGTTCCTGCACTGTGGCTGAGCAGTTGTGAACGAGGACCGGGGTGGCTCCCGCCAGCACGTAGTACGTGTGCTCGCCGGCAACGGTGAGGTTGCGGACCTTCCTCTGCTGGGTCCAGCGCTTGACCTCGGTGACCTGGACCCAGGTACCGGACGAGGTCTGGAGCCACTGGCCGGCCGTGAGGTCGGTGGCCTTCAGCCAACTGTCCAGAGCCGGGGCCCAGAACGGGTGTCCGTCGGTTGCGGTCAGCGTCTCGGAGGCGCTGCCGTCGGCGCCGTCGGTGTCGATCGTGATCTCGACCAGGTTCTTCTGGCCCTCGCCGAGGACCTGCGCGACGACCGGCTGGGCCGAGGTGGCCCCGGAATCCGCACTCGTGGCGACAACCTCGTCGCCGATCTCGACGTCCTCGATGGGCTTGGCCGAGCCGTCCGCCATCAGAACCTTCGTGCCCGGCACGAAGCTGTTGCAGGTCTCGCCCTTCTGCGGCTTTCCGGAGTCGCTGTCCTTGCCCGACGACTTCTTCGGGGCGTCGGCCTTCTTCGTCTCAGAGGACTTTGATGCCTTGCCGTCGCCGTCGGCCTTTTTGGCCTTCGTCGCGGAGGATTTGCCCTGCTTGGCCGCCGTGGCCTTGGCCTCGTCGGCCTTCTTGGCGGCTGCGGCTGCCGCTTCTTGGACCCTTCTTCGGGCTGCCGCTGCTTCTTCCTCGAGTTTTCTCGCGCGTTCGGCGGCTTCTTCTATCTGCCGTTTCCACTCGGCGAGGTCCTCGGCGTACTTGGCCATGGCCTGCTGGTAGCGCTCGATCCGCCTGAGGATGTCTCGTGCGAGGGCGAGTTTGTGCGACCAGCTGTTGAAGGCTTCCCAGGCGCGGTCCAATGCCTTGAGGATGCGCTTGGCGCGGCCCGCGAAGGGAAGTGCCGCATCCAGGGCGAGGCCGGCGCAGGCGCCCCAGTCGCCGCCGAGGCAGTCGCGGATGTCGTTGTAGCCGGAGGCGTCCTTGAGGATGCCCATGGCGACTTCGAGTGCGATGTCCAGGGCGCTCTTGCCCTGGATCATGTTCGCCCAGGCCGCCTCGGCCTCCGAGAAGTCCTTGATCGGCATCACGGGCGGCGCGATCGACAGGCCGCTGGGGTCGCTGAACGTCACCGGCGAGTTGTTCGCGTAGACGTAAGGGTTCTGCTGCTTGGGCTCGCTGTAGTCCACGACGGGGTCGACCGAGATGAACCGGCCCGTCGCGGGGTCGTACTCGCGCGCGCCGAGGTGCACCAGGCCGGTGGACTCGTCGACCTCTCCGCCGACGAAGCCCTTCTTGCCGGGCCACACGGAGGGGGCCGCGCCGCGGACCTCGCCGTACGGGGTGAACTTGCGGCGGGTGACCGCCATGGTCTTGGCGTCAACCGCGGTGGACGCCGTCCCGTTCTTGTCACTCATGAGGTAAGACGTGGAGATCACGCCGTCCTTGGCCGTCTTGACCATGGTCGGGCCGGCCGGGTGGCCGTAGTAGCGAGTGCTCTCCAGCTTGCCCGCAGCCGTGAGTTTGACCTCGGTGCCCGGCAGGTACAGCGTGGTACCGGAGGGCTCGCGCTTGATCAGGCGGTTGCCGCCGGCGTCGTAGACGAAGTCGGTCGTCTCGGTCCCCTTGGTGACCTTCGCCAGCTGGCCCGAGGCGTCCCATTCCAGGTTCTGGGTGTCGCCCTGGATGGTGCGGGTCTTGGTGTTGCCCGTTTCGTCGTAGGTGTAGGACTCGGTGCGGGAGCCGCCCGGTCCAGTGGTGTCGACCTTCTTGAGCCCGTTGGCGCCCGCCTGACCGGGAGTGCCGTAGGTGTAGGTGCGCGTGACGTCCTTGGTGAGGTCGCCGGTCGGGTTGTGCTGGACTTCCTTGGTGCGGTTGCCCGCGGCGTCGAAGCTGTAGGAGCTCCAGTACGCGCTCGGGCCGCCTACCTGGGGCTTTGAGCCGGGGCCGGATGCGCCCGGCTGGGCCGCGCAGTTGTCCGTCGCGGTCCACGCCTCGTTCATGCGGCGCAGGTAGTCGTAGGCGAAGCACTGAACGTCGGTGGTCGGAGCGGTCTCCGAACCCTCTTTGTCAGTGACCTTGAGGATGTTGCCGACGGCGTCGTAGTCGAACGACGTGTCGTTGATCCGGCTCGGCGCCTGCTCCTTGTCGTTGACCGTCCGGGTGAGGCGGCGGGTCTGCTCGTCGTAGAAGTTCGTCGAGTAGACCTGGGATCCGGCCGGGCCGGTCTCCGTGCGCAGGACGTCGCCCATGGGCGAGTAGTCGACCTTGCCGACGAAGGTCTTGCCCTGGACGCCCATGATGGTGGGCAGTTCCAGGTGGTTGTACTTCATCGTGGTCGTCTCGGCAGGCAGGCCGCCCAAGGCGGGCTGGCTCGTCCAGGCCGTCAGGCCGGTGTTCGGACGGTAGCCGGTGGAGTAGCTGTACGAACCGGCGAGGGCTCCTTCCGACGCGGGGATGGTGATCTTCGTGCCCGTCGGGCGGTACTCGCTGTCGTAGCCGGTGACCTCCTGTGTGTAGGCGTTGCCATTGGCGTAGCGGGTCGATGCCACCGGCAGGCCGACTGCCCCCGGCAGGGAGTCGAACGTCGTCGAGGTCAGCTTCGGACCCGTCAGCGAACCCTCGTGGGTGGCGATGACGCGGCCGAGACCGTCGTATTCGGGAGCGACGGTCTTGCCTCGGGCGTCGGTGACGGTGGCCAGTCGGTCTCCCTGACCGTACGTCATCGTGGACGTGCCCTTGTCGGGGTCCGTCTGCTTGGTCTGGCGCCCGCGGACGTCGTACTCGAAGGCCCACTTGTCGCCGGCTTGGTTGACGACCGACTCCAGCGCACCGCGCTGGTTGTAGGCGTAGGTCGTCTTGTCGTACGCGCCGGTCGGTGAGTCCGAGTGGAAGAAACGCAGCTCCGTCTTGCGCCCGGCGCCGTCAAGGAAGGCCCGGGTCGGGGTCTCGCCCTTGGGCGGGTCGACGGTGATGTTGTCGCCGCCGTACGTGGTGGTCGTACGTGAGGTCTCCAGGCCGAACTTGCGCGAGATCTGAGCGGTCGAGCGACCGGAACCGTCGTACTCGGTCATCGTCGAGGACGGGACCTCGTTGTCCTTCGGCTCCCACTGCACACCGGAGGGTTCGCCGGCCGTGTAGTAGGCGCCGTTGCTCTTCCAGACCTGGCCGAGACTGTTGTAGAAGGTGTCGGTGATGAGCCGACCGCCTGCGAGGGCCTCCATCTGGGTCTGGCGGATCCGCAGACTGCTGTCGTAGATGTCGTAGCTGGTGCGGTAGGTACCGTCGTCCAGCAGGCTCTTGTTGGAGATGACGACCGGACCGTCGGTGCGGACGTCGTAGGAGAACTCGCCGTCCGGGGACTTGGAGTTCGGGTCGCGGTCCGGCGACCAGACCCTCAGCAGCCGGCCGAGGCCGTCGTACTGCATGGTCTGACGGCGGCCGTTGGTGTCCTGCTTGGCCAGGACGGAGCCGCGGCCCTGGTCGGTCTCCGTGGTCTGGGTGTGACCGGCGGGGTTGGTGGTGACGACCTTGGTGACGATCTGACCCGAGGCCGGGGTGTAGTCGACCTTCGAGACCTTGCCGAAGACATCGGTCGTGGTCTTCATGCGGCCGTAAGCGTCGAAGGTCGCGCTGCCGTCCGTCTGGTAGACCGGGGTGGACCCGTTGTACCCGGACAGCGACTCGGTGGACTTCAGGTTGCCCGCCGCGTCGTAGTACATCCGCGCGTCGGACGTCACGTCCGCCGGGCGCTGTACGTTCGCCGCGTCACAGGCCTTCGCCACCGTCTCCACCCGCTTCTGGCGGGCGATGAGCCAGCGGGTCTGGTCCTCGTCGTACTCGTAGCGGGTGCAGCTGTCGTCCGACGGGTCGGCGACGTCGCCCAGGTTCGACACCGACTGGGCGAAGCCCCGGTTGTCGTACTTGGTCTCCATCGCAGTACGGCGCCAGCCGCGGCCCTCCGACAGGAGGATGCGGGAGTTGACCTTCGTCGTCTGCTCGACGAACGCCTGCTGCGGTTCGATGTCCTCCTCGGGCACCGCGCCCTTGCGTACGCGGGTAGCCGTCGGGCCGTACAGCCACGGGGTGTACGTCGTGGCCGCTTCGAGCGCGCCGCCCTCGCCGTTGTACGCCAGGACCTCGCGGGTCTGGCCGGCGTAGAGGCGGTGGTCCGCGATCTCGTTGCCCTCGGAGTCCTTGACCTTGACCGACTTCTTGCCGCCCGCGGGCGCGAGGCGGTCACCGTCGAGGCCGCGGAAGAACAGCGTCTCCGTCATGGAGCGCTTGTCGGGGGCCTGGCCGATGAAGGTGCGTACCTTCTCGTAGCCGCGCCACTGGGACCAGGTGCGCGTCTTGGGACGCATCATCTCGGTCTCGTCGTCGTACGCCCACGCCGGGTTGCCGAGGAACTGGTACTCGGTGCGCCGCGTCGGGGAGTTGCCGTTGCGGTCCTCTTCCTGGACCCAGTCGACGACGTACTTGTGGAACCAGTCGGTGACGTAGAGCTTCTTCTCGTGCTGCGGGTCGGTCGGGTCCGGGATCTCGGAGATCACCGGGTAGCAGCGCAGCGTGTTCGACTCGGGCGAGGTGGGCATGACGCGCGGGTTGGCCGCGCGGCACTCCGGGTCCTTGTAGTGGGCCAGGATCGTCGAGCCGGTCTCGCTGTCGATAGCCTCGATGCGGTAGCGCAGGTACGGCGGCTTGCCGTCGGCGGCACCGTCCACGCGGTTGGGCAGCTGCTTGCCGCGGAACTTCACCGGCGGCAGCGCCGTGTCCATGCCGTTCTTGCCCGTGTGCTTGATCTCGCCCAGCCACAGCGGGTAGTCCGTGCCATCGCCGGTCATCGGGAAGTCCTGGGTCAGCTTCCAGGAGTCCACGGGCTTGCGCTCGGTGCCGTTCCAGACGGAGGTCGAGACCTC
Source organism: Streptomyces roseus (assembly GCF_001044425.1). Lineage (GTDB taxonomy): Bacteria > Actinomycetota > Actinomycetes > Streptomycetales > Streptomycetaceae > Streptomyces > Streptomyces roseus. The sequence goes on from NZ_LFML01000031.1 coordinate 16,553, forward strand.
GGTCAGGCGCTTGCGGGTGAAGAAGGTGGGCGTGAACCGGCCCTTGCACTCCTCGCCCGCCGCGCAGAGCTGGTCACCGGGGGTGTCGGGCCAGTTCTTCGCGATGTCCCAGGCGACCTCCGGCTTCAGCTTCGCCGGGTCGCAGTCGAAGGAGGACGTGACGAGGCAGCGCTCGGCGACGGCGAAGTTCACCTGGGCCGGGGCCTCGGCGAACAGGTTGTCGTTGCGCAGACCGTACGAGATGTGGTCCAGCCAGCCGGCTCGGTCGTACGCCCGGGCGGTGGAGCCGCCCGCGATCTTGTAGTTCGACCCGTAGTGGTTGACCTCCTTCTGGTACCAGTAGGTCATCGCGTTGCCGCGGGGGTCGACCACGTAGTCGAGGTTCCAGCGGTAGGCCTGGTCGCACACCGCGTCGGCGAACGTCGCGTTGTAGCAGGGCTCACCCGGCTGGTTGCCGTAGACCGGGACGTTCCAGGTGGAGTTGGTGACGGGCTTGCCCGTCGTCCAGCCCGGGACCCTGTTCAGACCGAAGTAGAACTGGATGCCCTGGGGGTTGGTGAACCGCCAGTGGTCACCCTCCTTGTCGCCGTTCGAGGCGCCCTGGAGCAGCTCGATGCGCGAGCCGTCGTCCTTCGCCGGGCGCCACTTCTTCGTGGTGTCGTCGAGGACGAGCTGGGTGGAGCCGCCGTTCAGCGACATGGTGACCATCGGCGCGCCGTGGCACAGGTCGCCGGTGTCGTCCTTCGGGTTGTTGAACCCGGAGCCGGCCTTCTTGTCCTGGCTGCACGGGACGTAGCCCCGCTCGATGTAGTTCGAGGCCAGGTCCCAGCCGTCGCCGACCCAGGAGGTCTGCTGCGCGGAGGCCGAGGTACGGCCGTCGATCTGGGCGCTGGAGTAGCCGAGGGAGAGCGAGGGGCTCGGGCCGCCCAGGGAGGCGGGGATGTCCAGCGGGTAGGACCAGGAGAAGTCACCCGCCGAGCCGCCGGCCTGCCAGGCGCCCGAGGGGTTCAGCGAGGTGGCCTTGAACGTGCCGTTCGCGCCGTCGGCGCCCGGGCTCGCGGCCAGCATCATGCCCTGGCCGGCCGAAGCCGCGGTGACCGCGGAGGGAGCCGACGACAGGTTCATGCCGACCTGGTCCGACGGGACGGCCGACTGGGCGGGAGCCGAGGCCGAGGGCGCCGTGAAGGTGGCGATGAGCTTGCCGGTCACCGGGTCGTTCTTGGTGCTGACCGGGATGCTGCCCTTGCACTCGGGCCTGTTCGGCGTCGTCAGGGCACAGGCGGGAACGGCGGTGAAACGGAGCCGGGAACCCCAGCTGCCGCCGTACGCGTTCTTGAAGGCGTTGTAATCGAGTTCGACCGAGACCGGGGCCGCGGTCTTACCCTCGTCGGTGCGCTTCACCGACATGAGCAGGCTGTTGGCGAGGCCGGCCTTCTTCGCGACCGCCTGGTCGTGCAGGTCGACCTTCAGCTTCACCGACGAGGCGGCGGCCGGGGTGACCGGGGTGACCGGGGCGGCTTCGGCGGAGAGGCTCTGCTTGCTCGCGCCGGACTTCGGACCGGCAGCCGCGGCCGCGGCCGGGAGGGCGGCCAAGGTGACCGGCAGCGTGCCCGCCTTGACCGGGTTGCCCGGGGCCTTCGACGGGGCGAGGGCGAACGCCCCTGCCGTCCCCTGGGGCGCCGACTTCAGGCTGACGGCCGGCGGTGCGGACGCGTCCGGAAGGGCGACCTCGGCCGAACCGGCCTTCGGCCAGGCGACCTTCGGCGCGGAGGCCTTCCACGCCTTCTTCTGCGACTCGGCGGGGCCGGCCGCGGGCTTGCCGGTGACGGGGGCTCCGCCGACCTTGGTGAGCTTCTGCAGGCCGGGCCGCTTCAGGTCGGAACCGCCCGCCATGGCGGGGGTGGCGGTGAGGCCGGCGGTCAGCATGCTGAGCGCCAGCACCGGTATCGGCCACCGCCAGACACGCCTGAGAGGCGCACGCAGTGCGTGCGCCTGGGATCTCTTCAAAGTTCGAACACTCCAAGCCGTCGCGCGCGGTGAATCAGGCACCGCGCTAAGGGGCAACGGCGCTGAACCTAACAAGCCAACAGGTGGCGCGTCGAAGGCGTTTGGAGTTCCGGTGGCCAGTAATCCCTGACAAAAGCAGCGGTCAACGGATCGTCAAGAAGGTTGTACGGCACAGGCCATCAACTTTTACCGGAGAACTTGTCGGAACCGCCCAGGGCAGGGGCTCTGCTCGCAGGGCACCGCTGCCTGAGAACCGTCCCCGGGCTGCTGGAAATCATTCGGACAATCGATGACCGATTGCCGGCGTGCCGTCATGGCAGCAACAGGGCCAGGGGGGGGGGCAGCGGGCCGTCCCGGCCATCCAAGGGTGGATCGCCGTCTCGGCGCGGCCACCGCATTATCTTTGAGGACGGGTCAGTG
>NZ_LFML01000031.1:18989-47418 GCF_001044425.1 Streptomyces roseus
CAGCGGGCCGTCCCGGCCATCCAAGGGTGGATCGCCGTCTCGGCGCGGCCACCGCATTATCTTTGAGGACGGGTCAGTGAGACCATTCCCGGCGTACGCCCGACCGCCCGCGCCGACGACCCGCCTTCCCGATCCCGGCGAAGCGCACGGAGCCGGACGACGTCTGGGCCGACCCGGACGGACCCCCGACGAAACCCTGACGGCCAATCACGCGCCGGGCCGGTAAGCGTGTACCGCGGCGGCAACCTCGTCGACGCGGACACCACGCTCGCGAAGGCGGACCACGGGCGCACAGCCGGCTTGCGACCGCCGTCGGACTGCCTTTCTCCGGCGGCGGCACGGGCCCGCCGGCCCCCTGCGCGAGGACGGCCGGGACATCCCGCTGACCTGGCCGAAGGCGCTTCCGGCGCCGAAGCGACTTCGGCCTCGAAGGCAAGGGCCTCGCCATCCGCATGGAGGCGAGCGGCGAGCTCCGCGCGGTGGATCCGGCGGGCAACTCCGTATTCAGCGCCGTCAAGCCGCAGATATGGGACTCGGGCGCCGACACGATCCTCCCCGAGTCCACCGCCGGTACGGCCCGACGCCGACCACCCCGGCACCGAAGTCCGGCACCCCGAAGTCGACGCCTCGAAGGACGCCGCCGCCAAGACCTCCGGCCTGCGGGCGGCCCCGGCCGTCGGCGCCGCCGCCCCCTTCCCCCGACGGCCGCCGTCGCGGCATCTCCCACGGGTCCGAGGAGGCAGTCCTCGGCGTCGCTCTCAAGGGCTCAAAGCTCACCTGAAGCCCCGACAGGAAGCTCCTCACTGACACCGGGACCGCCTACCCGGTCGTCATCGACCCGGTGTGGCGGGACGGCTTCAAGGCCAAGGCGGACGGCGGGTTCGAGCCCCCGGTGAAGAGCTGGACGGCACAGCCCGGCACCTGGTAGCCGCCGGGAGCAGCGCATGAGATCGGCCCCCAGGACCCGGAAGGGTCCTGGGGGCCGGCTTCGTTCCGTACGGCCTGCGGATCAGTCCTTGATCTCGCAGATCGTGGCGCCCGAGGTGAGGCTGGCGCCGACTTCGGCGGTGAGGCCGACGATGGTGCCGGAGCGGTGCGCGTTCAGCGGCTGCTCCATCTTCATGGCCTCCAGGACGACCACCAGGTCGCCCTCGTTGACCTGCTGGCCCTCCTCGACCGCGACCTTGACGATCGTGCCCTGCATCGGCGAGGCGAGCGTGTCGCCCGAGGCGGCCGGGCCGGACTTCTTCGCCGCGCGGCGCTTGGGCTTCGCGCCGCCCGCCGCCGCCGTACGGGCCAGGGTCATGCCCAGCGAGGACGGGAGGGAGACCTCCAGGCGCTTGCCGCCGACCTCGACGACCACGGTCTCGCGGCCCGGCTCGTCCTCGGCGTCCTCGGCCGCCGGGGCGGCGAACGGCGGGATCTCGTTGACGAACTCGGTCTCGATCCACCGGGTGAAGACGGTGAACGGGGTGCCGTCCTTCGGAGCGAAGGCCGGGTCCACGACGACCGCGCGGTGGAACGGGATGGCCGTGGCCATGCCCTCGACCTCGAACTCGGCCAGGGCGCGCGCCGCACGCTCGAGGGCCTGCTCGCGGGTGGCGCCGGTGACGATCAGCTTGGCCAGCAGGGAGTCCCAGGCCGGGCCGATGACCGAGCCGGACTCGACGCCCGTGTCGAGGCGGACGCCCGGGCCGGTCGGCGGGGCGAACTTGGTGACGGTGCCCGGCGCCGGCAGGAAGCCGCGGCCCGGGTCCTCGCCGTTGATGCGGAACTCGATGGAGTGGCCGCGCAGGACCGGGTCGCCGTAGCCGAGCTCCTCGCCGTCGGCGATGCGGAACATCTCGCGGACCAGGTCGATGCCGGAGACCTCTTCGGTGACCGGGTGCTCGACCTGGAGGCGGGTGTTGACCTCCAGGAAGGAGATCAGGCCGTCGGCGGAGACCAGGAACTCCACCGTGCCCGCGCCGACGTAGCCGGCCTCCTTCAGGATGGCCTTCGACGCCGCGTACAGCTCGGCGTTCTGAGCCTCCGACAGGAACGGCGCGGGGGCTTCCTCGACCAGCTTCTGGTGGCGGCGCTGGAGGGAGCAGTCGCGGGTGGAGACGACGACCACGTTGCCGTGGGAGTCGGCGAGGCACTGCGTCTCGACGTGGCGCGGCTTGTCGAGGTAGCGCTCGACGAAGCACTCGCCGCGGCCGAAGGCGGCGACGGCCTCGCGGACGGCCGAATCGTAGAGCTCCGGCACCTCTTCGAGGGTGCGGGCGACCTTCAGGCCGCGGCCGCCGCCGCCGAAGGCGGCCTTGATCGCGATCGGCAGGCCGTGCTCGCGGGCGAACGCGACGACCTCGTCGGCCCCGGAGACCGGGTCCGCCGTGCCCGCGACGAGCGGGGCGCCGGCGCGCTGGGCGATGTGGCGGGCGGCCACCTTGTCGCCGAGGTCGCGGATGGCCTGCGGCGGCGGGCCGATCCAGGTCAGGCCGGCGTCGAGCACGGCCTGGGCGAACTCCGCGTTCTCGGAGAGGAAGCCGTATCCGGGATGGATGGCGTCCGCGCCGGAATCGGCTGCGGCCTGCAGGACCTTGGAGATGTCCAAGTAGCTCGCGGCCGGGGTGTCACCGCCCAACGCGAAAGCTTCGTCGGCCGCGCGGACATGCAGAGCGTCCCGGTCCGGATCGGCGTAGACGGCTACGCTCGCGATCCCGGCATCCCGGCAGGCCCGAGCAACGCGGACAGCGATTTCGCCACGGTTGGCGATGAGCACCTTGCGCACGATGGCTCCCTCCTTGAAACAAGCTGAGTTTAGGGACAGCCCACACGGCGTTTCGACCCTTCCCTAGAGGTGACCTTGCCCACACGGAGTGTGATTCGAGTCCGCCTCGAGTGAGGAAAGCCCTTGTGGCGCCCCAGGTCAGGGGGATCCCCGACTGCACAGTAACCCCGTCACCCGTCCGAGGTCTCTGTTCGGCCGGTCAGCGGGCCCCGGTGATTCTTTGTCGAGTCCCTACGAACGTCCCACACATTCTTTGCGTGATCGCCGGAGCGGGCACCCCGCGCAACCGACCCGCCCGGACCCCTTGTCCGTACGTTTACCCGTTAGTAGCCTCCAGGGCGTCGAACAGGCTTGTGGTCGGCGGGCGGGGGAGGGGTGTGTCGTCGTGGGCGTCGTACTGCGCAGACTCGTGGCCGCACTGGCGGCGATCGTGCTCGTCGCCGAGGCGGCGGTGCTGGTCCTCGTCCACATCGTCCTGGGCGAGACCACCCGCAACCAGTCGATGTCGATAGCCGGCATGGACCCGGACCTCATGTCCACGGCCACGTACGCGATGGGGGCGGGCATCGGCGCGTTCCTGCTCCTGTGCGCCGTGCTCCTCGCCGCGGTGGCCGTACGCGACCGCGCGCCCGGCACCTTCGCCCGCGTCGTGCTCGTCACCGCCGCAGTCACCCACGGGGTGCTCGGCGCCCTCGCCGTCGGACTGGTCGGCTGGAGCGCCTTCGCGGTCACGATGGTGATCCTGTGCCTGCTGGTCCTGACCCTGATGCTCTACGCGGCCCAGGGCACCGCCGGAGCGCCTTCTACGGGCCCCTCGGGCGGGCAGGGCGCTCCGGGCCCCCAGGACGCCCCACCGCCGCCGTACGGGGAGCTCAAGCCCACAAATCCGTGATCGACACGCCCAGTTCGCCCAGCAGGGAGCGCAGCAGCGGCATCGACAGCCCGATGACGTTCCCGTGGTCCCCGTCGATGCCCTCGATGAACGGCGCCGACAGCCCGTCCAGGGTGAACGCGCCCGCCACGTGCAGCGGCTCTCCGCTCGCCACGTACGCGGCCACCTCGGCGTCCGTCGGCTCGCCGAACCGGACCGTCGTGGAGGCGGTGGCCGAAACCTGACGGCCGGTCGCGGTGTCGATCACGCAGTGCCCGGTCCGCAGCACGCCGGCCCGGCCGCGCATCGCCGTCCAGCGGGCGGTGGCCTCGGCGGCGTCCGCCGGCTTGCCGAGCGCCTCGCCGTCCAGCTCCAGCACCGAGTCACAGCCGATCACCAGGGCGCCCGCGGCCTCCTCCAGGGCCGCCACGACCCCCGCCTTGGCCTCGGCCAGCGCCAGGGCCAGCTCGGCCGGGGAATCCGCGGTGAGCGCGTCCTCGTCGAAGTGGCTGACGATCACGTGCGGGGCCAGCCCGGCCTGCCGCAGCAGGTTGAGCCGGGCGGGCGAGGCGGAGGCGAGGATGAGGGAGTGGGTGGGGGTGGGGGCCTGGGCCTGGGCAGCAGCAGTCATGCCCGCCATCGTAGGCGCGGGCCTCCCGCTCCGGACGCCCCGCCGGGGAGCCCGTCCGGCCGGCTAGAAACCCACCCCCAGCACGTACACGACCACCAGCATCGCGAGGACGACCACGACGGTCATCCGCCGGACCATCGCCTGCGCGTCGCGCATGTCCTTGGGCGGCTCGTTCTTCGGGTCTGACCAGAGCATGCCCCGATCCTGGCCCCGGGGACCGGTGCGGCGCCTGAGTACGGGTACTCAGGCGCCACAGTCCGTTCACGTCATCTTCACGACCGGACGGGGGTCCGTCCGGGCCGGTCCCCCGGGCCGGCCTGCTCACCGTCCCCCGGGCCGGCCGGGTCACCGTCCGCCGCGCCCGGTACGCCCCGGGGGGCCCGCCCGCGTACCGTCCCGGCCGCCTATCCGGGCCAGTACGTACGGGCCCACGCGCGCGGCCCCGGCTGCGGCATCGTCCGCCGCGCCACCCGGGCCGGAGCCGACCACTCGTCCGCCACCCGCGCCGCGCCCGACGGTGCCGATGCCAGCACCGCCGCGCGCGCTTGGACCACCGCCAGTGCGGCGGCCAGCTCCTCGGGCGTCGGATTCCCCTTGACGACCTTGATCACCACGGGACTGCCTCCCAGCGTCCTAGAGGGGGATGTTGCCGTGCTTCTTCGGGGGCAGCGACTCGCGCTTGGTGCGCAGCTGCCGCAGCCCCTTGACCACGTGCGCCCGGGTCTCCGACGGCATGGTCACCGCGTCCACGTACCCGCGCTCGGCGGCCGTGTACGGGTTCAGCAGCGTGTCCTCGTACTCGGCGATGAGCCGGGCCCGGGTCTCCTCGGCGGTGCCGGCCTCCTCCGCCTCCGCGATGGCGCGCCGGTGCAGGATGTTGACCGCGCCCTGGGCGCCCATGACGGCGATCTGCGCGGTCGGCCAGGCCAGGTTCAGGTCCGCGCCGAGGTGCTTGGAGCCCATGACGTCGTACGCGCCGCCGAAGGCCTTGCGGGTGATGACGGTGATCAGGGGGACGGTGGCCTCGGCGTACGCGTAGATCAGCTTCGCGCCGCGCCGGATGATTCCGTTGTACTCCTGGTCCGTGCCCGGCAGGAAGCCGGGGACGTCCACGAACGTCAGCACCGGGATGTTGAAGGCGTCGCAGGTCCGCACGAAGCGGGCGGCCTTCTCGGAGGCGTCGATGTCCAGGCAGCCGGCGAACTGCATCGGCTGGTTGGCGACGATGCCCACCGGGTGGCCCTCGACGCGGCCGAAGCCGGTGAGGATGTTCGGCGCGAACAGCGACTGCGTCTCCAGGAACTCCGCGTCGTCGAGCACGTGCTCGATCACGGTGTGCATGTCGTACGGCTGGTTCGCGCTGTCCGGGATCAGTACGTCGAGCTCGCGGTCGGTGTCACTGACCTCGGTGTCCGCCTCCTCGGGGAAGGCGGGCGGCTCGGAGAGGTTGTTCGACGGCAGGTACGCCAGCAGGGACTTGACGTACTCGATGGCGTCCTTCTCGTCCCCGGCCATGTGGTGGGCGACGCCCGAGGTGGAGTTGTGGGTGCGGGCGCCGCCGAGCTCCTCGAAGCCCACGTCCTCGCCGGTGACCGTCTTGATGACGTCCGGGCCGGTGATGAACATGTGCGAGGTCTGATCGACCATCACGGTGAAATCGGTGATCGCGGGGGAGTACACGGCGCCGCCGGCACACGGTCCCACGATCAGGCTGATCTGCGGGATGACGCCGGAGGCGTGGACGTTGCGGCGGAAGATCTCGCCGTACATGCCGAGCGCGCTCACGCCCTCCTGGATGCGGGCGCCGCCGGAGTCGTTGATGCCGACGAGCGGGCAGCCGGTCTTGAGGGCGAAGTCCATCACCTTCATGATCTTCTGCCCGTAGACCTCGCCGAGGGCCCCGCCGAAGACCGTGAAGTCCTGGGAGAACACGGCGACCGGGCGGCCGTCCACCGTGCCGTAGCCGGTGACGACGCCGTCGCCGTAGGGGCGGGTCTTCTCCAGCCCGAAAGCGGTCGAGCGGTGGCGGGCGAACTCGTCGAGCTCGACGAAGGACCCCTCGTCCAGCAGCAGGGCGACCCGCTCACGCGCCGTCAGCTTCCCCTTGGCGTGCTGCTTCTCCACCGCGCGCGCGGACCCGGCGTGAGTGGCTTCGTCGATGCGGCGCTGCAGGTCCGCGATCTTGCCCGCGGTGGTGTGCATGTCGATCGGCTCTGAGGGTTGTGACATCGGGGTCGCGGCTCCCTGTGTGGTGTCAACTGCCTGGTCAATTGATTGACTACTGCTGGCTACTGGTGCGTAGCGTATCGGCGGGCATGGCGCTCGGCAGTGCGGCGTTTGACACACCTAATGTGGCTTGCATGACGCCATCAGATGCATCAGGAGCGGCCTCCGCCGGCCGCTGGTCGAGTCTTGAGCGGCCGCCGTTGGGCGCCGCCGCGCTGGAGCGGGCCCTCGTCACCGACGGGGGGCTGTGGACCTCGGTCGAGGTGGTCGCCGCCACCGGGTCCACGAACACCGACCTCGCCGCCCGGGCCGCCGGCCTGCCCGAGGGGGCCGTGCTCGTCGCCGAGGAGCAGACCGCCGGGCGCGGCCGGCTCGACCGGAGCTGGGTGGCCCCGCCGCGGTCGGGGCTGTTCTTCTCCGTCCTGCTCAAGCCGGGCGACTCCGTACCGCAGGAGCGGTGGGGGTGGCTGACCCTGCTGGCCGGGGTGGCCGCCGCGAGCGGGCTGTCGCGGGCCGCCGGAGTGGACGCGGCACTCAAGTGGCCCAACGACCTCCTCGTCACCGTGAACGGCGAGGAGCGCAAGACCGGCGGCATCCTCGCCGAGCGGGTGGGTGGGGGTCCCTCCCGGGCCGGAGGCTCCGGGGGAGGGGTCGTGATCGGTATCGGGCTCAACGTGACCCTGACCGAGGACGAGCTGCCGGTGCCCGAAGCCGGGTCGCTGATCCTCGCCAAGGCCGCCGTGACGGACCGGGAGCCCCTGCTGAAGGCCGTACTGCGCTCCCTGGAGCAGTGGTACGGGGACTGGCGGGCGGTCGGCGGCGACCCGGCCGCCAGCGGGCTCCAGGAGGCGTACGCGGCAAACTGCGTGACCCTGGGCCGGCACGTACGGGCCGACCTGCCCGGCGGGCGCACGCTCACCGGGACGGCCGAAGCGGTCGACGCGGACGGGCGGCTGGTCGTGCGCACGGCCGCGGGCGAGCACGAGGCCGTGGGGGCCGGGGACGTCGTCCATCTGCGGTCGGTGCGGTAGCCGGCCCGACGCCGGGGCCGCGGCCGCGGGAGTGGGGAGTGAGCTACGGCACACCTGCCGTATGGTTTAGGCGATCCCGGTCCTCCCGGTGATCACCCGGTTCGGCAGGGCAGTGCGCACGGCAATGGACAGGAGGCGGCCCTTGACCGTCGACGACTCTACGTCCGGCGCGTCCGCCTCCCGGACGGGTGGTCCGGGGCCGTCCGGCCCGGGATCCTCCGGCCCGGGCACCCCGATCGGACGCGACCAGCACACCCCCCTCCACGAGGTGGACCACACCGCCCAGCCGACGGCGGACCCGCTCGCCATCCGGCTGGAGCAGCTGATCCTGGGCGCGGAGCGGCGCTACACGCCGTTCCAGGCAGCCCGCAGCGCCGGGGTCTCGATGGAGCTCGCCTCCCGCTTCTGGCGGGCCATGGGCTTCGCGGACATCGGCCAGGCCAAGGCCCTGACGGAGGCCGACGTACTGGCGCTGCGCCGCCTCGCCGGCCTGGTCGAGGCGGGGCTGCTCAGCGAACCCATGGCCGTGCAGGTGGCGCGCTCCACCGGGCAGACCACCGCCCGGCTGGCGGAATGGCAGATCGACTCCTTCCTGGAGGGGCTGACGGAGCCGCCGGAGCCGGGGATGACCCGTACGGAGGTCACGTACCCGCTGGTCGAGCTGCTCCTGCCGGAGCTGGAGGAGTTCCTCGTCTACGTGTGGCGCCGCCAGCTGGCGGCGGCCACCGGGCGCGTGGTGCAGGTCGCGGACGACGAGGAGATGGTCGACCGGCGGCTCGCGGTGGGCTTCGCGGACCTGGTCGGCTTCACGCGCTTGACGCGGCGGCTGGAGGAGGAGGAGCTCGGCGAGCTCGTCGAGTCCTTCGAGACGACCTCGGCGGACCTGGTGGCCGCGCACGGCGGCCGGCTGATCAAGACGCTCGGCGACGAGGTGCTGTACTGCGCCGACGACGCGGCGACGGCGGCCGAGATCGCGCTGCGGCTGATCGAGACGATGGAAGCGGACGCCCAGATGCCGGAGCTGCGCGTCGGCATGGCGTTCGGGACGGTGACGACCCGGATGGGCGACGTCTTCGGCACCACCGTGAACCTGGCCTCGCGGCTGACGTCGATAGCGCCGAAGGACGCGGTGCTCGTCGACGGTGCGATGGCGAAGGAGCTGGGCCGCACGGGCGCGGCGCCGGTCTCCGAGAAGGAGGCCGAGGCGGAGGAGGGCGGCGGCACGTACCGCTTCGCGCTCCAGCCGATGTGGCAGCGGCCGGTGCGCGGACTGGGGGTCGTGGAGCCCTGGTCGCTGACGCGGCGGAAGCCTAAGATCCCCGGGTAACGTTCGTTAACCGGGAGGGTCTTTCGTGTCTGAGTTCGTGGCTGTGCGCCGGCATGACGACGGGGTCGCGGAGCTGGTCCTGGACCGCCCCAAGGCGATGAACGCCGTCTCGACGGAGATGGCGCGGGCCATCGGCGACGCGTGCGCGCAGCTCGCGGCGGACTCCTCGGTGCGGGTGGTCGTGCTGTCCTCGGCGGTGGAACGGGCGTTCTGCGTCGGAGCGGACCTCAAGGAGCGCAACTCGCTCTCGGACGCGGAGCTGGTGCGGCAGCGGCCGACCACGCGGGGCGCCTACGGGGGCGTGCTGGAGCTGCCGATGCCGACGGTCGCGGCAGTGCACGGCTTCGCGCTGGGCGGCGGCTTCGAGCTGGCGCTGGCGTGCGATGTGATCGTGGCGGACGAGACGGCGGTGGTCGGCCTGCCGGAGGTCTCCGTGGGCGTGATCCCGGGCGGCGGCGGTACGCAGCTGCTGCCGAGGCGGGTCGGCGCGGCGCGGGCGGCGGAGCTGATCTTCACGGCGCGGCGGGTGGAGGCGGCGGAGGCGCTGTCGCTGGGCCTGGTCGACTCGGTGGTCGCGGCGGGTACGGACCGGGCGGAGGCGCTGGCGCTGGCGGCCCGCATGGCGGCGAACTCCCCGGTGGGCCTGCGGGCGGCGAAGCGGGCCCTGCGCCTGGGCCACGGGATGGACCTGGCGGCGGGCCTGGAGATCGAGGACGCGGCCTGGCGGACGGTGGCCTTCTCGGGCGACCGCGCGGAGGGCGTGGCGGCGTTCAACGAGAAGCGCCGCCCGAACTGGCCGGGGCACTGAGGCCCGGCCCGCGGATCGCGCCGGGCCCGCGCGCCGGGGCGGGGCGTCCGGCGAACCGTTGCCGGGGCGGGGCGTCCGACGGACGGGTGTCGGGGGCCGGGCATCCGACAAATCTGACAAAACTCCCTAACCTGGGGTGATGGGACTCGACGGGCGGCTGCGAGCCGTCGTGGGCCTGGCGCAGGCCATGGCCGCCGCATGCGCGCCGCGGGACAGCGTGCGGGCCGCCGCCCGCGGGGCCCGGCTCGCGATGGACGGCTCGTTCGCCGCGATCTCCGCCTGGGAGCGCGAGCGGGGGCGGCTGCGCGTGCTCGTCAACGAGGGCGGGCTGCGCGCCGGGGAGGAGGAGTTCCCCGAGGACGAGTCCTACCCCGTCCACGACTTCCCCGAGATCACCGAGTTCCTGCACGAGCGCTGGGTCGGGGGCGGCGGCCCGCACGCCTGGGTGGAAGCGGCCGGCGGCGGGCGCCCCGGGCGGCGCGGCGAGGCCCTGCGCCGCCGCGGCCGCGGGAGCTGCGTCGTGGCGCCCGTCGTGCTCAGCGGCCGGGCCTGGGGCGAGCTGTACGTCGCCCGGGACGCCGGCCTGCCCGACTTCGACGAGGACGACGCCGAGTTCGCGACCGTCCTGGCCGCCGTCGTCGCCGCCGGCCTCGCCCAGAACGAGCGGCTCGAAGAGGCCCGCCGTCTCGCCTTCACCGACCCCCTGACCGGCCTCGCCAACCGCCGTGCCGTCGACATGCGGCTCGACGAGGCCCTGGAGGAGCACCGGCGCGCCGGCGCCGTGGTCAGCCTGGTCGTCTGCGACCTCAACGGGCTCAAGACGGTCAACGACACCCTCGGCCACGCCATGGGCGACCGGCTGCTGGAGCGGTTCGGGTCCGTGCTCAGCCTCTGCGGGGCGATGCTGCCCGGCGCCCTCGTCGCCCGCCTCGGCGGCGACGAGTTCTGCCTGGTCAGCGTGGGGCCGCCCGCCGACGAGGTGGTGCGGGTCACCGAGGAGCTGTGCCTGCGCGCCGCCGAGCTGGAGCTCGGGGAGGGCGTGGCCTGCGGGGTCGCGTCCACCGGGGATCCGATCGGGCCCGTGAAGTCCTCCCGGCGGCTGTTCCGGCTGGCCGACGCGGCCCAGTACAAGGCCAAGGCCGCCCGCTCCCCGAAACCCGTCGTCGCCGGCCGGGACACCGCCGTCGTCCGGCTGGCCGACGCCGCCCAGCAGGAGGCGGCCGGCGAACGGCGCCGCTTCCGCGGCCGGGCATGAGCCCGGTACGGGGCGTAAGGGTCCCTCCCGAAAGTCGCTAGTGACATGAAGCGATTCAGTCCGTAGGGTGCTGAATATGGATATGCACACTGTCGTGGTGGGGACGTCCGGGACCACCGCCGAGGACGTCATCGCCGTCGCCCGCGGCAACGCGCGGATCGAGCTGTCCGGCGAGGCGCTCGACGCCCTCGCCCGCGCCCGCGAGATCGTCGACGCCCTCGCCGCCAAGCCCGAACCCGTCTACGGGGTGTCCACCGGCTTCGGCGCCCTCGCCTCCCGGCACATCAGCCCCGAGCTGCGCGCCCAGCTCCAGCGCAACATCGTCCGCTCGCACGCCGCCGGCATGGGCCCGCGCGTCGAGCGGGAGGTCGTGCGCGCCCTGATGTTCCTGCGCCTGAAGACCGTCGCCTCCGGTCACACCGGCGTCCGTCCGTCCGTCGCGCAGACCATGGCCGACGTGCTCAACGCGGGCATCACGCCCGTCGTCCACGAGTACGGCTCGCTCGGCTGCTCCGGCGACCTCGCGCCGCTCTCGCACTGCGCGCTCACCCTGATGGGCGAAGGCGACGCCGAGGGCCCGGACGGGGTCGTGCGCCCCGCCGGCGAGCTGCTCGCCGCGGCCGGGATCCAGCCCGTCGAGCTCAAGGAGAAGGAGGGCCTCGCCCTCCTCAACGGCACGGACGGCATGCTCGGCATGCTGGTCATGGCCCTCGCCGACCTCGACAAGCTCTACAAGTCCGCCGACATCACGGCCGCGCTGACCCTTGAGGCGCTGCTCGGCACCGAGAAGGTGCTCGCCCCCGAGCTGCACGCGATCCGCCCGCACCCCGGCCAGGGCGCCTCCGCCGCGAACATGGCCGCCGTCCTGAAGGGCTCCGGGCTGACCGAGCACTTCCAGGAGGAGTCCGCCCCGCGCGTGCAGGACGCCTACTCGGTGCGCTGCGCCCCGCAGGTGGCCGGCGCCGGCCGCGACACCATGGCGCACGCGGCCCTCGTCGCCTCGCGCGAGCTGGCCTCCGCCGTGGACAACCCGGTGGTGCTGCCGGACGGACGCGTGGAGTCCAACGGCAACTTCCACGGCGCGCCGGTGGCGTACGTCCTGGACTTCCTGGCGATCGCGGCGGCCGACCTCGGCTCCATCGCCGAGCGCCGCACCGACCGGCTGCTCGACAAGAACCGCTCGCACGGGCTGCCGCCGTTCCTGGCGGACGACGCCGGTGTCGACTCCGGTCTGATGATCGCGCAGTACACGCAGGCCGCCCTGGTCAGCGAGATGAAGCGGCTGGCCGTGCCGGCCTCCGCCGACTCGATCCCGTCCTCCGCCATGCAGGAGGACCACGTCTCGATGGGCTGGTCGGCCGCGCGCAAGCTCCGTACCGCCGTGGACAACCTGACCCGGATCATCGCGATCGAGATGTACGCGGCCACCCGCGCCATCGAGCTGCGGCACGGGCTCACCCCTGCTCCGGCGAGCCGGGCGGTCATCGCGGCGGCCCGGGCGGCCGGTGTGGAGGGTCCCGGGCCGGATCGTTTCCTCGCCCCTGACCTGGCCGCGGCCGACGCGTTCGTCCGTTCCGGCGGCCTCGTCGCAGCGGTGGAGCCGGTGACGGGACCGCTCGCGTAGCGACACGGGCCGCCGTCCGGTCGTACGGGCGCCGCGAAGGGCCGCTCCGGGAGACTTCCCGGGGCGGCCCTTCGGCGTCCGGTGCGAAGGCGCGCCGGACCTCAGGTGCAGGGGCGGCGCGACGGCCCGCAGGGGGCCTACGCCTGCGAGCGGCGTACGGAGAAGGCGACGAACCCGGCCCCGAGGCCCAGGCAGAGCGTGCCGCCCAGCAGGTACGGGGTGGTGTCGATCCCACCGGTGTCGGCGAGGCCCAGCGGGACCTGGCCGGCGCCCTGCGGGCTGTCGCCGGAGCCGCCCGGGGAACCGGAGACCAGCGTGGTCACCGAACCGGATCCCGCCGTGTTGGCGGACTGGGGCGCGGCCGGGCCGGAACCGGAATCCGAACCGGAACCGGAATCCGAACCGGAGGGCGTGGCGGAGGTGGCGGAGGCGGTGGAACCGGAGCCCGCGGACCCCGGTGCGGTGGCCCCGGCCGAGGGAACGAACCACAGGGCGGCGAGGAGGGTGGTCGCTCCGAGAGCGGTGAGCAGCGGACGACGTGCGGACACGGTGCGATCCCCCTTGCGGACGCAGCGAATTGGCCGTGTGCGGTGATGCTACGGACAAGGGCGGGTCGCGGGAAAGTCGGGGCTGCCGCGGGCTTAGTCTCCGTCGTATGAACCCTTCTGACACATCACGATACGTCCGCCTTCGAGTTGATTTGGTGCTGGAGGTACCCGACGCCGAGGCGCTCACCGGCGCCGCGCTCGCGCACATCCAGGCCGACGAGTTCATGCCGGACGAGGAGCGCGGTCACGCCGAATCGGCCGTACGGGAAGACGAATCGGAGGCGCTCGCGTACCTCGTCGACCCCACTGACCTGGTCGCCGACATCCCCGGGGTGGAGCTGGCGCAGGCCTCCTGGAGCAGCGAGCCCGTCGAATACGACCCCGAGTCGATGGAGTGGGACCTCGGCGAGGAAGATGGGGAGTACGACGAAGAGACGACCGACAACGCCTGACCGTGTGGTTGCCCACATTCAAACGTGATGTGGAACCGTCCGGGCCCGGAACGCGTTGACTGGTGCGAGGCAGGGGGCGTGTCTCCCTGCCTTGAATCGGGGCACCACCCGGCGCGGCCGGGGGAAGCCCGGGGGTCATGGCAACGATGGAGTGGCGTGTGAGGACGGACAAGAAGCGGCGGCGGAGGTCCCTGGCGGCCATATCCGCCGTACTCGGCGGCGTGCTGGTGCTCTCGGCCTGCGGCGGTGGCGACGACGACGGCAAGGCCAAGGGCGGCGACACGAACAGCAGCAAGTCCCAGTCGGACGTGGACGCGGCAGCGGCCAAGGACGCCTCCAAGGCCAAGATAACGATCACGCCGAAGGACGGCACGACCAATGTCGGCCTGAACGACGCGGCCAACGTCGCCGTCACCGACGGCACCCTCACGGCGGTCGAGCTGAAGACCTCCGAGGGCGCCGCCGTGGCGGGCAAGATAGCCGCCGACGGCAAGAGCTGGAAGCCGGACGCCGCGCTGAAGCGCTCCACCAAGTACGCGCTGTCCGCGACCGCCAAGGACGAGGCCGGCAAGGAGGCGCACGAGAACGCCTCCTTCACCACCGTCTCCCCGGAGAACAGCTTCGTCGGCTCGTTCATACCGGACGACGGCCAGACCGTCGGCGTGGGCATGCCGGTCTCGATCACCTTCAACAAGGCGATCAAGGACCAGAAGGCGGTCCAGGCGGCGATCACCGTCACCTCCAGCAGCGGCCAGGAGGTCGTCGGGCACTGGTTCAGCGCGCAGCGCCTGGACTTCCGCCCCGAGCAGTACTGGCAGGCCGGCTCCACCGTCACGCTGAAGCTGGCGCTGGACGGGGTGCAGGGCGCCCCCGGCGTCAAGGGCGTGCAGAACCGGACCGCCACCTTCAAGATCGGCCGCAGCCAGGTCTCGACGGTCGACGCGAAGACGAAGAAGATGACCGTCACCCGTGACGGTGCGGTCCTCAAGACCATCCCGATCTCGGCGGGCTCCCCTGAGAACCCGACGTACAACGGCCAGATGGTGATCTCCGAGAAGTTCAAGGAGACCCGGATGGACGGCTCCACTGTCGGCTTCAAGAACAGTGAGGGCAAGGGCGAGTACGACATCAAGGACGTCCCGCACGCGATGCGGCTGTCCCAGTCCGGCACCTTCATCCACGGCAACTACTGGGGATCGGACTCGATCTTCGGCAGCGTGAACACGAGCCACGGCTGTGTCGGCCTGAACGACGCCCAGGGCGCGAACGACCCGAACCAGCCCGCGGCCTGGTTCTACGACAACTCGCTCATCGGTGACGTGGTCACGGTGGTCAACTCGCCGGACAAGACCATCAAGCCGGACAACGGCCTCAACGGCTGGAACATGACCTGGGCGGAGTGGAAGGCCGGCGCGGCTTCCTGACCCCCCGGCTCGACCGAACGGTTTCGACCGACCCCCGCGGATGGCGGGGAGCCCCACCGGAAACGGCGGAGGCTCCCCGCCATCCGGCGTTCCGGCGTTCCGGCTCTCCGGGACCGGGACGGCTCAGGCCGTGGCGCCGTCGGAGGCCGACGGGGTGGAGGCGGTGGAGGGGGCGGCAGGGGCGGAGGCGGCGGAAGGGGCGTGCGGTGCGTCGGGCGCCGACCAGGAGGCCAGCATCCGCAGCGCGTCCTGCGAGGGCGAGCCCGGCTCCGCGTGGTAGGTGACCAGGACCTGCGCCGAGTCGCCCGGCAGCGCCAGGGTCTCGAAGGACAGCGACAGCTCGCCGACCAGCGGGTGCCGGAGCGTCTTCACGCCGTGCGTCTTGTTGTCCGCGAGCGTGTGCGCGGCCCACAGCCGCCGGAACTCCTCGTTCTTCACCGACAACTCCCCGACCAGCGCCGACAGCTGCTCGTCGTCCGGGTGCTCGCCCGCGTACATGCGCAGACTGCTCACGACCCGGCAGGCCAGGCAGTCCCACTCCGCGTAGAGCTCGGCCGCCGCCGGGTCGAGGAACACCAGGCGCACGAGGTTGCGCTCCTGGGGCGGCAGCAGGCCGAAGTCCCCGAACACCGCCGCGGCCAGCCGGTTCCACCCGATGACGTCCTGCCGCCGCCCCAGGAGGTACGCGGGAACCCCGTCCATCGCGTCCATCAGCGTCCGCAGCTCCGGGCGCACGTGCTCCGCCCGGTACTGCTTCGCCCGCTGCCTGCGGGGCCTGGGGCGGGCCAGGTGGGTCAGGTGGGCCGTCTCCGTGCCGTCCAGGCGCAGGGCGCGGGCGATCGCGTCGAGCACCTCTGCGGAAACGTTTTGCCCGTGCCCCTGTTCGAGCCGCGTGTAGTACGCCACCGACACGCCCGCCAGCTGCGCCAGCTCCTCGCGGCGCAGCCCCGGCACCCGGCGGTGGCGCCCGTAGTCGGGCAGGCCGACGTCCGAGGGACGCAGTCGCGCACGGCGGGAGCGGAGGAACTCGCCCAGTTCGGCGCGCTGATCAAGCTGGTCCATGAGGCCAGTATCGCCGGGCGGCCGCCGTGCCGGGGCCGTGTGCCTGACCCCGTCAGGGGTAGGACCGCCGGTCCTAGGCAGGACAGGGGCGTGGCTGCACGCGGCCGGGCCGGGGATCGTTCGGTGCACGCAGACCGCACGCAGACCGCACGCAGACCGCACGCAGACCGCACGCAGTCTGCGTGCACACCCGCAGGCACACCGCACGCCGTGTTCGAGGAGTCCCCACCATGTCCGTCACCCAGGTCGCCGCCTACGCCGCCCCCGCAGCGAAGGCCCCGCTGGAGCGCACCACCGTGCCGCGCCGCCCCGTGGGCGAGCGCGACGTCCTCATCGAGATCAAGTACGCCGGCATCTGCCACTCCGACATCCACCAGGTCCGCGACGGCTGGGGCGAGGGCATCTACCCCATGATCCCGGGTCACGAGATCGCCGGTGTCGTCGCCGAAGTCGGTTCGGGCGTCACGAGGTTCGCGGTGGGCGACCGCGTGGGCGTCGGCTGCTTCGTCGACTCCTGCCGGGAGTGCGAGTACTGCCTGCGCGGGCAGGAGCAGTACTGCGTCAAGGGCATGACCGGTACGTACAACGCCCGCGACAAGCAGGGCGAGCCCATGTACGGCGGCTACTCCACGCACCTCGTCGTCGACGAGAACTACACCGTTCGCATCCCCGACGGGCTGCCCCTGGACGCCGCGGCCCCGCTGCTGTGCGCCGGGATCACCCTGTACTCCCCGCTGAAGCACTGGCAGGCGGGCCCCGGCAGGAAGGTCGCGATCGTCGGCCTCGGCGGGCTCGGCCACATGGGAGTGAAGATCGCCGCGGCCCTCGGCGCCGAGGTGACCGTCCTGTCGCAGTCGCTGCGCAAGCAGGAGGACGGCCTGCGCCTCGGTGCCTCGCACTACTACGCCACGAGCGACCCGGCCACCTTCGAGGAGCTGGCCGGCACCTTCGACCTGGTCGTCTCGACCGTCTCGGCCCCGCTCGGCCTCGACGCGTACCTCGGCCTGCTGAAGGTCGACGGCGCGCTGGTGAACGTCGGCGCCCCGGAGGAGCCGGTCGAGCTGAACCTGTTCTCCGTCATCCAGGGCCGCAAGACCCTGGCCGGTTCGATGATCGGCGGCATCGCCGAGACGCAGGAGATGCTGGACTTCTGCGCGGAGCACGGCCTGGGCGCGGAGATCGAGGTGATCCCGGCGTCCGACATCAACGCCGCGTACGACCGCGTCCTCGCCAGCGACGTCCGCTACCGCTTCGTGATCGACGCCTCGACGATCTGATACCCGTCCCCGCCGGCGCCCGTCCGGCCGGAGCTCCGGCCGGACGCCGCCGGAGCTCCGGGGAGGGTCAGCCGTTGGCTCGGGCCACGCCGATCGGGCAGCTGACGCCCGTGCCGCCGATGCCGCAGTACCCGTCCGGGTTCTTGTCCAGGTACTGCTGGTGGTAGGCCTCGGCCGGCCAGAAGGGGCGCTCCGCCGCCGGGAGCACCGCCGTCGTGATCTCGCCGTAGCCCGACGAGGTCAGGACCTGCTGGTACGCGGTGCGGGAGGCCTCGGCCTCCGCCTGCTGGGCCTCGGAGTGGGTGTAGATCGCCGAGCGGTACTGGGTGCCGACGTCATTGCCCTGGCGGAAGCCCTGGGTGGGGTTGTGCGACTCCCAGAACAGCTTCAGGAGGGTGGCGTACGAGACCTGCGCCGGGTCGAAGACCACCCGCACGACCTCGGTGTGGCCGGTCTGGCCCGAGCACACCTCGTCGTACGTCGGGTTCTCGGTGAACCCGCCCTGGTAGCCGGCCAGCGTGGTCCAGACCCCCGGGGTCTGCCAGAACTTGCGCTCCGCGCCCCAGAAACAGCCCAGGCCGAAGTCGGCGACCTCCAGCCCCGCCGGGTACGGGCCGGCGAGCGGGTTGCCGAGGACGGTGTGCCGGTCCGGGAGCGAGAACTGCGGGGTCGCGCGGCCCGGCAGGGCCTCCTCGCGGGTGGGGAGCTCGGGCGTGCGGCGGTACGAGAACATGATTCCCTCCTAGTGGTGCTCCCTTCAACGGGCGAGGGCGGACCGGGATTCCCCCCGGCCCGCCCCGGGCGGTCACGTCATGGTTCCGTCATATCCGCCCGGCATCACGGGGCGAGCAGCAGTTTCCGGAGCGGTTCGGTGTCGGGCTGGTCGGCGACGGCGGCGTCCAAGGCCTGCTCCGGCTGCTCCTCGAAGCCCCCGGTCGCGAACCGCAGGGAGGCCGAGTCTCGCCGGGTCGGTTCGCCGGTCAGTGGGGGAGGGTCGCCGGGGAGCCGCCGTTGGCCTCGTAGCCGGCCACCGCCAGGGCGCGGAACACCGCGTACTGGGCCGCCGGGTCAGGGGAGACCGACCACGGGAGGGCGCCCACGCAGCCGTCGATGTGGCGGATCTGCTCCATCGCCTCCGCCCAGCGCTCCATCGGCACCAGGAACGACAGCAGCATGTGCCGTACGTGCGCCAGCATCGGGTCGTCCTGGCGGGCGGTGTGCACCGCGTACAGGGCGCCCTCCACGGCCCGGGTCACCACCGCGCCCCGCCAGTAGTTCGTCAGCACCACGTCCGGCACGTGCTCGTACACCGCGAACAGCGGCAGCGCCGCCAGCAGCGAGCCCCGGGGGGCGCGGGCCGCCGCCGCGTGCGCGAAGGCGTCCGCCTTCTCCCGCGAGCCGTGCCACTTCTCGCACCAGTAGTGCAGCGCCGCCAGGTGCGCGCCCATGTGCGCGGGCGCGACGTCGATGACCTTCGCCCAGAGCGCGTCGAACTCCGCCTCCGAGTACCCCAGCGCCCGCGCCACGGCCAGCTCCGTGATGAACGGCACCGGATCGCCCGGCGCCAGCAGCGCCGCCTTGCGGCACGCCTCGCGGGCCTCCTCCAGGATGATCCGGTGGTCCGTGGAGCCCACGCCGCCCGAATGCCGCCACGCCTGCTGCACCAGCAGCTCCGCGTGGACCTGCGCGCCGCCCGCGTCCTTCTCCGCCTCCAGCCGCCAGGCCTTCAGCCAGCGCGCGCCGACCCCCGGCTCCGCGACCAGCTCCAGCGCCGCGGCGCCGCCGAAGGCCTGGACCCGCTGCCAGCGCAGCTCGCCCTCCTTCGGGGTGCCGGCCAGCAGCTGGGAGGCCGCCTGCCACCGGCCGGTGCGCTGGACGGCGTCCAGGGCCTCCATCAGGTCCTCGTCGGGACCCGGCACCCGGATGTCCAGGTGCTCCTGGCGGGCGAAACCGTAGTTCTCGGGGTCGGCCGCGTCAGGGCTGCCCGGCGCGACCAGGCGCAGGCTCCCGCCCCGCCTGCGCCGTATGTACGGGCTGAAGGCGGCCACGAGCAGGCCGAGCGCGATCAGGAACCACAGAATCTCCATGCCCCCAAGCGAACCAGACGCACCCACGCGAAGGCCAATGCCCCACCCGGCCCTCCGGCCCGGCACCCCATAAGCTCTGCCCATGAGCGACGACAGCCACCAGCACCAGAGCTTCGAGACCCGCGCGATCCACGCGGGCAACACGGCGGACCCGCAGACCGGCGCGGTCGTGCCCCCGATCTACCAGGTGTCCACGTACAAGCAGGACGGCGTCGGCGGACTGCGCGGCGGCTACGAGTACAGCCGCAGCGCGAACCCGACCCGCACCGCCCTGGAGGAGAACCTCGCGGCGCTGGAGGGCGGCCGGCGCGGCCTCGCCTTCGCGTCCGGGCTCGCCGCCGAGGACTGCCTGCTGCGCACCCTGCTCTCCCCGGGCGACCACGTGGTCATCCCCAACGACGCGTACGGCGGCACCTTCCGCCTCTTCGCGAAGGTCGTCTCCCGCTGGGGCGTGGAGTGGTCGGTGGCCGACACCTCCGACGCGGCGTCCGTGCGGGCCGCCCTGACCCCGAAGACCAAGGTCATCTGGGTCGAGACCCCGTCCAACCCGCTGCTCGGCATCACCGACATCGCCGTCGTCGCCGACATCGCGCGGTCGGCCGGCGCCAAGCTGGTCGTGGACAACACCTTCGCCTCGCCCTACCTCCAGCAGCCCCTCGCGCTCGGCGCCGACGTGGTCGTGCACTCGCTGACCAAGTACATGGGCGGCCACTCCGACGTGGTCGGCGGCGCGCTGGTGACCGCCGACGCGGCGCTCGGCGAGGAACTGGCGTACCACCAGAACGCGATGGGCGCCGTGGCCGGCCCCTTCGACTCCTGGGTCGTGCTGCGCGGCATCAAGACGCTGGCCGTCCGCATGGACCGGCACGCGGAGAACGCGCAGAAGATCGTCGAGGTGCTGACGCGCCACCCGAAGGTCACCAAGGTCCTCTACCCGGGCCTGGCCGAGCACCCGGGCCACGAGATCGCCGCCAAGCAGATGCGCAACTTCGGCGGCATGGTCTCCTTCCAGGTCGCCGGGGGCGAGGAGGAGGCGGTCGCGGTCTGCGGCCGCACCAAGATCTTCACCCTGGCCGAGTCCCTCGGCGGCGTCGAGTCCCTCATCGAGCACCCGGGCCGCATGACCCACGCGTCGGTGGCGGGCTCGGCCCTGGAGGTCCCGGCGGACCTGATCCGCGTCTCGGTCGGCATCGAGAACGCCGACGACCTGATCGCGGACCTGACCCAGGCCCTCGGCTAGCCGGCGCGGCGGCGAGAGCCGCCGGGCGGTGGCTACCAGCCCTGCAGGGGCGGGGACACACCGCTCGGCGGCACCTCCCACGGCCGGGTCACCGAGGCCCACACCGCGAAGGCCACGGCCGCCGCGGCGAGCAGCGTCCAGCCGGCCCGCCGCAGGGCCCGCCGGCGGCGCAGCAGCCGGTCCCCGCGGGCCGCGGCACTCGCCGCCAGCCCGACCGGGACCACCGGGCGCGGACCCTCCAGCAGCCGCCTGACCTGGTCCTCCTTGCGGTCGTGGGCGCTCACGCCGCCTCCCGGGAGCGGACCACGGTCACGCCCCGGGCGCTCACGCCGCCTCCCGGGAGCGGACCGCGGCCACGCCCCGGGCGCACAGCGCCCGCACCCGCTCGGCCGGCAGCCCCAGCTGGGCGGCCGTGACCTCCTCGGCGACGCCCTCGTACACCCGCAGCACCAGTACGAGCCGCTCCAGCGGGCCGAGCGGCGCGAGGAGCCCCCTACCGCCGTGGTGGCGCCGGCCGGTGCGGGCGAAGGCGGCGCACAGCTCCCGGCGGGTGTGGTCGTACGGGTCGTCGCGGCGCACCCGGCGCCACTGCGCGTACGTACGGGCCAGCGCGCCCGCGAGCAGCCGGCGGGCGGCGGCGGGCTCCTCCAGCGGCTCGGCGGTCAGCAGGACGGCGACGTGCAGCAGCCGCCCCGCCGCACCCGCGACGTAGGCCTCGAACTCCGCGTAGGTGCCCGGCCGGTGGACGTCCACAGGCCACATGGTGCGGGCAGCGGGACCGCCCGGCCAAGAGGTCGGACGGACTCCGGATCGGGCCGGCGGGCGCCCCGGACCTCAGGAGGCGGGGCCCGCCTCCGAAGCGGCGCCCATCAGTTCCGACAGCGAGCCGTTGAACCGGGTCAGCAGCCCGGTGAACGACTCGCGCTCCTCCTGCGACCAGTCCTCGGTCACCCGGGCCATCAGCTCGCGGCGCGAGGAGCGGACCTCCTCCAGCCGCGCGAGCCCGCGCGGGGAGAGCGCGAGCACCACGGCCCGCCCGTCCTCCGGGTGCGAGGTGCGCTTGACCAGGCCGCTGTCGACGAGCGGGGCGACCTGGCGGGTGACGGTGGAGGAGTCGATGCCCATGCCGCCGGCGAGCGCCTTGACGCCCATCGGGCCTTCCAGGTCGAGCCGGTTCAGCAGCAGGTACGCGGCGCGGTCCATCGAGTTGCGGGCCTGGCCGACCCCGCCCAGACGGGTCTGCTCCGCACGCCGGGCGAAGACGGCCACCTGGTGCTGGAGCGCGTCGAGGAGCCCGGCTTCGGCGGACGCCTCGGCCGCCGTGGGCAGGTCGGAATTGGCCGGGTTGGAGGGCATGGCCGTGAGCTCTCTTCGCGAGGGGCCGACAAGGTTGGGGGACAGAGTACGCGGCCGTGGGGCGGCCCGTACGCCTCGTACGAGAACTGATACGGGCGGTACGGACCAGGGCGGCGGGCCCGTCCCGGATGGCGTGATTTCGCCCCCTGTGGGCCCCCGGAACCGTGCCCCGCGAGACCCGTCGCACCGGACGGGCACCCGCTCCGAAGGGCCCGGCTCCGCTCCCCCCGGCCGTGAGCGGTCGGGGCTGCGAGACTGGCGGCATGAACTACCGCGTGCCCGTGCCCGTTCCGCAGGTCATCCTCGACGACGTCCGCGGGGCCCAGAAGATGCTCTCCGGCGTCGCCCGGGTCACGCCGATGGAGAACAGCCGGCACCTGAGCGCACTCACCGGCTCCCCGGTCCACTTCAAGTGCGAGAACCTCCAGCGGACCGGCTCCTTCAAGCTGCGCGGCGCGTACGTGCGCATCGCCGGCCTGCGCCCCGAACAGCGGGCGGCCGGCGTGGTCGCGGCCAGCGCCGGCAACCACGCGCAGGGCGTGGCCCTGGCCTCCTCCCTCCTCGGTGTCCGCTCGACGGTGTTCATGCCGGTGGGGGCGCCGCTGCCGAAGGTGGCGGCGACGCAGGAGTACGGGGCCGAGGTGCGGATGCACGGGCAGGTCGTCGACGAGACCCTGGCGGCGGCCCAGGAGTACGCCGACCGCACCGGGGCGGTGTTCATCCACCCCTTCGACCACCGCGACATCATCGCGGGCCAGGGCACGGTCGGCCTGGAGATCCTGGAGCAGTGCCCCGAGGTGCGCACGATCCTCGTCGGCATCGGCGGCGGCGGCCTCGCCGCGGGCATCGCCGTCGCGGTCAAGGCCCTGCGCCCCGACGTGAAGGTCATCGGTGTCCAGGCGGAGGGCGCGGCCGCCTACCCGCCCTCGCTGCGGGTCGGACACCCGGTCTCGATCGACAACCCGGTCACCATGGCCGACGGCATCAAGGTCGGCCGCCCGGGAGACATCCCGTTCCACATCATCGGCGAGCTCCTCGACGGCGTCCGCACGGTCTCCGAGGACGACCTCTCCAGCGCCCTGCTGCTGTGCCTGGAGCGCGCCAAGCTGGTCGTCGAGCCCGCCGGGTGCAGCCCCGTCGCCGCCCTGCTGAGCCGTCCCGAGCTGTACGGGGGCGGCGGCCCGGTGGTCGCGGTCCTGTCCGGAGGGAACATCGACCCGCTGCTGCTCCAGCGGATCCTGCGCCACGGCATGGCGGCGGCGGGCCGCTACCTGTCGCTGCGGCTGCGCGTCGCGGACCGGCCGGGGGCGCTGGCCGGGCTCCTCGCGGTGCTGTCGACGGTGGACGCGAACGTGCTGGACGTGAGCCACGTACGCACCGATCCCCGGCTGGGGCTCACGGAGGTGGAGGTGGAACTGCACCTGGAGACCAAGGGCCCGGAGCACTGCGCCGAGGTCGCACGCACCCTCCACGGGGCCGGATATGCGGTGATCAGCTAGGTCTTGTCCCCTTCGGTGGTGACACAGGGGTGCGGAATCCGGCCGTTTGTGTGAGACTCCCGGCCACGTTCACATGGGGTGGGAGTCTCTCGGTGCACATTCGCGTCAGACCGCAAACGGCGGCCGTCATCGCTCTGGCCGCGTCGGCGGCCCTCGTCCTCACGGGCTGCTCCTCTTCCGACGGATCCGGCGAGGTGGCGGCGCAGAAGGCGGCCGCGGCCGCGGCGCCCGCGGCCAAGGGCGCCGAACCGCCGGTGAGCCGCGACACCGTGGACCAGGAGGTCCGCTCGGCGCTGCGCGCGGCGGGCCTGGACCCCGAGAAGGGGAAGGGCTCGGGCGACGCGGACAACACGAAGAACGCGAGCCAGGTCGACTGGACCGCCGTCGTGAACACGCAGCAGGTGGAGGGCGCCCTGCCGCGGATCGGCGAGCACCTCAAGCACCTCGGCTGGCGGGAGACGGCGCCGCAGAGCTACGAGCAGACGGACTGGGTGCTGCTGATCGGCAGCGTGAAGCAGGCGGCCGGGGTGAACCTGAAGGCGAACGAGAGCCTGCTCACCGTGAACGTCACGTACCTCGGCGCGGGCTGACGCCCGGGCGGCGCTTGACCCGCGCCCCTATGATTTGCCTGGGAAGTACCGGTTCTCCGGCTCGCTACCACCAGGGGGAATCCCTATGCCAGGCGCCATCTACGCCGAAGGGCTGGTCAAGACCTTCGGCGAGGTACGGGCACTGGACGGCGTGGACCTCGATGTCCCCGAAGGCACCGTGCTGGGCCTGCTCGGCCCCAACGGCGCCGGCAAGACCACGGCCGTGCGGGTCCTGACCACCCTCCTGAGGCCCGACAGCGGAACGGCGGTCGTCGCCGGCATCGACGTCCTCAAGCATCCCAACGAAGTCCGCCGCGCCATCGGCCTCTCGGGCCAGTTCGCCGCCGTGGACGAGTACCTGACCGGCCGCGAGAACCTCCGGATGGTCGGCCGGCTCTACCAGATGACGGGCAAGGCGGCGAAGGCCCGGGCCGACGAACTGCTGGAGCGCTTCAACCTCGCCGACGCCGCCGACCGCACCGCGAAGACGTACTCCGGCGGCATGCGCCGGCGCCTGGACCTCGCGGCCGCACTCGTGGTCCGCCCGCCCGTGATGTTCATGGACGAGCCCACCACCGGCCTCGACCCGCGCAACCGCCAGCAGCTCTGGGACGTCATCCAGGAGCTCGTGGCCGGCGGTACCACCCTGCTGCTCACCACCCAGTACCTGGAGGAGGCCGACCACCTCGCGCACGACATCTGCGTGGTCGACCAGGGCAAGGTCATCGCCCGCGGCACCTCCGACCAGCTCAAGGCCCAGACCGGCGGGGAGCGCGTCGAGGTCGTCGTGCACGAGCGGGAGCACATGAACGGCGCACGCGCCGTGCTGGCCGGCTTCGGCAAGGGCGAGACCACCGTCGAGCAGCACACGCGCAAGCTGACCGTCCCGGTCAGCGGCGGCGCCAAACTGCTCGCCGAGGTCATCCGCGAGCTGGACTCGCGCGGCATCGACATCGACGACATCGCGCTGCGCCGGCCGACCCTCGACGACGTGTTCATCTCCCTCACCGGCCACGCGGCCGCCCTGAACGACGAGGAGGTGCAGAAATGACCCCCGCCTCCCCGGCCCCGCAGCTCGCGGCACCCCGCCCGCGGGGCGGCATCGTCCAGGGCGTCAACGACTCCCTGGTCATCGCCCAGCGGAACCTGATCCGGATGTCCCGGATCCCCGAGGTGATCATCTTCGGGGTCATCCAGCCGGTCATGTTCGTCGTGCTCTTCAGCTACGTCTTCGGCGGCTCGATCAGCGTGGACGGCAACACCTCGCCCGCCGCGTACCGCGAGTTCCTGATGGCCGGCATCTTCGCCCAGACCGTCACCTTCGCCACCGCCGGCGCGGGCGCGGGCATCGCGGACGACATGCACAAGGGCCTGATCGACCGGTTCCGCTCGCTGCCCATGGCCCGCGGGGCGGTCCTGACCGGCCGCACGCTGGCCGACCTCGTCCAGACCACCCTCACGCTGGTGGTCCTGGCTGTCGTCGCCCTGCTCGTCGGCTGGCGCACCCACACGAGCGCCGGCGAGGTGCTGGGCGGCTTCGCGCTGCTGCTCCTGCTCGGGTACGCGTTCTCCTGGATCGGCGCGCTGATCGGCCTGTCGGTGCGCACTCCGGAGGCGGCCACCTCGGGCGGGCTGATCTGGCTCTTCCCGCTGACGTTCATCTCGAACGCCTTCGTCCCCTCCGAGAACATGCCGACGTTCCTGCGGACCATCGCGGAGTGGAACCCGTTCAGCGCCACCGTCCAGGCGGCCCGGCAGTTGTTCGGCAACTTCCCGCCGGGATACGAGGCCCCCGCGGCCTGGCCCATGCAGCACCCGGTCACCGCGTCGATCCTGTGGTCGGTGCTGATCATCCTGGTCTTCCGGACCCTGTCGGTCCGCAAGTACCGCTCGGCGAGCGCGTAGCCCGTACGGCGCCGGTCATCGTCCCCGCCCCGGCCGGGCATGCCGAAAGCCCCCGCCGGATCCGTCCGGCGGGGGCTTTCTCTCACGCGGGGGTGATCAGCCGGTGAAGGGCTTGACGTCGAGGATCTTGACGGTGGCCTTCTTGCCGTTCGGCAGCTCGTACTCGGCGTTCTCGCCGATCTTCTTGCCCATCACGCCCGTGCCCAGCGGGGACTGCGGGGAGTAGGTCTCGAAGTCCGAGGACGCGTACTCGCGCGAGGCGAGCAGGAAGGACATGGTGTCGTCCTCGTCGCCGTCGAAGGCGATGGTGACGACCGTGCCGGGCGCGACCTCGCCGTCGGCGGCGGGCGCGGTGCCGACCTTGGCGTTCTCCAGGAGCTGCGTCAGCTGGCGGACGCGGAGCTCCTGCTTGCCCTGCTCCTCCTTGGCCGCGTGGTAACCGCCGTTCTCACGCAGGTCGCCCTCCTCGCGGGCGGCTGCGATCTTGGTGGCGATCTCCGTGCGTGCGGGACCAGAGAGGTAGTCCAGCTCTGCCTTCAGCTGGTCGTACGCCGCCTGGGTCAGCCAGGTGACGCTTTCGCTCGTCTGGGTCACGGGTGCTCCTCGTCGGTACAGGGGACTACTTGTCCGCCAGCGGCGGGCGAAACCACGAGCCTAACAATTCGGGAAGAAAAGGGGGAGGACACCATCTGTATGAAGTGTGTCATCGGGCCCGTGAGCAGGGAAGAGATCAACCTGCCGTCGGCGTGGTGCCCTGGCCCGCGGCCTGGCAGCCGACCAGTTCGATCATCGTGGCCCGACCGGTGGTCTTCAGCGAGAGCATCTCGTCCACGCGCGAGCTCTTCTGCCCGAAGGTGAAGTCCGCGCGGCCCACCTCGGCGTGCTCCTCGTTCTGGGAGCTGAGGGTGCACACCCCGGCGACCCCGGCGTCCTTGCGCACCTCCAGGTGCACCTTCACCTCGGTGTCCGAGACCACCTGGAACTTGATCACCTCGGCGCTGACGCTCTGGCCCGCGACGTAGTCCCAGCCGATCCATCCCACCAGGCCCAGCAGCCCGACGCCCAGCACCGAGCCCACGATCTTGAGCTTGCGGTCCGCACGCTCGTCCGCCGACCGGCCGTAGCGACCCTCGGGCAGCCCCTCGCGCACCGCGCTCATTGATCGTTCCTTTCGGGAAGGCAGGACTCCGGTAGTCCGGGGGCAGCCCCGGAAT
This sequence comes from Streptomyces roseus, assembly GCF_001044425.1. GTDB lineage: Bacteria > Actinomycetota > Actinomycetes > Streptomycetales > Streptomycetaceae > Streptomyces > Streptomyces roseus. The sequence continues at coordinate 46,190 of NZ_LFML01000031.1, forward strand.
TTTTCCACCCCCCGATTCGGTCACTATAGGAGGCGAACGCCCTGACGACTCAAAGAGGATCCTGTCTTGACCGAGCAGCTTCGACTGATGGCCGTCCATGCCCACCCCGACGACGAGTCGAGCAAGGGCGCGGCCACCATGGCCAAGTACGTGTCCGAAGGGGTTCCCGTGCTGGTGGTGACCTGTACGGGGGGCGAGCGCGGCTCGATCCTCAACCCCAAGCTCCAGGGCGACAAGTACATCGAGGAGAACATCCACGAGGTCCGCGCCAAGGAGATGGACGAGGCCCGCCAGATCCTCGGCATCGACCAGGAGTGGCTGGGCTACGTCGACTCCGGCCTGCCCGAGGGCGACCCGCTGCCCCCGCTGCCCGAGGGCTGCTTCGCCCTGGAGGACGTGGACGAGGCGGCCGGCCGCCTGGTGAAGAAGATCCGCGCCTTCCGGCCGCAGGTCATCACCACGTACGACGAGAACGGCGGCTACCCGCACCCCGACCACATCATGACCCACAAGATCACGATGGTGGCCTTCGAGGGCGCCGCGGACACCGCGAAGTACCCGGAGGCCGAGTTCGGCCCGGCGTACCAGCCGCAGAAGCTCTACTACAACCAGGGCTTCAACAAGCCGCGCACCGTCGCCCTGCACGAGGCCCTGCTCGCGCGCGGCATGGAGTCCCCCTACGGGGAGTGGCTGGAGCGCTGGAAGGAGTTCGAGCGCAAGGAGCGGACCCTGACCACGCACGTGCCCTGCGCCGACTTCTTCGAGATCCGTGACAAGGCGCTCATCGCGCACGCCACGCAGATCGACCCGGACGGCGGCTGGTTCCGCGTCCCGATGGAGATCCAGAAGGAGGTCTGGCCCACGGAGGAGTACGAGCTCGCGAAGTCGCTCGTCGACACCTCCCTCCCCGAGTCCGACCTCTTCGAGGGCATCCGGGAGAATGCTTAGCCATGAGCGCTACGCACGCAGCACTGACCGAGCTCCTTCCGCTCGCGGGGGACACCTTCGACAAGAACAAGGTGACCCCCGGAGTCCTGGGCTTCATCGTGTTCGCGGCCCTGGCCCTGGCCGTGTGGGGCCTGATGAAGTCGATGAGCCGGCACATGGGCCGGGTCGACTTCAAGGAGGCCCCGGAGGCCGGTGCGGCCCCCGCCTCCGCCCCCGCCGCCGACCGGGCCCCGTAGCCCGGTAGCCCCGCGGCCCGGCATCGCCGGCAGCCCCGCAGCCCT
>NZ_LFML01000032.1:0-77943 GCF_001044425.1 Streptomyces roseus
GGCGGCGGAGCCTTGGCCGGCCGGGGCGGGAGGGCGGGCGGCGGTCCGGCGGGGCGGGGCACGTGGCCCGCGGCGGTCACCTCGTCGGGCGGGCCGCCGGGCCCGCCGTGGCTGTGGCCGTACGTGCCGTCGGTGTCCATGAAACCCCTGCCCCCTGCCCGTGCCTGCGCTGCGTCGCTCAATGTAGTTGTCCGCGGGCGCCCGTGGGCCCCGTACGGGGCCCTGTCTCCGCAGCGTCCACAAGACAGGTGGCCACTGCCTCCTATGGCCGTGACGGACAAGGACACGCGGGTACCACTCCCGAACGGAGCATGCCGTACCCCCTCCCCCGGGCCTAGCCTGCGGACAAAGACACAAGTGCGTCCGAAAACACCCCCCAGGAGCCCCCTATGACCGCTGTCCCGCAGGAGCGCAAGATCGTCACCGCGATCCCCGGCCCCAAGTCGCAGGAGCTGCAGGCCCGCCGCCTTCAGACGGTGGCCGGCGGCGTGGGCTCCGTGCTCCCCGTCTTCACGGCCCGCGCCGGCGGCGGCATCATCGAGGACGTCGACGGCAACCGCCTGATCGACTTCGGTTCCGGCATCGCCGTGACCTCCGTGGGCGCCTCCGCCGAGGCCGTCGTGCGCCGCGCCTCCGCGCAGCTCGCGGACTTCACCCACACCTGTTTCATGGTCACGCCGTACGAGGGCTACGTCGAGGTCTGCGAGGCGCTGGCCGAGCTGACCCCGGGCGACCACGCGAAGAAGTCGGCGCTGTTCAACTCCGGCGCCGAGGCCGTCGAGAACGCCGTCAAGATCGCCCGTGCGTACACCAAGCGCCAGGCCGTCGTCGTCTTCGACCACGGCTACCACGGCCGTACGAACCTCACGATGGCGCTGACCTCGAAGAACATGCCGTACAAGAACGGCTTCGGCCCGTTCGCCCCCGAGGTCTACCGCGTCCCGGTCGCCTACGGCTACCGCTGGCCCACCGGCGCCGAGAACTGCGGCCCCGAGGCCGCCGCCCAGGCGATCGACCAGATCACCAAGCAGATCGGCGCCGACAACGTCGCCGCGATCATCATCGAGCCGGTCCTCGGCGAGGGCGGCTTCATCGAGCCGGCCAAGGGCTTCCTGCCGGCGATCGTGAAGTTCGCCAACGAGAACGGCATCGTCTTCGTCGCCGACGAGATCCAGTCCGGCTTCTGCCGCACCGGCCAGTGGTTCGCGTGCGAGGACGAGGGCATCGTCCCGGACCTGATCACCACCGCCAAGGGCATCGCGGGCGGTCTGCCGCTCGCCGCCGTGACGGGCCGCGCCGAGATCATGGACGCCGCGCACGCGGGCGGCCTGGGCGGCACGTACGGCGGCAACCCGGTGGCCTGCGCCGGTGCGCTGGGCTCCATCGAGACGATGAAGGAGCTCGACCTCAACGCCGCGGCGAAGAGGATCGAGTCCGTCATGAAGACCCGCCTGACGGCCATGCAGGAGAAGTACGACATCATCGGCGACATCCGCGGCCGCGGTGCGATGATCGCGATCGAACTCGTCAAGGACCCGGTCTCCAAGACCCCGTTCCCGGAGGCGGCCGGCGCGCTCGCCAAGGCCTGCCACGCCGAGGGCCTGCTCGTCCTCACCTGCGGCACCTACGGCAACGTGCTCCGCTTCCTGCCGCCGATCGTCATCGGCGAGGACCTGCTGAACGAGGGCCTGGACCTCATCGAGGCGGCGTTCGCGGCCATCGGCACGGACGTCTGAGCTAGCTTCCGAACACAGGAGCCCGCCGCTACCTCCGGTAACGGGCAGGCGCTGTGAAGAAGATGTGGGGGGCCGATGGCAGGAGCGCGTTCCTGCTGTCGGTCCCCTTTTCGCTGCCGTACGGTTTCTGCAGATGAGTGAGACACCCCGCTCCCGGGAGACCGGGGGCGACTCCAGTACCGGGCTTCCCCAGCGCCGCACTGGGCCTGCGTTCGCGCACACTCCTCACCGATCGGACGGCCGTTCGCCCCAAACCCCCCGGGGCGCTCGGCAACCCGATCCGGGCGGCCGTCCCGGAACCATCCCCCCTGTTCCGGGACGGCCGGCCATTCTCCTCCTCCTTCTCCCCCTGCTGGGGCTCGCCCTGACGACCTGGCAGGTCCTGGTGTCGGGTCCGCTGCTCACGCCGGACGCGCGCCTGAGCCGCGCCCTGGTCCGCACGGTCCCCGACTCCGTCACCGAGCGCCTCAGCGACCTCGGCAACGTCCCGGTCGCCGTCCCCGTCCTGGCCTTGGCGATGGCGTACTCCGTCCGCCGCTCGCGGTCCTGGGCCCCGGCGCTGGCGGCCGGGCTGGCGATGGCCCTGGTCCCGGCCGTGATCGTGCCGCTGAAGGAGTGGACCGCCCGCCCGGGGCCCCTGGAGCCGTGGGCCGCCGGCTACTTCCCCTCGGGCCACACGGCGACCTCGGCCGTCGCGTACATCGGGGCGGCCCTGCTGGTCTCCCCGTACGCGCGCCGCCCGTGGCCGATGGCCCTGGCCCTCCTGCTGACCGCCGCCACCGCCACCGGCCTGATCCTGCGCGGCTGGCACTGGCCCGTGGACGTCCTGGCCAGCTGCTTCCTGTGCGCCCTCCTGCTGGCGCCCGTCGCCCACACCGTCCGCCGCGCCGCCGGACCACGCGCACGGGCCGATCGCGGCCGACGGCGCGGGCCGGTCGGAGCCTTCGGGGACCCGACCGGCCGGGCCGGCGGCGGTCAGCCGCCGAAGTAGGCGTCGAAGTTCTTCGAGAACTCCCAGGCGCCGAAGCGGTCCCAGTTGACCGACCAGGTCATCAGGCCGCGCAGGGCGGGCCAGGTGCCGCGGGTCTGGTAGGTCCCGCAGTTCGTCTTCTTCGTCAGGCAGTCCAGGGCCTTGTTCACCTCGGCGGGCGGGGTGTGCCCGTTGCCCGCGTTGGTGGTGGCCGGGAGGCCGATGGCCACCTGGTCGGGGCGCAGCGGCGGGAAGAAGCGCGCCGTGTCGCCCGCGACCGGGAAGCCGGTGAGCAGCATGTCGGTCATGGCGATGTGGAAGTCGGCGCCGCCCATGGAGTGGTACTGGTTGTCGAGGCCCATGATCGAGCCCGAGTTGTAGTCCTGGACGTGGAGCAGGGTGAGGTCGTCGCGCAGGGCGTGGATGACGGGGAGGTAGGCGCCGGCGCGCGGGTCCTGGCCGCCCCAGGGGCCGGAGCCGTAGTACTGGTATCCCAGCTGGACGAAGAAGGTCTCGGGGGCCATGGTCAGGACGAAGTCGGGGCCGTACTTGGCCTTGAGCGTCTTCACGGCGGCGATCAAGTTGGTGATCACGGGGGTGGTGGGGGCCCGGAAGTCGGTGTCCCCCGTCGCGAGGGAGAGCGAGTGGCCCTCGAAGTCGATGTCGAGTCCGTTGAGCCCGTACTCGTCGATGATCTTGCTGACGGAGGAGACGAAGGTGTCGCGGGCGGCCGTGGTGGCGAGCTGGACCTGGCCGTTCTGGCCGCCGATCGAGATCAGCACCTTCTTGCCGGCCGCCTGCTTGGCCTTGATGGCCGCCTTGAACTCGGCGGCGGACTCCACGTTCGGGCACTCGGCGACCGGGCAGAGCGAGAAGCGTATGTCTCCCGAGGTCACCGACGTCGGTTCGCCGAAGGCGAGGTCGATGACGTCCCAGGAGGCGGGGACGTCCGCCATCCGCACGTAGCCGGAGCCGTTGGCGAAGCTCGCGTGGAGGTAGCCGACCAGGGCGTGGGCCGGCAGGCCGGGGTTGCCCGGGCCGCCTGACCCGCTCGTGGTGGAGGCGGTGACCGGGGCGCTCTTCGCGGACTCGCCGGCCGCGTTCACCGCGGTGACCCGGAAGGTGTACGGGGTGGACGCGGCGAGGCCGGTGACCGTCGCCGAGGTCCCGGTGACGCCCACGGGTGCGGCGCCGTCGCGGTAGAGCGTGTACGAGGTGGCGCCGGAGGCGGCCGACCAGGAGAGGTTCAGGCTGCTCGCGGTGGCGCCGGACGCGGTCAGGCCGGTGGGGGCGGCCGGGGGCTGGGGCTGGCCCGGTCCGGTGCCGCCCGGGTCGGGGCCGACGAGCGTGACGTCGTCCGTGAGGTGGGCGCTCTGGCCGTACCAGCCGTGCGTGTAGATCGTCACGGAGGTGGTGGCCGGCCCCGTGCGGAAGGTCGTGCTCAGCTGCTTCCAGGCGCCCGGGGTCTGGGTCCAGGTGGACACGTCGGTGGTGCCGGTCCCGGCCGCGCCGAGGTAGACGTACGCGCCCTGCACCCAGGCGGCCAGCGTGTACGTCGAGTCGGGCTTGACGGTGACGGCCTGGGAGCAGCGGGCGTTGTCCTGGCCGGCCGGGGTGGCCCGGAGGGCGGAACTCCCGCCGTGGACCGGGGTGGTGACGACGGTTCCGCTGCCGGCCGAGCAGCTCCAGCCGTCGAGTCCGGCTTCGAAGCCGCCGTTGCGGGCGAGGTCGGCGTCGGCCGCCGCGGCCGGCGGGCCCGCGGCGAGGAAGGCGGCCACCGCGAGGGCGGCCGCGGTAACGAAGGACATGCGTCTGCGCACAACTGCCTCCGGAGCATGGGGGGATGGAGCCAGGCCGCCGGGAATGCGGCAGCGGCGCCCAACATGGTCCAGACCAATGCCCTTGTCAAGGCTTGCGGCCCTCCTGCCCCGCCACCCGGGCCGCCGCCTCGTGCATGGCCAGCTCCAGCAGCACGGGGTCCGTGAGCGTCCCGCTGCCGTCCGGGGCCACCAGCCAGTGCACCCCGCCCGTGGTCCGGCCCGGGTACGGCACCACGATCCAGGTCCCCCGCCCCGCTCCCCGCACGCCGGTGCCGAGCCAGCGGGACGCGGTCCCCGGGGGCACGAAGAAGCCCAGCCGGGTGTCGCCGAAGTCGGCGAGCACCGGGCCGGGCCGGTCGAGGAGCAGGGTCAGTACGTCGAGCGCGGTCTGCCCCAGCTCCCCGGGCAGGATCAGCACGTCCCACCGCCGGCCGGCGGGCAGCAGGGCGACCCCGAGGGGGTTGCGCTCCCACTCCCACCGGCAGGCGTCGGGATCCGGCGCCACCGATACGAGCCATTCCACCGCGCTCTTGATGTCCGTGCCGCGCATCGCCCGGCCTCCGTTCTCTCGGATGAGGGTTCCTCACCGGAAGAGAGCGGGGCCGGGCCCTGCGATGACGCGGGTTCGCCCACCCCGTGGGGGTGAAGCGGCTCACGGGGTGAAGCGCGGCGCGCGCCGGGGCGGGGGCGGGCGGTCAGCTGTCGAAGCCGAGGCCGAACTTGTCCATGACCTTCAGCCACAGGTTGCGGCGGCCGCCGCGGGCGTCCGCCCGGGCCAGGGACCACTTGGTGAGCGTGATCCCGGTCCAGGCGAAGGGCTCGGGCGGAAAGGGCATCGGCTTGGACTTCACCATCTCCAGCTCGGTCCGTTCGGTGCGGGCCCCGTCGAGGAGGTCGAGCATCACGTCCGCGCCGAAGCGGGTGGCGCCCACCCCGAGCCCGGTGTAGCCGGCCGCGTAGGCGACCTTGCCCCCGTGCGCGGTGCCGAAGAAGGCCGAGAAGCGCGAGCAGGTGTCGATGGCCCCGCCCCAGGCGTGGCTGAACTTGATGCCCTCCAGCTGCGGGAACGCGGCGAAGAAGTGCTGCGCGAGCTTCAGGTACGTCTCGGGGCGGTGGTCGTACTCGGAGTCCAGCTTGCCGCGGTAGGGGTAGATGGCGTCGTAGCCGCCCCACAGGATGCGGTTCTCCGGGGTGATGCGGAAGTAGTGGAACTGGTTGGCGCTGTCGCCCAGCCCCTGGCGGTTGTTCCAGCCGATGGCCTTCAGCTGGTCGGCGGTCAGCGGCTCGGTCATCAGCGCGTAGTCGTAGACGGGCACCGTGAACGGCCGGATCCGCTTGACCAGCGAGGGGAAGATGTTGGTGCCGAGCGCCACGCGGCGGGCGAAGATCCGCCCGTACGGGGTGCGTACGGCCATCCCGGCGCCCGAGGCGGCCAGGTCCAGCCCGCGGGTGTTCTCGTAGATCCGCACGCCCAGCGACAGGCAGGCCTCCTTCAGGCCCCATGCCAGCCGGGCGGGGTTGAGCATGGCGACGCCGTCGGTGTCCCACAGGCCCGCGAGGAAGGTCGGCGAGTCGACCTCGGCGCGCAGTTCCTCGCGGTCCAGCCAGCGCGAGCCGCCGCCGAGGCCCAGCTTCCCGGCCTCCTCGTACAGCTCGCGCAGCTCCTCGACCTGGTGGGGCTCGGTGGCCACGTCGATCTCGCCGGTGCGTTCGAAATCGCAGTCGATGCCGTAGCGGGCGATGGCCGCCTCGATCTCGTCGAGGTTGCGGGCGCCCAGCTCCTCCAGCTTGGCGAGCTCGCCCGGCCAGCGCGCCATGCCGTTGGCCAGGCCGTGCGTGAGGGAGGCCGCGCAGAACCCGCCGTTGCGGCCGGAGGCGGCCCAGCCCGCCTCCTTCGACTCGATCAGGACGACGTCCCGGGCGGGGTCGCGCTCCTTGGCGATGAGCGCGGTCCACAGCCCGCTGTAGCCGCCGCCGATGACGAGCAGGTCGCAGGCCTCGTCGGAGGTCAGCGCCGGCTGCGCGGCGGGCTTGCCGGGGTCGTCCAGCCAGTACGAGACCGGCAGTGCTCCGGAAAGGGATTGAGCCACACTTCGCATGGCGACTGGGGCCATGTCTTCCAACTCCCTACAGAGTTACTTGGGTTGTGCGTTCTTGCGGCGGTTGCCGACCATCTGGCCGACGAGCACCACCAGCACCGCGATGACGAACATCGCCGTACCGATGACGTTGATCTGTACAGGCGTACCGCGCTGGGCCGATCCCCACACGAACATGGGGAAGGTGACGGTGTTGCCCGAGTTGAAGTTGGTGATGATGAAGTCATCGAACGACAGCGCGAACGACAGCAGCGCGCCCGCCGCGATACCGGGTGCCGCGATCGGCAGGGTCACCCGCAGGAAGGTCTGCACAGGGCCCGCGTAGAGGTCGCGGGCGGCCTCCTCCAGCCGCGGGTCCATCGACAGGACGCGCGCCTTGACGGCGGCGACGACGAAGCTGAGGCAGAACATGATGTGGGCGATCAGGATCGTCCAGAAGCCCAGCTGGATGCCCATGTTCAGGAACAGGGCGAGCAGCGAGGCGGCCATGACGATCTCGGGCATGGCCATCGGCAGGAAGATCAGCGAGTTGACCGCGCCGCGCGCCCGGAAGCGGTAGCGCACCAGCGCGAAGGCGATGGCCGTGCCGAGGACGGTGGCGCCGAGGGTGGCCCACACGGCGATCTGGAGCGAGAGGGACAGCGAGCCGCACAGGTCGGCGACCCCGCAGGGGTCCTTCCAGGCGTCGAGCGAGAACTCCTGCCAGGCGTAGTTGAACCGGCCGGCCGGATTGTTGAAGGAGAAGACGGTCACGACGACGTTCGGCAGGATCATGTACGCGAGCGTGCCGAGGCCGAAGATGACGACGAGATTGCGCCGGAGCCAACGCATCAGACCAGGTCCTCCGTCCCCGCTCGGCGGATGTAGATGGTGACCATGATCAGCACGATGGCCATGAGGATGAACGACAGCGCGGCGGCCGTCGGGTAGTCGAGGATGCGCAGGTACTGCGACTGGATGACGTTGCCGATCATCCGGGTGTCCGTGGAGCCGAGCAGTTCGGCGTTCACGTAGTCGCCGCTCGCCGGGATGAAGGTGAGCAGGGTCCCGGAGACCACGCCCGGCATGGAGAGCGGGAAGGTCACCTTCCGGAAGGTGGTCGAGGGGCGGGCGTACAGGTCCCCGGCCGCCTCGTGGAGACGGGTGTCGATGCGCTCCAGCGAGGTGTAGAGCGGCAGGATCATGAAGGGGAGGAAGTTGTACGTCAGACCGCAGACCACCGCGAGCGGCGTGGCCAGCACCCGGTCTCCCTGGGTCATCCCGAGCCAGCTCGTGACGTCCAGGACGTGCAGGGTGTTGAGGACCCCCACCACCGGGCCGCCGTCGGCCAGGATCGTCTTCCAGGCCAGGGTGCGGATCAGGAAGCTGGTGAAGAAGGGGGCGATCACCAGCACCAGCAGGAGGTTGCGCCAGCGTCCCGCCTTGAAGGCGATGAGGTAGGCCAGCGGGTAGCCGAGCAGCAGGCACAGCACCGTCGCGGTGCCGGCGTAGAGCAGGGAGCGCAGGAACTGCGGGTAGTACTCGGTGAGGGCGTCCCAGTACGTCTGGAAGTGCCAGGTGACCTGGAACCCCTCTTCTAGGGAGCCGGTCTGCACCGAGGTGGAGGCCTGGTAGATCATCGGCAGGACGAAGAACACCAGCAGCCACAGGATGCCGGGGAGCAGCAGCCAGTACGGGACCAGCCGCTTGCGCAGCGAGGCCCTGTGGACCGGGGGCTCGGCGGCGACGGCGGCCTGCGCCGGCGTGGCCGGGGCGCTCATGCGCCCTCCTCGACCGTCTCGATGCCCGCGTCGATGTCCTGGGCCGCGTCGAGGCCGAAGGTGTGCTCGGGGTTCCAGTGCAGCACCACCTCGGCGCCGGGGACCAGGCGGGCGTCGCGCTCGATGTTCTGGACGTACACCTCCAGCTCCGGGCAGACGGGGCTGTCGATGACGTACTGGGTGGAGACGCCGATGAAGGAGGAGGCGGATATCGTGCCGCGGACCTTGTTGCGGCCGGCCGCGACGGTGTCCTCGTCCGCCGCGTGCACCAGGGAGATCTTCTCGGGACGCACCCCGACCAGCAGCTTTCCGCCGGCGGTGGGCGTGGTCGAACATCGGGCCGCGGGCAGCCGCAGCCTGGCGTCCGCCGAACCCACCAGCACGTCGGAGCCGCCGGCCTCCAGCACCTCGGCCTCGATGAGGTTGGAGGTGCCGAGGAAGTTGGCGACGAAGGTGGTCTTCGGGTTCTCGTACAGCTCGGCGGGGGCGCCCAGCTGCTCGACGCGGCCGCCGTTCATCACGGCGACCGTGTCGGCCATGGTCATGGCCTCCTCCTGGTCGTGCGTGACGTGCACGAAGGTGATGCCGACCTCGGTCTGGATGCGCTTGAGCTCCAGCTGCATCTGGCGGCGCAGCTTGAGGTCGAGGGCGCCCAGGGGCTCGTCGAGGAGCAGTACCTGGGGGTGGTTGACGAGCGCGCGGGCCACGGCCACGCGCTGCTGCTGGCCGCCGGAGAGCTGGTGGGGCTTGCGCTGGGCGAACTGGCCCAGCTCGACCAGCTCCAGCATGTCCTCGACCTGCTTCTTGACGGACTTGATGCCGCGGCGGCGCAGTCCGAAGGCCACGTTCTCGTAGATGTCCAGGTGCGGGAAGAGCGCGTAGCTCTGGAACACGGTGTTGACCGGGCGCTTGTAGGGCGGCAGGTGGGTGACCTCGCGCTCGCCGAGGCTGACCGTTCCGGTGGAGGGCTCCTCCAGGCCGGCGATCATGCGCAGGGTGGTGGTCTTCCCGCAGCCCGAGGCGCCGAGGAGGGCGAAGAAGGAGCCCTGGGGGATGGTGAGATCCAGCGGGTGCACGGCGGTGAACGAGCCGTAGTGCTTGCTGATCCCGGCGAGGCGGACGTCGCCGCCCGCGGTCTTGTCAGTCATGGGCCTGGGCCTTCGGTGGTGGTGTCGTCGGAAGGGTGCGGGGCGCGGGTGCCGGCACGAAGGGGTTCGGTCAGGCTCCGATGAGCTTGGCGAACTTCTCCTCGTAGGCGGTCTCTTCCTCACTGCTGAGGGAGCGGAAGGCGTGGGCCTTGGCCGCCATCGCCTTGTCCGGAATGATCAGGGGGTTGTCCGCGAGCGCGGGGTCGATCTTCGCCAGGTCTTCCTTGACGCCTTCGACGGGACACACGTAGCTGATGAACGCGGCCAGCTGGGCGGCGATCGGCGGCTCGTAGTAGAAGTCGATCAGCTTCTCGGCGTTGGCCTTGTGCCGGGCATGGGCGGGGACCAGCAGGTTGTCGCTGGAGGTGATGTAACCGGGCGCCGGAATCGCGTACTTGATGTCCGGGTTGCCGGCCTGGAGCTGGATGACGTCGCCGGCCCAGGCCAGGCAGGCGGCGAGGTCGCCCTTGTCGAGGTCCGCCGTGTAGTCGTTGCCGGTGAAGCGGCGGATCTGCTGGGTGTCCACGCCCTTCTGGAGCCGGCCGATGGCGGAGTCGAAGTCGGCGGTGGTGAAGTTCGCCGGGTCCTTGCCCTGGTCGAGCAGGGTCATGCCGACGCTGTCGCGCATCTCGGTGAGGAAGCCGACGCGGCCCTTGAGGGAGGGGTCGTCGAGCAGCTGCGTGACGGAGTCGACCTTCTTGCCGTCGGTGGCCTTCGCGTTGTAGGCGATGACGGTGTCGATGCCGGTCCAGGGGTAGCTGTACGCGCGGCCCGGGTCCCAGTCGGGGTTGCGGAACTGCGGGATCAGGTTGGCGTACGCGTGCGGGAGGTGGGAGGGGTCCAGCTTCTGCGCCCAGCCGAGCCGGATGATGCGGGCGGCGAGCCAGTCGGTGACGACGATCAGGTCGCGGCCGGTGCCCTGGCCGGCCGCGAGCTGCGGGCGGACCTTGCCGAAGAACTCGACGTTGTCGTTGATGTCCTCGGCGTACTTGACCTTGATCCCGGTCCGCTGGGTGAACTCGTCCAGCGTGGGGTGGGTCTTCTCGTCCTCGCTGGTGTCCATGTACTCGGTCCAGTTGGAGAAGTCGATCTCCTTCTCCTGGTCCGAGCGGTCCTCGGAGGCGGCGGACGCCTCACCCGCGCGCTTGGCCGGCGGGATGCCGCAGGCGGACAGGGAGGCCAGGCCGCCGAGGGTGAGCGCTCCTACTCCGGAGGCGCGCAGCAGCGAGCGGCGGGTGAGGGCGCCGCGCCCGCCGGTGATGCTGCGCCGCATCGCGGCCAGTTGCGCCGCCGAGAGGCGGTCGGGCTCGAACTGCTCCATGAACTGCCCTTTCGGGAGGGGTGGCGCCGCTGGTCAGGCGGCCGGCTGCCACGCGGCGGCAGCCGTGGACGGTTAGGTGCGGTCCCCGAAGACGGTGCGGTGCCAGTCCTTGGCCGCCACCGCGGTGTTGTCGTACATCACGTGCTTGACCTGCGTGTACTCCTCGAAGGAGTAGGCGCTCATGTCCTTTCCGAAGCCACTCGCCTTGTAGCCGCCGTGGGGCATCTCGCTGATGATCGGAATGTGGTCGTTGACCCAGACGCAGCCCGCCTTGATCTCGCGGGTGGCGCGGCCGGCCCGGTACACGTCGCGGCTCCAGGCCGAGGCGGCCAGTCCGTACGGGGTGTCGTTGGCCAGGGCGATGCCCTCGTCGTCGGTGTCGAAGGGCAGGACGACGAGGACCGGTCCGAAGATCTCGGACTGGACGACCTCGCTGTCCTGGGCGGCGCCGCTGACGAGGGTGGGCCGGTAGTAGGCGCCCTCGGCGAGCTCGCCTCCCGGGACCTCGCCGCCGGTGACGACGGTGGCGTAGCCGCGGGCGCGCTCGACGAAGCCGGCGACCCGGTCGCGCTGGGCGTGCGAGACGAGCGGACCGAGGTCGGTGGCCGGGTCGAAGGGGTCCCCGAGGCGGACCGTCTCCATCAGCTCGGCCACGCGGGAGACGAAGGCCTCGTGCAGGGGGCGCTGGACGTACGCGCGGGTGGCGGCGGTGCAGTCCTGGCCGGTGTTGATCAGGGAGGCGGCGACGGCGCCGTGGGCCGCGGCCTCCAGGTCGGCGTCGTCGAAGACCAGGAAGGGCGCCTTGCCGCCGAGTTCCAGGTGGAGCCGCTTGACGGTGGCGGTGGCGATCTCGGCGACCCGCTTGCCCACCGCCGTGGAGCCGGTGAAGGAGGTCATGACCACGTCCGGGTGGCCCACCAGGTGCTCGCCCGCGTCCCGGCCGGCGCCGGTGACGATGTTGACCACGCCGTCGGGCAGGCCCGCGTCCTTGGCCGCCTGGGCGAACATCAGGGAGGTCAGCGGGGTCAGCTCGGCGGGCTTGAGGACGATCGTGTTGCCCGCGGCGATGGCCGGGAGGATCTTCCAGGCGGCCATCTGGAGCGGATAGTTCCAGGGCGCGATGGATCCGACGACCCCGATGGCCTCGCGGCGTACGTAGGAGGTGTGGTCTCCTGAGTATTCAGCTGCCGCCTGCCCCTGGAGGTGGCGGGCGGCGCCCGCGAAGAAGGCGGTGTTGTCGATGGTCCCCGGTACGTCGAACTCGGTGGACAGCTTGATCGGCTTGCCGCACTGCAGGGATTCCGCGTACGCGAAGTCCTCGGCCTGCTCGGCCAGCACGGCGGCCAGCCGGTGCAGGGCGTCGGAGCGCTCGCCGGGGGTGGCCGCGGACCAGGCGGGGAAGGCCCGCTTGGCGGCGGCGACGGCCTCGTCGACGTCGGCGGTGGAGGCCAGCTCGTACGTGAGCACCTCCTCGCCCGTCGCAGGATCGACGACGGTGTGCGACTGTCCGGAGGTACCGGACCTCAGCCGCCCGTCGATGTACTGCGCACCGTCTGCGAAGCGGTCTTTGACCTGGAAGCGATTCACCATGACGCTCTCACGCTCTCCGTAGCTTCAGCTCGAATTGAGTGCCGATCCTGGCAGAGGTGTTCCCCACCGCCAAGTGATTCCGTTGTTGCCTTTTGATTACGCGACGGAATCGGTCGACCATGTGTCGAGACACATCGCAAATCCCGTACGAAGTGTCAGTGGCGACTGCCACACTCGCGTGCATGGAGAAGATCGACACGTTGATCGAGCAGGTCAGCCGTGGTGAGCGGGTGAAGTACCTGCCCTTTTGGGGGCACCGGCCGCGCCCCGACGGGACGCTCGGCCCCAGTTGCATGAGCCAGTGGTGGCCCTCCCCGTTCACGGTCGGTGAGGTCCGCTACGACACGGCCGAGCACTGGATGATGGCCGGCAAGGCCCGGCTGTTCGGGGACGCGGAGGCCGAGCGCGCCGCGCTGGAGGCGAAGACTCCGGCGCAGGCCAAGAAGGCCGGCCGGCTCGTGCGCGGTTTCGACGACGCGATATGGGCGCGGGAGCGGTTCGCGCTCGTGGTGGAGGGCAGCGTGCACAAGTTCGCGTCCACCCCCGAGCTGCGCGCGTACCTGCTGGGCACCGGGGACCGCGTGCTGGTGGAAGCGAGCCCGATGGACCGCATCTGGGGCATCGGGCTGGCGGCGGACGACGAGGGCGCCCTGGACCCCGCCCGCTGGCGGGGGCTGAACCTGCTGGGATTCGCGCTGATGGAGGCGCGCGGACTGCTGCGCGCGGGCGAGGCCTGACCCCGGGCGGGCGCGCTCCCGCATGCGCGGCGGGCGAGCGAGGCGGCCGCGGCTTCGTGCCGTGCCCGCCGCGCCCGTACCCCGACGGGCCCGGCGGATCCGACGGACCCGCGGACCCGGCGTGTCAGCGTGTCAGACGCGCTCGCGCACGTGCGTGTGCGAGGACGAGCCGCCGTCGTAGTCGGAACCGGAGCCGGAGCCGCTCCCCTGGTCGCCGAGCAGGACGCCGGCGATGACGAGCCCGATCATCAGGATGCCGATCAGGATGCCGATCGCGCCCAGGATGATGCCGGCAAGAGCCATCGGGCCGTTGTCGGCCTCGCCGCGCTGGGCCTTCTTGCGGCCCAGGATGCCGAAGACGAGCGCCGGGACGCCGAACAGCACGCCCAGGTAGCAGGTGACCACGCCGATGATGCCGAGGACCAAGGCGGTGATCCCGAAGCCGTTGCTCTTCGCCGGATAGCCGGGGTAGCCCGGGTAGCCGGGGTACCCCGGATAGCCCTGCCGCCCCGGGTATCCGGGATGGCCGTACGCCGGCTGCGCGGGCGGCGGTCCGGGGTAGGCGTAGCCCCCCGGGTCCGGCTGCGCCGGGTACCCGTACGCGGGCGGCAGCGCCGTGCCCGGTGCGGGTGCGGGCACCGCGGCGGGAACCGGCGCCGGCCCGGGTATCTGCGCCGGCGGGGCGTCGGCCCCCGGCATCCCCGCGATCGTCGGCTGGTCGTGCACGGACGGCGGCCCCGACTCCCCCGGTGTGGCCTGCGGTTTGCCGAGCTCCACCGCCGGCCGCTCCGGCGGCGCCCACGGATCCTGCGGCTCGGGGCTCTGTTCGGTCATGCGGCGCCCCCCTCTCGTACGCCCATGCTATGTGCTGTCACCGACGGTCCCGGAGCTGCCTACGATGAAGCCCGTTCTGTCCGCACCCGTCCTCCCGGAGGCTCCCTCATGCCCGATCTGCACCCCTTCATCGCGGGGCTGCCCAAGGCGGAACTCCACGTCCACCACGTCGGCTCCGCCTCCCCGCGCATCGTGGCCGAACTCGCCTCCCGCCACCCCGACTCCAAGGTCCCCACGGACCCCGAGGCGCTCGCCGACTACTTCACGTTCACCGACTTCGCGCACTTCATCGAGGTCTACCTGTCCGTCGTGGACCTGGTCCGCACGCCCGACGACGTACGCACCCTCACGTACGAGGTCGCCCGCGACATGGCCCGGCAGAACATCCGCTACGCCGAGCTGACCATCACCCCGTACTCCTCCACGCGCCGCGGCATCGACGAGAAGGCCTTCATGGAGGCCATCGAGGACGCCCGCAAGGCCGCCGAGACCGAGCTCGGCGTCATCCTGCGCTGGTGCTTCGACATCCCCGGCGAGGCCGGCCTGGAGGCCGCCGCCGAGACCGCGCGCCTCGCCGTCGAACTGCGCCCGGAGGGCCTGGTCTCCTTCGGCCTCGGCGGCCCTGAAATCGGCGTCCCGCGCCCGCAGTTCAAGCCGTACTTCGACGCCGCCCGCGCGGCCGGCCTGCACAGCGTGCCGCACGCCGGCGAGACCACCGGTCCCGAGACCATCTGGGACTCCATCCGCGAGCTGGGCGCCGAGCGCATCGGCCACGGCACCAGCGCCACGCAGGACCCGGAACTCCTGGCCTACCTCGCCGAGCACCGGATCGCACTGGAGGTCTGCCCGACCTCCAACATCGCCACGCGGGCCGTGACCGACCTGGACCTCCACCCCGTCAAGGAGATGGTGCGGGCGGGCGTGCTCGTCACCATCAACAGCGACGACCCGCCCATGTTCGGCTCCGACCTCAACAACGAGTACGCGGTCGCCGCACGCCTCCTCGACCTCGACGAGCGCGGGCTCGCGCAGCTGGCGAAGAACGCCGTCGAGGCCTCCTTCCTGGACGAGGCCGGCAAGGCGAAGCTCACCGCGGAGATCGACACGTACACCGCCGCCTGGCTGGCGCCCTGACGGACCGTGGGGAACGCCGACAATGGCTGTCATGCGCACCCTGACGGCCGTGGGCCACCGCGGCGATCCCTACCGTGTCCGTGAGAACACCCTCCCCTCGATCCGCTCCGCCTTCGCGCGCGGGGCGGACGCGGTGGAGATCGACGTCCGGCTGACCCGCGACGGGCAGCCGGTCCTGCTCCACGACGAGACGCTCAAGCGGCTGTGGGGCCATGACGTGCGGCTCGACGCCGTCACGGCCGCACAGCTGGTGGAGCTGACGCGGGGCGGGATCCCGACCCTGCGCGAGGCCCTGATGGCGGCCGGCGCGGGCCGGGTGATGATCGACCTGCCTGGCGCCACGGCCGAGGCCGTGCGGACGGTCGTCGGCCAGGTCCGGGAGTGCGGAGCCCGCGACCGTACGTACTACTGCGCGGGCCCGGACACGATGCTGGCCGTGCGCGCCGCCGATCCGGGCGCCGAGATCGCGCTGACCTGGACCACGCTGGCGCCGCCCCGTCGGGTGCTGATCGACGCGGTGGCGCCGTCCTGGCTCAACTACCGCTTCGGGCTGGTGGACCGGGAGCTGACGGACGCCCTGCACCGGGAGGGCCTGCTGGTCTCGGCCTGGACCGCGGACACGGCGTGGGCGATGCGCGGGCTGATCGCGGCCGGGGTGGACGCGGTCACCACCAACCGGCTGGACGCGCTGGCCCGCGTACGGGCGGAACTCGCGGTGCCCGGCCGGTGATACGGGCCTGGGGGGAGCGGCTCCGGCGGGCGGATCCGCGGTGGCAGGACCTCGGGCTGACGCTGCTGGTCCAGGTGGCGACGACGATCCCGTTCGTCGTGCCGCGCGATCCGCTGGATTCGCCGGCCACCTGGCCCGCGTACCTGCTGACCACGCTCGGCAACGTGCCGCTGGTGTGGCGGCGGCGGGCGCCAGTGCCCGCGATCTTCGGGATGGTCGCGGCCGGCACGCTCTACACGCTGGCGCTGGACGGCCCCGGCCAGCCGCTGCCGTACGCCCCGCTGATCGGCGTGTACACGATGGCGCTGCTGTGTCCGGCCCGGGTGCGGATCACGATGGGCGTGGTGCTGACGGGGCTGATCCTCGCCTCGGTGGCGCTCAACACGGGGACGGCCAGGGAGCTGCTGTTCGCGCTGTTCGTCTTCGCGGCGGCGTACGCGCTGGGGCGGCTCCAGTACACCCGTCAGGCGTACACGGAAGCCGTCGAGGCGCGGGCGGCGGAGCTGGAGCGGGCGAACCGGATCGAGGCTGAGCAGGCGGCGGCGCGCGAACGGGCCCGCATCGCACGGGAGATGCACGACATCCTCTCGCACGCGGTCAGCATCATGATCGTGCAGGCGGAGGCCGGTCCGGTGGCGGTGCGCCGGGCTCCGGAGCGGGCGGAGGCTGCCTTCGAGGCGATCGCCGAGACGGGGCGGGACGCGATGGCGCAGCTGCGGACGATGCTGGGCGTGCTGCGGACGGACCGGGGGGCGGCGCAGGAGGCCGCTCCGCGGTCGCCGCAGCCCGGGATCGGGGAGCTGGCGGGGCTGCTGGAGCGGGTCCGGGGCAGCGGGCAGCGGGTGTCGTACGAGCGGACGGGAGCGGTGCGCCCGCTGCCGGCGGCGCTGGAGGCGACGGTGCACCGGGTGGTGCAGGAGGCGCTGACGAACGTGGTGAAGCACGCCGGGGCGTCGGCGGTGTCCGTGCGGCTGGAGTACGGGGAGCGGACGCTCACGGTGCGGGTGACCGACGACGGGCGGGGTCCGGGACCCGCGGCCGCCGGCGGGGGGCACGGCCTGATCGGGATCCGGGAGCGGGCGGCGGCGCACGGCGGGACGGCGGAGTACGGTCCGGGCCCGGGCGGCCTGGGCTTTTCGGTCTGCGTGCGCCTAGTAACCTCGCCGCTGGAGGTGGGGCGTTGACGATTCGCGTGGTGGTGGCGGACGACCAGGAGCTGGTGCGCAGCGGCTTCGCGATGATCCTGGACGCGCAGGAGGACGTCGAGGTCGTCGCGGAGGTCGGGGACGGCGCGGCGGCGGTGGCGGCGGTGCGGGAGCTGCGTCCGGACGTGGCGCTGCTCGACGTGCGGATGCCGGTGCTCGACGGGATCGGGGCCTGCCGGGCGATCTCGGCCGGGAACTCGTGCCGGTCGGTGATGCTGACGACCTTCGACGCGGACGAGTACGTGTACGAGGCGCTGCACGCGGGGGCGAGCGGGTTCCTGCTGAAGGACGTGCGGCGGGACGATCTGGTGCATGCGGTACGCGTGGTGGCGGCGGGCGATTCGCTGCTGGCGCCTTCGGTGGCGCGGCGGCTGATCGAGGAGTACACGGCGGTGACGGCGCGGCCGGCGGCCGCGGGGCCCGTACCCGCGGAGCGGCTGGAGGTGCTGACGGCGCGGGAGCGGGAGACGCTGGTGCATCTGGGACGGGGGCTGTCGAACGCGGAGATCGCCGCCGCGCTCGTGGTGAGCGAGCACACCGTGAAGTCGCACGTGGGGAACGTGCTGGGGAAGCTCGGGCTGCGGGACCGGATCCAGGCGGTGATCTGCGCGTACGAGACGGGGTTGATCGGGGTGGGGAGCGGGGCTGGGAGCGCGGCTCGGAGCGGGGCCGGGAGCGCGGCTGGCTCCGGGGTATCTCCCTCTGGGGAGTGAGAGGGGGCGGGCCGGTCCCTCGCACAGGTGACTTGTCGTACCGGTGAAGACCCCTCCCGCGGGTGATCCGCGGGGACCCCGGTGACCTGCAGCATTGAGTCATCGGGGCCGCTGGGGCCCGGATGACTCGCAGGGGGTTCCCGCCATGGACGTACGCAAGCGCACACTGATCGCCACCGCCCTGGTCCTCGGTGTGGCGGCCGGTCCGGCCGCCGCCCATACGGCTGCGGCCGCGGCGCCCGGTGCCGGCGCGGTGGCCGTGCGGGTGCCGGCGGAAGCCACCGAGCGGCCCCTCTACACGGCCCCGCCCGATGCGGCGGCCCTGCGGAAGGCGATCGCCGGTGTGGGCCCGGAGAGCAAGGACGCGACGGCCGCGCTGGTCCGCGTCGGTGGGACGAGCGGCCGCTGGGTGGGCAGTTCCGGCGTGGCCGATGTCCGCACGGGGCGCAAGGCGTTCGACGACGCCCGCTTCCGAGCGGGTTCGGTGACCAAGACCTTCACGGCGGCGATGGTCCTTCAGCTGGCCGCCGAGGGCACGGTCGATCTGGACCGGCCCGTGCAGCAGTACCTGCCGGGGCTGCTGCCGTCGGGACCGGGAGGCTTCGAGCCCATCAGCGTGCGCCAGTTGCTGAACTACACGAGCGGCATCCCCGCGGCCGACGGTCCGGGGGACTCGTTCGAGGCGCAGTACGCGCACCGGTACGACGTGGTCGATCCGCACGGTCTGATCGCCGAAGCGGCGGCGAAGGGGCCCGAGTTCCGGCCTGGCGAGCGCCAGCACTACCTCAACATCGACTACACGGTGCTGGGCGTGCTGATCGAGAAGCTGACGGGCACGACGTACGAGCAGGCCCTGTCCGCCCGGATCCTGGGGCCGCTGGGGCTGCGCCACACCTCTGTTCCGTCGCGTACGGAGAGCCGGCTGGCGGGCCCGCACCACCACGGCTACCAGGCGGTGGCGAAGCCCGGTGGCGGGACCTCCCTGGTGGATGTGACGGAGTGGAACTCCTCGGCCGGCTGGGCCGCCGGGGACCTGATATCGACGACGGCGGACCTGGAGAGGTTCACCCAGGCCCTGTTCACCGGCCGGGTGGTGCCGAAGGCGCAGCTGGAGGAGATGTTCACGGTGCCGGCGGTGGCGGACTTCGAGACCGGAAAGGCCGCGGAGCAGACCGCGGGGCTGGCGCGGTTCGCCCTGCCGGACGGCACGGTGGTCTACGGCAAGACCGGCTCCCGGTTCGGCTACAGCACCGTGATCGGCGGGGCGCGCGATCTCTCGCGCACCCTGGTCTACTCGGTCAACTCCACCGACGCCAAGGGTCGGGAGATGAACCCGGTGGCCTACGGGATCGTCGCGGCGGCCTTCGCCCGGTAGCCCTGGGCCGGCATGGCCTCCAGGCGCTTGATCATCCGCCGGAGCACCAGCAGGGGCAGGACTCCGAAGACGCCGAAGGACATGTCGATCAGGCTCCACCCGAAGGGGATGCCCCGGATGGGGCCGCAGATCAGGGCGAGGGGGATCACGCCGGCGCAGGCGATCATGCCGGCCTCGACGATCCAGATGTTGCGGACGGGGTCGCGGTGGACCCCGTAGAAGAAGACCGCGATCACCAGGTGGGCGAAGGCGAGCCAGTCGGTGCCGTAGAGGAGGAAGGGGTAGTCGGCATCGGCCCGCTCCAGCCCATCGCCCACCCGCCGGAGCCACTCGTGGGAGAGCAGGGAGTTGGCCCACTGCAATTCACTGACCAGCGGGAAGGCGGTGAGACCGCTGAGCACGAGGCAGGTGATGAACAGGGCCAGCCAGGCACGGATCCGCCGCTGAAGGGCGCTTCTCTCGCTCATGGAAGGAAGCGTACGCTGATTTCTGAACGCGTTCAGCCAATTCTCTGAACACGTTCATTTTTGTGGCGGACCGTGGTCGTTCCCGCGGGGCCGGGCCCTCAGAGGCCGACGATGGCGTTCCAGCGCTGGGCGAGGGAGCGGCGCTCGATCGAGGAGATGTCCCGGGCGACGACGAGCCGCTTGCGCATCTCCCCGTCGGGGAAGATCAGCGGGTTCTCCGCGAGTTCGGCGGTCTCCTTGTCACCGGAGGCGGCCATGACCTCGCGTGCCGCCGGGACGGGGCAGACGTAGTTCACGGCGGCGGCGAGCTCGGCGGCCACCTCCGGCGCGTAGTAGTAGTCGACCAGGGCCTCGGCGTTGGCCTTGTGCCGGGCCAGGTTGGGGACGAGCAGGCTCTCCGCCCAGAGTTCGGCGCCCTCCTCGGGGACGACGAACTCGATGTCCGGGTTGTCGGCCTGGAGCTGGATGGCGTCACCGGAGTAGGCCTGACAGGCCAGTACGTCGCCCTTGCTCAGATCGGAGGTGTAGTCGTTGCCGGTGAAGCGGCGGATGTGCTTCCTCTTCACCATGCTCTCCACCTGGTCGCACATCCGGTGGAAGTCGGACTCGGTCCACCGGGTGACGTCCACGCCGTTGCCCTGCATCAGCAGGGCGAAGGACTCGTCCAGGCCGGAGAAGAGGGTGACCTTGCCGGCCAGGTCCGGCTGCCACAGGTCGCCCACCGACTTGATCTCCCGGCCCAGCGCCTTGCGGTTGTAGGCGATGCCGGTGATGCCCGACTGCCACGGGACGGTGTGCAGGCGGCCCTCGTCGAAGGCGGGCGAGCGCAGCTGCGGGTCCAGGTGGGCGGCCACGTTGGGCTGCGCCGAGCGGTCCATCTTCTGGGCCCAGCCCAGGTGGACGAAGCGGGCGGCCATCCAGTCGCTGACGACCACCAGGTCGTGGCCGGTCTCCTGGTGGTTCATCAGGGCCGGGCTGACCTTGCCGAAGAACTCGTCGTTGTCGTTGATCTCCTCGGTGTACCGGACCTCGATACCGGTCTTCTCCGAGAAGGCGTCCAGCGTGGGCCTGCGCTCCTCGTCCTCGTCGTCGGTGTCGATGTAGAGGGGCCAGTTCGAAAAAGCCACCCGCTTGTCCCGCTCGGAGCGGTCCGCGCCTCCCCGCCGGTCCTCGGGGACGAACGCGGCGGGCACACCGCAGCCGGTCAGGGCCGCGAACAGGCCGGCGGCACCGAGGCCGCGCAGCGCCGCGCGGCGGGAGAAGGCGAGTTCAGGCATGGGCAAAGCCTCGGGGAACGCGGGAGGGCGGGCAATAGACACACTGTCTACTGCCCGCCCTCCCAAGCCCCTGCGGTGATCGATGCGATCCCCGCGGAGATCGATCAGCCGTCGAGCGAGGTCATCACGTGCTTGATGCGGGTGTAGTCCTCGAAGCCGTAGGCGGAGAGGTCCTTGCCGTAGCCGGACTTCTTGAAGCCGCCGTGGGGCATCTCGGCGACGAGCGGGATGTGGGTGTTGATCCACACGCAGCCGAAGTCGAGGTTCTTGGACATCCGCATCGCGCGGCCGTGGTCCTTGGTCCACACGGAGGAGGCGAGGGCGAACTCGACTCCGTTCGCGTACTCCAGGGCCTGGGCCTCGTCGGTGAAGGACTGGACGGTGATGACAGGGCCGAAGACCTCGTTCTGGATGATCTCGTCGTCCTGCTTGAGGCCCGAGACCACGGTCGGGGCGTAGAAGTAGCCCTTGTCGCCGACCTGGTGGCCGCCGGCCTCGACCTTGGCGTGCGCCGGGAGGCGCTCGATGAAGCCCGCGACCTGCTTCAGCTGGTTCGGGTTGTTCAGGGCGCCGTAGAGCACGTCCTCGTCGTCCGGGGCGCCGGTCTTGGTGTCGGCGGCGGCCTTGGCGAGGGCGGTCACGAACTCGTCGTGGATGGACTCGTGCACGAGCACGCGGGTCGCGGCGGTGCAGTCCTGGCCTGCGTTGAAGTAGCCGGCGACCGCGATGTCCTCGACGGCCTTGGCGAGGTCGGCGTCCTCGAAGACGACGACGGGGGCCTTGCCGCCGAGCTCCAGGTGGACGCGCTTGACGTCCTTCGAGGCGCTCTCGGCGACCTGCATGCCGGCGCGCACCGAGCCGGTGATGGAGGCCATCGCCGGGGTGGGGTGCTCGACCATGGCCCGGCCGGTCTCGCGGTCGCCGCACACGACGTTGAAGACGCCCTTGGGCAGGATCGAGTCGATGATCTCCGCCATCAGGACGGTGGAGGCCGGGGTGGTGTCCGAGGGCTTGAGCACCACGGTGTTGCCCGCGGCGATGGCCGGGGCGAACTTCCAGACGGCCATCATCATCGGGTAGTTCCACGGCGCGACCTGGGCGCACACGCCGACCGGCTCACGACGGATGATCGAGGTCATCCCGTCCATGTACTCACCGGCCGAGCGGCCCTCCAGGAGGCGTGCCGCACCCGCGAAGAAGCGGATCTGGTCCACCATCGGCGGCAGCTCCTCGCTGGCCGTGAGGCCCAGCGGCTTGCCGGTGTTCTCCGACTCGGCGGCCACGAGCTCGTCCGCGCGCGCCTCGAAGGCGTCCGCGATCTTGAGCAGGGCCTTCTGGCGCTCCGACGGGGTGGTGTCGCGCCAGCCCGGGAAGGCGGCCGCGGCAGCGGCCATGGCGGCGTCGACATCGGCCTGCCCGGAGAGCGGGGCGGTGGCGTACACCTCGCCGGTGGCGGGGTTGACCACCTCGGTGGTCCGCCCGTCGGCGGCGTCCTTGAACTCTCCGCCGATGTAGTTGCGCAGACGACGCAGTTCGGTGGTCACTCCAGCCACACTCCTGATCACATGTCCAACGATTGAGACGAATCCCAATCCTAGCCCCTAGGCGGATGCTTTCGGCAGGGCCGGACGCCACCAACTGCGAAATCAGTGAGATCCAGGAGTCCAAACAACGGATTTCATCGATTCCGTCTTGCGGAACAGACGACTCCTCGTGCACAGTGAGGTCGTGGTCAGTCGAAGCGCAGATTCCAGGAACAGACAACCGTCCCCTTCGGTCGATGCTGTGTCCCTGGCGATCATCGAGCAACTGCAGGAGGACGGTCGCCGTCCCTACGCAGCGATCGGCAAGGCCGTGGGCCTGTCGGAGGCAGCCGTGCGCCAGCGCGTGCAGAAGCTGCTCGACCAGGGCGTCATGCAAATCGTCGCCGTCACCGACCCGCTCACCGTGGGCCTGCGACGCCAGGCCATGGTCGGCATCAACGTCGAGGGAGACCTCGACCCGGTGGCCGACGCGCTGACCCAGATGGCCGAGTGCGAGTACGTGGTCATGACCGCGGGCTCGTTCGACCTGATGGTGGAGATCGTCTGCGAGGACGACGACCACCTGCTGGAGACGATCAACAAGAAGATCCGCGCGCTCCCCGGCGTGCGATCAACCGAAAGCTTCGTTTATCTGAAGCTGAAGAAGCAGACCTACATGTGGGGAACTCGATAGCCCGTGAGCCAGGACCTCTCCAAGACCGCGTACGACCACCTGTGGATGCACTTCACCCGCATGTCGTCGTACGAGAACTCCCCCGTCCCCACCATCGTGCGGGGTGAGGGCACCTACATCTTCGACGACAAGGGCAAGCGCTACCTGGACGGTCTCGCCGGACTGTTCGTGGTCAACGCCGGTCACGGCCGCAAGGAACTGGCCGAGGTCGCCTACAAGCAGGCGCAGGAACTCGCGTTCTTCCCCATCTGGTCGTACGCGCACCCCAAGGCCGTGGAGCTCGCCGAGCGCCTCGCCGACTACGCCCCCGGCGACCTGAACAAGGTCTTCTTCACCACCGGCGGCGGCGAGGCCGTCGAGACCGCGTGGAAGCTGGCCAAGCAGTACTTCAAGCTCCAGGGCAAGCACACCAAGTACAAGGTCATCTCGCGTGCGGTCGCCTACCACGGCACCCCGCAGGGCGCCCTGTCCATCACCGGTCTGCCGGCCCTGAAGGCCCCCTTCGAGCCGCTGGTCCCCGGCGCGCACAAGGTGCCGAACACCAACATCTACCGCGCCCCGATCTACGGCGACGACCCCGAGGCCTTCGGCCGCTGGTGCGCCGACCAGATCGAGCAGGAGATCCTGTTCGAGGGCGCCGACACCGTCGCCGCCGTCTTCCTGGAGCCGGTGCAGAACGCCGGCGGCTGCTTCCCGCCGCCGCCCGGGTACTTCCAGCGGGTCCGCGAGATCTGCGACGAGTACGACGTGCTCCTCGTCTCCGACGAGACGATCTGCGCCTTCGGCCGCCTCGGCACGATGTTCGCCTGTGACAAGTTCGGCTACGTGCCCGACATGATCACCTGCGCCAAGGGCATGACCTCGGGCTACTCCCCGATCGGTGCCTGCATCGTCTCGGACCGCATCGCCGAGCCGTTCTACAAGGGCGACAACACCTTCCTGCACGGCTACACCTTCGGCGGACACCCGGTGTCCTCCGCGGTGGCGCTCGCCAACCTCGACATCTTCGACAAGGAAGGCCTCAACCAGCACGTGCTGGACCACGAGGACGCCTTTTTCTCGACGCTGAAGAAGCTGCACGACCTGCCCATCGTCGGCGACGTCCGCGGCAACGGCTTCTTCTACGGCATCGAGCTCGTCAAGGACAAGGTCACCAAGGAGTCCTTCACGGACGAGGAGACGGAGCGCGTGCTCTACGGCTTCCTCTCCAAGGCGCTCTTCGAGAACGGCTTGTACTGCCGGGCCGACGACCGCGGCGACCCGGTCATCCAGCTGGCCCCGCCGCTCATCGCGGACCAGGGCACCTTCGACGAGATCGAGGGCATCCTGCGCTCGGTGCTCACCGAGGCGTGGACGAAGCTGTAAACAGCGGTACCGACGAGCAGCAAACCGTCCGAACCACACGGCCCGGATCCCCCGTTCGAGTGAGAACGCGGGGGTCCGGGCCGTGTGCTGTCACCATTCAAGACGTTCATCTCTTTACATCTCAGTGCGGCGCCAGTGACTTAGGCCGGTTCCGCTTCGTTCCCCCGGACGGAGGTGTACGCCATGGTGGCTCCACCGGACAACGCCCCACCGGACAATGACGTCCTTTGGGCACGGTCCGTTCACTACTCCCACGGGGGGTCCCCCCGAACCAAGTCCGGCGCGGGTTCGCCCGGCCTGAGCGGGGTCTCGGTGGGCGTCCGCCAGGGCGAGATCCTGGCCGTGACCGGACCGCGCGGCAGCGGTAAGACCACCCTGCTGCGCTGCCTGTCCGGACATCTGGTCCCCGAGCAGGGCGAGATCTGGTTCAACAGCTTGCCCGTCCACACCATGGGCGCCACGGCCCGCGAGCGGCTGCGCCGCGACCGGTTCGGCTGGATCGGCCCCGATCCCCTGCTGCTGCCCGAGCTCAAGGTGTGGGAGAACGCGGCCCTGCCGCTGCTGGTGTCCGGCGCCTCCCACCGCGCCGCCAAGACCGCCGCCTGCGCATGGCTGGACCGGCTCGACATCGGCGCCTTCGCCCGCAAGCGCCCCGGCTCCCTGACCCGCGCCGAGTCCCAGCGGGTCGCCCTCGCCCGCGCCCTGGTCAAGGAACCCTCGGTCGTCTTCGCCGACGAGCCCACCGCCCCGCTGCACCGCGCCGAGCGCGCCCTGCTGCTCCGTACGCTCACCACCGCGGCCCGCTCGCACGGGATCACCGTGCTGCTGGCCACCCACGACGAGGAGAGCGCGGCCGTGGCCGACCGCAGCGTCGAACTCCTCGACGGCCGCCTCGCCGCCCACGCCGGCAGCGGAGCCGGCGGCCCGGGCGACGCGGACGACGGCGGCGGTCCTTCCGACGAGACCCCGGAGGGCCAGACCGCGTGCTCGCTCTCCGCCTAGCCCGCGGGTCCCGCCCGCTCGTCCAGCTGCGTCGGCTGCTGGTAGCCGCCGCCTGCGCCGGCACCGGATTCCTCCTGCTGTACGTGCTCGCGGAAGCCACCGCCCGGCCTGCCGGATCGTTCCCGCGCCTGCTGTGGGCCATGGTCCCGCTCGCCGTCACCGTGCAGTTCGCGGTCGCCGTCGCCCGGACCGACCCCGCGACCCGGCCCCGCGAGGGGCTGGACGCCGTCGGGCTGGGCCCCGTACGGCTCACCCTCGTCGCGACGGTCTCCACCGCCATCGCGTGCACCCTGGGCAGCGCCCTGGCCCTGGCCGCCTTCCTGCACCTGCGGGGCGAACTCACCGGCCTGCCCCTCGACGGAGCCGCGGCCGCACTGCTGCACGCCGACCGGCCGCTGCCCGTGGCGGCCGCCCTCACCCTGCTGGCCCTGATCCCGCTGAGCGCCTCCGCCGCCACCGCCCTCGCCCTGCGCCCGCACCCGCCGCTGGCCCCGCAGACCGCCCTGCCCTGGGGCATCGCCCTCACCGCCTGCGGACTGGCGGCCCTGGCGTACGCGGGCCCCGGCGGTGCCGGGACACCGGCCGGCTGGGCCCTCACCGCCGTAGGCCTCTCCCTCGCGGGCCCCGGACTGGCCTACGCCTGCGGAGCCCTGGTCCAGGCGGTCCGCCCGGGCGCCATGCGACTGCTGGCCGGGCGCACCCTCCAGGAGGAGGCGCCCCGGCTGGGCCGCCCCCTCGGAGTCCTGTGCGCGATCGGCGCGGGCGCCCTCACCACCGCCGCCCTGCCCGCACGCGTCGGCCTCGGCGTCCCGCTGGGCCCGCTGACCGGCCCGGCCTGCGCCCTTGTCATCCTGTGCGCGGCCGCGACCCTGCTCACCCGCGCCGTCGAGGTCCGTCAGGACCGCTCGGCCACCCGGACGGCACTGCGCGACATGGGCACCCCGGGCGGGGTCCTGCGCAGGGCCGCGACCCTGCGCGCGACCGCGCTGGTGGCCTTCTGCGGACCCGTCGTGTGGGGTGTGGCACAGCTGACGTCGCTGGCATTGACCCGCTGACCCGGGCAGCCCTTAGGGTGGGCCGAATGGTCAACCGATGCAGCGACACCGAGATCGAGACGCTCGCCGAATTCGACCGGGTCGCGGCCCGCGGCTCGCTCAGCGGCTACCGGGTCCAGTCGGTCAACCTGCTGGAGCGCACGTTCGCCCTGCTCTCCAGCGACACCTCCGCGGCCGTCTTCCTCGGCTGCCCGATGGAGCCCGACGCCTCGGCGAAGGTGCGCGCGGACGGCGCGCTCGTCTTCCCGCCCGTCCCGGACCTCCCGTTCAACCCGTACCGCGGCCTCCTGTACAGCGCCGACGAGCTGTTCACGGGGCTGCCCGGCGGTTACGAGACCACTCCGGACGCCCAGTCGTACGCCTGGTTCCAGGAGACCAAGGCAGACGGCGACGTCTTCTCCTCGATGCTGCGGTCCATCCACGACGACGCGATCTCCGACGCCCTCGACGAACACCTCGCCGGCGCCCGGGTGGTGGGCGTCATGGGCGGCCACGCGATGTCCCGCGGCGGCCTCGACTACCGGGGCGCGGCCGAACTCGGCCGCGAGCTCGCCCGGTCCGGGCTGACGGTGGCCACCGGCGGCGGCCCGGGGGCGATGGAAGCGGCGAACCTCGGCGCCTACCTGGCGAGCGCCCCCGACGAGGCCCTGCCGGAGGCCCTGGAGATCCTGGCCAAGGCCCCCTCCTTCACCCCCTCGGTCTCCGACTGGGCGCGGGCGGCGTTCGCCGTGCGCGAGCGCTGGCCGGACGGCGCCGACTCGGTGGGCATCCCCACCTGGTTCTACGGGCACGAGCCGCCGAACGCCTTCGCCGGCCACATCGCCAAGTACTTCGCGAACGCCACCCGCGAGGACGGACTGCTGGCCCGTTCCAACGCGGGCGTGGTCTTCCTGCCCGGTGCCGCCGGCACCCTCCAGGAGATATTCGACAACGCGACGCCGAACTACTACGAGTCGCGGGGCGAGCCGACCCCGATGGTGCTGGTCGACCGTACGCACTGGACCGAGCACCTGCCGGCGTGGCCGCTGCTCAAGGCCCTGGCACGCGGCCGCGCGATGGAATCGCGGATCGCGCTCGTCGACTCGGTCGACGAAGCCCCCGCCGCGCTCGCGGCGATGACGGCCGCCGCCCGGACGAAGTGAACCATCTGCCGACGGGAGGCAACTTCCCGGGCCGATCACACGTCTGCCATAGGTAATCAACACGCAAAACCGCCAGACGTGAACGGAGCCCTCGGTGCTCATAGGCCTGCTGACCGCGATCGCGGCGTCCATCTGCTACGGCACGGGGTCCGTCCTGCAAGCCGTGGGCTCCCGCAGGGCGGCCCGGATGTCCCCGGCCGCCGCGGGGGTGACCGCGCACGGCGGCCCGAACCTCTCGTCCACCGCGAAGGCCGCGATGACGTGGGAGTTCATCGTCGGCACCATCCTGGACTTCGTGGGCTTCGGGCTGGGCGCGCTGGCCGCCCGGCTGCTGCCGCTGTTCCTCTCGCAGACCGTCATCAGCGCCAACCTGGTGATCACGGCCGTGCTCAGCGTGAAGATGCTGGGCATCCGGCTGACCCGCAAGGAATGGACCTCCATCGGCGTCGTCTGCGCGGCGCTGGTCCTGCTGGCGACGGCGGCGGGCCACGAGGGCGGCCACCACGCGCCGATGTCCACGCACTGGTGGCTGTTCGCGGTGACCCTGCTGATCATCGCGGGCGGGACGGTGGCCGTGCGCCTCCTCGGCTCCCGGGCGGCGATCCTGGCGGGCCTGCTGTCAGGCCTCGCCTTCGGCGCGCTGGGTGTCGGCGTCCGGATCCTCGACGGCATCGACCCCTTCGACCTGGGCACGCTGCTCGCCGACCCGGCCCTCTACGCGATCGTGCTGGCCGGCGTCGGCGGCATGTACCTGCACACGGTCGCCCTCCAGATCGGCTCGGTGAACGGCGCGACGGCCGCGCTGGTGGTCGGCGAGACCGTCCTGCCGGGCGCCATCGGCGTCCTGTGGCTGGGCGACGCCTCCCGTCCGGGCCTGGCCTGGCTGGCGGTCCTCGGCTTCGTCCTGGCCGTCACGGGCGCGGTGGCCGTCGCCTGGTACGGCAACCACGAGGGCGCCACGACCCCGGCGCAGGAACCCGCCCCCGCCGGCGTCTGAGGACCGGGCCGGGCCGGGGGCCGGGACGGGGGCGGAGGGCCGGGCCGGCGGCTACGCCGCCGGAAGCACGACCACCTCGGCCGGGGAGAAGGCCACGGCGACCCGCTCCCCCACCCCGGGCGCCCCGGCCAGCCCGCACTCCGCCTCCAGCTCCGGCCCGGCCTCCGGCCGCAACCGCAGCGCGACGTGCGTCCCGCGGAACGTTCGCGACAGCACCTCGCAGCGCAGCCCCGCGGCCGACGGCACCACTCCGGCCGGACGGATCAGCAGGCTCTGCTCCCCCTCCGGCGACCCGGCCGGCACCTGCACCTTTCCCCAGGCCGTCACCGCGGCCCCGCCCGCCACCACCGCCGGGATGACGTTCTCGAAGCCGAGGAAGCGCGCCACGAACTCCGAGGCCGGCCGCTGCCACACCTCCAGCGGGGTCCCGGCCTGCGCGATCCGCCCTTCCCGCATCACCACCACCCGGTCGGCCAGTGCGAAGGCCTCCCCCTGGTCGTGGGTGACGGCCAGCACCGTGGTCCCGAGCCGGGAGAACAGCTCCCGCAGCTCCACCACCAGCCGCTCGCGCAGCCCGCGGTCCAGCTGCCCCAGCGGCTCGTCCAGCATCAACAGCCTCGGCGACGGCGCCAGCGCCCGCGCCAGGGCGACCCGCTGCTGCTCACCGCCCGACAGCGAAGCCACCGGGCGGCCCTGGGCCCCCGGGAGCCCGACCAGCTCCAGCAACTCCGCGACCCGGGACGCGTACGCCGCGCGCGCGGGCCCCTGGGCCGAGCCGCGCATGCGCAGCCCGAACGCGACATTGCCGCCCACGTCCCGGTGCGGGAACAGCTGGTGGTCCTGGAACATGAGGCCGACCCCGCGCCGGTGCACCGGCACCCGCGCCTGGTCCGCCCCGCCCAGCAGGACCCGCCCCGCCGAGACCGGCTGGAGCCCGGCCACCACCCGCAGCAGCGTGGACTTGCCGCTGCCGCTGGGCCCGAGCACGCACACGATCTCCTGCTCGGCGACCTCCAGGTCGACCGCGTCGACGACGGCACGCTCACCGAAGCGCACCGACACCCCGGCCAGTTCGAGCAACGTCATCAGAACTCTCCCGAGGTCTTGTCCGGGCGCAGCCGCTCCAGCACCAGCAGGGACACCGCGCACACCAGCATCAAAATCGTGCTCAGGGCCATGGCCTGCCCGTAGTTCAGCTCACCGGCCCGCCCCAGCAGCCGCGCCACGGCCACCGGCAGCGTCGGACGGTCGGGCCGCGCGATGAAGACCGTCGCCCCGAACTCCCCCAGCGAGACGGCGAAGGCGAAACCGGCCGCGATCAGCAGCGCCCGCCGCACCAGCGGCAGGTCCACCTCCCGCCAGGCCCGCAGCGGGGAGGCCCCGAGCACGGCGGCGGCCTCGCGCAGCCGCCCGTCCACGGCGCGCAGGACCGGCAGCATGGTCCGTACGACGAAGGGCACCCCCACCAGCGCCTGCGCGAGCGGCACCAGGATCCACGAGGTGCGCAGGTCCAGCGGGGGCTCGTCCAGGGTGATCAGGAACCCGAAGCCCACGGTCACGGCCGACACCCCCAGCGGAAGCATCAGCAGCGCGTCGAACCCGCGCACGAACCGGCCCCCGCGCCGGGTCAGCGCCGCCGCCGCGAGCCCGCCGATCACCAGGGCGATGGCGGTGGCGGCGAGCGCGTACTGGAGGGAGTTCCAGATGGCTTCCAGCGGGGGCACCAGAAACGTTCCGCCACCCGCGCCCGCGTCCTGGAGCGCCCGGTAGAACCCGAACCCGTACCCGCCGGGCGCATCGAGGGAGCGCTCCACCAGCACCGCCAGCGGGGCCACGATCAGCAGCGCCACCGTCAGCAGCACCCCGCCCAGCAGGGCGCGCTGCCCCGGCCCGCGGACCCGGTGCGCGGTCCGCGCCGGATCGACGAGCCGCAGGGCGGTCTCCCGCCGGCGCACCGTCCAGGCGTGGACACCGAGGATCAGGCCGACCGCCGCGAACTGGACCATCGTGAGGACGGCGGCCGTGGGCAGGTCGAGCAGCTGCGCGGTCTGCCGGTAGACCTCCACCTCCAAGGTGGCGTACGAGGGGCCGCCGAGGATCTGCACGACGCCGAAGGAGGTGAACGTGAACAGGAACACCATCAGCGAGGCCGCGGCCACCGCGGGTCCGAGCGCGGGCAGCGTCACCCGCCGCCAGGCGGCGAACCGCCCGGCGCCGAGCACCCGGGCGGCCTCCTCCTGGCGCGGGTCCAGCTGCGCCCAGAGCCCGCCGACCGTCCGTACGACGACGGCGTAGTTGAAGAAGACGTGCGCGAGCAGGATCGCCCACACGGTGGTGTCCAGCCGCACCCCCCACAGCTCGTCCAGCAGCCCGCCCCGCCCGACCAGCGCCAGGAAGGCGGTGCCGACGACCACCGTCGGCAGGACGAACGGGACCGTGACCACCGCCCGCAGCAGCTGTTTGCCGCGGAACTCGAAGCGCGCGAAGACGTACGCGCCGGGGAGTGCGATCAGGAGCGTGAGCGCCGTGGACGCGAGCGCCTGCCAGGTGGTGAACCAGAGCACGCCGGCGATGTCCGGCCGGCCCAGCACCTCGCCGATCCGGCCGAACTGCCAGCCCTCGCCGGTTTTGATCCCGCGACCGACGATCGCGGCGACCGGATACGCGAAGAAGAGCCCGAAGAAGGCGAGCGGTACGGCCATCAGCAGGAGCCGGACGGCCGTACCGCGCGCGCTCTCGCGTCCTACTTCACGACGAGCGAGGACCATGCCTTGACCCACTGCTCACGGTTCTTGGCGATGGTCTCGGGAGCCACGTTCTCGGGCTTCTCGACGACCACGCCGTGCTTCGTGAACAGCTCCGGCAGCTTCGCGTCCTTGACCACCGGGTTCACGAACATCTGGAGCGGCATGTCCTCCTGGAACTTCTTGCCCACCAGGAAGTCGAGGAGCGCCTTGCCGCCCTCCTCGTTCTTCGCGCCCTTGAGCAGGCCCGCGAACTCGACCTGGCGGAAGCAGGTGCCGGTGGCCACGCCCGTGGGCGCCTCGGCCGGCTGCGGCTCGCCGTACAGGACCTCGACCGGCGGGCTGGAGGCGTAGGAGACGACCAGCGGCCGGTCGCCCTTGGCCTTCTTGCCGCCCGCGGAGCCGGAGAAGCGCTCGTTGTAGGCCTGCTCCCAGCCGTCGACGACCTCGACCCCGTTGGCCTTGAGCTTGCTCCAGTAGTCCTTCCAGCCTTCCTCGCCGTACTTGCCGACGGAGGCGAGGAGGAAGCCGAGACCCGGCGAGGAGGTCGCCGCGTTCTCGGTGACCAGCAGGTTCTTGTACTCGGGCTTGACCAGGTCGTCCAGCGTCTGCGGCGGGGCGATCTTCTTGTCCGTGAAGTACGCCTTGTCGTAGTTGACGCAGATGTCGCCGGAATCGATCGGGGTGACCCGGTGCTCCTTGTCGAGCACGTACTCGGGCTTCACGTCGCCCAGGCCCTTGACCTCGTACGGCGTGAAGATTCCGTTGTCGAGGGCGCGGGAGAGCAGGGTGTTGTCCACGCCGAAGAACACGTCGCCGCGCGGCGAGCCCTTGGTGAGGATCTCCTGGTTGAGGGCGGCGCCCGCGTCCCCGGACTTCAGGACCTTGACGGTGTAGCCGCTCTGCTGCTCGAACTCCTTGAGGACCGAGTCGGTCACGTTGAAGGAGTCGTGCGAGACGAGCGTGACGGTCTTGGACTTCGGCGCGCCACTCGCGCCGGACGCGGACTCGTCCTTCG
This sequence comes from Streptomyces roseus, assembly GCF_001044425.1. Taxonomy (GTDB): domain Bacteria; phylum Actinomycetota; class Actinomycetes; order Streptomycetales; family Streptomycetaceae; genus Streptomyces; species Streptomyces roseus. The sequence continues at coordinate 32,457 of NZ_LFML01000032.1, forward strand.
CGCCGCCGCAGGCGCTGAGCGTGGCGACGCCGAGCGCGGCCGCGAGCGCCGCGCCCGCGAACTTCCTGGTGGTGCTCACTGGTGATTCCTCCTGGGATGACCAGGAGAAGACGCGGCCCTGCCCGGCGCTCAGTGCGAGCGGTCGCCGGGCAGGGCGCAACAGCTTGAGTGATGACCGAACTTCCTACCCCGAATGACCGGGGCGAGGTTCAGAGGGTCTGCGGATGATGGTTACCGCACTCTCAGCGCTGTGGCGCTCCCCTGTCGGAATATGCAATTGGTTCGGCCACAGGGTACCCCGTGGCCGAATCGGGCCCGCGGAGACCGCAGGCTAGCGCTCCGAGGCGGCCAGCTGGCCGCAGGCGCCGTCGATCTCCTGGCCGCGGGTGTCCCGAACGGTCACCGGCACGCCGTGGCGGGCGATGGCCTCGACGAAGGCCTTCTCGTCCTCGGGGCGCGAGGCGGTCCACTTCGAGCCCGGCGTCGGGTTCAGCGGGATCAGGTTGACGTGGACGCGCTTGCCCTTGAGCAGGCGGCCGAGGAGGTCTCCGCGCCAGGCCTGGTCGTTGATGTCGCGGATCAGGGCGTACTCGATGGAGATCCGGCGGCCGGACTTCTCGGCGTACTCCCAGGCGGCGTCGAGGACCTCGCGGACCTTCCAGCGGGTGTTCACGGGGACGAGGGTGTCGCGCAGTTCGTCGTCCGGCGCGTGCAGCGAGACGGCGAGGCGGCACTTGAAGCCCTCGTCGGCGAAGCGCAGCATCGCCGGGACCAGGCCGACGGTGGAGACGGTGATACCGCGCTGCGACAGGCCGAGGCCGTCGGGCTCGGGGTCGGTGAGGCGGCGGATGGCGCCGACGACCCGCTTGTAGTTGGCCAGCGGCTCGCCCATGCCCATGAAGACGATGTTGGAGAGGCGGGCCGGTCCGCCGGGGACCTCGCCGTCGCGCAGCGCGCGCATGCCGTCGACGATCTGGTGGACGATCTCGGCGGTGGACAGGTTGCGGTCCAGGCCCGCCTGGCCGGTGGCGCAGAACGGGCAGTTCATGCCGCAGCCGGCCTGCGAGGAGATGCACATGGTGACCCGGTCGGGGTAGCGCATCAGCACGGACTCGACGAGCGTGCCGTCGTGCAGCTTCCACAGGGTCTTGCGCGTGGTGTCCTCGTCGCACGAGATGTGCCGGATGACGTTCATCAGCTCGGGCAGCAGCTCTTCGCGGAGCTTCTCCCGCGAGCCCGCCGGGATGTCGGTCCACTCGGCCGGGTCGTGCGCGTACCGGGCGAAGTAGTGCTGCGAGAGCTGCTTGGCCCGGAAGGGCTTCTCGCCGATCGCCGCGACCGCCTCGCGACGCTCCTCGGGGGTGAGGTCGGCGAGATGCCGGGGCGGCTTCTTGGCCCCGCGAGGGGCGACGAAGGTGAGCTCTCCCGGGACAGGGCGGGCCATGGCTGGTACTCCTCGTAAGACGAAAGGCGCGCCGCAGAAGCAGCGCGCCCCTCTAGAGTAACCGCCCGGACCCACCCAAAGCCTTCGGACGTACGTCGTCCCAGCTCAGCGGGGTTGCCCTGGTGAACCGCCCGCGGGCCGGAACCCGCCGGGGCCCGGTTTCAGCCGGTGCCGACGAACGCGGCGAGCAGCAGCCACACCACCGGGGCGGTCGGCAGCAGGGAGTCGAGGCGGTCCATGATGCCGCCGTGGCCCGGCAGGAGCGTGCCCATGTCCTTGATCCCCAGGTCCCGCTTGATCATCGACTCGCCGAGGTCGCCCAGCGTGGCGCTGACCGCGACCGCGAGGCCGAGCAGCAGCCCCTGCCACCAGGCGCCCCCGTCGATCAGGAACTCCATGCACAGCGCGCCGGCCGCCATCGCGAAGGCCACCGCGCCGAACAGCCCCTCGCGGGTCTTGCCGGGGCTGATGCGCGGCGCCAGCTTCGTCTTGCCGAAGCGCCAGCCCACCGCGTACGCCCCGGTGTCGCTGACCACCGTCAGCAGCAGGAAGGTGACCACGCGCTCCGGGCCGTCGTCGGCGGTGAGCAGCATCGCGACGAAGGTGGCCAGGAAGGGCACGTAGAAGGCGGCGAAGACGCCTGCGGTGACGTCCTTGAGGTAGTCCTCCGGCGGTTCCGTCATCCGCCAGACGAGGACCGCCAGCGCCGTCAGGGCCATGGCCACCCAGGCGCCCTCGGCGCCCCGGACGTACCCGGCGATGACCATCGCGGCGCCGCCGACCGCGAGCGGGACGAGCGGGGCCTTGATGCCCTTCTTCTCCTGGAGCCGGGAGGTGAGCTCCCACAGGCCCACGACGACCGCGACGGCGATGACGCCGACGAAGACCGCCTTGACGATGAACAGCGAAGCGAAGATCACCGCACCGAGGCCGACGCCGACCCCTATGGCGGCACGCAGGTCCCGCCCCGCCCGCTTCTTCGGCGGCGGCGTGGCGTCCTGCGGTGCCTGCGAGGGCGGAGGCGGGGGGCTGGGCATGGGCTCCTGCGGCGGCGTCTCGGCGCGGAACGGGGGGCCGCCGTCGGTGGCGGCCCCCCGATCGCGTGCTTCCCGGTCGTCGAAGTCACGGCCGGCGGCATCGGGCACGATGGGCATGGGCCGAGTGTGCGGGCCCACCAGCGCATCGTATGCGGGACCCGCCGGAACCGGCTCCGTGGCCCAGGGAGAGTCGTTCATCAGACCTCGAGGAGCTCGGCTTCCTTGTGCTTGAGCAGCTCGTCGACCTGCGCGACGTACTTCGCGGTGGTGTCGTCGAGCTCCTTCTCCGCGCGGCGCACCTCGTCCTCGCCGGACTCCTTGTCCTTGACGAGCTTGTCGAGGGAGTCCTTCGCCTTGCGGCGGACGGCGCGGATCGAGACCTTGGAGTCCTCGGCCTTGGTGCGCGCGACCTTGATGTACTCCTTGCGGCGGTCCTGCGTCAGCTCGGGGAAGGTCACCCGGATGATGTTGCCGTCGTTGCTGGGGTTGACACCCAGGTCGGAGTCGCGGATGGCCTGCTCGATGTTGCGCAGGGCGCTCTTGTCGAACGGGGTCACGATCGCCATGCGCGGCTCGGGCACCGAGAAGGACGCGAGCTGGTTGATGGGCGTGATGGCGCCGTAGTAGTCCGCCACGATCTTGTTGAACATCGCCGGGTGCGCACGACCGGTGCGGATCGCCGCGAAGTCTTCCTTGGCGACGACGACGGCCTTCTCCATCTTCTCCTCGGCCTCGAGGAGGATTTCTTCGATCACCACGTGCTCCTGCATGTCAGATATGGATGGTTCAGGCGGGCGGGGCGGGCTCGGCCCAGCGGGGCCGGGCCCGGCGTCGAGGCGCTCAGGCCCGGGTGCCCTGGTCGCTCACGAGCGTGCCGATCTTCTCACCCTTGACGGCGCGGGCGATATTGCCCTCGGCGAGCAGCTCGAAGACCAGGATCGGCAGCTTGTTGTCGCGGCACAGCGTGATGGCGGTGGCGTCGGCGACCTTGAGGTCGCGGGACAGCACCTCGCTGTACTCCAGCGCGTCGAACTTCACCGCGTCGGGGTTCTTCTTCGGGTCGGAGTCGTAGACCCCGTCGACGCCGTTCTTGCCCATGAGCAGGGCCTCGGCGTCGATTTCCAGGGCCCGCTGGGCGGCCGTGGTGTCGGTGGAGAAGTACGGCATGCCCATGCCGGCGCCGAAGATCACGACGCGGCCCTTCTCCAGGTGTCGTACGGCGCGCAGCGGGATGTACGGCTCCGCGACCTGACCCATGGTGATGGCCGTCTGCACACGGGAGTCGATGCCTTCCTTCTCCAGGAAGTCCTGGAGGGCGAGGCAGTTCATGACGGTGCCCAGCATGCCCATGTAGTCGGACCGGGCACGGTCCATGCCGCGCTGCTGGAGTTCGGCGCCGCGGAAGAAGTTTCCGCCGCCGATCACGACGGCGATCTCCGCGCCGTCACGGACCACCGCGGCGATTTCGCGCGCGATGGCATGGACGACGTCGGGGTCGACGCCCAGTCCTCCACCACCGGAGAAGGCCTCGCCCGACAGCTTCAGCATGAAGCGGCGGCCCTTCTTGTCGTGGTCGCTCTTGTCGTCGGAAGCGGTGTGGGGGTCCACGCCCTGATTCATGGAGATCTCCTCGTGCACATACGAAGAAGGCCATTGCCGGTGGGTCCTCGCGGTTCCCTCTACGGCAATGGCCTCCTCGTCAGATCTGCGGTCGTTCCGCGCGCACGCGGACGACTGCTTCAGACCCTACCGGGGTCCGGTGTCCGTCGTTGTGAGGACGGACTCAGATGCCGACCTTGATGCGCGAGAAACGCACCAGGGTGACACCGGCCTCGTCCAGAACCTTCTGGACGGACTTCTTGGCGTCCAGGGCGTACGCCTGGCCGAGCAGCGTGTTGTCGCGGAAGAAGCCGTTGACACGACCCTCGACGATCTTCGGCAGGGCGGCCTCGGGCTTGCCCTCCGCGCGGGTGACCTCTTCGGCGACGCGGCGCTCGGACTCGACGACCTCGGCCGGGACGTCCTCGGCGGACAGCCACTTCGGCGCGAACGCGGCGATGTGCTGCGCGACGCCGCGGGCGACCTCGGCGTTCTCCTTGTCGAGCTCGACCAGGACACCGATCTGGTACGGCAGGTCGGGCATGGTGCGGTGCATGTACGACGTGACGTAACCGCCGGTGAACTGCGCGAAGCGGTCCAGGACGATCTTCTCGCCGAGGTTGGCGTTCGCCTCGTCCACGAAGGCCGTGACGGTCTTGCCCGGGGCGATCTCGGACGCGAGCAGCGCCTCGATGTCGGCCGGGGAGGTCGCGGCGACGTGCGCGGCCAGCTCGTTGGCGACGGCGAGGAACTTCTCGCCCTTCGCGACGAAGTCCGTCTCGCACTTCAGCTCGACGATGACACCGGAGGTGTTGTCGTCGGCGATGAGGGACACGACGGCACCGTTCTCGGCAGAACGGCCCTCGCGCTTGGCGACGCCCTTCTGACCCTTGATACGGAGCGCCTCGACGGCCTTGTCGACGTCGCCGTCGGAGTCGACCAGCGCGTTCTTGCAGTCCAGCATGCCGGCGCCGGTGAGCTCGCGGAGCTTCTTGACGTCAGCGGCGGTGTAGTTCGCCATGAGTCTGTGATTCTCTCTCGAAGTCGTAGATCTACGGGTGAACGGCGGAGGAGCGCGCTTGTGGCGCGGCTCCCCCGCCGTCATCGTCCGTGCTGCGAGTGCCCGGCGGATGAACGCCGGGCTCTCTCAGAGGGTCAGGCCTGCTCGGCGTCGGCGGCCGGAGCCTCGACGACGGCCTCGGCGGCCGGGGTCTCGTCGGCCTCGGCGGCCGGGGTCTCGACAGCGGCCTCGGCGGCCGGGGCGGCCTCGGCGTCGTCGGCCTTCTTCTCACCCTCGAGCAGGTCGCGCTCCCACTCGGCGAGCGGCTCGGCAGCGGCCTTCTCGCCCGGCTTCGAGTCACCGGTCGCAGCGCCGGAGCGGGCGATGAGGCCCTCGGCGACGGCGTCGGCGATCACGCGGGTGAGCAGGGTGACGGAGCGGATCGCGTCGTCGTTGCCCGGGATCTTGTAGTCGACCTCGTCGGGGTCGCAGTTGGTGTCGAGGATCGCGACGACCGGGATGTGGAGCTTGCGCGCCTCACCGACGGCGATGTGCTCCTTCTTGGTGTCGACGATCCAGACGGCGCTGGGAACCTTCGACATCTCGCGGATACCACCGAGGGTCTTCTCCAGCTTGGTCTTCTCGCGGGAGAGGACCAGGAGCTCCTTCTTGGTGAGACCCGAGGCGGCGACGTCCTCGAAGTCGATCGCCTCAAGCTCCTTCAGACGCTGGAGGCGCTTGTAGACGGTGGAGAAGTTGGTGAGCATGCCACCCAGCCACCGCTGGTTGACGTACGGCATACCAACGCGCGTCGCCTGCTCGGCGATGGCCTCCTGGGCCTGCTTCTTGGTACCGACGAACATGATGGAGCCGCCGTGGGCGACGGTCTCCTTGACGAACTCGTAGGCGCGGTCGATGTACGACAGCGACTGGAGCAGGTCGATGATGTAGATGCCGTTGCGCTCGGTGAAGATGAAGCGCTTCATCTTCGGGTTCCAGCGACGGGTCTGGTGACCGAAGTGGACGCCGCTTTCCAGCAGCTCCCGCATCGTTACGACGGCCATGGCCATCTCCTTGGTTTCTCGGTTTGGTTCCTGACGCCCCACCGCGCCCTGCCCCCGGAAGGGGACCGAGAGACGCTTTCACCCGGCCTGAGCGGCTGGTGCTGGGGCGTGCGAAGTCGACCCGGTGACCCGGATCGCCGTAAGAAGTGTACGGGACCGGGCGGTATGCCAGGTGACGCCGTTGTCCACACCCGGCCCCTTGTCCACAGGCCCGCTCACGCTGCGCGACCCGACGGCAACCTGGACGGCATGACGACACTGCTGATCACGCTGCTCCTGGCCCTGACGCAGGCGTTCTCCGCCGGGGCCCGGCCGCTGCCGCCGCCCCTGGTGGTGACGCGCTGGTGGGACCCGCCCCCGACCCCCTACGCGGCGGGGCACCGCGGGGTGGACCTGGCCGCCCCGGTGGGCGCCGAGGTCAGGGCGGTGGGCCCGGGCCGGGTGCACCACGCGGGGCCGGTGGCCGGCCGCGGGGTCCTGTCCCTGACCCTTCCCGGCGGCCTGCGCACCACGTACGAACCGGTCCGGCCGCTGGTCGCGGAGGGCGAGGAGGTCACGGCCGGCCAAGTGGTGGCGGTCCTCACGGAGGGCACGCACTGCGCGACCCCCTGCCTCCACTGGGGCCTCCTCTCGGGCACGGCGTACCTGAACCCCCTGACCGTCCTCCCCCACCCGACACCAAGACTCCTGCCCCTCACCCCCCAGGACGACTGACCGGGGCCGCGCAGCCCGAGAAGGCACCGACGGACGAGCCGATCGCCCTCCGGGCAACCCGGCAGGTGAGGGCGGCGCGTGCCCGTGGCGGCCAGGCAGCCTCAGCTCTGCACGCCCCGGAGGGCCATGCCCACGGCCGCCTCCGTCACCACACCGGGGTCCTCGGCGGCGCCGAGTTCGATGCGGCGCACCGCCGCGTCGACGACCCCCTGGAGCAGCATCGCCGCGAGGCGGGGCTGCTCGTGCCCCAGGGCGCCCAGTGCCTCCACGATCATCGCCACGAGACCCCCGTGCGCAGCGCGGATCTTCTCCCGCGCCCCCGCGTCCAGCTCGCTGGCCGAGATCGCGACCACCGCCCGGTGGCGCCGGTCCCCGACGAGTCCCAGCTGGCTGCGGACATAGGCCTCGACCTTGGCCTCCGGCGTCTCGGCCCGCTCCATCGCCGCTTCGATCTCGGCGGCCCACACGGGGAAGTCCACCGCGCACAGCTCTTCGACCACGGCCGCGCGGGAGCGGAAGTACTCGTACACGGAGGACCGGGCGAGGCCGGTGCGCTCCGCGAGGGCGGGGAAGGTCAGCGCCTCCGTCCCGCCTTCGGACAGCAGGGAGCGTGCGGCGTCCAGCAGGGCGCCGCGCTGCATCGACCGGTGCTCGGCCACGGAGGCCGCTCGAATCCTGGGCACACGTCCACTCTACGGAGGGGGCGCAAGCTCATCGGCCGACATCCGCCAGCTTGGCCCGCAGTTGGAGCACCGACTTGGTGTGGATCTGACTGACCCGGCTCTCTGTGACCCCGAGCACGTTGCCGATCTCGGCGAGGGTGAGGCCCTCGTAGTAGTAGAGCGTGACGACGGTCTTCTCCCGCTCCGGCAGGGTGTTGATCGCCCTGGCCAGGAGCCTGCGCAGCTCACGGTCCTCGGCCACCTCGACCGGGTTGTCGGCGGCGGTGTCCTCCAGGGTGTCCATCAGCGAGAGGCGGTCTCCGCCCTCGCCGCCGACGTGCAGCAGCTCCTCCAGGGCCACGACGTTGGCCAGGGACAACTGGCTGAACACGGCGTGGAGTTCCTCCACGGCGATGCCCATCTCCCCGGCGACCTCGTGCTCGGTCGGGGTGCGGCGCAGCTGGGCTTCGAGGGTGGCGTAGGCGCGCTCCACGGCCCTGGCCTTCTGCCGGACCGAGCGCGGGATCCAGTCCAGGGCGCGCAGCTCGTCGATCATCGCGCCCCGGATGCGGGTGATCGCGTACGTCTCGAACTTGATGGACCGGTCGATGTCGAACTTCTCGATGGCGTCGATCAGCCCGAAGACCCCGGAGGAGACGAAGTCGGCCTGTTCCACATTGGGCGGCAGGCCCACGCTGACCCGGCCGGCCACGTACTTCACCAGGGGCGAGTAGTGCAGGATCAGCTGCTCCCGCAGGCGCTCGTCGCCGCTCTCCTTGTACGAGCGCCACAGCACCTCGAGGGACGAGGGCGCGGTGGTCCGCACGCCGCCGCGGGCAGCGGGGGGCACCGCAGCGCGGTCAGACCCTGAGGTGTGCTGGGGCATGCTTCGCCTTTGCCGGAGCGGGATTCCTTGGGAGCGTAGCGTGACGGAAGTGTCGCGGTGCGCGAAGAGTACGGGATCGCGCACGGGCACCGGGGCGTCCTGACTCGCGCGGGCGACCCGGGACCGGCGCCTGGCGCTGGGTCCCGGCGGCTGCCACCGGGGAGACCGCGTCTCTCATCGGCTTCACTCTTTCACCGGAACGCCCCAGGTCAATGACCGCCTCGCCGGGCACCGCCGGTTTCTGTGCCTCCTTCAGGTGATTGTGTGGTCAACTGCCAGCCCTCGCCCTGCCGTTCGACGAACCCCAGAGAGTGAAGTTCGTACAGTCTGCCGATGACTTCATCGGTGCCGGTGCCCGCGGCGAGGGCCACTTCGCCCGCGTGGACGGGGCGGCCGGCCGGGAGGGCTTCGAGCACGCGGGCGGTTTCCCGGTCCAGCAGGTCCCGGGCGAGCACCGGCCCGCGCCGCTGCGGGGCCAGTTCGCCCATGTCTCCGACGAGCTCGATGACTTCCGCCGCGTCCGTGACGAGCACGGCTTCGCCGCGCAGCAGTTCGTGGACCCCTCCCGAGAGCCCGCTGGTGGCCGGTCCGGGAACGCCCATGGTGAACCGGCCGAGCCGCTGGGCCCGGCGGGCGGTGACGAGGGAGCCGCTGCGGTGGGCCGCCTCGACCACCACGGTGCCCCGGGTCAGGGCGGCGATGACCCGGTTGCGCAGGACGAACCGGGTCGGGGTCGGGTGGCTTGCGGGCGGCAGCTCCCCCAGGACGATGCCCTGTTCGGCGATGCGGCCGAGCAACTCGGCGTGGCCGCGCGGGTAGGCGACGTCCACCCCGCAGGCGAGTACCGCGGCGGTGGCCCCGCCGGAGGCGAGGGCCCCCCGGTGGGCCGCGGCGTCCACCCCGTACGCCGCCCCCGAGACCACCACCCAGCCCCGCTCGGCGAGGCCGGCGGCCAGGGTCTGGGCCATGTGCGCCCCGTACGGGGTGCAGGCCCGGGCCCCGACCACGGCGACGGAGCGCAGCGCCCAGGTCCGCAGGTCCGCCCGGCCGCGCACCCACAGGCCGATCGGCCGGGCGTCGCCGAGGTCGTCCAGCTGGGTCGGCCATTGCGGGGAGCCGGGGCGGATGAACCGGCCGCCGCTGCGGGCGGCGGTCGCCAGGTCACGCCGGGGGTCGGCGAGCGCCGCCCGTCTGCGATAGCCGGCGAGCCGCCCCTCCCCCACCCCGGTCAAGGTCGCCGCCTCGCCGTCCGGGCCGGTCAGCAGCCGTATCAGCCCGACGGCGCCGTGCTCGCGCAGCCATCGCCCGCCGGTCTCCTCGCCGGGCTCCAGCACCCGTGTCAGGGCGGCCCGCGCCAGCGACTCCGGATCGGGATCCGGCTCGGACGCGGTGTGCGCCGCGGATTCGCTCCGCGGTCCGGTTCCGGTGGCGGTCATGACCGGGTTCCCATGGCCAGGGCGGCGCCGCGGGCGATGCCGGTACGCAGTTCCAGGGCGACGGCCACGTTCAGGGCGTCGGGGCGGTCGCGGCCGCGCAGGTCCGCCACGGTCCAGGCGACCCGCAGGACCCGGTCCAGTCCGCGGGCGGTGAGCAGTCCGCGCTCCAGGTCCCGTTCGGCCTGGGCCAGAGCCCCGGGGGCGGCTTGCCAGCGGGTGCGCAGTTCGTGTCCCGGTACTTCGGCGTTGAGGCGCCACGGGGTGTCGGCGAGCCGGGCGGCGGTGCGGTCCCTGGCTTCGCGTACCCGGTCGGCGACGGTGGCGGTGCTCTCCCCGCGGCCGCCGTGCCCCAGGAGGTCGGAGCGGGTGACGGGCTCGACCTCCACGCGCAGGTCGACCCGGTCCAGCAGCGGCCCCGACAGTCGGGCCTGGTAGCGCCGGATCACCGAGGCGGGGCATTCGCAGCCGGCCCCGAGCAGGGTGTGCCGCCCGCAGGGGCAGGGATTCGCCGCGAGGACCATCAGGAACCTGGCCGGCAGCCGCACCACGCCGGCGGCCCGGGCGATGACCACGTGCCCCGATTCGAGGGGCTGGCGCAGCGCGTCCAGGGCCTTCGTGCTGAATTCGGCGGCCTCGTCGAGAAAGAGCACGCCGCGGTGGGCCAGGGAGACCGCTCCCGGCCTCGGCACGCCCGCTCCGCCGCCGACCAGGGACTGCATGGTCGCCGAGTGGTGGGGTGCGCAGTACGGGGGCCGGGCGACGAGCGGTTCGCCGGGCGGCAGGAGCCCGGCGACGGAGTGGACGGCGGTGACTTCCAGGGAGTCCTGCCGGCAGAGCGGCGGGAGGATCCAGGGGATCCGTTCTGCCAGCATCGTCTTGCCGGCTCCCGGGGGTCCGCTGAGGAAGAGGTGGTGGCCTCCCGAGGCCGCCACTTCGAGGGCGCGGCGGGCGCCGTGCTGTCCGGCGACGTCGGAGAGTTCGGGGAAGTCGGGGGTCTCGCCGCCCCCGGTGCGGCCGGCGCCGCGGGAGATCCCGGTGCCGATGCCCGCGCCCGGAACCACCAGTCCGGCCAGCATGGGGTCGGGCCGCCCGGGCCGATCCGGTGGTTTTTCCTCGGGGACTTCCGCGTCGGTGAGGACGGCGATGAGCTGCCGCAGGCTGCGGACGCCGAGCACGCTGACGTCGGGGACGAGCATGGCCTCGGCGGCGCATTGCTGGGGCACCACCACGTTGCGGTAGCCGGCGTCGGCGGCGGCGAGGACCGCCGGCAGGATGCCGCGCACCGGCCGCACCCGGCCGTCCAGTCCCAGTTCGCCGATGAGCACGAGATCGGCGATGGCCGCGGGGTCGATCATTTCGGCGGCGCCCAGCACCGCCGACGCGACGGCGAGGTCGAATCCGGCTCCGGATTTGGGTACGGAGGCCGGGCTGAGCCCGACGGTGAGCTTCTTCTGCGGCCAGGTGGCGCCGGAGTTCACGACGGCGGCGCGCACCCGGTCGCGGCTTTCGGTCAGGGTCTTGTCGGGCAGCCCCACCAGGGTGAAGGCTGCGAGGCCGGGCTCCAGGTCGGCCTGGACCTCGACCACCACGCCGTCGACCCCGACCAGGGCCACGGAGCAGGCGCGTGCGAACCCCATCACGCCACCCCCCGGGCGTGCTCCACCACGGGTGCGCCGCGCCGTGGCAGCAGGACTCCCACGAGGTCGATCCGTACTCCGCCCGGGGGTGGTCCGCCGTGGTCGGCGAGCCAGCGCCCGGCGAGCCGGCGCAGGCGCTCGGCCTTGCCGGGCCGGACGGCGGCCATGGGATGTTCGAAATCCCCCGTGCGGCGTGTTTTGACCTCGCACACGACGAGGGCGTCCCCGTCGCGCGCGACGATGTCGATCTCTCCGCTGCGGCACCGCCAGTTCCGGGCGATGACCGTCATCCCGGATTCGGTGAGCCGCCTCACCGCGAGTTCCTCGCCGTACCGCCCCAATGCCTGCTGTGCCACGCCCTTCGCGTTCATCGGGCACCACCTCCGCCCCCGACGATCCCGCGGCCCCGCCCACCCTGTGGATCTTGGTGGACAGCGCGGGCATTGTGGACAACCCACTCACCCGTGAGGGTGAATCCGGGGGGACCGGGGCGGGGTGCGCACGGGCGCGGCGCGGGCGGCGGAGGGCCGGGCGTCAGCTGCCGGGCAGTTCGAGATCGCTCTTGTTGAGCTCCTCGATGTTCACGTCCTTGAAGGTCAGCACGCGCACCTGCTTCACGAACCGGGCCGGCCGGTACATGTCCCACACCCAGGCGTCGGCCATCGTCACCTCGAAGAACACCTCCCCCTGGACCGAGTGCACCTGCATCTCGTAGTCGTTCGTGAGGTAGAAACGACGTTCGGTCTCGATCACGTACTTGAACAGCCCGACGACGTCGCGGTACTCGCGATAGAGCTTCAGCTCCATCTCGGTCTCGTACTTCTCGAGGTCCTCGGCGCTCATGGCATGTTCCCCTTCAGCCGTGCGTCCCCCTATTGTGCGCCAGGCCCCCGTACCCCTAGACGATTTCCGGGGCCAGGACCACCGGCGCACCCGGAGGACCGTCGTCGAGCAGCGTACGGAGCAGCTCGGCGAGTCTGGTCGGGTACACCGTCTCATGGGCCGACAGAAGTTCCTCGGAGGTCCACCACCTGGCACCGCTGACGCTGCGCCGCTCCAGCTCGGTGAGGCCGCCCATGTCGGTCCGCGTGCGGGTGGTCCGGGCCAGGTAGTACCACTCGTCCTGTTCCCAGCGCCGCCCGTCGAAGGGGAAGGAGCAGTACCGCTGCCACAGGACGGGCCCCAGGTCCACCTCTGTGATCCCCGTCTCCTCGGCGAGCTCCCGCAGTGCGGCCTGCTCCCGGGTCTCACCGCCTTCGAGTCCGCCGCCCGGGGTGAACCACCAGTGGTCGGCGGGATCGTTCGGTTCGAAGCCGTGGAGCAGCAGGATCCGGTCCGCGGGGTCCAGCAGGATCACCCGGGACACCTGGCGGGGGCGGCCCGCGGCGGCCGCGTCAGCGGTCACGGGCGGGCTCCCGCCGCCGCCCGCGGCCGAGGACCCGTACCAGGGGCCCGTACGCGGCCCCCAGCAGCACCAGGGCGGCTCCGGCCGCCACCGCGGTGAGCTGGAGGCGGAGCGGGCCGGGCCGCGAGGTCCCGCCGGGGAGGGAGGCGTAGGTGCCGGGCCGTTCGAGCATCTTCATCGAGGGCCAGGCGAGGGCGTCGACGCGGGCCTGGACCGCGGAGCGGGGGACGGTGCCCTGGCCGGCCTCCTGGAGGTGCGCCCGGGAGTCGAGGGAGGCGGCGCGCCGGTCGCCCAGCAGGAAGAGGTTGCCCTCGGGCACCTTGACCTCGAAGGGGGTGTCCGAGGCCGGGACGGGCCCGGCGGCCGCGGCCTCCGGCGCGAGCTCGGTGTGTTCGAGGTACGGCTCGTCGAGTTCCTTGCCGTTCACCGTGAGCCGGCCGCCGGTGCCGCAGCACTTCACGGTGTCGCCGCCGACGGCGACGACCCGCTTGACCATCGGCGTGTCGCTCCAGAGGTGGTCGGTGAACACGACCACGTCGCCGCGCCGGACCTCGCCTCCGTCGATCCGCTGCGCGAGCACCCGGTCGCCGGGCTGCACCGTCGGCGTCATCGAGTCGGTCGGCACGGTGTAGGGCCGGTAGACGAAGGCCCCCCAGGCGAAAGCGCCCAGGAAGAGCACGAAGCCGACGGCCACGACGACTCCCGCCAGCACATGGCCGAGACCGCCGCGGCCGTCCTTGGCACCGCGTATTCCTTCAGTCCTACTTGTCTGCGTTTGCAGTGTTTCGCCCATTGCAGCGCCCCCACACTTCCGGGATCGACGACCTGGGCGGCACCCTACCTGCCGGTAGTCCCGCTGGTCAGCCTCCGCCGGCGCCACAGCACGACCGGAACCGCTCCGGCCAGGCCCACCGCGGCCGGGCCGAGTCCGACGGGCGCCAGCCCGGCGGCCCCGAGGCCCATCGCGGTCGCCTTGGTCTGGTTCCCGATGCCGGGCTGGTCGAAGGTGTCCGGGATGGGCAGGGTGGCCCAGCGGGTGATCGGCCAGGCCACGACCACGGCCCGCCCGACGACCTTGTCGACCGGTACGAAGCCCTGGGTGGAGTCCTGCATGTGGTAGCGGGAGTCCTGCGAGTTCTGCCGGTGGTCGCCCATCACCCAGATCTTGCCCTTGGGCACGGTGATCGGACCGAACGGGGCGTCGTCGCAGGGGGTGTTGCCCGGGTAGATGTACGGCTCGTCGAGCTCCTTGCCGTTGACGACGACCGGTCCGCCCTTCTTGCACTCGACCGTGTCACCGCCGATGGCGATGGTCCGCTTGATCAGGTCCTTCTCGTCCGCGGACGGCATCAGGCCGATCTTGCTGAGGATCTGCTGCGCGAAGTTGGCCTCCGGGGTGGGCTCCCCGGCCAGCCAGCTCGCGGGGTCGTGGAAGACCACGACCTCGCCGCGCTCGGGCTCGGAGCCGAACCACGGGGTCAGCTTGTCCACGAGCACCCGGTCACCGCGCTGCAGGGTGTTCTGCATCGAGTCGGACGGGATCGAGAACGCCTGCACCAGGAAGGTCTTGATCAGCAGGGCGAGCAGCAGGGCGATGCCGATGAGGAGCGGGAGCTCCTTCCAGAACGAGCGGTGGGGCTTCGCCTCAACGCCGCTGCCCTCGTCCTCGGCTCCGCGCTCGGCATCGTCCGGCCGCTCCTCGCCTTCGTCGCGTCCGGATCGCGCGCCTACCGCCACATCCCCCACATCCACTCCTCAACCTCGCAGATCGCCGCCCGCACCGAAGCAGGCACGGGCCCTCCCCTCCCTTAACGAGCGGGAGTTCCCAAAGGCGCGGGAGACCGAGGACACACTATGCGAACGGCGGGCCCCGTCGGCGCCCGCGGCGGCCGCGTCGCCCGCTCGGGGCGGGATCGGGGACCGAACGGAAGGTCGCCGGCTGTTCGAGCTTGCGCCAGTGGTCGAACGGCCAGGCGATGACGACGGCCTGCCCCACGACGCCGTTCTCGTCGATGGTGCCGTCGAAGGCCTCGTCGAGGTGGTAGCGGGAATCGGCCGAATTGGCCCGGTGATCGCCCATGACGAAGAGCCGGCCCTTGGGGACGCGCACCTCGAAGCGGATTTCGGAGGGTGCGTTGCCGGGGCTCACGTACGGCTCGACGAGCGCCGTCCCGTTGACGGTGACGCGGCCCTCGGCGTCGCAGCACACGACGGTGTCGCCGCCGACGCCGATGACCCGCTTGATGAGGTCCTGTTCGTCGGCGGAGGGCAGCAGGCCGATGAAGGTCAGCGTTTCCTTGATCTGTTTGACGCCGACCGGGTCCTCGGCCGGGCGCGCGGCCTCGCCCTTGAGCCAGCCGCCGGGATCCTTGAACACCACGACCTGGCCGCGCTCGACCTTGGAGCCGAACCACGGGGTCAGTTTGTCGACCAGCACGCGGTCGCCGATCCGGATCGTCTGCTCCATGGATCCGGACGGGATGAAGAAGGCCTGCACGAGGAAGGTCTTGAGGACGAGCGCTATGCACAGCGCCACGATGATCAGCAGCGGCACCTCGCCCACCCGGCGGGTGCGTCTGCGCCGCTTGACCCGCCGGGCCAGCCGGCGCCGCTCGGCGCGGCCCCCGGTCTCGGCGGGCGCGGGCACCGGCTCGGGCTCCGGCTCGGGGACCCGGCCGCCTCTCGTGCGCCCCCGGTTACCCATGACCGCCGCCCGAGGAGCCGCCGGGGGCCGTGGGAACGGCGGGGGTCGCGGGAAGGGCAGGGGCAGGGGCCGCGGAAGCGGCAGGACCCGCGGGCCCCCGGGGATGCGCCGGGGTCGAGCCCCAGCGCGACGCCGGCCAGCCGATCCAGTCGGCCCGCCCGATCACCTTCTCCACCGGCACCATCCCCCCGCCCGGTTCTCCCAGGTGGTCCCGGGAGTCCCGGGACTGGGAACGATGATCGCCCATGACCCACAGGGTCCCAAGGGGCACGACGATCCGGAAGGGCACCGCCGAGGGCGCGTCGCCCGGGTACACGTACGGCTCTTCCACCGCGACCCCGTTCACCTTGAGCCGGCCGCCGGCGTCGCAGCACACCACGTCGTCCCCGCCGACGCCCACGACCCGCTTGACGAAGTCGGTCTCGGACGGCTCGCCGATCCCGAGCGCGGAGGCCGCGCCGCGCAGGGCCCCGCCGATCGGATCACCCTCGGCGCCCTCCCGTACGAAGGATCCCCGGCCGTCGAAGACCACCACGTCCCCGCGCTTCGGCCGGTCGCCGAACCGGTACGCCAGCTTGTTCACCAGCACCCGGTCCCCGACCTGGAGCGTCGGCTCCATCGACCGGCTCGGGATCTTGAAGGGCTGCACCACGAAATTGCTGATCAGCAGCAGGAAGGCCGTACAGAGCACGCCGAGCGCCGCGGCCCCCCGCACCGTCAGGAGGTCCCGCCACCCGGGCAGCGCGCGGCGCCCCCACAACGCGAAACGCGGCCGCCCCTCCCCCGGTCCGGGGGAGGAGTGGCCGCGCTGGGTGAGCTCTGCTTCCGTGTCCATCGAGGGGAGCCTATCCGGCCGCCTCCGGGACCCGGAGAGGAGATCAGCGGTCGCGCTTCTCCTTGATCTTCGCGGCCTTGCCGCGGAGCTCACGGAGGAAGTACAGCTTGGCGCGACGCACGTCACCGCGGGTGACGAGCTCGATCTTCTCGAAGATCGGGGAGTTCACCGGGAAGGTGCGCTCGACGCCGACGCTGAAGGAGACCTTGCGAACGGTGAAGGTCTCGGAGACGCCGGAGCCCTGGCGACGGATGACGACGCCCTTGAACTGCTGGATACGGGAGCGGTTGCCCTCGATGACGCGGACGTGCACGTTGATCGTGTCACCCGGGCGGAAGGCCGGGACGTCGGAGCGGATCGAGGCGGCGTTGACGCCATCGAGCAGGTGAGACATGTTCTTCGTCTGCTTTCTTCGCACGACGCCACAGGCCGCCGGTGCGGGTTTCCGGAGAGAATTCGGGAGCCGCGTCACTCACCGGACGACTGTCCCCCTGTGGCAGGGGCGTCCGGGAGCACACAGCAGCCGCCTATTCTTCCACGGCCTCCGGCCTACGCCAAAATCGGCCGTCGGCCGCCGGACGCCAGCCCAGGATGCTCAGGATCTCGCGGTCCTTCTTGTCGAAGGCGGAGGCCTCGCAGCGCTCGATCAGGTCGGGGCGGTGCCGGGCGGTGCGGCGGAAGGCCTCGTCCCGGCGCCAGCGGGCGATCTTCCCGTGGTGGCCGCTGAGCAGCACCTCCGGGATGTCCCGGCCGCGCCACACCGGGGGCTTCGTGTAGACCGGCCCCTCCAGCAGGTTCGCCATGTCGCCGGGTGCGAAGGAGTCGTCGCGGTGGGATTCGGCGTTGCCGAGCACCCCGGGCAGCAGCCGGGCCACCGCCTCGGTGACCACCAGGACGGCGGCCTCGCCGCCCGCCAGCACGTAGTCGCCGATGGAGACCTCGTAGACCGGCATGCGCGTGGCGTACTCGTCCATGACGCGGCGGTCGATGCCCTCGTACCGGGCCGGCGTGAAGATCAGCCAGGGCCGCTCGGAGAGCTCGACGGCCAGTTCCTGGGTGAAGGGGCGGCCGCTGGGCGTGGGGACGACCATGACCGGCCCGTGCGCTCCGGACTCGTACCCGTCGGCCAGGGCCGCATCGAGGGCCTCGCCCCACGGCTCGGTCTTCATGACCATGCCGGGACCGCCGCCGTAGGGGGTGTCGTCGACCGTGTTGTGCCGGTCGTACGTCCAGTCCCGCAGGTCGTGGACGTGTACGTCGAGCTGCCCGCGGGCCCGCGCCTTGCCGACGAGGGAGACGTTCAGCGGCTCCAGGTACTCGGGGAAGATCGTGACGACGTCGAGACGCATCAGGCTTCGCCCTCGGCCTCGGGCCCGGCGTCGCGCGTGGAGACGATCTCGGCGCGGTCGTCGATCAGCCCGGGCGGGGGCGTGATGACGCAGCGCTGCTCCTCCAGGTCGATCTCGGCGACGATCTCCTCGACGAAGGGGATCATCACCTCGGTGCCGTCGGGGCGCTCCACGATGAACAGGTCCTGCGAGGGCAGGTGGGAGATCTCGGTGATCCGGCCGATCTCGGTGCCGTCTTCGAGCACGACGTCCAGGTCCATCAGCTGGTGGTCGTAGTACTCGTCCTCCTCCTCCGGGAGCTCCGTCGGGTCGACGTCGGCGATCAGGAGGATGTTGCGCAGCGCCTCGGCGCCGGTGCGGTCCTTGACGCCGGCGAAGCGGAGCATGAGCCTCCCGCTGTGCACGCGGCCCGTCTCGATGGTCAGCGGGCCCGCCGACGCCGGTTCGGTCCGCAGCACGGCGCCGGGCGAGAGCCGCAGCTCCGGCTCGTCGGTCCGCACCTCGACGGTGACCTCACCCTTGATCCCGTGGGCGCGGCCGATCCGCGCGACAACCAGCTCCACTTGTGTTTTCTCCTGTTCAGACGACGACGGGCCGGGGCGGGCACGAATGCCCTCCCCGGCCCGTGCCGGTGATTCACGTTCTCGATGAACCAAGTCTCAGCGGACCTGGTCCACGTCGACGAGGTCGACGCGGATCCCCCGGCCGCCGATGGCGCCCACGACGGTACGCAGAGCACGCGCGGTGCGGCCGTTGCGGCCGATCACCTTCCCGAGGTCGTCCGGGTGGACCCGGACCTCGAGCACCTGCCCACGACGCAGGTTGCGCGAGGCGACCTGCACTTCGTCGGGGTTGTCCACAATGCCCTTTACGAGGTGCTCAAGAGCCTCCTCGAGCATGATCAGGCCTCGGTCGACTCGGCGGCGGCCTCAGCCTCGTCCGCCTTCTTGTCGGCCTTCTTCGCCTTCTGCGTGATGGCCTCGCCCTTGGTCTCGCCGATGCCCTCGAGGGCCTTGGCGAACTCGTCGAAGGAGCGACGCTTGCTCTCCTTCGTCTCCGGCTGCAGCAGCGGCGCGGGGGCCGGGAGGCCCTTGTGCGCCTGCCAGTCACCGGTCAGCTTCAGGATGGCGAGCACAGCCTCGGTGGGCTGGGCGCCGACCGACAGCCAGTACTGCGCACGCTCGGCGTTGACCTCGATGCGCGACGGGTTGTACGTCGGGTGGTAGATACCGATCTCTTCGATCGCGCGACCGTCCCGACGGGTACGGGCGTCGGCGACGACGATGCGGTAGTGCGGCTGGCGAATCTTGCCGAGGCGCTTGAGCTTGATCTTGACTGCCACTGGAGTGGTGTCTCCTGAACTTGACGTGGTTGGGCACATGAGATGCCACGTGGGGTTGCGGTACTCGGGTGCCCGATGGACGCGTCAGCCGGAGGAGAGAGGGGTCCTATGCGACTGTCGAGTACAGCTAGCCATTGTGCCACATGCCCGCGGCGCTTCTCGCGGGGAGTCGGCCGGGCTCAGGAGGCAGCTGCGGTGAGGGCCACCTCGGGGATGCGGAACGGCTTCATGCAGCCGCCGCACACGATCGGCGCCTGGGCCAGCACGGAGGGGACCACCCGCACGTTGCGCCCGCAGTCGCAGACCGCCTTGACGCGGACACCGCCACCCGAGGAGCCGTGCCGGGCGGCCGGCCCGCGGAAACTGCGCTTGGTGTCGGCGGCCGTCGCGGCCGTGTGCGCCTTCAGCGCGCGCTGGAGCCGCTCCATGGTGGGGCGGTAGCGCTTCTTCGCCTCGGGATTGAGCGAGACCAGTGAGAAGCCGCTGCTGGCGTGCGGCTCGTCGGAGTGGTCCAGCCCCATCTCCTCGGCGATAGCGAGGAATCTGCGGTTGTGGTAGCGGCCCGCCCGGGAGGTGTCGCGTACTCCTCGGGCGGCGGCGATGCCGTGGACTGCCTCGTGCAGCAGTCGCTCGAAGGAGAGCTCGGCGCCGCAGGCGGACGAGGACTCTCCGATCAGGGACTCGGGCGCGGCAAGGTCAGGCAGCTCGGGGTGGTACCGCTGAATGTCGGCCCACGCCTGCGCCAGCTCTGCGGCGAGAACAGGTGGTGTCGTGCTCACGTCGTGACAACGAGCCGGGGTGCCCCGGTGTTCCGATTCCGGGCCATTCCAAATTTTTTGCACGTACCAGTCAGTTCAGTCTCATGCGTCCCGACGAGGACGGGTGCGCCGATCCCAGGAGGAGTCGGTACGTAACGACGACCAAAGGGCCCGGCACCGGCGCACGGCTCGTGCCGTGCGCCGGGTCCGGGCCCTCGGATCGGACTGCGGCGATCAGTACGAACGCGCGACGACGGCGAGGGTACCGGGGGCGTCGTCCGCCTCCGGAACCGACCCGTCCTCGGCGATCAGGCAGCGTACGGAGACGGCCTGCTCGCCCAGCTTGGCCTCGCCCTCGGGTCCGAGGTCGGCCCACGGGATCCGCGCCCAGCCGCCGGCGACGGCGGCCTCGGCGGCCTCCTCGATGGTGGAGACGTCGGAGGTGCGGGCCAGGCGGCGCTCGCGGGACTCGCGCAGCAGCTGGGCCTGGTCCTCGTCGAGAACCTTGGGCAGCAGGTCGGCGAGGGTGTCGATCTGCACGGGCTCCTTGCCGCCCGGGATCCGGCGGGCCAGCATCGCGGTGCCGGCCTCCAGGTCGCGGGGGCCGATCTCGACGCGGACCGGTACGCCCTTGAGCTCCCAGTCCACGGCGCGGCGGCCGAAGGGGGTGTCGACGCGGTCGTCCACGTGCACGCGGATGCCGGCGGCCTTCAGCTGCGCGCCGAGCTCGCGGACCTTGGCCACGGCCTCGTCGCCCTTGATCGCCATGACGACGACCTGGACGTGCGCCAGGCGCGGCGGGACGCGCAGGCCGTTGTCGTCGCCGTGGGACATGATCAGGCCGCCGACCATGCGGGTTGAGACGCCCCACGAGGTCTGCCAGACGAGCTCCTGCTTGCCTTCCTTCGACAGGTACTGCGTGTTGAAGGCCTTGGCGAAGTTGGTGCCGAGCTCGTGGCTCGTGCCCAGCTGCAGGGCCTTGCCGTCACCCATCATGCCTTCGAGGGTGAGGGTGTTGATGGCGCCGGCGAAGCGCTCCTTGGCGGTCTTGCGGCCGAGCACGACGTCGATGCCGAGCACGTTCGTCATGAAGTCGCCGTAGACGTCCGTGTGGATGCGGGCGGCGTAGTCGCGGGCGTCCTCGTACGTGGCGTGGGCCGTGTGGCCCTCCTGCCAGAGGAACTCACTCGTACGGAGGAACACGCGCGGGCGCATCTCCCAGCGGACCACGTTCGCCCACTGGTTGATCAGCAGGGGCAGGTCGCGGTAGCTCTGGACCCACTTGGAGAAGTAGTCGTTGATGATCGTCTCGGAGGTGGGCCGGACGACGACCGGCTCGTCCAGCTCCTTGCCGCCGCCGTGCGTGACGACCGCGAGCTCGGGGGCGAAGCCCTCGACGTGCTCGGCCTCGCGCGTCAGGTAAGACTGCGGGATGAACAGCGGGAAGTACGCGTTCTGGGCGCCCGCGTCCTTGATGCGCGCGTCCATCTCCTGCTGCATCCGCTCCCACAGCCCGTAGCCGTACGGTCGGATGACCATGGTGCCGCGTACCGGACCGTTGTCGGCCAGCTCGGCCTTGTTGATCAGATCCTGGTACCAGCGGGGGAAATCCTCCGCCTGGGGGGTGAGAACGGGTGCCTTTGCCATGGCGCGAATGGTACGGCGCCGGGCACTCGATGCGTGAATCGGGTGGCGCACTCCTCTGGACGCGGGGGCGAATGGGGAGTTCCCTGGCAAGGGGGGCAAGGGGGCGACACGGAATCAGGAGCGCTCTTTCGATGACACCGACGCCGACGGCGACGCTCGTCGCCCGGGACTGGGCGGAGATCCAGGAACGGATGCTGGTACCGCTGTACGAAGCGGTCTACGACCGGCTGGAGGTCGGGCCGGGTGACCGGCTGCTCGGCCTGGACTGCGGGGCCGGGCTGGCCCTGCTGCTGGCCGCGGGCCGGGGAGCCGCCGCCACCGGGGTGGAGGCGGATCCGGCGCGCCGGGCGCTGGCGCGCGAGCGGCTGCTGGAGGTGGTCGCGGCCCCGCCGGACGGCGCGCGCCCCTACGACGTGCTGCTGGCCTTCTCGCCGTCCGAGGCGACCCTGGACGCGGCCCTGCCGGCCGTCCGGCGGGGCGGGGCGGTGGTGCTGGCCGACTGGGGTCCGGCGGAGCGGTGCACGGTGCCGGCGGTGCTGGGCGGCGGCCCCGCGCCGCGGGACCTGGACGCGGCGGTGGAGCGCGCCGGGCTCGCGCCCGACGGCTCGGGGCGGGTGTTCTGCCCCTTCGGGTACGCGGACGTGGACAGCGCGGTACGGGGGCTGCTGTCGGCGGGGCTGTACGAGGCCGCGTCCGACCCGGCCCAGGTCGAGAAGGAGCTGGCCGAGGCCCTTCACCCGTACGAGCGTGCGGACGGCGCCGTGTGGCTGCCGAACATCTTCCGCTACGTGGTCGCCCGCGTGCGCTGATCGTGACGGCCGCGGGCGGCGGCTGCGGCGTCGGCTACTTCGCGTCCTTCGGGGGGCGGGGGATGCCCGCGGCCTCGTAGGCGGCCGGCTCGTCCAGGGTCTCGTTCGCCAGCAGCGCCTCGGTCAGCGCGTCGAGTTTCGGCCGGTGCTCGCGCAGCAGCCGGCAGGCCTCCTCGTAGCACTCGTCGACGATGCGCCGCATCTCGTGGTCCACGACGTCGAGGGTGGCGGGGGCCGCGAGCAGTCCGTACGGGCTCTGCGCGTCGGCCGGGATCGGGGTGAGGCGGCCGACGCGCTCGCTCATGCCCCAGCGGCCGACCATGCCGCGGGCGAGGTTGGTGACCTGTTCGAGGTCGTTCTCGGCGCCCGTGGTGATGACCTCGAAGACGACGTGCTCGGCGGCCATGCCGCCCAGTGCGCCGATGATGCGGCCGCGGAGGTAGTCCTCGGTGTAGGAGTAGCGGTCCGCGTCGGGGGTGGAGAGGGTGACGCCGAGCGCCCGGCCGCGCGGCACGATCGTGATCTTGCGGACGGGGTCGGCGCCGGGCTGGAGCATGCCGAGCAGCGCGTGGCCGCTCTCGTGGTAGGCGGTGCGGCGGCGTTCCTCCTCGGGCATGACGAGCGAGCGCGCCGCGCCCAGCTGGACCTTCTCCAGGGCGTCCATGAAGTCGGCCTGCGTGACCTGGCCCTGCCGGCGTTTGACGGCGAGGAGGGCGGCTTCGTTGGCCAGGTTGGCCAGGTCGGCGCCGGTCATGCCGGGGGTGATGCGGGCCACCTGGTCGAGGTCCACGTCGGCGGCGAGCGGGATGTCGCGGGTGTGGATCCGCAGGATGGCCTCGCGGCCGGCCCGGTCGGGCGGGGCGACGGAGACCGTGCGGTCGAAGCGGCCGGGGCGGGTGAGGGCGGGGTCGAGGACGTCGGGGCGGTTGGTGGCGGCGAGGACGACGACGCCCTCCGAGCCGGAGAACCCGTCCATCTCGGTGAGGATCTGGTTCAGGGTCTGTTCGCGCTCGTCGTGGCCGCCCATGGCGGCGCCGCCGCCGCGGGCCCGGCCGATGGTGTCGATCTCGTCGATGAAGACGATGGAGGGGGCGACCTTGCGCGCCTCGGAGAAGAGTTCGCGGACCCGGGAGGCGCCCACGCCGACGATCATCTCGATGAACTCGGAGGCGGAGGCGGAGAAGAAGGGCACTCCGGCCTCGCCCGCGACCGCCCGCGCCAGCAGGGTCTTGCCGGTGCCGGGCGGTCCGGCGAGCAGCACCCCGCCGGGCATGCGGGCGCCCAGGGCCCGGTACTGCTCGGGGTTCTTGAGGAAGTCCACGACGTCGTTGAGTTCGCCCTTGACCTCGTCGATGCCGGCCACGTCGGCGAAGGTGGTGCGTCTGCCGCCTTCCAGCTCCACGGGTTTGGGCGGCTGTTTGCGGCCGAGGCCGCCGACGCCGCCCATGGCCGAGCCCATCCGGCGGGCGATGAACACCCACAGGAGGACGAGCAGGAGCATCGGGGCGAGCGAGATCAGCAGGTTGGCCAGGAAGCTGCGCTGGACGACGACCGGGGAGGCCGTGACGACGACGTGGTGCTTGCTGAGGTTCGCCCACAGGTCGTCGTCGGCGAAGGCGGGGCGCTGGGTGACGAACTTGGTGTAGTCGCCCTTGCCGCCGTCGGGCAGGGGCTGCTTGTTCTTCAGTTCGCCCTGGATGGCGTCGCCCTTGGAGTAGATCTTCGAGACGTTGCCGTCGGCGACCTGCTTGCTGAACTCCGTGTACGAGACGGTCGGCTCGTCGCCCCGGTTGAAGAACGACAGGGCCACGTTGGCGAGGAGGAAGACGATCAGTGCGGCGAGGACGAGTCCGCGCCAGCCCCCGGGCATCTTCCTCCTGGGCGGCGGCGTGGGCGGCGCGCCCTCCGAACGCCAGGGCGTGTCGGCGCGCTCGCGAGGCGGTACGGGGGTGGGGCTGGGCACGTGGCCTCCTTACTGCCGTCCTCGTGGCCGACCATAAGGGACAAAACGCACCTCGGCGCCCCCAGGGCGTACGCGCGAGGGCCCTGGCCGGATGGTCCGGCCAGGGCCCCCTCACGTACGGGCGCGCTTACTTCATGAACTTCTTGAACTCGTCCGGAAGGTCGAAGTCCTGGCCGGACTGGCCGCCGGCGGGAAGGCCGAAGGGGTTGCCGCCGGGCGTGGGCTCGACCGCCTGCGGACCCTGCTCGCGGCGGGCCGCCGCTGCGGCCTCCTCTTCCTTGCGCTTCATCGGGTTGCCGCTCTTGCGCTTGCCCTTGGCCTGCTTGACCTGCTTCTTCTGCCGGCCGGGGCCGCCGCCCATCCCGGGGATGCCCGGCATCCCGGGCATGCCGCCGCCCTGGGCCATGCGGGACATCATCTTGCGGGCCTCGAAGAAGCGCTCGACGAGGTTCTTGACGGCGCTGACCTCGACGCCCGAGCCCTTGGCGATACGGGCGCGGCGCGAGCCGTTGATGATGTGCGGGTCCTGGCGCTCGGCCGGGGTCATCGACTTGATGATCGCGGCGGTGCGGTCCACGTCGCGCTCGTCGATGTTGTTGATCTGGTCCTTGATCTGCCCCATGCCGGGGAGCATGCCGAGCAGCTTGGAGATGGAGCCCATCTTGCGGACCTGCTCCATCTGGGCCAGGAAGTCGTCGAGCGTGAACTCCTTGGGGCCCTTCTGGAGCTTGGCCGCCATCTTCTCGGCCTCGGCCTGGCTGAAGGTCTTCTCGGCCTGCTCGATGAGGGTGAGCATGTCACCCATGTCGAGGATCCGGCCCGCCATGCGGTCGGGGTGGAAGGCGTCGAACTCGTCGAGCTTCTCGCCGTTCGAGGCGAACATGATCTGTTTGCCGGTGACGTGCGCGATGGAGAGCGCGGCACCGCCCCGCGCGTCGCCGTCGAGCTTGGAGAGCACGACGCCGTCGAAGCCGACGCCGTCGCGGAAGGCCTCCGCGGTGTTGACCGCGTCCTGGCCGATCATGGCGTCGACGACGAAGAGGATCTCGTCGGGGCTGACGGCGTCGCGGATGTCGGCGGCCTGCTGCATCAGCTCGGCGTCGATGCCGAGGCGGCCGGCGGTGTCGACGATGACGATGTCGTACTGCTTGGTGTGGGCGTACTCGATGGAGTCCTTGGCCACCTGCACCGGGTCGCCGACGCCGTTGCCGGGGGCGGGCGCGTAGACCGCGACGCCGGCGCGCTCGGCGACGACGCTGAGCTGGTTGACGGCGTTGGGGCGCTGGAGGTCGCAGGCGACGAGCAGCGGGGCGTGGCCCTGGCCCTTGAGCCAGAGGCCGAGCTTTCCGGCGAGGGTGGTCTTACCGGCACCCTGGAGGCCGGCGAGCATGATCACGGTGGGCGCGGTCTTGGCGAAGCGCAGCCGCCGGGTCTCGCCGCCGAGGATCGAGACGAGCTCGTCGTTGACGATCTTGAGGACCTGCTGGCCCGGGTTCAGGGCCCTGGAGACCTCTTCGCCGCGGGCGCGCTCCTTGACGTTCGCGATGAAGGAACGGACGACGGGGAGGGCGACGTCGGCCTCGAGGAGGGCGATACGGATTTCCCGCGCCGCAGCGTCGATGTCCTGCTCGGAGAGGCGGCCCTTGCCCCGGAGGGACTTGAAGGTCGCGCTGAGGCGGTCGGAAAGCGTATCGAACACGGTGGTCGCGATTCCTCGGGTCGGGGGCGTGTGGTCGCCCCCCAGGGTATCGGGCCCTCCCCCTGTCCGGGGACCCGCCCGCAACCGGACAGGGGGCGGGGCCTTCGGGTCAGCGCAGCGCGGCCTCCAGGGCGGCGGCCAGGGCCGCGGCCGTGGGGGGCGAGAGCGGTTTCCCGTCGGGGTCGACGACGTACAGGGAGTCGACCGCGTTGGCGCCCAGCGTCGAGACGTGCGCGCTGCGCACGCGCACCCGCGAGGACTCCAGCGCGCGCCCGATCCGGTGCAGCAGGCCCACGGCGTCCGGGGCCCGCACTTCCAGGACGGTCGCCAGCGAGGAGACCTCCGGGACCACCGTGATCCGGGGCGGCGGCGGGAGGACCCCGCGCCGCCGCGGGTAGGCGGCCTCCCGGTCGGCCAGCTTCGCCGGGACGTCCAGCGAGCCGTCCAGCGCCCGGATCAGGTCCGTGCGCAGCCGCGCCGCCTCCGGCAGGGCCCCGTACTGGGCCGCCACCCGCCACCGCAGGACCAGGACCTCGCCGGCCAGCTCGGCCAGTTCCAGGGAGCGCAGGTCCGCGGCCCGGACGGTGAGCCGGTGCAGGGCGAGGACTCCGGCCACCGCCGGGAGGACCCCCGGCTGGTCGGGGACCGCCACCACCAGCTCGACGCCGACCGCGTCGTCCTCCTCCTGGCGCGCGTGCAGCGCGAGGACCGGCTCACCGGTGCGCAGGGCCTCCACCGCGAGGCGTTCCTGCTCGGTGGTGGCGATGGCCTGCTCCGCCGGGAGGGGCGTCGTCCCGCGCAGCACCGCGGCGACCCGTGCCACCAGGTCCGCCACCAACGAGCCCCGCCAGGTGCTCCAGGCCGCCGGTCCGGTGGCGAGCGCGTCCGCCTCGGTCAGGGCGTGCAGGATCTCCAGGGTGCCGGTCGATCCCACGGCCTCGGCGACGGCGCGGACCGTCGCCGGGTCGTCGAGGTCGCGCCGCGTCGCGGTGTCGATCAGCAGCAGGTGGTGCCGTACGAGCACGCCGAGCACGGCGGCGTCCCGCTCGTCGAAGCCCACGCGGACCGCCACGTCGTGGGCGATGGTCTCCCCCGCCACCGAGTGGTCGCCCGGCCAGCCCTTGCCGATGTCGTGCAGGAGCGCGGCCATCAGCAGCAGGTCGGGCCGGCCGACCCGGCGGGTCAGGGCGGAGGCCCGTACCGCCGTCTCGACGAGGTGGCGGTCCACGGTCCAGGTGTGCACGGGGTTGCGCTGCGGCCGGCACCGGACCCGTTCCCAGTCGGGCAGCAGGCGCGTGATCAGCCCCTCGGCCTCCATGGCCTCCCAGACGGCGACCGTGGGCTCCCCCGCCCCCAGCAGAGTCAGCAGCTGCTCGCGCGCCTCGGCGGGCCAGGGCACCGGCAGCGGCTTCGCCTGCGCCGCGATCCGCCGTACGGCGTGCAGCGAGACGGGCAGCCCGGCCTGGGCGGCCGCGGCCGCGAACCGCAGCGCGAGGACCGGATCGCGGTCGGGCCGGGCTGCCAGCGCGAGGACGGCCTCGCCTTCGGACTCCACGACCCCTTCGGCGAGCGGCGCCCGCTCGGCCGCGGCGGCCCCCCGCGCGCCCAGCAGCCCGCGCAGCCTCGGGCGGGCCGCCCGGGCCCGCAGGACCCGGCCGACCTCGCGCCAGGTCACGTCCCCGGCGTACGAGATGACCCGCGCGGCCTCGTACACCTCGCGCAGCAGCGCGTCCGCGTCGAGCAGGCCCAGTCGGGCGGCGACCTGGTCCTGTTCCTGGAGCGCGAGCCGGTCGGTGGCCCGGCCGGTCACCAGGTGCAGGGCGTCCCGGGCGTCGAGCAGCCGCCGCCGGGCGTCCGCCAGTCCCTCGCGGGGGGCGTCGGCCAGCCAGGACGCGGCGACCGCCCGCAGCGCGGTGGCGTCGCGGAGGCCGCCGCGGGCCTCTTTGAGGTCGGGTTCCAGCAGGAAGCGCAGCTCTCCGGCCTGCTCGGCGCGCTCCCGGCACAGCGCGTGCAGTTGCGGGAGCCGTTTGGCGGCCTGGTTGCGCCAGTCGGCCAGGACCGAGGTGCGCAGGCCCGCGAGCAGTCCGGCGTCGCCCGCGACGGGCCGCGCGTCCAGCAGCCCGAGGTGCACCTTGAGGTCTTCGGCGGCGGTCTTGCGGGCCTCGGCCGGGGTCCGTACCGAGTGGTCGAGGGCCACGCCCAGGTCCCACACGGGGTACCAGACGCGGTCGGCCAGGGTGCTCAGCGCCCGCGGCTCGGCCTTGCCGTCGTGGAGCAGCAGCAGGTCGAGGTCGCTGCGCGGGGAGAGTTCGGCGCGCCCGTAGCCGCCGACGGCGACGAGGGCGGCCCCCCGGACCCCGCTCTCCCGCAGTGCCGTGGTGAACAGGGCGTTCAGCCAGTCGTCGGTCAGCCCGGCCAGCGCGGAACGCCGCGAGGGCCCGGACCGCGACTCCTCCTGGAGGAGTCGCAGCCGGGCCGCGGCGTAACCGCCGGGTGCCGGGGCGGAGGGTTCGTCGCAATCGCCTGTCATGGTCTTTTCGACGCTCGTCACCCAGGAGCTCCCGTCGCCTAGAGCGCTTCCGCGCCGCGTTCGCCGGTGCGGACGCGGATGATCGCGTCCACGGGGACGCTCCACACCTTGCCGTCGCCGATCTTTCCTGTGCGGGCGCCCTGTACGAGGAGGTCCATCACCGATTCGGCGTCGTCGTCCTCGACGACCACCTCGATGCGGATCTTCGGTACGAGGTCCACGGTGTACTCGGCACCCCGGTAGACCTCGGTGTGGCCGCGCTGGCGGCCGTAACCGCTGGCCTCGGAGACGGTGAGCCCCTGGACTCCGAACCGCTGGAGGGCGTCCTTGATCTCGTCGAGCCGGTGCGGCTTGACGATCGCGGTGATCAGCTTCATGCGTCAACCTTCTTGCTCGCGGCGGCAGCGTGGACGGGTGCGGCGGTGCTCCGGGAGGAGGCTCCGCCGCCGGCTCCGCTGAAGTCGTAGGCGGTCTCGGCGTGCTCGACCTGGTCGATGCCGGAGACCTCGTCGTCCTCGGTGACCCGCATCCCCATCGTCTTGTCCAGGAGGAAGGCGAGGACCGCGGACACGACGAGAGAGTAGGCGAGGACGGAGAAGACTCCGATGGCCTGCTTGCCGAGCTGTTCCAGGCCGCCGCCGTAGAAGAGGCCGGCCGCGTCGGACTGGACCCCGCCGGTGGCGAAGAAGCCCACGAGGAGCGATCCGATGACGCCGCCCACGAGGTGGACGCCGACGACGTCGAGGGAGTCGTCGTAGCCGAACTTGTACTTGAGGCCGACGGCCATGGCGCAGACGAGGCCGGCGATGGCGCCGATGGCGATCGCGCCGAGCGGGGAGCAGGAGCCGCCGGAGGGGGTGATCGCGACGAGGCCCGCGACCGCGCCGGAGGCGGCGCCGAGGGTGGTGAAGGAGCCGTGGCGCAGCTTCTCGTACGCGAGCCAGGCGAGCATGGCGGCGGCGGTGGCGACCTGGGTGTTGACGAACATGACCGCGCCGACGCCGTCGTCGTTGCCGAGCCAGGAGCCGGCGTTGAATCCGAACCAGCCGAACCAGAGCAGGCCGGCGCCGAGCATCACGAGCGGGAGGCTGTGGGGGCGCATGGGGTCGCGCTTGAAGCCGACGCGCTTGCCGATGACCAGGATCACGCCGAGGGCCGCGGCGCCGGCGTTGATGTGGACGGCGGTGCCGCCCGCGAAGTCGATGACGCCGAGCTCGAAGAGCCAGCCGCCGGCGCCCCAGACCCAGTGGGCGACGGGGAAGTAGACGACGGTGACCCACAGGGCGCTGAACAGGGCCCAGGCGCTGAACTTCACGCGGTCGGCCAGGGCGCCGCTGATCAGGGCGGGGGTGATGACAGCGAACATCAGCTGGAAGACGGCGAAGACGTAGACCGGGATGGTGTAGCCGTCCCACAGCTCGGTGATGCCGATGCCGCTGAGGCCGACGTAGTCGGACGACCAGCCGATGAAGCTGCCGGAGTCGGTGCCGAAGGCGAGGCTGAAGCCGTAGAGGACCCACAGGATCGTGACGATCCCGAGGCTGATGAAGCTCATCATGAGCATGTTGAGGCTGCTCTTGACGCGGACCATGCCTCCGTAGAAGAAGGCCAGTCCCGGGGTCATCAGCATGACCAGGGCGGAGCAGATGAGCATGAACCCGGTGTTCGCGGCAGAGAGCGTCGGGGCGTCTGCCGCGAGGGTCGTGATGGCTGATGCCATCGGCGTCTCCTCGTCGTCGGTACGTTCGCGTGCGGGCGACCGTGAAAACCTGAGCGGCGCAAGGCGTAAGGCCGGGGGGTGGGGGCCTGGGGGCTGGCCGGTTATTGGCCCTGAGATTCGCGCAGGCCGGTTTCCGGCGGCGCCGCTGGGTGTTTCGCAGGCGTGACGAAGAGGTCGGCTGTGTTACGCGTCCATGAACGGCGTCGGGCGTGGGCCGGCCGCGGCGGTCACCCGGGTGACCTGGCTGGGGGAGCCTGATCGGGCTGCACGGGGTGACTGCCGCGGCCGGGGCCTTCGGGAGCGGCCGCGGGGGCCGTCAGACGGCCTCCGCGGCCTCGGGGAGCCGGGAGGCGAGCTGGTCGGTCAGCTGGACCACGTCGGCGACGTCGCCGTACTCACGGGCGGCGCTGTCGACGGTCTTGCGGATCCGCGTGTTGACCCGCTCGGAGCGCACCTTTTCCGCCACCTTCAGCGCGCGGTCCACGAGGACGACGGCCTGCTCGGGCTCGCGGCGGAGCAGGTGCACGGTGGCCATGCCGATCAGGTTGAGGCTGTACGAGCGCTGGTGCTCCTCGTCCTTCTCGAAGAGGTCCACGGCCCGCTGCATCACGGGTTCGGCGAGGGAGGCGTACATGGGGCTGCGTCCGGCCACGTAGGCCAGGTCGCGGTACGAGTGGGAGTTCTCGCCGTTGAGCTCGGCCTCGGAGAAGAAACGGATCCAGTCGGGCTCGGGCTCGCCGCCGAAATCGACGTCGGAGAAGGTGTCCTCGGCCATGCGGACGGCCCGCTTGCAGCGGCTGGGCTGGCCCATGTTGGCGTAGGCGCGCGCCTCCATCGCATACAGCATGGCCTGGGTGCGCGGGCCGGCGCAGTCGCGGCTGCCGTACTGCGCCAGGTGGATGAGTTCCAGGGCGTCCTCGGGGCGGCCGAGGTGGATCATCTGGCGGCTCATGCTGGAGAGGATGTACGAGCCGAGCGGCTTGTCCCCGCCCTCCTTGGCGGCGTGCAGCGCGAGGACGAAGTACTTCTGCGCGGTGGGGTGCAGGCCGATGTCATAGCTCATCCAGCCGGCCAGTTCGGCGAGTTCCGCGGCGACCTTGAAGAGCCTGCGCATGACGGGCGCCGGGTGGTTCTCCTGGAGCAGGTCGGTGACCTCGTGCAGCTGGCCCACGACGGCCTTGCGGCGCAGTCCGCCGCCGCACTGGGCGTCCCACTGGCGGAACATGACGGTGGTGGCTTCGAGGAGGCCGAGTTCCGGTTCGGAGAGCCGGGGCGGGCGGTGGCCGCTGAGGGCGCCGGACGTACCGCCCTCGCGGGGGCCCGGGTCGGCGGCGGCCACGGGGACCAGCCAGCGCTGCATGGGCTCGATGAGGGCGGGGCCGGCGGAGAGGGCGAGCGAGGTGCCCAGGAAGCCCCGGCGGGCCAGCATCAGGTCGCTGCGGGAGAACTCCCCGAGGAGTTCGACGGTCTGCGGTCCGGCCCAGGGCAGGTCGACGCCGGAGACGGAGGGCGTCTGGTGGGCGGTGCGCAGCCCGAGCTGCTCGATGGCGACGACGGATCCGAAGCGCTCGGAGAACAGCTCGGACAGGATGCGCGGGACGGGCTCGCGGGGCTGCTCGCCGTCGAGCCAGCGGCGCACCCGGGAGGTGTCGGTGCTGATGTGGTGGGCGCCCATCTGCCGGGCCCGCCGGTTCACCTGACGCGCCAGCTCGCCCTTCGACCAGCCGCTGCGGACGAACCAGGAGGTCAGTTGCTCATTGCGGGCCGCGGTGCCCGGGACCTCCGGCTCCACGCTCGTTCCGCTTGCGCCGTTGCCGCTCACTGGAACGCCCCCATCCACTCAGCCTCTTCACACGAAACCCTGGCTGGAGCGGCGAGCGCCGCCACGGACCTTCACAGATCCTCCACACGTTGCCTCCGGCATAACCACGGACGGCCCGCCTTCGGGGTTTGGTGCACTGAAAGTAATCCTACGATCACCCCCTCCGCGAGGTCGATTCCGGAAACGCCACCATTCGCCACCCCTTTGAATGAACTAGCCATCCGCCAGGCGCGATTCACTTGACACCGAGGCGAAAACGATTGGATGGACGGGAGTGCGGTGGGGGCGCGCGCGGCGAGGAGTGCGCCGGGCGGCCCCCTTGGGCACCGGGCTCGCACCCGGCCCCGCATCCCGTCCCGCCGACGTCGTAACCACCGGCGCGTCCGACCCGTTGGAGGGGGCATGGGCATGGGCTTCACGATCGGCGGCAGCCGCAGCACCAAGGAGTTCCGTTCCGGCACGCGTCGCCGCGGCCGGACGTCGGAGTGCACGGCCGTCGCGGAGTACACCGGACTGTGGGGCTGGGACGTGGTCCCCGGCGCCCGTGCCGCGGCCCCCGCCCGCGGCTGTTCCTGCGGTCATACGAATTGCAGGGCGCCGGGGGCGCATCCACTGCCCCACGCTCCCACCGTCCCGGCCGGCGCCACCCTCGACGAGGTCACCGAGACCTGGAGCGGATATCCCGGCGCGGCGGTCCTGCTCCCCGTCGGCCGCACCTTCGACGTCATCGAGGTCTCGCAGGAAGCGGGGCGCCGGGCGCTGGTCCGCCTGGAGCGGATGGGCCTGCCGCTCGGGCCGGTCACCGCGACCCCGGACGGCCGGGCCCAGTTCTTCGTGGCCCCGGGCGCCGCCGCCGGGCTGCCGCAGCTGCTGTACCGGATGGGCTGGGACGACGCCGACCTCGACCTGCGCGCCCTGGGATCCGGCGCCTTCCTGACCGCCCCGCCCTCCGACCACGCGGGCCTCGGCCCCGTCAGCTGGCTG
This sequence comes from Streptomyces roseus, assembly GCF_001044425.1. Classification (GTDB taxonomy): domain Bacteria; phylum Actinomycetota; class Actinomycetes; order Streptomycetales; family Streptomycetaceae; genus Streptomyces; species Streptomyces roseus. The sequence goes on from NZ_LFML01000032.1 coordinate 65,503, forward strand.
CGCCCGCCCGCACTGGACTGCGCGGGCGGCCCGCCGCAGGCCCGGCTGCTGCTCGGCACCCTCGCGTACATCTGCCACCGGCTGCGCCGCTAGCTCCGTACGACCGTAGGCATGACGGCGCCCCCGCGTTCCGGGCGGAACGCGGGGGCGCCGTCATGCGTACGGTCGTACGGAGCTGCGCTCAGTCGCCGATCAGGGCGTCCACGAACGCCTCCGGCTCGAACGGTGCCAGGTCGTCGGCGCCCTCGCCGAGGCCCACGAGCTTGACCGGGACGCCCAGCTCGCGCTGGACGGCGACGACGATGCCGCCCTTGGCTGTGCCGTCGAGCTTGGTCAGCACGATGCCGGTGATGTCCACGACCTCGGCGAAGACGCGGGCCTGGGTCAGCCCGTTCTGCCCGGTGGTGGCGTCGAGGACGAGCAGGACCTCGTCCAGCGGGCCGTGCTTCTCCACGACGCGCTTGACCTTGCCGAGCTCGTCCATGAGGCCGGTCTTGGTGTGGAGGCGGCCGGCGGTGTCGATGAGCACCACGTCGGCGCCCTCGGCGATGCCTTCCTTGACCGCGTCGTAGGCGATCGAGGCCGGGTCGCCGCCCTCGGGTCCGCGTACCGTACGGGCGCCCACGCGGTCGCCCCAGGTCTGGAGCTGGTCGGCGGCGGCGGCGCGGAAGGTGTCGGCGGCGCCGAGCACCACGGAGCGGCCGTCGGCGACGAGCACGCGGGCCAGCTTGCCGGTGGTGGTGGTCTTGCCGGTGCCGTTGACGCCGACGACCATCACCACGGCCGGGGTGTCCAGGCCGCTCTCGGTCTTCACGGCGCGGTCGAAGTCGGTGCCGACCAGGGTCAGCAGCTCCTCCTTGAGCAGGGCGCGCAGGTCCGCGGGGGTGCGGGTGCCGAGCACCTTGACCCGCTCGCGGAGCCGGTCCACGAGCTCCTGCGTCGGTACGACACCCACGTCGGCGATGAGGAGGGTCTCCTCGATCTCCTCCCAGGTGTCCTCGTCGAGGTGCTCGCGCGAGAGCAGCGTGAGCAGCCCCTTGCCGAGGGAGTTCTGCGAGCGGGCGAGGCGGGCGCGCAGCCGGATGAGGCGGCCGGCGGTGGGCTCCGGCACCTCGATCTCGGGAGCGGCCGGCGCCTCGGGCGCGGCGACGACGGGGGGCGCCTCGGGAGCCGCAGCCTCCGCATCGGGGAGGACGACCTCCTCGATCGTGCGGCGGGACTCTTCCGCCGTCTCTACGGCGTCCTCCCCCACCTGCGGTTCGGCGGGCGGGGCAGTGATGGTCGGCGTGCTCGGCGGTGCCGAGGGCGGCAGCTGCTTCTTCTTGCGGCTGCCGACCACGAGCCCGCTGATCGCGCCGACCGCGACCAGGGCGATGACTACAGCAAGGATGAGGATGTCCATAACCCGTCCAGTATCGGCCACGGCGGCCCCGGGCCCCCGACTCCCGCGGTTCCGGCGGGGCCGTAAAGCTGTATTTGTGGACTTGGCGGCACATCTACGATGATGGGCGACTTACCCGTACGTCCTGCCCCCGGAGTACCGCATGCCTGCCGAGCCCGCCGACGGCGCGATACAGACGCCGCCCGCGACACCCGTCCGGACGCCCGTCGAGGCGTCCGCCGAGACCTCGGTCGAGACCCGCGGCCTGGAGCCGGTCCCGGACGGCGAGCGCACGGGCCGGGTCCGCGAGCTCGTGCCCACCTGGGTCGCCGCCAACATCAGCGTGCTGCTGCTGACCATGGGCGCCGGTCTGGTGATCTTCAACAAGCTCAACATCTGGCAGGTGCTCGTCGTCGCGATCGCCGCGCCCGTCGCCTCGTACGGGCTCGTCGGGCTGATCTCGATCGCGGGCAAGCGCGGCGGGGCCCCCGGCATGGCGCTCTCGCGGGCCGTGTTCGGCCAGCGCGGCAACCTCTTCCCCGGGGCCCTGATCTGGGTCGCCCGCTGGGGCTGGGAGACCATCAACGCGGTCAGCGGGGCCTTCGCCATGCTCACCGTGCTGGACCTGCTGTTCGGGGTGGAGAAGAACACCGCGCTGATCGTCGTCACCCTGGTGCTCTTCGTCGGCTGCACCTTCCTGGTGTCCGGCCTCGGCATCAGCGCCCTGCGCGCGTGCTCGACCTGGTCGACGTACCTCTTCGGGGCCTTCAGCGTGCTCGTGCTTGGCTACCTGGTCGTGGAGAGCGACTGGTCCGCCGTCTTCGACAAGCCGGCCGGCTCGACCGCGATGATGATCGCGGGCATCGGCACCATCGCGGCGGGCGGCATCAGCTGGGTCCCCTCGGGCCCGGACTTCACCCGCTACCTGCCGCGCACGGCCTCCGCCAAGGGCATGGTCGGCGCGACGATCGGCGGCGCGGCCGTCGTGGTGATCCCGATGGTGCTCATGGGCGCCGTCATGGCGGTGGGCACCCCGGACCTGGCCACGGCGCAGGACCCGGTCTCCTTCATCGGCAACCTGCTGCCCGCCTGGATCGCGGTGCCCTACCTGCTGATCGCGCTCGTGGGCATGCTGCTGATCAACTCGATGTCCATGTACTCGGCCGGCTTCACGGCGCAGACCCTCGGCATCAAGGTCCCGCGCGCGGCGGCCGTCAGCGTCAACGCCGTCATCAGCCTCGTCTTCGGCTTCCTGCTGATGGTGGTCGCGACCAGCTTCTTCGGCTCGTTCATCTCCTTCCTGACGCTGCTCGCCGTGGCCTTCTCCGCGTGGATCGGCGTCTTCGGCGTGGACATGCTGCGCCGGACCTCGTACGACGGCGCGGCCCTGCTGGACACGACCCGCACCAGCGCCTACTGGTACCGGGGCGGCTACGCCTGGCAGGCCATGACCGCCTGGGGCCTGGCCCTGGTCGTGGGACTGCTCTTCACGAAGGTCGACTGGTTCGGCGGGCCGCTGGCCGGCACCTGGATCGGGCGCAACGGGCTGGGCTGGGCGGCCGGCATCGTCACCTCGGGCCTGCTGTACGCCGTACTGCCGCGCGCGGCGGCGCCGGCGGCCCCCGCGGCCGGGGCCGGGGAGCCCGAGCTCGCCGGCGCCGCCGGATCCCTGTCCAACTGACGCAACGTCAGCTAACGTCCCCCTTCGCCCGCGCACCCACATCCGGCGGAGGGGGACTTCTCCATGCCCATCACCGTGGCCCGGTTCAATCTCGTCGACCCGAACGGCACCCCCGAAAGCCTTTCCGCCCGCTACAAGGCCGCGCTGGAGATGGCGAAGTACGCGGACGACCGCGGCATCGACACGATCCAGACCGAGGAGCACCACGGCACGGCCAACAACTGGCTGCCCTCGCCATTCGCCTTCGCGGGCGCCGTCTTCGGCGCCACCCGCCGGATCGCGGTCACCGTCTCGGCGATCATCGGCCCGCTGTACGACCCGCTGAAGGTGGCGGAGGACATCGCGGTCCTCGACCTGCTGAGCGGCGGCCGCCTCGTCACGGTGGCGGGCATCGGCTACCGGCCCGAGGAGTACGAGCAGCACGGCGTCGAGTGGGGCCGGCGCGGCCGGCTCCAGGACGAGCTGCTGGAGACCCTGCTGCGGGCGTGGACCGGTGAGCCGTTCGAGTACCGCGGCAGGACGGTACGGGTCACCCCGCGGCCCTTCACGCAGCCGCACCCGCTGCTCCTGGTCGGCGGCAGCTCCAGGGCGGCGGCCCGGCGCGCGGCCCGGCTCGGGCTGCCGTTCTTCCCCAGCGCGCACCTGCCCGAGCTGGAGGCGTACTACCAGGCGCAGCTCGCGGAGCACGGGACGGAGGGGTTCTGCATGATGCCGGCGGCCGAGACCCCGCTGCTGCACATCGCCGAGGATCCGGACCGGGTGTGGGCCGAGTACGGCGAGCGCTTCCTGCACGAGGCGGGCACGTACGCCTCGTGGCAGTCGAAGGACATCCGCAGCGCCGTGCGGTCGGGTGCGCGCTCGGTGGCGGAGCTGCGCGCGGAGGGCGTGTACCGGGTGCTGACCCCGGACGAGGCGCTCGCGTACGCCCGGGGCGCGGGCGAGGCGGGGAACCTGGTGCTGCACCCCTTGTGCGGCGGGATGCCGCTGGACGAGGGCTGGCGCAGTCTGCACCTGCTCTGCGAACAGGTGCTGCCCCGGCTCAAGGACTGAGCGGGGGCAGCACCTGTCGTAAGAGGAGAGGGGGTGGTGGCGGGGGTGGTTACCCCATCTCCTCCAACGCCTTGCCCTTGGTCTCCGGCACCCATTTGAGGATGAACGGGATCGAGAGCGCGGCGAAGAACGTGTAGATCATGTAGGCGCCGGAGAGGTTCCAGTCGGAGAGCGACGGGAACGAGACCGTGATGACCCAGTTGGCGATCCACTGGGCGGCCGCGGCCACGCCGAGGGCGGCGGCGCGGATGCGGCCCGGGAACATCTCGCCGAGCAGAACCCAGACCACGACGCCCCAGGAGAGGGCGAAGAAGAGCACGAAGAAGTTGGCGGCGACCAGGGCCGTGATGCCCTGCGCGTGGGGCAGGGAGATGTTGTCGCCGGTTCCGGACTTGAACGAGAACGCCCAGGCCGCCGTGCCGAGCGACAGCGCCATGCCGACGGAGCCGATGAGCGCGAGGGGCTTGCGGCCGATCCGGTCGACGAAGACCATCGCGATCACGGTACCGATGATGTTCACGACCGAGGTCTCGAAGGAGTACAGGAACGAGGAGCTCGGGTCGATGCCGACGGACTGCCACAGCGAGGAGCTGTAGTAGAAGATCACGTTGATGCCGACGAGCTGCTGGAAGACCGAGAGCCCGATGCCGACCCAGACGATGGGCAGGAAGCCGAAGCGGCCGCCGAGCAGGTCCTTGAAGGTGGACTTGTGCTCGGAGCGCATGGCGTGCTCGATGTCGGCGACGCGTGCGTCCAGGTCGACGTGGGAGCCCTCGACCTCGCGCAGGACCTCCTTGGCCTTCTCCGTGCGGCCCACCGAGACCAGGAAGCGCGGGGACTCGGGGATGGCAAAGGAGAGCAGCCCGTAGAGCACGGCCGGGACGACCATCACGCCGAGCATCCACTGCCAGGCTTCCAGGCCGCCGATCTCGCCGCGCTGGTCACCGTCGGCGAGGTTGAGGATGCCCCAGTTGACGAGCTGCGAGACGGCGATGCCGATGACGATCGCCGCCTGCTGGAAGGAGGCGAGGCGGCCGCGGTAGGCGGGCGGGGAGACCTCGGCGATGTAGGCGGGGCCGATGACCGAGGCCATGCCGATGCCGAAACCGCCGATGACGCGCCAGACCGCGAGGTCCCACAGCGCGAACGGGAGGGCCGAGCCGATGGCGCTCGCGGTGAACAGGACGGCGGCGATCTGCATGCAGCGGATACGGCCGATCCGGTCGGCGAGGCGTCCGGCGGTGGCCGCGCCGAGTGCGCAGCCGATCAGCGCGGCGGCGATCACCTGGGCCAGAGCGGCCGATCCGACGTCGAAGCGGTCGCGGATCGCCTCCACGGCGCCGTTGATGACGGAGCTGTCGTAGCCGAAGAGGAAGCCGCCCATGGCCGCGGCCGCGGTGATGAAGATGACGTGGCCGAGGTGGTCGGGCTGGGACGCGCTTCCACCGCCTGACGCGGGTGCGTTCGCTGTGCTGGTCAAGGTGCGCTCCTGGGCCCGGCGGCGACGGCGGGCTGAGTGGGTTCGTTGTCGCTTGCTCGTGTTCCTCTAGTGGCGCACAGCAAACTGCTTGCCACCACCTGAACGTCAACACGGCACAGCAGAGCTTATGACTTCACTTTCTGAAGTCAATAGCCGAGATGAATCCGATTCGTCGCAGCGCTGACCGATGAGTCCTGGCGCAATGTGTTCACTAAGTGAAGCGAGGAGCTCAGCGAAGCCGCTGGCTGATGACCTTGGAGACCCCGTCGCCCTGCATGGAGACGCCGTACAGGGCGTCCGCGACCTCCATCGTCCGCTTCTGGTGGGTGATCACGATCAGCTGCGAGCTCTCCTGGAGCTCCTCCATGATCCGGATCAGCCGCTGGAGGTTGGTGTCGTCGAGAGCGGCCTCGACCTCGTCCATCACGTAGAAGGGGCTGGGGCGGGCCTTGAAGATGGAGACCAGCAGGGCGACGGCGGTCAGCGAGCGCTCGCCGCCGGAGAGCAGGGAGAGCCGCTTGACCTTCTTGCCGGGCGGGCGGGCCTCCACGTCCACTCCGGTGGCCAGCATGTTGTCGGGGTCGGTGAGGATCAGCCGCCCCTCGCCGCCGGGGAACAGCCGCGAGAACACCCCCTCGAACTCCCGGGCCGTGTCCCGGTAGGCCTCGGTGAACACCTGCTCGACGCGCTCGTCGACCTCCTTCACCACCTGAAGGAGGTCGGCCCGTGTCTTGCGCAGGTCCTCCAACTGCTCGCTGAGGAAGCGGTGGCGCTCCTCCAGCGCCGCGAACTCCTCCAGGGCGAGCGGGTTGACCTTGCCTAGCTGCTGGTACGCGCGTTCCGCCGCCCGGAGCCGCTTCTCCTGGTGGGCCCGTACGAAGGGACCCGGCTCGGCGTCCCCGTCCGCGTCCCCGCCCTCGGCGGGCGGGCTCGGCGGTACGGGCTGGTCCGGCCCGTACTCGGCGACGAGGGCCACCGCCTCCATCCCGAACTCCTCCAGCGCGCGGGACTCCACCTGCTCGATGCGCAGCCGCTTCTCCGCGCCGAGCACCTCGCCGCGGTGGACGGAGTCGGTCAGCTTGTCCAGCTCGCCCTTGAGGTCGCGGCCGCGGCTGCGGGCCTCGCCCAGCTCCCGTTCGCGCAGGCCCTTGGCGTACTCGGCGGCGGCGCGCTCCTGTTCGGCCCGGCCGAGCGAGACCTCCAGGTGCGCCAGGAGCTGCCGGGCCCCGTCGGCGACGGCGCGGGCCACCTCGGCCTCGTGGCGCAGCCGGGCCCGGCGGCGCTCGGCGCGGGCGCGGGCCTCGCGCTCGGCGCGGGCCGCGCGGTCGAGGGAGTCGGCCCGGCCCGCCAGCCCCTTGACCCGCTCCTCGTGGGTCCTGAGCTGCAGCCGGGCTTCCATCTCGGTCTGGCGGGCGTTGGCCCCGTCGGCGGCGAGCCGGTCCCGCACGGCGGTGTCCGGCTCCTCCTCCACCGGCATCTCCTCGGCGGCGGCGAGGCGTTCGGCGCACTCCTCGACCTCGGCGAGCGCCTGCTCCAGCGCGTCCTGGGCCTTGGCCGCGGCGGCGGCGCTGCGCTCGGCCTCGCCCTCGGCGCCCTTCGCCTGTCCGGCGAGGCGGCCCAGCTGCTGCGCCACCCCGGCCCGGGCCTGCTCCCCGGCCCGGCGCCGCTCGCCGACCTCCTCGACCCGCGCGACGAGCTCGCCCCGCAGCGCCTGTGCGCGCTCCCGCGCGGCGGCGCCGTCCGCGCACTCGACGTCGAGCCGCACCAGCTCCGCGCCGGCCTCGTCGACGGCGGCCTGCACCTCGATCAGACTGGGCGCCCCGGCGGACCCCCCGTGCGCGAGGTGTGCGCCGAGCACGTCGCCCTCCAGGGTGACGGCGACGAGATCGGGGCGCGCCGCGACCACCCGCTCGGCTTCGTCCAGTGCCCCGACGACCACGTACTCCCGCAGCACCCACCCGACGGCGCGCACGGCCTCCGCGTCCCCCCGCACCAGCCCGTGGGCGGGGAGCGCCCGGGCGGGCAGCGACTCGGCGGGCGGCGACTCGGCTGCGGGGTCCGGCACCGAACCCCGCGCCACGGGGAGCGCGGCGGCCGCCGCGCCCGCCGGCGCCGAAGACCCCTGATCCGCCGCGGTCCCCCGGTCCGGCGCCGCCGATGCCCGGGCGGAGGGCGGAGCCGCCAGGGCGGCCGCGGCGCCGGCCCCGGTCGTCGCCTGGCCCGGGATCCCCGACGGCGGTCCCGGCTGGGTCTGCGCGTCCGCGCCGCCGGCCGCCTCGCCCTGGCCCGGGACCGGGATCCCGGGCGGCGGGGACGCGATCACGGGCGGCGGGGGCGCGATCAGGAGGGTGGCCCGTCCCGCGTCCGCGGCGCGGAGATGGCGGATCGCGTCGGCCGCCGCCCCCGGCGAGGACACCGCCAGCGCGTCCGCCGCGGCGCCCAGCGCCGCCGCCACCGCGACCTCGTACCCCGGGGTCACCGACAACCGCTCCGCCGCCGGCCCCAGCAGCCCCGCCAGCCGCTCCCGCGCGGCGAGCAGCGCTCCCGTGCCGTCCTTCCTCCGCAGTCCGAGCGCCAGCGCGTCGCGCCGCGCCGACACCGCGGCCCGGGACTTCTCCGCCGCCGCCACCGCGTCCCGCGCCTGCGCCAGCGCGGCCTCCGCCGCCGCGAGCTCCGCCCGCGCCGCCGCGTACTCCTCGTCCACCGCCGGGTCTTCGAGCCCGCCGACCTCCTCGGCCAGCGCCTCGTACTCCGCCTGCGCGGCGCCCGCCCGGGACCGGGCCTCGTCCCGCGCCGCCACCAGCCGGTCGATCTCCGCCTGGGCCGCCCCGGCCCGGGAGCGGGCCGCGCCCAACCGCCCCGTCAGCCGTGCCAGCCCCTCGCGCCGGTCGGCGATGGCCCGCGCCGCGTCCCGCAGCCGCCGCTCCTCGGCCGCCAGCGAGCGCTCCAGCTCCGCCCGGTGCTCGACGGTGTCCTCCAGCGCCCGCGAAGCCGCCTCCAGCGCGGCCGTCAGCTCCGCCTCCTGCTCGCGGATCCGCGCGGCCTCCCGCTCCATGTCCTCGGGGTCCCGGCCGCGCCGCTCGTCCTCCGGCGGAGCCGAGGCCGACTTCACCCGCGCCTCGGCCAGGGACGCCGTCCCCCGTACCCGCTCGGCCAGCTGGGACAGCTCGTACCAGGTCTGCTGCGCCCGCTGGAGCCGAGGCGTCAGCTGCCGCACCGTTTCCTCGAGCTCCGCCTCGCGCCGCAGCGCCTGGCCGAGTTGCGCCTCGGCCGCCTCCTTGCGCTCCTTCAGCGCCGCCTCGTCCGCGATCTCCGCGTCCAGCGCGCCCCGCAGCGTCACCAGGTCGTCGGCGAGCAGCCGCAGCCGCGCGTCGCGCAGGTCGGCCTGGATGACGGCGGCGCGCCGGGCCACCGCGGCCTGGCGCCCCAGCGGCTTGAGCTGGCGCCGCAGTTCCTCGTTGAGGTCCTGCACGCGCGCGAGGTTGGCCTGCATCGCGTCCAGCTTCCGCAGCGCCTTCTCTTTGCGCTTGCGGTGCTTGAGTACGCCGGCGGCTTCCTCGATGAAGGCGCGCCGGCCCATCGGGTCGGCGTGCAGGACGGAGTCCAGCTGGCCCTGGCCGACGATGACGTGCATCTCGCGGCCGATGCCGGAGTCGGAGAGCAGCTCCTGGATGTCGAGCAGCCGGCAGGTGTCCCCGTTGATCTGGTACTCGCTGCTGCCGCCGCGGAACATGATCCGGGTGATCGTGACCTCGGCGTACTCGATCGGCAGGGCGCCGTCGGAGTTGTCGATGGTCAGGGAGACCTCGGCCCGTCCGAGCGGTGGCCGCCCGGTGGTGCCGGCGAAGATGACGTCCTCCATCTTGCCGCCGCGCAGGGACTTGGCCCCCTGCTCACCCATGACCCAGGACAGCGCGTCCACCACGTTGGACTTGCCCGAGCCGTTGGGCCCCACGACGCACGTGATGCCGGGCTCGAAGCGCAGGGTGGTTGCGGAGGCGAAGGACTTGAAGCCACGCAGGGTCAGGGACTTGAGGTGCACGCCGCCGGACTCTACCTTTCGCGCCCGGTTTCACCCATGAAGGTGCAGGGCACGGCCGATGCCGAGGGTCCCCCGCCCGGCCCAACAAGAACGAAGGGACGCCGAAGCGTCCCTTGCAGATCTAGCGGGGCGGGAGTCGAGTGACGAATGGAGCGCGGATCAGGTGAGCGCAGGCTCCGCCTGGGGTACGTCGATGTCGATGCGGTCCAGCAGCGAGTCTCCGTGCTGAGCGGCGGCCGCGTTCAGCGCGTCATTTTCGGACTGAATCCGTACGAGCTCGGACTCGAGGTCCTGGACGCGCTGCTGAAGCCGTCGCATCTCGGCGAGGAGTCGCGGGTCGGAACCGCCGACGTAACCGAGAAGCGCCTTTGCCATGATGGATGGTCCTCCACACTGAGTGACCGACCGAAGCGGTGTGGGTCGTGAGGGAATCGCACCCGCGGATGTCCGGCAGCGACTGTCAGTCACTGCGCTTACTGGTGCCAGCACTGCCAAACACCTCAGGTGCGCGGGGCTTCCAGCGTCTCACCAAAAAGTTTGACGGTCAACACGATCACGCCCCGTATCGGCGGGCAGCCCGGTTCCCCCAAGGGACGTGGAGATCGTCCGCTGCTCCGAGCCTTCCACGGAACGCCGCGTCCGGCAACGTACCGACAGCGGAACGTGCAGATCCGGCCTGGTGCGGGCCCCTCCGAGGTGTGATCAGTACATGATCAGCCGATCGGTCACCGGATCGCGAACCCGTCGTAGCCACCGCGCGGTGTGCCCCAGATCTCTGTCACCCCGTCCACCCTCCCGGGCGTGTCGGCGCAGCGCAGCCAGTCGAGCAGCCGGTGGCAATTCTCACGTTGACCTTCGGCCACCACCTGCACCCGCCCGTCGTCGAGGTTGAGCGCGAACCCGACGACACCGCCGATCTCCAGTGCATTGGCCCTGGTGAACCAGCGGAAGCCCACTCCCTGTACACGGCCGCGCACCCACGCGGTCATGCGGACGTCTTCGTTCATGCGTGCACGCTAACGGGGCGGGGAGTTTCGCCCCACATCGCCCCGGCGTCCCATCGCGTACAGTCCCGCACCAGTGAACTCACCCATTTGGGTGTGTTAGGGATGATCTTGAGCCGCAAGGAAGGCACGTCGCCGATGGGACGCCACCGACTTCACGCCGCGCCGGACCAGGGCGGCAACCGCCGCACCCTCGTGCGCACGGCCCTGCTGGGCGGCGCCGTGGCCGTGGTTCTCGGCACGGCGGCCGTGACCACCGGCATGGTGCCGGTCGGCAGTTCCTTCCCCTACGTCGGTGTCGGCGCCGCCGACCCGGGCGGGAAGACGCGGGCCGGGGCCGAGGCCTCGCCGAGCCCGAAGCCGGTGGCCGAGCAGCAGGGCGGCCTCGCCAACCTCTCCGGCCGCGCCTCCGCCGTCCCCGACGCGGGCACTCCCACACCCTCGGCCTCCCCTTCCCCCTCGGCCTCGCCTTCCCCGGCGGCCTCGCCGAGCCCCTCCGCCCCGGCCGCGCCCTCCGCCTCCGCCTCCTCCTCCCCCGAGGTGCAGGCGAAGCCGCGGCAGAGCCTGCCGCCCGCCCCGGTCCCGGCGGCGCCCAAGGCGGCCTCCCCCAAGACGGCCGCCCCCAAGACCGCCACCCCCCGGCCGCCCGCCCCGCCGGCCCCGACGCCGGCCGACGGCCACTCCGCGGAGGAGGCAGCCGTACTCACCCTGGTCAACCAGGAGCGCGCCCAGGCCGGCTGCGGTCCGGTCCGCGCGAACCCGCCGCTCGCGGCGCTGGCCGCCGCCTTCAGCAAGGACATGGCCGCCCGCGGCTTCTTCGGCCACACCGACCCCGACGGCAACTCGCCGTGGGACCGCGCCGCCAAGGCGGGCCTGTCCGGTCTGGGCGGCGAGAACATAGCCCGCGGCCAGGGCGACGCCCAGGCGGTCATGAACGCGTGGATGAACAGCCCCGGCCACAAGGCCAACATCCTCAACTGCGAGTTCCGCACGCTCGGCGTCGGCGTGTACGTCGCCGACGGCGGCCCCTGGTGGACCCAGGACTTCGGCTTCTAGCCACGGCCGCACGGCCCTCGACAGCAGCCACTTACCAACCGAAAGCGCCCACTACTGGCCAGCGCTGTGCGGAGTTAAGCTGGTCGGCATGGAGACAGAGCCGCCCTTCGACGCGTTCGCGCGCGCCTGCCCGTCCCGGGAGACCCTGGAGCACGTCACGGGCCGCTGGGGCAGCCTCACCGTGGGCGCCCTGCGCGACGGCTCGTGCCGCTTCAACGAGCTGCGCCGCAAGGTCGACGGCGTGAGCGAGAAGATGCTCTCCCAGACGCTCCAGGCGCTGGAGCGCGACGGCGTCGTCCACCGTGAGGCGCAGCCGACGAACCCGCCGCGCGTGGACTACGAGCTGACCCCGCTCGGCATCGAGATCGCCGACCGGCTGCTCGCGCTCATCCACTTCCTGGAAGCGAGCATGCCCCGGGTCATCGGGGCCCGGGAGTCCTACGACACCAGGCGCGGCGGCCGCTGACAGCGCGGGCAGAAGTAGCTGGACCGGTTCATCCAGGGGCGCCGCCGCATCGGGGTCCCGCACCGCCGGCAGGGCTCGTCCTCGCGCCCGTAGGCGTCGAGGGAGCGGTCGAAGTAGCCGGACTCGCCGTTCACGTTGACGTACAGGCTGTCGAAGCTGGTGCCGCCGACCGCGAGCGCCGCGTTCATCACGTCCCGCACGTGGCCGAGGAGTTCCGCACTGCGGGGGCGCGTCAGTGTGGCGGTGGGGCGCTCGTAGTGCAGCCGCGCCCGCCACAGCGC